>JBFMFB010000096.1:0-1525 GCA_040752115.1 Pseudomonadota bacterium | reverse complement strand
CAGGCGAACAGCGGGGGCAGGGGCCAGCTCGATTTGTCGAGTACGGCGGCGAGATTTTCCGGCAGCACGCGTGGAATGTTCTCCACCAGACCACCGCCGGTGATGTGGGCCATGCCCTTGACCGGCAGTGTCTCCATGAGCTGGAGCATGGATTTGACGTAGATGCGGGTCGGCGCCATCACCACGTCGCGCAGCGGCCGGCCGTGAAAGTCGGAATCGATATCCACGCCGCTGCGCTCGATGATCTTGCGGATCAGCGAATAGCCGTTGGAGTGCGCACCGCTGGAAGCCAATCCCAGCACGACATCGCCTTCGCGGATGGTCTGGCCGGTAATGATTTTGTCTTTTTCCACCGCGCCCACGGCGAAGCCGGCAAGGTCGTATTCGCCTGCGGGGTACATGCCGGGCATCTCGGCAGTCTCGCCGCCGATCAGGGCGCAGCCTGCCTGCTCGCAGCCCGCGGCAATCCCCTTGATGACTTGGGTGGCGGTAGGGACGTCGAGCTTGCCGCAGGCGAAGTAGTCGAGGAAGAACAGCGGCTCGGCGCCCTGCACCAGGATGTCGTTGACGCTCATCGCCACCAGATCGATACCCACCGTGTCGTGCCTGTCGAGCGCGAAAGCGAGCTTGAGTTTGGTGCCCACGCCATCGGTGCCGGAAACCAGCACCGGGTTCCGGTATTTCTTCGACAGCTCGAACAGGGCGCCGAAGCCGCCCAGGCCGCCCAGCACCTCGGGGCGCATGGTTTTCCGGGCAAACGGTTTGATGTTTTCGACCAGCGCGTCGCCGGCGTCGATATCCACTCCGGCATCGCGATAGCTCAGGGTGGTTGCATTTTGGTCGGGCCGGTTCAAGATGTGCTCCTAAAGGCAAGAAAGCAGTCTAAAAAATATGTTATTTTAACCCAAATGACTGCAAAACGCTCCGACGATTCCCACCGCGTCTGGTGGCTGCTGCTTGCCGCAGCGGCCGGCGCGCTGCTTTATCTTCTCGGCCCGATTCTGGCGCCGCTGCTATTCGCCGCCATTCTCGCCTACGTCTGCAATCCCTGGGTAAGCCGCCTGGAGCGGGCGAGAGTTCCCCGGGCTGCGGCCGTCGTGCTGGTCATGCTGTTCCTGTTGGGGCTGGCAGTCGCGCTGTCGCTTGTTCTTGTTCCGATGTTCGGCAGGCAGATCGCGCTCTTTCTGGAACGGCTGCCCGGCTACCTGGATTGGCTCAAGTTGCACCTGGCGCCTTGGCTGCAGGTGAATCTGGGGATTGAGTGGCGGTTTGACGGTGCCTATCTCAGGGATCTGCTTGCCGCACATTGGCAAGACCTGGAACAGCTCGCCGCGAAATTCCTGCCATCCCTGAAAAGCGGCGGTACCGCCCTGATCGGATTTCTCGCCAACCTGATACTGGTGCCGGTGGTGCTGTTTTACCTGCTGCGCGATTGGGAGAAGATCATTGCCCATATGGACGAGCTGGTTCCGCGCCGGTGGCACGAAAGAGTTTCCACCCTGGCGCGGGAAATCGACAGCGTGCT
>JBFMFB010000095.1:0-1530 GCA_040752115.1 Pseudomonadota bacterium | reverse complement strand
CAGTATCTGTCGCCGCTGGGTTGGGAGCACATCAACCTGACTGGCGATTACCTCTGGCGCAGCAACGCCAAGATCGGCGCGGGCAAGTTCAGGCCGCTACGGCCACTGCATCCGGCTTAGCGTGCTTTATTTTCCGTTTTCTGAGACGACCCCATGCAGGCGGTCCTGGATCGCTGGTCGAACCGCCGCCAGGTCATTCCACCGGAACTGATCGGGAAGATTGCGCCCACCAGGCTGGAGAGCATCAACTTGCGGGGTGTGTTTCGCTTCCCGGTTGACCGCTATGCTGACCAAATCCTGCCTTCGCGGCCAAATGCATCGATAACTGGCACCAATGGATGAAACCGACCACGGTTTGACGCCACGAATCGCAGATTTGAAAGTGAACAGGAAAGTCAATGAAATCAACGATCTACCAACACCACCTCCGCGCCAGTGCTAGCTTTTCGTACCGTCACTTATTGCACTGAAAACGAGGAGACCCCTAAGGAGGGCGGTGGGTAACGGCTCTATGCCGTTTTGTGTGGAAACGCTTCGCGTCATGTCGGCATGGCTGGCGCGAACGGGCTGGCCGGCAGGTGCTTGAGCTTGGACATGCGCAGGTAGGCGATGGCGATGAAGTTCTGGCTCGTCCTGAAGCCGCGCGCGGCGCGCTTGGCCTGCTGCAGCAGCCCGTTCATCGCCTCGACGAAGGCGTTGCTGCGGTGATCGACCATGCCGCGCACCACCGCGTCGAACCGCTCCTTGAGCGTGGCGGCCAGCTTCTTGAACGGCTCGAGCCGACAGCGCCGCGCCCAGCTCAGCCAGGCCCTGAGGTCGGATGCGGCCTGTTCGATGCTGTTGTGCGCTGTGGCCCGTGCGTACACCGCGCGCAGCGCCATCTTCAGCCGCCACGCCCGCGCGCTCTTGAGGGGGACGTCTCAGAAAACGGAAAATAAAGTACGTTAAGCCATTGGCATGGCCACCGCTCTCGCAAACGATCATTTTCAAGAAGCCACCGTGAGAATGCGGGCCGCGCCAGTGCTGGCCTTGTCCGTCCCGTTCTCGAAAACCGCTCTCGAATCGAGCCGCCGAGACTGCCGAGTTTCGAGAACAGCCGAAACGCCGCTTCCAGCGGCAGACGCCACACGCAAAGCCGCGCCGTTGCTGGATCGAGCATTCCTTAGCGTGCTTTAAATTCCGTTTTCTGAATCGACCCCTGTTCAGCAAAAAAATCGACCGCACAGAACGCGCTACAAGCGATTTTTCCGGGTGTCCGAGGGGTCAGGGCTGGCCAATGGTCAGAAAACGCCGTAGCGGGCCTCCTGCGCGGCCATTTCAGCCCTTTTAAGCCTTCATGCCCATCGCGGAAGGCTTCGCCCCTCCCTTTTGAAGACTTTTTGACGGTTGTGTAGCAGGGACGGTCTTCCACGGCGCGCAGCGCGCCCGGTTGAGCGGCCGGCGCGGCCGTAGGACGCGGCGGGCGTGATTTATCCGGTGTCTTAGCGCCCGTAGGGTGCCCCGCTTGCGGGGCAGGTCAGGACGGCCGCT
>JBFMFB010000094.1:0-1746 GCA_040752115.1 Pseudomonadota bacterium | reverse complement strand
AAGATTCCCGAGAACACGATTACCCTGCGCTGGCTCAACTACTCCGGAATCGCGGTCAAGGGCAAGCCGTTCGGAACCGATGTCGATCCCTCCGTCGGGGGTTTGCAGGAAACCGACGATTACTACTCCAAGATCGTGGCCTATCGCCAGGATAACGGCAGGGAGCAGTTGGTCGAGATCACCGAGGATGCGCCCGAGGCGCACGAGTTCCTGAAACTGCGCGGCCAGCTTTCTGCCCAGGATCAGGAATCCATCAAGAAAGCGTTCCACAGCGTGGTTAATCCGATCGGGCGTTTCTGCACCCGCTGCCATGCCCAGGAAAAGGAAAGCTATATACCGTTCCGGCAACTCGGCTTCTCCGACAAGCGCATCACCACGCTGACCAACCTGGAGATCGTGGGGCTGGTGCAGAAATACAAGGAGTTCTACATTCCGACCATTTTCGGGCAGGGCTTCAGCAAGGAGCAGCAGGAGGTGCTGGTGGGCCAGCCTGTACAGTTGCCCGAGCCGACGGCGGAAATGAAGAAGGATCCGCGTTCCTGGTGGCGCAAAACCTACGAGACACCGGCGCAGGAGCAGGGGGCGGCCGCACCGCAGGGGGCAAATGCGCCAGCCACGCGCTAAGGGCGTAGCCGCGCTCTTTCTGGCCGTCAGCTTTACCTTGCTGGCGGTCGAAGCGCTGGCTGTCGGCCCCCGCACCGAAGAGCTGCGCCACCTTTTCGATATCACCGGTGGCGCCGCCGGGCCGCTGGCCCTTCCTGCCGATGTCGCGGTAAGCGTCAATGGCCGGGCCTATGTGGTGGATAGCGGCAATCATCGCGTGGTGGCATACGGCCCGAACGGGCAGCATCTTTTCAGCATCGGCCGGCGCGGCAGCGCCAACGGCGAGTTCAAGGACCCGCTGGGCATCGGCACCGACCGGCTGGGGCGAATCTATGTCGCCGACAAGGGCAACCGCCGCATCCAGATATTCGATGCCGGCGGCGCTTTCATCGGCACGTTTCCGGTAAGTAGCGGCGGGAAACCGGTGAGCCCCTCGGACGTGGCGCCGAACGCGGATGGCAGGGTCCTGTACGTCACCGCCGGCAACAAGATCATGGTGTTTACCCCTACCGGCACGCTATTGCGCGAATGGGGCGGCAATGGCGCGCCAGACGGGGAAACCCGCTACCCCGGCTCGATTACGGTGTCCCCCGAGGGTCTCCTGTTGGTGGTGGACACGGCGTATACCAGGGTGCAGGTATTCGAGGACACCGGCCGCCTCATTTCCACCATCGGCGAATGGGGCAGCTTGCCGGGGCAATTCTTCCGACCCGCCGGCATCGCGCTCGACAGCCGGGGTTATGTGTACGTCGCCGACAACTACCAGGAACTGATCGAAGCATTCGATACCGGCTACAGGTTCTCGCACATCCTCGGCGCGGCGGGGCAGCCCTACCGTTTCACCATGCCGGGCGGCATCGCCATCGACCCGGGCGACAGGCTCTATGTGGTCGAGACGCTGGCCAACAAGGTTTCTGTATTCAGTTTGCGGTGACGGCGTGTTCGACCGGCTATCTTCCCAATTCGCTCGCACAGTAATGGCGTTTTCTTTCGCGCTGATCGGCGTGGCTTCCCCTGTTGCCCACGCCGCGCGGGACATTTCTCCCCAGCGCGAGTGTTCCAACTGTCACATCATGTGGTTGACGGACTTCAACCGCACCGACGTCACCACGCTCATCCCCTACAACCCCAGGCCGGTCGTCG
>JBFMFB010000093.1:0-1774 GCA_040752115.1 Pseudomonadota bacterium | reverse complement strand
ACGAATGCCGTTTCCCCTGATTCAGCCGGGGATCGGGGAGCCGTGCCAAGCGCTCAGCCAAGGAAAGAGAAGCCATGCCAACACCTCCGTGCGTTTGTCCAGCTTCCCTATACCACCTCCCAAAACCGGTGCCAAGAGAATCGAACGGCCCTGGGGTGTAGCCAAGTTCTCTGGTGGTGGCGGCGGAAGTTGGGTAAATGAGAGCAAGTGACCCCTATTCCCCTCAGGTCAAGGATGTCTATGAGCACGAAAGTGACCATCGAGTGTGATGTCCGTTTCGAGAAGGGTGTCCGGCGGGCCTTGGCGATGTTGGAGGAGATGGAGGACCTGGCCCTGACCGCTCCGGATGGCCAGGTGTTCGACGTGTGCGAGCAGGCCGTCATCGAGAAGGGGCGAAACCTGCAAGCGGCAACGCTGGGCGAGGCGGTGGCTCGACGCATCGAGGCTGCCGAAAAAAAGGGGCGCCGATCCGGCTCTGCGCGTGCGGTCGCAAGAAAGAAAACCGCGGGCCCAAGCCACGGCGCCTGATGACGGCGGTCGGCGCCGTCTCGTTCGTGCGGCGCTACTGGAAGTGCACCTGCGCCAGCGAGGGCTCGTATGCGGCGGACGCGCTGTTGGGAGTGGAAGGGAAGCGTTCGACCACGACCGTGCAGAAGCATTGCTGCCGGCTGGCGGCCGACTTGTCGTTTGCCGGCACGAGCGCGACGTTACAGGAGATGCTGGGGGTCGAGTTGTGTCCGGAGACGGTGCGGAAGGTGGTCGAAGGGCACGGCCAGCAGATGGCGCGGTTTCAAGCGGAAGACACGGTCAGCGCGCAAGCCTTTCAGAAGGCAGCGGGCGAAGTGGAATTCACCACCGACGCGGGCAAGGTCAACACCCGCGAGGACGGCTGGAAAGACCTGAAAATCGCCGTGATTTCCAAGCGTGAGGCGGGCGCACCGACGACGCCGGAGCACTGGAAAAAGCAGCGTTTGCCGGCGGCGACGATCGTGCTGGCGTTTGCGATGATCGCGACGGCCGAGGAATTCCGCAAAGAATGGCGGCCCCGCTTACGTCGACTCGGTGTCACCTGTCTGGCCGCGGTGTCGGCGTTGGCCGACGGCGCCGGTTGGATCTGGAAGGCGGTCGGGCGCTGCCTCACCGGTTGCGTGCAGACCCTCGACTTCTACCACGGCTGCCAACATGTGCACAAATGCGCCGAACGCATTTTCGGCGAAGGGACGAGTGAAACCCGCGCCGTTTATCGTCATGCCCGAGGTCTGCTGTTGCGGCAGGGCTGGCAAGGCATCTGCCAGTGGGTCGGTGAATTGCTCGCGGTGAGCGATGCGACCGAGCAAGAGCGTCGCCGCAAAGCCACCGACCGCCTGATCGGCTACTTTGCGAAACACACCCATCGCCTCCACTACCTGGAACGACTCCAGGCGGGCCGCGCCATCGGCAGTGGCCAGGTCGAAGGCAAGGCCAAGACCCTGGGGTTACGACTGAAACGCCGCGGCGCCCGCTGGAAGAAAGCCAATGTGCAGCCGATGGCAAGCCTCGTCTGCGTCCGCCATTCGTCCCAATGGGAACCGTACTGGGCAATGGCCGCCTGATCACCCCCAGAGAACTTGGCTGCACCCAAACCGAGCCGAAATCGAGGTTTTGTTCTTGACGGTCCCGTGGTGAGTTTGTAAGCTCTGCCGAACCGAAGTGGTTCCGTGTCCTTGTCCTGCTCGAAAAGTCTCGTCGCGCCCCCGTGGTCGCGCGGACCAAGAGGTACGCCCGCGATGATTGT
>JBFMFB010000092.1:0-1874 GCA_040752115.1 Pseudomonadota bacterium | reverse complement strand
AGATATAGTTCAGGCCGCCTTTCACGTAGCTGTATTCCTTGCCTTGATCTTCCGCTGCAACCGGCGTGCCGTTGATCGTAAGCCGCTTGTTGCGATAAACCACCCTGTCGCCGGGCAACCCGACAATCCGCTTGATATAGTCCAGCGAAGGATCTTCCGGGTAGCGGAACACCATCACCTCCCCGCGCTGCGGTGGATTGACGTCCAGAATCTTCAGATTGATGACCGGCAACCGGATGCCATAGGTATATTTGTTTACCAGGATGAAATCCCCCACCAGCAGCGTCGGCATCATCGATCCGGAAGGTATCTTGAAGGGTTCGACCAGAAACGAGCGCAGCAGGAACACCACCAGAATGACCGGGAAAAAACTCTTGGCGTATTCCACCAGAATGGGTTCTTTCGCCTCCGCGGCGCGACGCTTTCTACCCAGGAAGTGATCCCATAACCAGATGGCGCCGGTAACGACCAGCGCAATCAGCATGATCAGTGCAAAATTCATTTTTAGCCCTCAGTGAGGAGCCAGGAGTGAGGAGTCAGGAGCCTAACCGCCCCTCACTCCTATAACTCCTCACCCCTCACTCCTCACTATTTATTGTCCACCTGCAGGATTGCCAGAAAAGCCTCCTGCGGAATTTCCACGTTGCCCACCTGTTTCATGCGCTTCTTGCCCGCCTTCTGTTTCTCCAGCAGCTTCCGCTTGCGCGTGATGTCGCCGCCGTAACATTTGGCCAGCACGTTCTTGCGCAGTGCCTTGACGTTCTCGCGTGCGATGATATGCGAGCCGATCGCCGCCTGCACCGCCACGTCGAACATCTGGCGCGGAATCAACTCGCGCATTTTTGCAGCCAGCTCACGCCCGCGATATTGGCTGTTGGCGCGGTGCACGATCAGGGACAGCGCATCCACCTTGTCGCCGTTGATCAGGATGTCCAGCTTGACCAGATCCGAAGCGCGGAACTCCTTGAATTCGTAGTCCAGCGAAGCATAGCCCCGGCTGGCCGATTTCAGCTTGTCGAAGAAATCCATCACCACTTCGTTCATCGGCAGCTCATAAGTCAGCATCACCTGCCGCCCCATGTACTGCATGTTCCGCTGCATGCCGCGCTTTTGTGTGCACAGCGTGATTACGACGCCGACATATTCCTGCGGCACCAGGATGGTGGCGGTGATGATTGGTTCGCGGATTTCCTCGATTTTCGAGGGGTCCGGCAATTTCGAAGGGTTTTCGATCTCGACGACTGAACCGTCCCGCATCACCACCTGGTAGATCACGGTGGGCGCGGTGGTGATGAGGTCCATGTCATATTCGCGCTCCAGCCGTTCCTGCACGATGTCCATATGCAGCAGACCGAGGAAGCCGCAGCGGAAGCCGAATCCCAGCGCCTGTGAAGTTTCCGGCTCGTATTGCAGCGAGGCGTCGTTGAGCTTGAGTTTTTCCAGCGCATCGCGCAGCGCATCGTACTGGTTCGATTCCACAGGGTACAATCCGGCAAACACCTGTGGCTTGATTTCCTTGAACCCCGGCAGAGGAGCTGCTGCGGGATTATCCGCCAGGGTGACGGTGTCACCTACCTTGGCAGCCTTCAACTCCTTGATTCCGGCGATGATGAACCCGACTTCGCCGGCGGAAAGCTGCGACCGCTGCCTGGATTTCGGGGTAAACACCCCAACCTGCTCGCACAGATAGGAGGCGCCAGTCGCCATCAACCGGATTTTGTCCTTGGGCCTGAGCGCACCATCTACTACCCGAACGAGCATGACCACGCCCACATAGTTGTCGAACCAGGAGTCGATGATCAAGGCCTTGAGCGGCGCATCCGGATTGCCTTTCGGGGATGGGATGCGGGCGATCACCGCCTCGAGGATGTCCT
>JBFMFB010000091.1:0-1882 GCA_040752115.1 Pseudomonadota bacterium | reverse complement strand
GGCCGGTTGGGGCCGGGGGGGCTGTTTCGGCATTGCCACGCGTGGACGGGGTACCGGCAAGACGATATCCAGCTTCGTGTCCTGCGGCGGAGCGACGCGCAGTTCGGGAAGAGGAAGGGGTGGCCCCAGCAGCAGGACGAGATGCAACGCAAGCGAAAAGATGAGCGCCCATGCCAGCGGGCTTCGTTTCCAGCCCGCGCTGCCGGCGCCGCTCGGGCTAATCTTTCCCCTCATCGCCGAAAGCCAGGGCGGTCAGGATTTGCTCGATTCTGCCGCCGTCTTTTTCCGCGAATATGATTCGCACGGGAAAGTAATGGCGAGATTTCGCCAACCAGATTTCGGCGCCGTCTTCGTCGGCCGCATGGCGCTTGCTGAGATGCAAGGTGTCAAACCGGCCGGCAGGGGTGGTGATCTGTTCCTCTCCGATCAGCCGGTAACGGTAGAGGTTGAGTTTTTTGCCGGTGCTCATGGGGAAGCGGATTTCTTCCTTGCGCGGCGGCTTGAACATGAACTGGTAGAGGAAGCTCAGCCGGTCCTGGGTGCCCGGCAGCAGGGGGGCGCTTTCGGTTTCGCCATCGAACTTGTGCGTGGCGGTTTGACCGTCCCAGTCGAAATCGGCGGTGATGAGTTTGGCCGGGTCGGCGCCGCGGCGGTGTTCGAAATGCCGTGGGCGCAGCCCGTCGGCTGTCACTTCGCCACTGCTGGAGAGCCGGATCTTGCCCTTGGCGAGCAAGGCAAAGATGCCGATTGCCGTGGTTTCGCTTTCGAGGGTGTAGTGGTTTCCGGCCTGGCTGAAATTTTCCACGACGACGCCGACTTGCTGGCCGTTTTTCAACAGCCTGTAGCTTGCCTGACTGTGCTGCGGCGCGGCCTGCGCCAGGGAAATGCCAAGGGAGGCGAGCAGGGCGGCGAGCAGCAGCCTCAATTTTCTTCCCAGGGCGAGCGGAGTACGGTGGCCGGCGCCGGGCTTCCCTTGATGCGGACACGGCCATTTTGGTCGAAATTCAGCCGGCCCTCGGCGAACCAGCGGACTGCCTGCGGATAGATTTTGTGTTCCTGCTCCAGCACCCGCGCCGCAAGCGTATCTTCGGTGTCGTCCGGGAGCACCGGCACGGCGGCCTGGACGATGATCGGACCCTTGTCGAGCTCGTTGGTGACGAAATGCACGGTGCAGCCGTGGATCTTCACGCCTTCCGCCAACGCGCGGGCGTGGGTGTCCAGGCCGGTGAAGGCCGGCAATAGGGAGGGGTGGATATTGAGCAGGCGCCCGTTGTAGCGGCTGACGAACCCCGCCGTAAGGATACGCATGAAGCCGGCCAGCACGACCAGATCAGGCGCGTATTCGTCGATGGTCGCCGCCAGCGCGGCGTCGAACGCTTTCCGCCCGTTGTGGTTGAGGTGGTTCACGACGCGGGTGGGGATGCCATGCGACCTGGCGGTTTCCAGCCCCCCGGCGTCGGGCTTGTTGCTGATGACGGCAGCGATCCTGACCGGGAGCCGGGCTTCCAGGATCGCCTGCATGTTGCTGCCGCGCCCGGAGATCAGGATGACGATGGATTTCATCGCACCACGGTCTGCGCTTGCCCTGCGGCGCGTTTCTCGATGGTTCCGATGCGCCACACCGTTTCGCCGCAAGCCTGCAGGCGGGAGATGGCGGCGTCCGCATGTTCGGAAGCCACGATCACCACCAGGCCGATGCCGCAGTTGAAGGTGCGGTGCATTTCGTGCTCCGCCACGTTGCCTTCCCGTTGCAGCCAGGCGAACAGCGGGGGCAGGGGCCAGCTCGATTTGTCGAGTACGGCGGCGAGATTTTCCGGCAGCACGCGTGGAATGTTCTCCACCAGACCACCGCCGGTGATGTGGGCCATGCCCTTGACCGGCA
>JBFMFB010000090.1:0-1899 GCA_040752115.1 Pseudomonadota bacterium | reverse complement strand
CGTTTTTCCAGCGTGCTGAAATCGAGAAATCCCAGGTTGACTGGCTTCTTGATCTTGTAGGCATAGGGCCCAGTCAGGATGACCCAGGAGATATGGGTTTCGATCAGCTCGATGCGCTCCGCCGGGGGCTCGTACAGTGCCGGGTTCAGAAGTGCCTCGATCAGGGGCGGATGAGTGTTATTGCGATTTCCCATGAATGAGCGAGGTCCTTTTTGTGCCACAATGCAATCATTCTATCGCTAGGCGGGAACGGCCATGCAGACTGCCTATATATCCCACCACGACTGTCTGCTCCACGAGATGGGGCCGTATCATCCCGAAAGCCCGGCCCGGCTCAGGGCGGTGGAGGATCAACTGATTGCTTCCGGGCTGTTTCCGCTGCTGCAGCATCACGATGCGCCGCTCGCCAGCCGCGAGCAGATCGAAAGGGTGCATGCTCCGGCTTATGTGGACGAAATCTTCGCACGTTCGCCGGCGCATGGGATGGTATACCTCGACCCCGACACGGCGATGAATCCGCACACGCTGCAAGCCGCGCTCCGGGCTGCCGGGGGCGCCGTGCTGGCGGTCGACCTGGTGATGGCGGGGAAAGCGAAAAATGCCTTCTGCAATGTCCGCCCGCCCGGACACCATGCCGAATCCACCCGCGCCATGGGCTTCTGCATCTTTAACAATGTCGCTGTCGGCGTGGCGCACGCGCTGGAAGAACATGGTCTGACGAGAGTGACGATCGCCGATTTCGACGTTCACCACGGCAACGGCACCGAGGAGATTTTCCGCAATGATCCGCGCGTGATGCTGTGCTCGACCTTTCAGCACCCGTTTTATCCCCATTGCGGCGCGGACACGGTAAGCGATCATATCATCAACGTGCCCCTGCCGGCCGGCACCGACGGTGCGGGCTTCCGTGAGGCGGTGAGGCGTCGCTGGTTGCCGGAGCTGGAGCGGTTCAAGCCAGAGATGGTTTTTTTCTCGGCGGGATTCGATGCCCACCGCGATGACGAGATGGCCGGGCTTCGATTGGTGGAAGCGGATTATCAATGGGTGACGGAGCAGGTCAAGGCGATCGCGGAAAAATATGCGCAAGGCCGGATCGTGTCGGTGCTGGAAGGCGGCTACGAGCTCTCCGCTCTGGGGCGCAGCGCGGCCGCGCATATCAAGGCATTAAGCGGATTGTAGGAACGCACTCGGCCATTCGGTGTCGCAAGGAATTATCGGGAAGAAGAAATGGTCTACGGCTACTTCGATCACGATGCAGATATCGGCGTTGTCGGCCGCGGTGCGACTGTGGAAGCGGCGTTCGAGGCGGTTGCAGCAGCGATGTTTGCTGTCATGGCCGATCCTGCCGCAGTTCGTGCCGAGGCGCGGGTGGCGGTGGAATTCGAGGAATCCGACCCCGAGCTCGCGCTGATTGCCTGGCTGAACAGCCTGCTTGCCGAGGCGCGCAGCCACGGCCTGGTGTTTTCGCGCTTCCGCCTGGAACGGCAGGGCGCGCGCTGGAGCGGCGAAGCCTGGGGCGAGCCGTGGCGGGAAGGGATTGAGCCGGGCGTCGAGGTCAAGGGGGCAACGCTCACCATGCTGTCGCTGCGGCAGGAAGGCGACGAGTGGGAAGCCCGCTGCGTGGTGGACGTCTAAACCGAAAGTCGGGCGACTGAAGTCGCTCCTACAAGGGGGCATCTCGGGAAGGTGTATTTGTAGGGGCGACTTCAGTCGCCCATCCAACCGCTTTGGCACAAGGATGAATCATGGACATGCACCGGCTGGAAAAAATAGACGACTACACCTGGACCGTGCCCTTGGCGCCGGGAGACAAGCGCGCTCCGGTGCGCCTCTATGGCAGCGAGCCGCTGCTCGCCACCATGGACGACAAGGTACTGGAACAGATCACCAACGTCGCCC
>JBFMFB010000009.1:0-73938 GCA_040752115.1 Pseudomonadota bacterium | reverse complement strand
CGGAAGCGCTAACTGCAAGCTGGTTGGCCTGCTTGGCGTTTTCGGCGTTCTGCTTGACAGTGGAGGTGAGTTCTTCCATGCTGGAGGCGGTTTCCTCGAGGCTGGAAGCCTGCGCTTCGGTGCGCTGGGAGAGGTCGGCGTTGCCGCTGGCGATTTCCTTGGAGGCGGTGTTGACGGAGTCCACCGCTTCCTTGATGTCGGTGACGATCCTGGCGAGCATTTCCTGCATGGATTTCATGGCGGCCAGCAGGCTGGAGGTGTCGCCTTCCTTCACCGCGATCTTCGAGGACAGGTCGCCGGATGCCACCTTGCGCGCCACTTCGGCGGCGTAGTCAGGTTCGCCGCCGAGCTGTTTCAAGAGGCCGCGGATGATGAGGAAGCTGACGACAACGGCCATGGCGATGGCGATCAGGCCCAGGGTGATGACCAGGGTCTGGGCGGTTTTGGCGCGGTCGGCCGCGTGTTTGCCGATTTCCTCCATAAGCCGGGTCTGGTATTCGATCAGCTTGGCGGCGGCGTCATGCACGGCGTGCTGCGCTTCGCGGAAATCCTTGATGAGATAGGGCTTGGCTTCGTCAAACTTGCCGGCGTTGAGGAGCTTGATATAGTTCTCCTGGACTTCCCGGAACTTGACCAGGTTCTCTTTTAAACGTTTGAAGGCAGCCTTGCCTTCTTCGCTGTGGATGGTTTTTTCGAGGTACTCGAAGTTCTTGTTGTTTTTTTCCCGCGCCTCCACGATCTTGCCGATCTGCTCCTGCATCTTTTCCGGCTTGTCGCTCATGATCAGCGCGCTGCGCGCGGCGATGGCGATCGAGGAGTGGATGTCGATGCTATTTGCGGCTTTGACGACTTTGGGGAATTTGTCGTTGACGGTTTCATCAATCTCGTTGTTCAGCGCGGCGAGGTTGGTGAGGCTGATCGCGATAATGATCAGCAACAACATTCCGACAATGCCGAAACCCAGGGTGAGACGCGTGCCAATCTTCATGTTCGCAAGTGCCATGATTTCCTCCTTGATCAAACGTTGATTCGGTTCTTATGCGGCTGCCTTGTCCATCAGTTCCATGTCCTGGCTGGTCATGAGTTTTTCGATGTCAACCATGATGATCATGCGTTCGTCCACGGTGGCGAGCCCGACGAGGTACTTGGTGTCGAGCGCGGCGCCGAATTCGGGCGCGGGCCGGATCTGTTCGGCGGACAGGGCGATCACGTCGGAGACGCCGTCCACCACGATGCCCACCACGCGGTCCGCCACGTTGAGGATGATGACGACGGTGAACTGGTCGTAGTTGACGCTACCGAGGTGGAATTTGATGCGCATGTCCACGATCGGCACGATGGTGCCGCGCAGGTTGATCACGCCCTTGATGAATTCGGGGGCGTTGGCGATGGTGGTAACGGCGTCGTAGCCCCTGATTTCCTGCACCTTGAGGATGTCGATGCCGTATTCCTCCTTGCCCAGGGTGAAGGTCAGATATTCGTTGCCGGCCGCGGCGGCGCCGGCAGCGCTTTCCTGGATGGGTTGCGTCATGGTGTTGCCCTCCTTTTTGCTGACAAGTTGCCGATTTGCTTCTTTTTTCCCGTTTTGCAAACTGCCCAGTTATGTAGGATGGGTGGAGCGCAGCGTAACCCATCGAAGCCGGCTCACCTTGCCAATGATGGGTTACGGCTTGCGCCTCCACCCATCCTACATGCTGCCCAATTAGCCCTGGCTCGTTCTTGCCGCTTGCGGCATGACGACCGGATCGCCGAAGCAGGCCGCCATGTTGTACGAATCCAGGATTTCCAGCGTCGCCGGGCTGTGCGCCGCCAGCCGCACGGTCTTTCCCTGCTGCGCTGCCTCGCGCTTGACCAGGTACAGCAGTTGCAGCCCCGCGGTATCCATTTCGCTTACCTTGGACAGGTTGATCTCGAGCTCGGAACAGCCGGCCAGGTGCGTCAGAAGCGCTTCCTTCATGGCCGCGGCGTTATAGATGTTCATTTCCTCCGCCACCCTGAGGCGGCAGATTCCCTTGCTCGTTCTGGCGCTGATCGACATTCTTCTTTTCTCCTGCCGCGAATCTTCAGCCCTTCAGGGCAGAATGAGCTTGGAAACCGCCGTCAGCATCTGTGCCGGCTGGAATGGCTTCACCACCCACGCCTTGGCACCGGCGGCCTGGCCTTCCTGTTTTTTGCCTTCCTGGGATTCGGTGGTGAGCATGATGACCGGGGTGAATTTGTAGTTGGGCAGTTGTTTGACGTTTTTTACGAAGGTAATGCCGTCCATGTTGGGCATGTTGACGTCGCTGATGATGAGATGCACTTTCTGGCCGGTCAGCTTGCCCAGCGCGTCCTTGCCGTCGCAAGCCTCGATCACGTCGTAACCCGCGCCTTTCAGCGCGATACTGACCACTTGCCGCAAGCTGGCCGAATCGTCAACGATGAGAATGGTTTTAGACATGAGCCCCTCCCCGAAAGAATTATTTCGACTGCTTCACTGCACAACCTGCTCCAGCACCGTCTTCATGCGTAGGGCGGATCAAGCGCGAAGCGCGGATCCGACATGCGGTTCTTACGAACTCTAATTCGCGCTGCACATCCCTTTCGTCGGCTCCGGCCTTCGGCCTTGAGCCGACCTACGCCCCTGACGCACCCTCCGTCTGCCTCGGCAGCATGACCAGCTTCGAAACCAGGTCTGCCAATTCGGATGAATCAAATGGTTTCACCACCCATGCGGTGACACCGGCGCTGCGCCCTTCCTGCTTCTTGGCTTCTCTCACCTCCGTCGTCAGCATGATGATCGGAGTGAATTTGCTGGTCGGCCGTTTCCTTACCTCTCGCGCAAAAGCGATGCCATCCATGTTGGGCATATAAAGATCGCTGACGATCAGGTGAACCCTGTTTTTCTCAAGCTCGACGAGCGCCTCGTTCCCGTCGCAGGCTTCAATCGGGCGGCACCCCATCTCTTTCAGGAGAAAGCTCACCGCCTGCCGCGAGGAAGAACAATCGTCCACGATCAGAACCAGCTTGGTCATGACAGCCTCCTCAAAAGAAGGTGATTTCCGTTTCGCCCGCCGCCGTTGCCGCCGGTTCCCCGGCATGGTTGTGGCGCTGCTCCGCGGTGGTGTAACTCAGCGCCATCTCGTCGAGCCACGCGCGGGCATCCATCGGCGCGGACTGGGCTCCGCCGGTGCGCGCTTGCTGGTGTTGCTTGATATGACCGTGCAAGCCATCCAGGTTGCCCCGCACGTGCGACAGAATCTGGCTGGTCCGGTCCTGAAATTGCAGCGACACCAGCACGTCGGAGATTTCGTCGCGTATGCCCGCACTTTCGCGCTGCAGCAATTCGGCGGATTCGGACAGGCGCGACGTGACGCCGTTGAAGCGCGACAGGACGTTGCCGATCGCCGCTTCTGCATTCGAGCCCGCGAGCTCATCCTGCTTGGCCGCGTTTTCGACCTCGTGAGAGACGGAATTAATCGCGTTGTTGATCACCTCCACTTTTTCGCTGATCCGTTTTCCGGTGTCACCGGAAAGATTGGAAAGCTTGCGCACCTCGTCCGCCACGACGGCGAACCCGCGCCCCGTCTCCCCGGCGCGCGCGGCTTCGATTGCCGCGTTCAGTGCCAGCAGATTGGTCTGGGAGGCGATGGCCGCAACGTCGGCGGCCATCTTCTTCAGTTCTTCCGTGTAGCCAGCCAGCTCGCGCACTTCACCCAGCATGACGCTGCGGCTTTCCAGCGCCGACTTCAGCGAGTCCACCACTGCGGTCAGCTCGGCCTCGCTCTGGGAAAACACCGACAGCACATTCCCCTCGCCGCTGCCGCCGAGCCCCCCCGCGGCAGTCTGGGACGCCGCCACCGATGCTTCCAGCTTGCCGACGATGCCCGAAAAACGAGCCGCCAGCGCCATAATGGATTCTTCGGTCTGGCTGCGCGCGGTTTCGATCTGCTTGGACCAGATCGGCAGCGCCTGCTCGCAAATATCTTCCAGTCCGTCCAGGCTGCGGCTAGCCGCTGCAACGCGCTCGGCTTCCATAGCCGACCGCGCAGCGGCTGCGGCGGCAGTAACCGCACTGCGGTGACGGTTGGCGCCCCACCAGCCGAGCGCACCTGCAATCCCAGCCAGTGCCGCGCTCAAACCCAGCGTTACCCCGCCAATGCCGCCCACCGCCAGGAGCGCCGTGCTCCCGATGCCGGCCGTCAAGAGCGGCGGCATCCATAACAAAACGCTCCCCTCCGGACTTTCGCCCGATTGCGCCGTTTCAACCGCTGTTTGCAGTTCCTGCATTTCCATCGCCGTTCGCCGCTCCCCTCAGCTCGCCGATTGTTCAGGCCATCTTGCTGTCAAGCCGATTTCACGAGGCTCTCCAGAACTTCATGCACCTTCATGAACTCGGTCGACTTGTCGAAAAAGTAATCGGCACCTTCCTCCGCGCATTTCTTCCGGTATTGCTCCTGCGAATAATTGGTCAGCATGATCACTTTCGTCTGGGTAAAATTCTTCTTCACAAACTTGAGAACGTCAAGCCCGTTTCCCTCCACCAGCTGCATGTCCAGGATCACGACGTCCGGCCTATCCGTGATTTCCACGAGTTTCAAAAAGCTTTCGATCGCCTGATAGGCGTCCTCCGCATAGCCGGATATGCGGATTTCCCTGATGTCCTGAAGCATCGCGATCAACCGCTCGCGCAGCGCTTCCGAATCTTCAACGATAAAAATGTTCATATGTTTTCGCCCATCTGCCCTGTTACCGATTCTTCTTTTTGGACTAGCAATGGTGCCAGAGGGCATTAAAGCGGCGTATCGGCCTTTTCCCGATTATGCTGTAAGCCGGAGGGGGAATTGGGTGGTAGGCGTTAGTCCTACAAAGGGCGGGGAAATCGTTTTAAGGAAAAGCGGGGCGATCGGGGCGCTGAAGAACGCAATGGGAAAGCGTCGGACAAGAAGTCGAATACCACCAGCGAAGCCGGGGGGGTTACCTCAAATAGGCCCTTACTCAACCAGATGATTTTTTATGGCGTAATAGGTCAGCTCCGCATTGTTTTTCATTTTCATCTTTTCGAGCACGCGGGCGCGATAGGTGCTGACCGTCTTGACGCTCAAGGAAAGCTCGGCGGCGATGTCCGACACCGTTTTCCCCGAGGCGATGGTGCAGAAAATCTGATATTCCCGGTCGGATAGCGTTTTGTGCAAGGGTTTTTCGGAATCGCCGCCCACCTCGTGCGCCAGCATTTCGGCGAGCGATGGGCTGATGTATTTCCTGCCTTCCGCTACCCGGCGGATCGCCGCGACCAGCAGCTCGGGGGCGCTTTCCTTGGTCAGGTAGCCGGACGCCCCCGCTTTCAGCAGGCGTATCGCATACTGGTCCTCCGGATACATGCTCAGCACCAGCACCGGCAGCTTCGGCTTTTCTTCCCTGATCTGCTTGAGCGTGTCGACCCCGGTCTTTCCCGGCATGGAAATGTCGAGCAGAACGACTCCCCAGTCCTCCGCCCGAATTTTTTCGATTGCTTCGGCGCCGCTACTGGCTTCTCCGGCAACCATCATGTCCGGCGTTTCCGTGAGTATCTGCTTCAGCCCCTGGCGAACAATGGCATGATCGTCGGCAATAAGTACTTTTATCATCAAACTGCTTCTGTCTCTTCGCGATCAACCAGCGGTATGCGCACAATGACGGTGGTTCCCTGGCCTTCGGCGCCCTCCAGGGTTACATTTCCGCCAAGGCTGCGGGCGCGCTCGAACATTCCGCGAACCCCGTGCGACCTCGATTTGGAAATGCGCTCCTGGCTTACGCCGCGGCCGTTGTCCCGGATCGACATGGTAATGTGATCGCCGCTACGGTGCAAACGGGCAAATACATGCGAAGCGTTGGCATGGCGCGCGATGTTGGTAAGCGACTCCTGGAAAATGCGGAAAAGCGCGATGGCGCGCGCCTCGTCCAGCTCGATCTCGTCCTGCCCCAGATCCACCTCGCAGCGAATGCCCATGCGCTTCTGGAATTCGCTGGCCTGCCATTCGATCGCCGCTTTCAGGCCGATGTCGTCCAGCACGGTGGGGCGCAATTCGGTCGCGATCCGGCGGGTGGTATGCACCGCCGAATCCACCAGCTTCGTCATGGACGCGACCTTTTCCCGGTATGCCGCCATTTCCGGCGCCAGCTTCTTTTCCAGCCAGAAGGCGTCCATCTTCAGGGCAGTGAGCGTGCTGCCCAGCTCATCGTGAATTTCGCGGGCGATTTTCGCCTTTTCCTGTTCCCTTGCCGTCTGGATGTAGGAAGAAAGCTCTCGCAATTGTTCGCGGGACTCCCTGATTTCCAGCTCGGCCCGCTTGCGCTCGGTGATGTCCCGCCCGATCGCAACGAACAGTCCCCTTCCCTCACCCTGCTTCACCAGTTGCAGAAAAATCTCCACCGGGAAATCCGTGCCGTCCTTGTGGCGATGCACGGTTTCGAAGCTCAGCGACGGCTTCTCGCCTGACAGCAGCGGTTCGATTTGGGCGCGAAAAACAGACTCGGGCAGGAGCGGGTTGATCTGGTAAACCGTCATGCGCAGCAGCTCTTCCCGCGTATATCCCAGGCTTTCCACCGCCCCCCGGTTGAGATAGATGAAACGCAGGGTATCCGGCTCGAACATGAAAATCATATCGAGGGTGTTGTCCAGCACGTTCTTGAAGCGGTCGAGCTCTTCCATCGCCCGCTTGCGCTCGCTGATGTCCTGCACCGTGCCCACCATGCGCACTGCCCGGCCGTTCTGATCGAAGGTGACCTCGGCCTGCTCATGGACAAAGCGAATCCTGCCGTCCGGCAGCACGATGCGGTGGTCGATGTTGTACGGTGCGCCCCGCAATGCCGCATTTACCGCTGCCTGCACATATTCCCGGTCATGGGGGTGCACCGAATTCAGGAAGGCATCGTACGAGGCGCCGAACTCCTGGGGAACCAACCCGAAGATGCGGTAAACCTCTTCAGACCAGCGCAGGGTATTGTTCTCGATGTTCCAATCCCAGTCGCCGATATGGGCGATCTGCTGCGCCCGCGCCAGGCCGGCCTCGCTTTCGCGCAGCGCCTTCTCCGCCAGCTTGCGTTCGGTGATGTCGATGGCATAGCCGACCATGCCGATCTCGGCGCCCTTGTGATCTTCGAGCATCGTCAAGGAAAGGTGCGCATCGAAAATTTCCCCGGATTTTCTGCGCAGCTTCGTTTCCAACACATCCGCCCTTTTCACCTCGAGCGCCTCGATCCTGAAGAAATCGTACCTTTCTTCCGGGCAGAGGAACTGGATGGGATTGCCCAGAACCTCCTCCCTGGGATAGCCGAACAACCGCTCGGCGCCGCGGTTCCAGCTCGCCACGTTTCCGTTCATATCCGTCGAAAACACCGCGTCGTGAGTTTGCTCGATGATCTGTGCCTGTTGCCAAAGCTTGTTTTCCGCCAGCTTACGGGGGGTGATATCAAAACGGATCGCCACATATTTCACCGGCTTGCCGTCCGGCCCGAGAATCGGCGTGATGGTGGTATTGGTCCAGAACAGGCTGCCGTTCTTGGTGCGGTTGCACACTTCGCCGCGCCAGACATTCCCCTGGCTGATGGTTGACCAGAGATCGGCAAAAAATGGCGCCGGGTGATGGCCAGAATTGAGGAAGCGATGGTCGCGCCCGATCAGCTCATTCAGGCTATAGCCGGAGATTTCGCAAAACTTGTCGTTGGCGTAGGTAAGGATGCCGTTGAGGTCGCTTTCCACAACGATTGCCGCATTATCCGTCGCGCGCCTCACCTCCGAAAGCGACAGCACCAGGGAGCCGATGCTATCCGCCGCCCGGTTGACCATCCTCAAAGTGTCGCGGATTTCCGGCGGCATGTCCGAAGAAACCCTCACCTGCGCTCCGAAATCCCCCGCCAGGAAACGCCGCGCTGCGGCGGCCAGGTTTTCCAGCGGCTTCAGGCCATTCTTGACATGAAACCAGATCACCGCAAACAGCGCAGCAAACAAAACCGCAAAAGAGCCGATCTGACGCAGATACCTTTCCCACAACAGGTTTTCGTAGGACGCGGCGGAGAAATGCACCGACACCGTGCCGTAATATTCACCGCCCGCCATGACTCTCCGCTTCTGCGCGTCCGGTTTCAAATTGGTCAGTTCTCGGAACAACGCCGGCGCTCGCGGCATGACTTCGCTGCTCTTCGCTTCGAGAACCCTGCCATCGCGGCCGCGCCAGCGGATTTCATCGATCAGCGGTTTCCCTACCCGCGCCTCGATGATACGCCGAACGGCGCTATAATCTCCAGTGGCCGCCTGCTCGCCGATAGCAAGCTCCAACAGATCCATGGCATTATCCATCTCGGCCGAAATCAACTCGCGATATTCTTCCACTGCGCGTTGTGCTTCGACATACTGGAGAAGAGTACCGCTGCCAACCAGCACCATGCCGGTCAGCAACAGCATCCTGGCGCGCAGGCTCAGCCTGGCCCACATTGCATCAAGGAAACGCATTACCGGAAAACCCCATTCAAATTTTCCCGATATTAACAGCCATCGAATGAAATGCAACCCGTCAAAATAATCGGCGTCGCGTCCGGCTGGGGCTCGCCCGATCGCGGCTGTGGCGACGGCCCGGATGCTCTGCGCGAAGCCGGCCTCGTCACGCGGCTGATAACGAGAAAGATCGACATTTCCTGGGGAGAAACCTTCTTCCCGGCAGCAGGAAAAACGTCGCCGCCGGCCGTCATCCCGGAACTGTGCAAACGACTCGCACAGAAAACTGCAGAGGTGATACACGGCGGCGCTTTTCCGCTGGTCATCGGCGGCGACCATTCCTGCGCTGTCGGCACGTGGAGCGGCGCCTGGCTCGCCCTGCGCAGCAAGGGTCCGCTGGGGCTGATCTGGATCGATGCGCACATGGACAGCCATACCCCGGAAACCTCGCCCAGCGGCGCGCTGCACGGCATGCCCCTGGCCGTTCTGATGGGTTACGGCGAACCCTCTCTGACAAACCTGATCGAGCCTTGCCCCAAGCTGCTGCCGCAGCACCTCTGCCTCGTCGGCGTGCGCAGCTACGAGGAAGGCGAAGCGAAGCTGCTGACGCGGCTGGGTGTGCGCGTGTTTTTCGCGGAAGAAGTGGAACGGCGCGGCCTCGCCGCGGTGATGGAGGAAGCGGTAAACATTGCGCGAAAGGGGACGGCGGGCTTCGGCCTCAGCATCGACCTCGACGCCATCAACCCGCGCGAAAGTCCCGGCGTCGGCACCCCCGCCGCCGACGGCTTGCACGCCAGCAGCCTGATCCAGGCCCTGCGCCCGCTCCACGGCACCCCCGATCTGATCACCGTGGAACTAGCGGAATACAACCCCTACCGCGACCGCGGCGGGCTCACCGCCCATCAGGCGGAAGGGATATTGGCGGCGCTGTTCGCGCCGCGATAGCCGATTATGTAATGCAGGGTGCCAATAAGCGAAGCGCATTGCACCGGATATTCTATGCCTCGCCGAACACAAACCCAGACCATCGGATCAGAAAAGCATCATGAAATCAGCCAGCGGAACGATGGCTACAGGCAGCGATACCCTGGCCCGCAACTTCTCGATCCAGCCTTCTGTGGGCTTCTGCCAGCAAACCACGGCAAATGCGGCGCATTTTAGCTTTGCCGCGATGGCGGCGCTTTTCGCCAGTTCGCCTTCGTTCAGGGAATTGCGATATTTCACTTCGATGCCGATGCGCGCGGCTCCCAGATCCACGACGAAATCGAGTTCGTCGCTGCGCTCACGAAAGTAAGCCAGTTCGACCAGTCCGGGCCAGCGCCGCAAGTGGTTGGCGACAACATTCTCTGCATACAGCCCCATCAGCGCTTCGTCGGCAAGCAACGCTTCCGGCGACAGCTTCATCACTGCATTGCGTACCGCCAGGTCCACCAGGTACGTCTTGAAATTTCCCGCCTTGTGGCTGGCCTTGCCGCCAGTATATTTCTGTAGCCGCCACACCAGGTCGGTGGCCTCCAGCAACGGGAAGTAGCTCTCGATCGTGCTGCGGTTGATCTGGATTTCCGAGGAAAGCCTGGTCAGATTGGTTTCCCGGCCTGGCTCGGCCAACAGCCCCAGATAGAACCGCCGCAGCATCTCGGGCTTTCGGAATTCCGCCGCCACCAGCAAATCTTCGAAAATCACCCGCTCGATCTGGTTCTGGTAGAGATACTCCTGCTTGGCAAGGATGTTCGGCAGATTCCAGACTTCCGGGAAGCCGCCTTCATAGAAATATTCGTCGATAATACCCCTCATGCCACTATAGTCGCTAAAGGAACCGGATTCGAGGATGCCGCTCAGGAAACCGACAAAATCGCCCGGCGTTCGTTGTGCGCTTGACCCAAAATCGAGCAATAATCGCGAATGGCCCCGAGTTTCTTCGCTGCCGTAGCGGAAATAGAAGAACTCCCGGAACGAAAACGGCAATGCCCGGTACGCCTTGATCCGTCCGAGCAGGCTTTCATGTGACTTCTTGAAAATCGGAGCGGAAGCCGAACCGGACACAACGAATCGCACTGGCGTTTTCAGGTCGTAGTATTTCTTGAGATACAGCTCCCAGCGCGGAAATTTCTGGATTTCGTCCAGAAATAGGTAAACCGTCCCGTCTGTTGCCAGCTTGGCGAATTCCGTCACGAGATCGTCGAAGAACCGGTGCGCCTCGACATGCGGCAGGCTCAGGGCGGGATCGTCCATGGTGAAATAGACGATGCGCTTCGCCTGCTCCGGCCCGTTGTCCGCAATGAGCTGCCGGATACACTGCTTCAGGAGGGTGCTTTTTCCGACCCTGCGCGGGCCGGTGACAGAGATCATCTGCGGCAGACCGACCACATCCGCGTACAGATCGTCGAACACGTCCCGGCGAAATGCAGGCAGCCCCTCCCACGCTTCGCCCGCCCCCTCCCACCAGGGGTTGTAGACAGCTAAAAACGGGTATTCATTCAACATGATGAGAGCAAATCTACATTATTTGCAGTTATGATATCAAATAATGTAAGCATGTCGATACCACCCTGATAAAAAAGAAAATCCGGTCATGTTGCCACGACCGGATTATCCCGATAAGGGGCCATGCCCGCCGAGTAATGGTGGTCGCGGGCCGCGCTATGCCTTTTCGAACACGAACGCGCCATCCCTGAAATCCACCCTGACGGTGTCCTTCTGGACGAAATGCCCGGCGAGGATTTCTTTCGCCAGCAGGTTTTCGAGCTGGGCCTGAATTGCGCGCTTCAACGGCCGCGCGCCGTACACCGGGTCGAAGCCGGCGGTGGCAAGTTCGGCGAGCGCCGCTTCGGAAACTTCCAGCTTCATGCCCAAGGCTGCCAGGCGCCGATCCAGGTATTTGAGCTGGATGCGGGCGATGGACTTGATATGGGCGTCGTCCAGCGCATGGAACACCACCACTTCGTCGATGCGGTTGATGAACTCGGGGCGGAAGTAGGATTTCACCTCGGCCATCACCGCCAGCTTGACCACTTGGTAGTCGTCGCCGGCCATCTGCTGGATCATCTGGCTGCCGAGGTTGGAGGTCATGACGATCACGGTATTCTTGAAGTCCACGGTACGGCCCTGCCCGTCCGTCATGCGGCCGTCGTCGAGCACTTGCAGCAGGACGTTGAACACGTCCGGATGGGCCTTTTCCACCTCGTCCAGCAGGATCACGGAATAGGGCTTGCGCCGCACCGCCTCGGTCAGGTGGCCGCCTTCCTCGTAGCCGACGTATCCCGGCGGCGCGCCGATCAGGCGGGCGACCGAGTGCTTCTCCATGAACTCGGACATGTCGATGCGGATCAGGTGCTCCTCGGAATCGAACAGGAATCCGGCCAGCGCCTTGCACAGCTCGGTCTTGCCCACGCCGGTCGGCCCCAGGAACAGGAACGAACCGTAGGGCCGGTTGGGGTCGGACAGCCCGGACCTTGAACGCCGGATGGCGTCGGACACCAGGCGCACCGCCTCGTCCTGCCCGACCACGCGCTCGTGCAGCTTGTCTTCCATGTGCAGCAGTTTGTCCCGTTCCCCTTCCATCATCTTGGAAACGGGAATGCCGGTGGCGCGCGACACCACCTCGGCGATCTCCTCCGCGCCCACCTGGGTGCGCAGCAGCTTGTGCTTGGGCGCGCCGCCGGCCTGCTCGGCCGTGGCGGCCTGCTTGAGCTGCGCTTCCAGTTGCGGCATCCGGCCGTACTGGAGTTCGGAAACCTTCTGCCAGTCGCCCTTGCGCGTGGCGGCGTCCATCTCGACCTTCAGCCGGTCCAGCTCTTCCTTGATGTGCTGGCTGCCCTGCACCTGGGCCTTTTCCGCCTTCCAGATTTCCTCGAGGTCGGCGAATTCGCGCTCCAGCTTGCCGATTTCCTGCTCCAACGCCGCTAAGCGCTTTTGCGAAGCCTCGTCCTTTTCCTTCTTCACCGCCTCGCGCTCGATCTTGAGCTGGATCAGCCGGCGCTCCAGCTTGTCCATTTCTTCCGGCTTGGAGTCGATTTCCATCTTGATCCGCGCCGCCGCCTCGTCGATCAGGTCGATCGCCTTGTCCGGCAGGAAGCGGTCGGTGATGTAGCGGTGGGAGAGCTCCGCCGCCGCGACGATGGCTGGGTCGGTGATCTCGACGCCGTGGTGCAGCTCGTAGCGCTCCTGCAGGCCGCGCAGGATGGCGACGGTATCCTCCACCGAAGGCTCGTCCACCAGCACCTTCTGGAAACGGCGCTCCAGCGCGGCGTCCTTCTCGATGTACTTGCGGTATTCGTCCAGCGTGGTGGCGCCGACACAGTGCAGCTCGCCGCGCGCCAAAGCAGGTTTCAGCATGTTGCCGGCGTCGATCGCGCCCTCTGCCTTGCCGGCGCCGACCATGGTGTGCAGCTCGTCGATGAACAGGATGATGCGCCCCTCGTCCTGGGCCACCTCCTTCAGCACCGCCTTGAGCCGCTCCTCGAACTCGCCGCGGTACTTGGCGCCGGCCAGCAGGCCCGCCATATCCAGCACCAGCACGCGCTTGTTTTTCAGCGTCTCCGGCACTTCGCCGTTGACGATGCGCTGCGCCAGCCCTTCCACGATGGCGGTCTTGCCCACGCCGGGCTCGCCGATCAGCACCGGGTTGTTCTTGGTGCGGCGCTGCAGCACCTGGATGGTGCGGCGGATCTCGTCGTCGCGGCCGATCACCGGATCGAGCTTGCCCTGGCGAGCGCGCTCGGTGAGGTCCAGGGTGTATTTCTTCAGCGCCTCGCGCTGCCCTTCCGCTTCCTGGTTCTGCACCGATTCGCCTCCCCTGACCGCGGCGACCGCCTGTTCCAGCGCGGCTTTCTGGGCGCCGTTTTCCTTCAGCAGGCGCCCGATCTCGCCCTTGTCCTGCACCGCCACCAGCAGGAACATCTCCGAGGCGATGAACTGGTCGCCGGCCTTCTGCGCTTCCTTGTCGGTCAAGTTCAACAGGTTGGTCAGGTCGCGCGAAACCTGCACCTCGCCGCCGTGGCCTTCCACCCTTGGCAGCCGTTCAATGGCCTTTCGTAGGGCGGATTGCAATCCGCCCACATTCGCCCCCGCACGCTGCAGGATGGAGGCGGTGCCGCCGTCCTCCTGCTGCAACAGCGCCAGCAGCAGATGCGGCGGCTCGATGAACTGGTTGTCCTGGCCCACCGCCAGGCTCTGGGCATCGCTGAGGGCTTGCTGGAATTTGGTGGTCAGCTTGTCGAAACGCATGGTCGGCCTTTCTGTCGAAAATGGGTTACCCGGTAGATGGGGGAAATGCGGAATATTTCAAGCCATGGGATTCCTCGTCAAATTCGCTTTGCCTGAGCGGATCGCGCATGTGGCCAGTGCATGACATCTCGCTCGCCGCCCTGCTGCAAAGCTACGGCTATCTCGCCGTGCTGGTGGGCGCATTCCTGGAAGGGGAAACCATCCTCGTCATGGCCGGCTTTGCCGCGCACCGCGGCTATCTGGAGCTGCAGTGGGTGATCGGTGCCGCAGCGGTCGGCAGCTTCCTGGGCGACCAGTTCTATTTTTATCTCGGCAGACGGTACGGGAAGCGCATTCTACGCCGCTTCCCCCGATTCAGACCGAAAGCGGAGCATGTCGGAATATTGCTCCACCGCCACCAGTCGGCGCTGATCCTGGCCTTCCGCTTCTGGTACGGCCTGCGCACCGTCGGCCCGCTTGCCATCGGCATGAGCCCCGTCCGCTGGGGCCGGTTCTTTGTTCTGAATCTGATCGGCGCGCTTGCATGGGCGGTGCTGGTCGGTGGCGCAGGTTTCCTGTTCGGCCAGGCTCTGGCGCTGGCGCTCACCGATCTTCGCCGCTATGAGGAAGCACTGCTGGCGCTCATGGCCGTCACGGGAATCGCGATCTGGGTCACACATCACTGGCGTCGGCGGCGCGACGCGGAACGAGATCGCCCATGAACAGGGGAACGGCATCGCCGGGCCTCACCAGCGCCGAAGCGGCAAAACGTTTGCGTGAATACGGCGCCAATGCAATCGCGGAGGAGCATCCTCGCCCGTGGCTCCTGTTCCTGCGCAAATTCTGGGCACCGGTACCGTGGATGCTGGAAGCGGCCATCGCATTTCAGCTCACGCTCGGCAAATTTGATGAAGCAGCGGTTATCGCCGGGCTGCTGCTTTTCAACTCCGCGCTCGGTTTTGTCCAGGAAAGGCGCGCCAACGACGCCCTGGCGCTGCTGAAGCGCCGCCTGGCGGTCCAGGCGCGGGTGCTGCGTGATGGCCGCTGGCAGAAGTTGCCCGCGCAGGAACTGGTGCCGGGGGATATCGTTCACCTGCGCATGGGCGATTTCGTCTCCGCCGATGTTCGTCTGCATGAGGGCGAAGTGCTGCTCGACCAGTCGGCGCTCACCGGGGAATCGCTGCCGCTGGAGTGCGGGCCGGGCGAGCAGGCCTACGCCGGAGCCGTGGTGAAGCGCGGCGAGGCGAGCGGCGAAGTCACTGCCACAGGCAGCCGCACCTACTTCGGCAAAACCGCCGAACTGGTGCGTACGGCAAGAACGGCCAGTCATCTGGAAACGGTCATCCTCACCGTCGTCAAATACCTGGTGGCGCTGGATATACTGCTGGTTGCCGCGCTGCTGATTTACGGCGCGGCGACCGATATGCCGCTGGCCACGGTGATTCCATTTGCCGTGATTCTTCTGGTGGCCTCCGTGCCCGCGGCCCTGCCTGCCACCTTCACCCTGGCAACCGCCTTGGGAGCCGTCGAACTCGCCCGGCACGGCATTCTCGTAACACGCCTGTCGGCCATCGAGGAGGGTGCGGCGATGGATGTGCTGGCGAGCGACAAGACCGGCACCATCACCGAGAACCGGCTGACGTTGGCCGCGCTGCGCGCCTATGGCCCTTATTCCGATGATGATCTGCTGCGGCTTGCGGCAATGAGCTGCGAGGAAGCCACCCAGGACCCGATCGACCTTGCCATTCTCGGCGCCGCGCGTGAACGCAAGCTGCTCTTGCCGGAGCAGCAACGCGTGAAATTCGTCCCGTTCGACCCAGAAACCAAGCGCTCCGAAGCCGTCTATCTGCAAAACGGCGCGAAATTGCGCGCAGTCAAGGGCGCGCCACGCACCATCGCCGCTCTGGCCGCAGATGCGCCCGACGTTACTGCCGATGTGGAACGCCTGGCGGCACAAGGCTACCGGATATTGGCTGTGGCAGCCGGGACAACTGCGGCCTTGCGCCTGGCCGGCCTGGTGGCGCTGGAAGACCCGCCCAAGGCCGATTCCCCAGCCCTGGTGCGGAGACTGCACGAACTTGGCATACGGGTGCTGATGGTCACGGGCGACGGCCTTGCCACCGCGCGCAACGTCGCGGCACGGGTCGGGATCGGCGATCGCGCCTGTCCACGGGAGCGTCTGGAATCCGCAATCAACGACCATGTTGCGGATTGCGACGTGTTCGCACGGGTCTTTCCCGAGGACAAATTCCGCCTGGTGCAGGCCCTGCAGCGCACCGGCCACGTGGTCGGGATGACTGGCGACGGCGTAAATGACGCGCCCGCGCTCAGGCAGGCGGAGGTCGGCATCGCCGTGGCCAGCGCCACCGACGTCGCCAAGGCCGCCGCCAGCATGGTGCTTACCGCCCCGGGGCTGGGCAGTATATTGGCAGCAGTGGAAACCAGCCGGCGCATCTACCAGCGCATGCTGACCTATACGCTCAACATGGCAATCAAGAAGTTCCAGGTCGCGTTTTTCCTCACGCTGGGCGTGATGCTGACCGGGACTTTCGTGGTCACACCCCTGCTCGTCGTGTTGTGGATGATCGCCAACGACTTTATCACCATGGCCATCGCCACTGACCATACTTCCTTTTCCCGCAAGCCGGACCGCTGGCGCATTCCCTTTTTGATCGCTGCCGCCGGCTCGCTGGCTGCGCTGATCCTGGCTCTGTCTTTCGCGGTTTTCTTCGCCGGGCGCGATCTGCTCCGCCTCCCCTTGCCACAGCTGCAAACGCTGATTTTCCTCACGCTGGTTTTTACCGGGCAGGCCACCGTCTACCTGGTGCGGGAACGGCATCATTTCTGGCACTCGCGGCCGAGCCGCTGGCTGATGCTGAGTTCGCTGGCGGATATCACCGTCGTCAGCGTTCTGGCCACCCAGGGCGTCCTGATGGCGCCTGTTTCCCCGGCGCTGGTGGCCGGCCTGCTGCTTCTGGTGCTCGTTTGCATGACGGCGATGGATTTTTTCAAAATCCGCTTGTTCAGCCATTTCGGCCTGCACTGAGCCTAAAAACGGCAATCAACCACGAATGACACGAATTTTCACGAATGAACACAAATAGTTAGGGCGCAACCTCGTCGCACCAACCTGATGAATCGAATGACAATGACCAATTCACTGATTATTCGTGAACATTCGTGCTTTATTCGTGCAAATTCGTGGTTAATTGCTTTTTTCAGGTTGTAGAGAACATCGCCAAGTTTTATGTCTAGCCGAATTGGGCTAAACTGCGCCGCTGGAGCCCCAAATGAACACAGACCTCGCTTCCGCCATCCGACAAAATATCGCCGCCGCCCTCGCCGAAGACATCGGCAGCGGCGACCTCACCGCGCGGCTTATCCCCGCTGAAAAAACTGCCGCCGCCACCGTGATCAGCCGCGAGGCCGCCGTGCTGTGCGGCGTTGCGTGGTTCGACGGCTGCTTCCGGGCGCTCGATCCGCAGATCGAGATCCGGTGGTTTGCCCGCGATGGCGATCCCGTCGCCGCCAACCAGACGCTGTGCGAGATCCATGGCGATGCCCGGGCGATGCTGTCCGCCGAGCGCCCGGCGCTCAATTTCCTACAGACCCTCTCCGCCACCGCCACCCTGACGCGGCGCTATGTGGATGCCATCTCAGGTACCGGCACAGCCATCCTGGACACGCGCAAGACCCTGCCGGGCCTGCGGCTGGCGCAGAAATACGCGGTCCGGTGCGGCGGCGGGCAGAACCAGCGCGTCGGCCTTTTCGACGGCATTCTGATCAAGGAAAACCACATCATGGCGGCGGGCGGCATCGAAAGCGCGCTGAAACAGGCGGCTGCGCTGGCTCCGTCCGGCGTGCCGATCCAGATCGAAGTGGAAACGCTGGATGAGCTGAAGGAAGCGCTGCGGGTCGGCGCCCGTCTGATCCTTCTGGACAACTTCACCTTGCCCGATCTCGCCGAAGCGGTGCGCACCGCCGGCAAGCAAGCCGTGCTGGAAGCTTCCGGCGGCATTACCCTGGACAACGTGCGCGCCGTCGCCCAAACCGGCGTGCATCGCATCTCCGTCGGCAGTCTCACCAAGGACGTGAAAGCGGTGGATCTCTCGCTGCGGCTCAAGATTTGACAGTGAACTTTCTCGCAAAACAGGAGGCTATAAGCTATACGCCCAAGTCCCATTTTTCGAGGAGCACTACCATGACCACAACCAAAACTGAAGAACTGGTCCACATTCCGGCGGATCACGTCCGGCTGGAAGGCATGCTGGAATTGCCGGAGAACGCTTATGGGGTGGTGCTGTTCGCTCACGGCAGCGGCAGCAGCCGGCTCAGCCCGCGCAACAACTATGTCGCCAGGGTGCTGCGCGATGCCGGCGCGGGTACCCTGCTGATCGATCTGCTCACCCGGCAGGAGGATCAGGACTACGAAACCCGCTTCGACATCCCGCTGTTGACCCGCCGGCTCCTGGCCGCGACCGCGTGGCTGCAAAACGACGAGCGCACCGGGCGGCTGCCCATCGGCTACTTCGGCGCCAGCACCGGCGCGGCGGCCGCCTTGCAGGCCGCCGCCAAAATGGGGGACAATATCGCCGCCGTGGTTTCCCGCGGCGGACGGCCCGATCTGGCCGGCGAAGCCGACCTCGGCCGGGTGAAATCCCCGACCCTGCTCATTGTCGGCGGCCATGACGACGTCGTGATCGAGCTCAACCGGGAAGCCTACGCGCTCATGAACTGCCGCAAGGAAATGGTGATCGTCCCGGGCGCCACCCACCTGTTTGAGGAACCGGGGACGCTGGAGCAGGTAGCCGAGCGCGCGGCCGCCTGGTTCAGCCGGTACCTAAAAAGCGAAACCGTTTGACCGCATCCAGTCAATACAAAATCCTGGTCGTCGCTCCCTCCTGGATCGGCGATGCCGTCATGGCCCAGCCTCTATTCAAGCGGCTGCACGAGCGGCATCCCGGCGTTGTGCTGGACGCATTCGCCCCGGCGTGGGTCGCGCCCGTGCTGGAACGGATGCCGGAAATCCGGCGGGTCATCGTCAATCCTTTCGCCCACGGCGAGCTCCGCCTCGGGGTGCGCTGGCGGATGGCGCGCGCGCTTCGGGCCGAGCGTTACGACCAGGCCATCATCCTGCCGAATTCGCTGAAATCGGCGCTGATTCCCTTTTTTGCCGGCATTCCTCTGCGTACCGGCTACATCGGCGAGGCGCGCTGGGGATTGCTCACCGATGCAAGAAAGCTGGACAAGGAGGCGCTGCCGCTGATGGTGGAGCGCTTCGCCGCACTGGCGGAGCCCCGAAACGGTCCGCTGCCCCGCCCCATCCCCAACCCTCACCTGTCCGTCGGAGAAGCGCAGCGGTATTCCACTCTCGCCAGGCTCGGACTGGCGCCGCGCCAGCCGGTCGCGGCATTCTGCGTCGGCGCCGAATACGGACCGGCAAAGCGCTGGCCGGCGCGCCATTTCGCCGAACTGGGGAAAAGGCTCGGGAAAGAAGGCTATGAGGTGTGGCTGGTCGGCTCGCCGAAAGACGCCGCCATCGGCGAGGAAATCGAACGGCTCGCCGATGGCGCCTGCCTCAACCTGTGCGGCAGGACGAACCTGGAACAGGCGCTGGACGTGCTTGCCGCTGCGGCGCTGGTGGTCAGCAACGACTCGGGGCTGATGCATGTCGCCGCCGCGCTGGACAAGCCGATGGTGGCGCTGTACGGCTCGAGCAGCCCGGGCTTCACCCCCCCTCTGTCGGAGCGGGCGCGGGTGGTGAGCCTCGATCTGCCGTGCAGCCCGTGCTTTAAGCGCGAGTGCCCGCGGGGACATTTCGACTGCATGGTGAAACTGACGCCAGAGCGGGTGCTGGCGGAGATCATTTCAGCCACCGGGGCCTGATTGGTTCACGACTTGGTTGCGGCGCTCCGGTGCCCCAGGATGTCGAACTTTACCCGCACCCATTCCTCGGTCTTGTCCACGACTTCGGTCAGACGGATACGGATGACGTTGTTCCGGTAATGCATGTCGAGCTGCCTGCCGTCGGCATAATCTGGCGGATGAAAAATCAGGCTGCTGTCGATTTCCCGGTCATACCACTTCGGCAAGAACACGGCACTGATCGTTTTCCCGCTGCTTGCCCCCTCGGCTTCGCCGTCATGCGACGGCTCGCCGGCCGGACTCAGCTCCACATGCTTGGGTTCGTCGCTCAGTTTTTCGATGCCGAGCGCGGGCTGGCCCGACGCTCCCTTCTTCCAGCGCACCACCCCGATCTCCCACGCGGCCCCGCTTCCCGTCGTCTTGACGCAGACCAGCTTCCCCGGCTCCGCCTTCTCGGCGGGCTTGGCTTCCACCAGGCCGTAACCGCCCTGGCTTTCGTTTTCCACGGCCCAGTATTGGTAAGACGCAGGTCTTTTTCCGGCGGCTTTCTTCGCCCCCTCAGGCTGCAGGCAATGACGGATCGCCCCCACCCCGCAGGCCATCTCAACTGCCTTGTCGCTCGCCATGCGCTCCTGCTTGCGGGCCGGCGCGGGCCGTACCCAGTGCCTGGAAATATCGTCAAGAAGCGCCAGGCATTCCGGCAAAGAGCAATCCATCCCCTCCGGCACCAGATCCCGGATTTCTCCGCCTTTGCTCAGCCCGGCTCTGACTTTGCGCAGATGCCCATACAGGTCCGCCATGCCCCAGCATCGCAATGCATCGCCATTCGCGCCATCCACCAGCTTTCTGGCGCCGCCGCCGGCGGAAAGGTCCACACAGTGCATGTGGATGGCGGGATCGCAGCGCTTCTCCAGCTTGACGAGTCCCGACCAGTCGTCCAGCCACCGGCCCGCCAGCTCGATCTGCAGCGGCCTCAAGCAGGCGGGGTTGATCACGTCCAGCAGAAGGATTTGCGCATATTCGCGGCCGCAGGTGGTCAGCGCCCCGGAACTGAGCGCGACCTCGGCCTCGGCGAAGCCCGACGCCTCGCTCAGCAGGTAAGACTTGTGTAGGCGCCTCCACATGACCGGCTGCACGGTTTCCTGGCGGAAGTAACCCCATCTGATTGCCATCCCGCAATAGTGAAGGGTTCGCGCCACGACCAGCGGCAGGTATTTTTCGCCGACGCTGTTATCGCGATTGGCGACAATGTCCCGGAAAAATGCCTGATAGCCGTCGGCGAGATGACGGAAAAGTATGGCGGCGCTCTTCCACAGGGGGTATTCGCCCCGCTGCGAGCGGCCTTGGCATTCCAGATACTTTCTGGCGATGTCGCGCTGGAATTCCAGGCTGCACTCGTCCAGGCGCATCAATACCTTCAGCCGCTGCCGGGAAAGAGGAGCCGCATTCCCGATGAACGTGGCCAGCGCCTCGACAAGCATCTTGTGCGCCTCGTACCCGTCCCGTTGGGCCAACTCGCCGATCCAGAGATCCGCCGCTTTCACGCTGTCGAGATAGTGGGGTTCTTTTCCGCGGAAGAAAGAAAACAAGCCAAACATGGCGCATCCTCGAGCTGCGTTCCTGCGCTTTGGTGCGGTGTCATGGCGCCTAGGATTTCCCAGTCGCCCGCGGCAGGCTCCATCCTTGCCGTCCAGCACATTTCGTGCCAAACGCACAGCAATCTCCATGCGGAAAAATATTTCGTTTCCGGACAATCAGATACACCGGAAACCCTTATCGGCAGATCAGTCCCGGGCTGAAGGAGGAACGGAGAATTGCCCCTCCGCGTCAGATAGATACAAAAAAAGGCGCATTGGGCGCCTTTTTTACTGCGGAGGGAAATCAGCTTCTCAGACGGCAGCGGCATCCTTTGCCGTCACGCCGCGGCCCGGACTTGCCAGCACTTTCTGCAAGCCCCGCCTGGCGCGGACATTCAGAATAATCGGGCCGTTGATGTTGGCAGCAATGCCGCCGTTCTGCACGGTCTGGGCCGCCTGGCCTTCCAGCGGCTTGTAGACCAGCAGCAGCACGCCGATATCCGCAGGATTCTCGGCTTGCAGCAGCGCCGCTTCCTCGTCGGTCAACGTCAATTCGTAGTTGAAGCCGAATTCCGCCGGGTCAACGATGGAAAAGGCAACCTCAGGCTCATCCAGCGATTGCATCCAATAAACCAGCGGATGGTCTTTTTCCTCATGGAACAGCTGGAAGCGCGTGCAGTTCTCGAAGCCGAGCAAGCCGCGCGGAAAAGACAGAACGGTTTCCGGATTGATTTCCTGCGTACCGAAACCGGCAGCGTTTATTTTCATTCTCCCCTCCGTTTATCCTGGAAAAAGCGATTAACCACGAATTTGCACGAATAAACCACGAATGTTCACGAATAATCAATGAATTAACCATTCCTGTCCGGCTCACCCGTTGGGTGAGGCGAAATTATGTTCTAACTATTTGTGTTCATTCGTTAAAATTCGTGTCATTCGTGGTTAAGGAACCTCTGCAAAAGCTACTGCGCACCCCGATCGCGGTGTCGCATGCTCGCTCACTCCTCGCCTATCCATTTGATATGTCTCGTCGTTCGCTGCGCGGCTCCTGGCGCTCGGGGTTGCTCGCGACACTTTTTCAGAGGCTCCTTAACTGCCGTTTTAAGGTTTATAGCGTCTTGGAATAGCGCGGCTTCTCTTCGGATGCCTGCTTGAGATAGGCATCGAACGGCATCGCGATGTTGCGCAGGAAAGTACGGCCGATTTCCGTCACCTTGATCACGCCGGGCTCGAGCTTCACCAGACCGTCCGCTTCCATCTCCTTCAGCTCCAGCAGCGCATCGGCGAAATGGGTGTCGAAATCGATCTGCCATTTTTTGCCGAACGATGCCTTGTTCAGCTCCAGATCGCACATGATGAGGCTGATCGCCTCGCGCCGCAGCATGTCCTCGCGTCCGATGCGCAGGCCGCGCTCCGTCGCCAGGCCGCCCGCCGCGATGCGGCGCTGGTACTCGGCCAGATTTTTGGCATTCTGGACGTAGACTTCGTTGGTCTGGCTGATCGCCGAGACGCCGAAGGCGTAGATATCGCAATCCTTGTGCGTGGTATAGCCCTGGAAATTGCGGTACAGGGTCTTGCTCTGCTGCGCCCTGACCATTTCGTCGTCGGGCTTGGCGAAGTGATCCATGCCGACATACACATAGCCGGCCGCGTTCAGCTTCCGCATGATCAGCCCCTGCAGCGCAAGGCGCGTCGGCAGGTCGGGCAGATCGGATTCCTTGATGAGCTTCTGGTGCTTCTTCATCCACGGCACGTGAGCATAGTTGAACACCGCCAGCCGGTCGGGCGACATGCCGATGACCTTTTCCAGCGTCTCGGTAAAGCTCTCGACGGTCTGGTGTGGCAACCCCACCATCAGGTCCATGTTGATGCTGGCGAAACCGGCTTCGCGCATCCAGCCGTACACTTCGCGGATCAGCGCCTCCGGCTGCACGCGGTTGACCGCCTGCTGCACCTTCGGATTGAGGTCCTGCACACCCAGGCTGACGCGGTTGAAACCGCAGGCGGCCAGAGCGTTGATGTGCTCGCGGGTGAGCTCGCGCGGATCCATCTCGCAGCCGATCTCCGCATCTGCGCCGATGTTGAAGCGTTTGGCGATATGGTCGTACAGTCTGCGAATGTCGTCCGGGTGCAGGAAGGTCGGCGTACCGCCGCCCCAGTGAATCTGGCGCACCACCCGATGAGGAGCGGTCAGCTCGGCGACACGATCCATTTCCCGGAACAGGTAGCCGAGGTAATCGGTGGCCTTGTCGTAATTCTTGGTCGCCACCATGTTGCAGCCGCAGTAGTAGCACAGCGTGTCGCAAAACGGGATGTGCACGTAGACGGACAGATCCCGGCCCTCGTTCTGGGTGCGCGTCAACTCCTCGTGCCATTCCTTTTCGCCGAACTTTTCCGTGAAGTAAGGCGCGGTGGGATAGGAAGTGTAGCGCGGCCCGGCTTTGCTGTACTTCTCCAACAGTGCGGTAGCGAGTTCCATGATATCGATCGATTCGGCCAATAAAAAAACGGGCCCATTATACTCCACCCCCTGCGATTTATTGCAAAGAGCCTATTTCGGTGGATTTCATATCTTGCGCGTGAAATCCACCGAAATAGGCTCTAAACCGCTCAGATTTAGGCTAAACTTGGCGTCGGCCGGATCGTATACAAAGGCACCACACTTCATGAGCAGCCCCGACATTCCCGAAAACATAGGCCGGTTCCAGGTATCGAGAATCCTGGGCAAAGGCGCCCAGAGCGTGGTGTATCTGGCGGAAGACCCCCACTTGCAGCGCCAGGTGGCAATCAAGATGGTGCACCTCGCGTCCGGCGACGACCATGTTCAGCGCACCGGCGCGCTGATCGACGAGGCGCGCACGGTAAGCAAGCTCCAGCATCCGAACATCGTCCCCATCTTCGAGGCCGGCGAGCACGAAGGCAATCCCTATCTGGTGTTCGAATACGTCGAAGGACAGGACCTCTCGCAGCTCATCCGCAGAGAGGGGGCGCTTGCGCCGGATCGCGCCGCCGAGATCGCCGTCCATATCCTCGACGCCATCGGCTACGCGCATCAACACCAGATCATCCACCGCGACCTCAAGCCTTCGAACATCCTGATCAGCGCGGAAGGCACGCCGCGGGTGATGGATTTCGGCATCGCCACGCGCATTTCGGAACAGGCCGACGCGGCGGACGAACTGTGGCTTCTCGGCACTCCGGGCTATATGGCGCCGGAATACATCACCCGCAGGGAGATCGGCCCCAAGGCCGATATTTTCGCGGCCGGGATGATCCTCTACCAGATGCTGACCGGCCGGCCCGCCGTCCATGGGCGCGATGCGCGGGAAATCCTGCAGAAGATCGCCCGCGATCCGATCGCCCCGCCCTCGGAGAAAAACGACCAGGTTGACGAAAAGCTGGACGACATCGTCCTCAAGGCGCTGTGCAAGGAACCGCTCGATCGCTACGAAAGCGCCGGGGAGATGCAGCAAGCGCTGGAACGGTACCTCACGCCCGCCGAAGCGCCGCCCGCTCCCACTGGATCGAAGCAAAGCACGCTGGATTTTCTGCTCCGCCGCATGCGATACAAGAGCGACTTTCCGGCCCTGTCGGAGTCGGTCAGCGCCATCAACAAGATCGTCTCCTCCGACCAGGAAAGCGTCACCCGCCTTTCCAACGCCATCCTCAAGGACATCGCCCTGACCAGCAAACTGCTGAAACTGGTCAACGCGGCCTTCTACAACCAGTACGGCGGCGGCACCATCAGCACCATCTCCCGCGCCGTGGTCATCCTCGGCTTCGACGCGGTCCGGAATGCCGCACTCACCCTGATTCTCCTCGAGCACCTGCAAAACAAGAGCAACGCCACCCAGCTCAAGGACGAGTTCGCGCGCACTCTCTATAGCGCCATCCTCGCCAAGGAGATGGCGATCAAGGCCGGCGTCAAGAACTTCGAGGAAGCCTTCATCTGCGCCATGTTCTTCAATCTCGGCAGGCTGCTGGCCATGTTTTACCTGCCGGAAGAGGCCGAGGAAATCAAGAAGGCCATGACGCAAAAGGACATGACCGAGGATAACGCCTCGGCTTCGGTGCTGGGCATATCCTACGAAGATCTGGGCATCGGCGTGGCAAAGTCATGGAACTTTCCCGATCTGATCGTCCACAGCATGCGCAAGCCCGCCAGCGAAAAAGTAAAGAAGCCCGAAACCGAAGCCGACCAGATGCAAATCTTGTCGGCTTTCTCCAACGAGCTGTGCAGCGCGATCACCATCGAGGCGAAAGAAGACCGCGACCAGGCGCTGAAGGACCTGGTACACCGCTTCGGCGCCGGCATCCCGGTCACCGAGAAAAGCATTCAGCCGATGGTAACTTCGGCTCTGACTGAAGTCGCAAAATACTCCGTGGCGCTAAACCTGAACCTGCAGCAGACCTCGTTCGGCAAGCTGGTCAGAAAATTGACGGGAGAAAAGGAGGAGGCTGCCTCCGCAGCCGGCGCGACCGCCGGAAGCCCGGCGGAAGAGGGCGAGATGGCGGCCATTCTGGCCGCTACCGGCATCTATTCGGGCCTGGAAGATACCGTCCTGACCGAAATCGGCCAGGGCCTCACCAAGGACGCCCAGACCATCCTCACCGAAGGCATTCAGGACATCAGCAATTCCCTGGTCGAAGGGCGCTCCCTCAACGACATCCTGCGCATGACGCTGGAAACCATGTACAGCGGCATCGGGTTTTCCCGCGTTTTGCTCTGCCTCAAGGACGGCAAGCAGAACGTCATGGCGGGACGCTCCGGCTTCGGTCTGGACATGCCCCACATCCTGAAGTCGTTCAGGTTTTCCCTGGCGTTTTCCCCGGACGTGTTTCACGTCGCGCTGAACAAGAACGTGGACATCATCATCCAGGACATCAACGATCCGAAGATCAAGCCCCGCATCCCGGAATGGTACCGCCAGACCGTCACGGCCGAGACCTTCATCCTGTTCCCCATCGTCGTCAAAAACATCCCGGTTGCCCTGATTTACGCCGACCGGGAAAAGGCCGGAGAAATCAAGCTGCCGGAGAAGGAACTGAGCCTGCTGCGGGTGCTGCGCAACCAGGCGGTGCTGGCAATCAAACAGCAGCTTTGAACCACCCCGGAAAATACTCTAAATTTGCATCGGTAGAGAACCAACCAAAAAAATCATAACCTTGTCGAGGGAAAACGCGATGAAACTTGGCATCCGCAATAAGCTTCTGTTGATTACCGGCACCGGAACCGCCTTGGTGATTGCCGCGGTATTGCTCGGTTTCTGGCTGCTATGGGGCAGCATCCAGACTTTCGAGCACGAGGTCGAAGCGCGCAGAAGCGAGGAACGTACGATTCTGGCCATGCAGGCGAATTTCAAAATCCAGGTTCAGGAATGGAAAAATGTGCTGCTGCGGGGCAGCGATCCGGCGGCGCTGGAGAAGTACTGGGGCGGCTTCGAGAAGCATGAGCGCAGTGTCAGGGAAGACACGGCGGCGCTGCTGAAGACCGTTTCCAGCCTTGAGGTTAGAAGGCTGGTCGAGCAGTTCGGCAAGGCGCACCAGGCCCTGGGCGATACCTACCGCAAGGGGCTGCAGGCTTTCAAGGACAGCAACTTCGACAGCAAAACGGGGGACCATGCCGTCAAGGGCATAGACCGCCTTCCGACCGAGCTTCTGACCAAGACCGCGCGGGAAACTTCGGCAGTTGCAAACAGAGCGGCGGCCCAGGCCGTCTCCGCCGGGCACGACGGCATTACCGCCGCGCTGACGCTGATGGCCATTGCCGTGGTGGCGGCATTCGTCAGCTTCGTCTGGCTGATCCAGAAAAACATTCTTGATCCGGCCAATCACTTAGTTGAAGATCTGACCCGCCTGGCGCAGGGCGATTTTTCCGCGCCAATCCGGCGTGCCTCCAACGACGAAATGGGAGACATCGCGGACAGCGCCCAGCAAATCCGGAACGACCTCGGCAAAATCATCGCGGAAGTCAAAAACGCGACCGCGCAGCTGACCGACATTTCGTCGCAAGTCACAACGATTTCCGCCGAGACGAACGAAGGAATTCAAAAGCAGCAAGAGGAGACCGGGCACGTCTCCGCGGCCATGCAGCAGATGTCGGCTGCCATCCACGAAGTGGCCAACAGCGCGGCCAATGCCGCACACGCTGCCGAATCGGCGGACGAGCAAGCCAGCAACGGGAAAGCGGTCGTTTCGCAGACCATCGGCTCCATCCAGTCCCTGGCGGGCGAAGTCCAAAAGGTGGCAGCCGTGATTCAGCAACTGAAAGAAGAAAGCCGCGGCATTGGCAGTATCATGACCATCATCCACGAAATTGCCGAACAGACCAACCTGCTCGCCCTGAACGCGGCAATCGAGGCCGCACGCGCCGGCGAACAGGGGCGCGGCTTTGCGGTGGTTGCGGACGAAGTGCGCAAGCTCGCCCAGAATACCCAGGATTCGACGCGCGAAATCCGGGAAAAGATCGAAAGGCTGCAGCAGGGCGCCGAGGAAGCGATGCAGGTGATGGAAGAAGGCAACCGGCAGGTCGAGTCCAGCGTGGAGCAGGTCGGCAAGGTCAGCGAATCCCTGGACGCCATTGCCCAGGCCATCGCCACCATCGGCGACATGAACGCCCAGGTTGCGAGCGCCACGGAAGAACAGAGCGCGGTCGCGCACGAAATCAGCCAGAACATCGCCAACATCAGCCAGGTTGCCGAACAGACCACTCAGGGCGCGCAGCAGGTGGCGCTGGCGAGTAACTCCGTGGCGGGCAAGGCTGCGGAGCTCAACGCACTCGTAGCAAGATTCACGGTCTGATCCGGTACAGCCCAGTCAATTCAACTCACAGGAAAAAAGGGAATACTGCACATGACTTCTTTGCCAAAAGAAATTTTCAAGGCTTATGACATCCGCGGCATCGTCGGAAAAACCCTCACCCCGGAAATCGTCGAAGCGATCGGCCATGCCATCGGCTCCGAAGCGGTTGCGAGAAAGCAGACCGACATCGTCATCGGCCGCGACGGGCGCCTGTCGGGCCCAGACCTCGCCGCTGCGCTCGCCCGCGGCATCCGGAAGAGCGGCATCAACGTCATCGACCTCGGCATGGTCGCCACCCCCATGACCTATTTCGCCGCCTACCAGCTCAAGACCAACTCCGCCGTCATGGTCACCGGCAGCCACAACCCGCCCGACTACAACGGCCTGAAAATGGTGCTGGGCGGCGAAACCCTCTCCGGCGACACCATCCAGGCGCTGCGGGTGCGGCTGGAAAACGGCGATCTGGTCAACGGCAGCGGCAAATACAGCCAGCACGATATTTCCGGCGAATACCTCCAGCGCATCGCCGGCGACGTGAAAATGGCGCGGCCGATGAAAATCATCGTGGACTGCGGCAACGGCGTACCCGGCGCCTTCGCGCCCAAGCTTTACCGCATGATGGGCTGCGAGGTGAAAGAACTGTTCTGCGAAGTGGACGGAAATTTCCCCAACCACCATCCCGATCCCTCGGTGCCAAAGAACCTGCAAGACGTCATGGCCGCGCTCAAAACCAGCGATGCCGAAATCGGCCTGGCCTTCGACGGCGACGGGGATCGTTTAGGCGTTGTCACCAAGGACGGCTCGATCATTTTCCCCGACCGGCAGCTGATGCTGTTCGCCGCCGACGTGCTCTCCCGCAACCCCGGCGCGGAAATCATCTTCGACGTCAAATCCACCCGCAAGCTGTTCTCGTGGATCCGCGAGCGCGGCGGTAAGCCGCTGCTGTGGAAGACCGGCCACTCCTTCATCAAGGCCAAAATGAAGGAAACCGGCGCGCTGCTGGCCGGCGAAATGAGCGGCCACATCTTCTTCAAGGAGCGCTGGTACGGCTTCGACGACGGCCTCTACGCCGGCGCGCGCATGCTCGAATACCTGAGCAAGCAAGCCGACATCAACGCCACCCTGCACGGCCTGCCGGACACCGTCAACACGCCGGAGCTGCAAATCAAGATGCAGGAAGGCGAGCATTACGCCCTGATCGAAAAGCTGCAAAAAACCGCCAAATTCCCCAACGCCCAGGAAGTCATCACCCTAGACGGCCTGCGCGTCGAATACGCCGACGGCTTCGGCCTGATGCGCCCCTCCAACACCACCCCGGTGATCGTGCTGCGCTTCGAAGCGGACAACAAGGCGGCGCTGAAGCGGATTCAGGAGGAGTTCCGGGCGGTGCTGCTGGCGGCGGCGCCGGGGTTGGGGTTGCCGTTTTAGAGCACTCGGCAGGGTACGACTGATGTCTATCGAGTCTCGCAAAAGTAACTGCGTGACATAGCGCAGCCACGCTGTTTGCACCGCGACGCTTTTGGGGCCCCTGCGAGCCGCCGAGTAGCGCAGCCGGGCCGGGGGACGTCGGCGAGCACTGTCTGAGCTCCGCGCGGCGAAGGATGCGCAGCATACTTCGGCGCAAGGGCGAGTTGCGCAGCCGCCCGGCCCGGCGAGCAACGCAGGGAAGTCGCACTTTAGTGCGACCGGCGAACCGGGGTGTCCTTCTTTTCGGTTACCTTTTCTTGGACAAGCAAGAAAAGGTAACTGCCCCGCCGGGGCACCGCCGGCATCAAACAACCCGCGCGCAGCGCGACACATGACAGGCACTTATACGATCCTCAACAAAAGCCGCCGGGGCTGGAAATGTGTTAATGCAAGGCCTGGCACCGGAAGTACTCACGAAGTGCGCGTATTACAGGAGTGACCATTGAAGGCCTACTGGAGAGCATTTACCCATGCTGTCGGTTTAAGGCGCTTTTTTGTAGGTAGCCTGATCTCGGTATTGATCTCCCTCTATAACTTCTTGCGAAAGTGGCTTGAGCAAAAAGGCTTTCTGGTTTTGCCCGACCTTCCTGCCTGGCAACTTGGGATAGTCTTTTTTGGCGTCCTCCTTTTATGGTGGCTTATCGGGAGAATCGTTGAACTTGAAATAGAAATAGAGCCTCAACTTGAGATCACGTTTGAGCCTGGGTCACCTTACGTAATTACAGAGCCCATGAATACGCAGGGCCACGCTACGCGACTGTTTCGGGTTAAGGTGGAAAACAAGAGTGTTCGAAATCTCGAAAACTGCCTCGTAAAATTGGAAGACATAAAACGCCTGGACGTCGAAGACTTTGCTAACCGATTCACACCGGTTGGCTTGATAACCCAACATCAACTGCTGCAAAAGAGAGAAGGTGGCGTATTCAACTTGCGAGGTAAGGAACACAAGTTTGTTGAAGTGGCCTTTTTGAACGAATCGGATGAGAAGTCAGAAATTGGACTTCAGTACGAGAATCGCGAATACCCAAACGCCATACCGCGAGGCTCGTATGAATTAACGATCAAAGCCTATGGTGGCGGAAAACCGGTCGAAAGAAAATTCAAGATGTTTGTAGATGAAAATGACTACTTTTGTTTCGAGCCCGCGAGTGAACAACGGGCATAACACGTCGCCCAACCTGACTCGCTACGTCAGCGCTTCGCGCCTCGTGGCTCGCAGGTTAGCTCAGCGTTGGGCTGCATCGTAAGGCGCATAGCGTCCGAGTTCATGAACGGAGATTTCCTGATATGGTTACATGGCCGGAAGCAAAGAGTGCAGGGCTCCGGTGTCAGGGGGTTCCGGTGTCAGGCCTTGCATTAACGCATCCCCCGCGCACTGCACGCCGTTGAAAGATCAGTTAGCCGCCCCCGCATCGACCAAACTCAACAGCGGCCAGCTCCCCCCACCCACGCTCAATTCCCAAAAGGCTTGGCAAACAGGAAGAACCCCTTGTCCCCATCCTTGAGCGTGCCTTGCAGGCAGCCCGGCTGATACTTGCAGGTAACCCGCATTCCGGTCTTGCGGTCGGGCCCGATGATCTGGCCGTCGAGGCTGGCTCCGGTCAGGCCCAATTTTTCCGCCTTCTGCGGATCGCACTTGAGCGCGGGGTTTTTGAGGGTAATGCGCTGAGTTTTCGCGTCGAGGTGGGCCATGCCTTCCAGGGTGCAGTCTGCCAGCCGGCGTGCGGCGGCGCGGGAGGAGGCGCTGCCCTCCGGCTTGTCCACGTGAAACGACACCATGGAGTCTTCCCCCGGCGTGACCTTCTGCTTGTTCACCACCACAATCGGCAGTTCCGTGCCGGCGGGAATCACCGCAAACGCCGCATTGGTCAGACACATCCCGAACAATACCGCCATCGCTTTTTTCATGGTTTCACTTCCTCTTCTGGGTTTTTAACTGCATATACAGCCGGCTATCGGCCTGCGCTACCGCTCCCGGCGGCCGCTGCGCGCCAGCGAAGGCAGATAGAACTCCTTGTACTGTTTTATTACGGCCGCCCCCTCTCCGAATGTCAGGCGCTGTGCCCTCTGGGGCGAATACATGAGCTGCGCGAAATCGAGCGTCCCCTTTTCCTTGTGGCATTCGTCGCAGAAAACGGGCTTCGCCGACAGATCCTTGTGAATCTCCGCGTTGAGGAGACCCTTCCGTTTCTGCAGATCGCCGCCGTCATCCTTGCTTCCGACCTCGTCGAGACGCTGCTTGGCGGCCGCGTTTTCGTCGAGGCGCCGGGCAACCCCCTTTTCGACGCGGAAGGGAACGATCGTTCCGCCGTATTCCCCCGCCTTGCCTTTCAGCTCGGTCAATGGGGTATCCGTGCCGCGCTGCAGCCATTTATACTCGAACCGCTCGCCTTCCTTGGGCACGATGTGGCAGACCTCGCAAGCCATGAAGAACGAATGCGCATTGAGCATCCCGCGCACCTCTTTTGACTTGGAGTGCGAAAAATCCTCGTGGCACCGCAGGCACCACGATTTGGACTTGCTTCCCGCAAGCACGGATTCGTCGATGCCGTGAAAGGGCTCATAAACCATCTCCTGGCGTGGAACGGCCCGCTTCGATGCATCCCCGGCGCGGGAAACGTCCCGGAAGTAGGTGAGCCAGACCAGCCAGGCAGAAAAGGCGAACAGCAGGATGAATATGGCCCCCATCGTGAGATGGATGAAAAAGCGCTTCATGGGGCCGGCGCTGCCGACATTATGCATGGTCATGTCCTCCTGCCGTGCCACTTGCGGCTTTCGACGATTCTTCCGCAATGATTCTTTCGTACCAGAGCGAATGCTCTTCCTTCATCAGCGTCTCGGAAATATTGCCGTCGAGGAAGGCTCTGTTCATCGGGTAGACATGCGGGTTGTAATGAACCGCGAAAATGTGCCCGACGATAATCGCGAGCGCGGCGAGCGTCGCTTCCCCGAGATGGAACGCATCCGCCACGTCGAGATAGAACTTGGGCCAGTACGACTGCGTCCACATCATGGCGCCGGTCGTGATCACGATGAACATGCCGAAGTAAACGGAAAAATATTCCAGCTTCTCCAGATAGGTGAAACGGTCCAGCTTGGGCCGCTCCTTCCGCAGTCCCACCATGTACATGACATTCTGGTATGCATCCACGCCGTCCTTCAGCCTCGGCAGCATGTCGCGGATCCAGCTTCTGCCGTCCGATTTGAACGTCACGTAATAGAGGTGATAGAAGCACACCGCGGTAACCGCCACCGCGGCGATGCGGTGGATGATTCCCCGCCAGTAGAAGATCGTCTTCCCGGCCGCGCCGAACAGATCGACGGCCCATTTTTCGCCCATCAGCATGAAGCCGGTAATGATCAGCAAGGTGGTGGAAACGAAGAGGATGGCGTGTTGGATCCTTTCGCTCTTCGTGAGCCGGACGAAGGCCCTTCCGTTGTTGCCGTGGCCGCCCATCTCAGTGCCCTCCCTTTTTACTGTCGCGGTACGTCGCATAAAGATCCAGCAGTCTGTGGCCGCCGAGCCCGGCAACGACAGCCGCAATGAGAATCTGGTAAAACAGGTTCACCCAGTGCAGCACCTTTGCCTGGAATGCTTCATCCTTCAGCGCGGCATTCGCGCCTTCCCCGCCGTCTTTCGTCAGGAGCGCCACCTTGACCTGGGACGGGTGCACCCTCCCGGTCGCGAACTCTTGCGTCGCCGCCGGATGGCAGCCCGACTGGGCGCACGTTTCGCGTTTGTTGGCAGCATTGACCGGCGATTTTTCCTTTTGCGCCGAAATGATTCGATGCGGCGAAAAGCCCTGCGCATACGATGCATGGCAATTCAGGCAGTTTGCCACTTCTTCGTCGCCGAACCGGATCGCTTTGCCATGAAAGGTGTCCTGAAACCCGACTACCACATCCAGCTTGTGCCTTGCCATCATCTCGGAATTCGCGTGGCATTTGCTGCAAAGCCTGACAATCTCCGATGAAGGCCTGCGCATCGAGAGCCGGTAATTGATGTGGCGGAACAGCCGGTCGACCCAAGCCTGTTCTTCATGGCATTGCCGGCAAACGTTCACGCCCCCCATCGCTTTGATCTGCTGCTGAACGCTGAGCAGATAAGGCTTGTTCGTATGGCAGTCCCTGCAGGCTGGCAAGTCATCCCTGTTGTCGGTGGACCTTGCGCCCTGCACACCGTGAGCGCTTTTTTCCAGATCTTCCACAATCGCCCGATGGGAAAACTTCTTGCCGCTGGACGGTTCGTTCACGTGGCAGGATTTTCCGCAATCAACCTTCTTTGCGTCGGTGTGAGGTATCTTGTCCACTCCTTCGTGGCAGTCCGAGCAATTGAATTTTCCGTGATACGAGGCCTTGTGCAGGTCTTCGTTAACATAGAAAACCTTCTTCGCGACCCGGTTCCTGGCATCCACTTCATAACGCCCAAGACCGGGATATTTGTGGCACAGGAGACAACCATCCTGGCCCTTCGGAACAGTCACCTGGACTGGCGGGACGGCGGCACCCGCCCGGTCCGGTGCCGCGAGTGCGGGAAAGCAGGATATCGCCGCCGCAAGGACAATGCCGGAAAGGAAAGCTCCAACTCTTCCCCTCCGCTGCCGGATATTGCCAAGTTCGTGTTCCAGTAATCGATGCTTCATCCGCCCATCCTTCCTGTCGTTTCACGGAGTTGGCAGGCAAAAACCCTGCCGCCCGAATTTCAGAATACTAGCTCCGAATATCTTAATTTACAATACACCACTCCGGATTTCTTGCCCTTATCCCGCCGCGCGGCCGGGTCTGCGTCGCATTTCAACGGCCTGCCATTTGAACCCAGATTATCCATTAGGCGGCGCTTCGCGCCTGCACTCGCGCACTAATTGGATAATCTGGGTTGAACACACCATGCGCATATACGGTGCTCCCCACGCTTGCACGCATCCATTTCGAAAGCCGGACTCGCCGAAAACGCGACCCGCTGCGGCGCGGACAACCCAGTCGCGCTAATCCCCCAGGCTGTAAACGGAGATTTTGTTGCGCAATATCTCGGCGGTATACAGCCGGTTGTCGCGGCCCACGGCGATGCCGCCCGCGGACACGAACCGCTGCGGCGAACCGCCGTTGCCCAGGACATGCAGAAACCGTCCTTCATCGTCAAAAACCTGCACCACATCCATGAAACTGTCGCTGATGTAAACCCGCCGCTTCCCGTCAATGGCCACGCCCTTCGGGCGGAAGAGCTGCCCCGGGAGGACACCCCAGGCTCCGATCTGGAGAAGCAACGCTCCCTCGCCATCGAATCCCTGGACGCGGGAATTGAGGGCGTCCGCCACGTACACCTCTCCTTCCGGCGTCGTCACGATGGTTGCCGGGTAGCGCAACATTCCGCCGCTCTCGCCGTGCCCGCCCCACTGGCGCACCAGCCTCCCCGGGGCCGAGAATTCCATGATTTTGTGGTTGTTGTTGCCGGTGATGTAGATTTTGGTGCCGGTGGCATCCGCTGCCACGTCTATGGGGCGCACCGCCAGGCCTCCGTCGACAACAGGAAAGGCGTATTGAAAATGCCCGTCGGCGCCGAATACCTGGACGCGGTGATTACCGGTGTCGGCCACGTACACACGGCCCTTGCCGTCGGTTCCGATGCCGACCGGGTCCTTGAATTGCCCTTCGGCGGCCCCCTTGCGTCCGATGCTTAGAAGATATTTGCCGTTCCGATCGAAAACAACCACGCGATGATTGCCGCCGTCGACCACGTAGATGCGGCCGTCGCTGCCGAGCGCCACATCGGTGGGCAAAGACAGGCCTCCGGCTCCCTGGCCGGTGATATCGAAGAGATGGCGAACGCCCACGGTGGGGATACCGGCAGCGAACGACAGGGCGAACCAGCCAGCCAGCGTGGCGGCGAGGGCCGCCCGCACCAGCCAGCGCACGGCATCATATCCTCTACGGGTGGGCATACGTTTTTCCTCCGTCTGGTTTAGCATTTCTCTTGTCGCATAATAGCAATTTCCGACAAGAATCTTGCCAAAGCCCCTCGCACAGCACATTGGAACCAGGCTGCGGTTTTTTGGTTCCGGCGGGGCTATCCTGGGGAAAGAAAACCGCGGCCGGAAACGCATTAGGCAAATGCACAAAAAAATATTATAACGGGTTCCCCATTGCCTGTTCAACGAAGCGGGAGGAAGCGTGCCGTTCCATCGGGTTGCAACCGCCTGCCACTTCATTGACAATGTGGGGTTTTAACTTTGGCACACTCCGGGCCGCAGCGCGGCTACCGGGTCACGAAAGCCAGGAAACTATTTTGCTGAAAGGGCGCATGGGGAAAGGCATGGGAAATAACGCACACGGCGGCAACGAAGCTGCAAAAATCAAGCCACGCGAACCGCTGACCGCACTGCTCCTGTCGATCTGCCCCGGACTGGGCCACCTCTACGCCGGCCACCTGATCCGGGGCATCGTTTTGTACGTCGCGCTCATCATCGTCTCGTGGCTTGCCGCTATCGCATTCATGTACGTGGAGAATCGATTTGCCGGCATTCTCCTGCTGTCCGTTCCGTTCGTCGGCGTTTCTCTGATTGCACTGGATGCTTTTCGCTGCGCAAGAAAGCAGCCGCAAGATTACCGTTTGGCCTGGTTCAACAGGGTCTGGATCTATGCGGGCACTTTTCTGGTTTTGCTCGCCACGGTAAATCCCCTGATGGACTTCATCGTCGGCAAAAAGGTAGTCCGCGCGTTTTACGTCACCTCCACCAGCATGTACCCGACCATACTAGTCAACGACATCCTGGTTATCAACAAGCTGTCTTTCCCAAAAAACGGCGAGATCGCGTTGATCGAATATGCCCAGGGCGCGAGGAAATCGACCCAGTTAACGAACATCATGGAAGACCAGCTGGTCAGGAGAATCATCGCGGGGCCGGGCGATACTGTCGAAATTCGCGGCAGGGACGTTCTCGTAAACGGCAAGAAATTGGTGGAACCCTATGCCTATTACAGTGACGAGGTGAGCGCAATCAATGTTGGCGACGACATGAACAAGTTCGGTCCAAAGAAGGTACCGCCGGACAAATACTTCGTGCTGGGTGACAACCGGAACTTCAGCATGGACAGCCGCATTCTTGGCTTCATCGAAAAGAACAGGATTGGCGGAAAGGTCACCAAGGTATTCTGGTCCTGGAATTTCGCCCAAGGCACCGTTCAGTGGGAGAGAACGGCCAAGGCATTGAAGTAGCGCTTACCGCGGCCGGGCCGACGCGTTTATCCCGCCCGAGCGCGCAAACGCGGGCGCTCGCATCGAATGGCAGTGCCACCCAGGCGATTCGTTTGGAGTCCGCGCCACTTTGACTTAAGGAAGTTCTGAGAAAGTGTGTGCGCGGGATGAAGCGCAAGGCGCCCGGCGCACAGCGACCGAAACATATCGATAGGATACGAGGGAGCGCACAACGCAGCGATGCCCCGCGCAGCCACTTTCAATCCTTGCCCATCCGCTCGCATTTCACTGCACGCCCCGACTCGGCCGCCTACATGTAGCGGCGCTTCGCTTCGTTCGTCGTGATCGCTTAGAAGCTGTTTATTAAACCGGCCCTTAAATACGCCGCCATATCTTGGGCAACCAAAAAATTTATGCCCCGCGGCAACGCGCTGATAGGGCGGGCCGTGCCCGCCGCAAAAATGGCGGCCACGGGCCGCCCTATGTCAATCGCGCGTCCGCAGGCAGGTATTTTGGGGCCACCTCAATAAAAAATGTTGCGAGCGTGCGTCAGGCAGGGGAGGACGGAGCACAGGAACCGGAATGTACAAGGAAGCACATGAGGATTCCGAGCACCGCCCGACCCTGCATCACGCACGCGCAGTAATTTTTCAAACAGCTTCTTAAGGTCGGATTTCCGCTTGTGAGTACGCCCTGCCGGGCGCACCATAAAAAAAGGGGGCGACGGCGCCCCCTTGTTCAAGCTTGCTTCTTTCGTTTAGCCTATTTCGTCTTCGGAGCCTCGGCCTGGTCCACCTTCGGAGGCTGGTTGCGCTCGGACCAGGCTGAGCCGGTGCCGGGCAGCAAGAACTTGGGAATGTAAAACTCGCGGTATTTGTGGATCATCCCCACCACTTCGGTATTCGTCAGCTGCTGTATCCGGCGCGGCGGATAGCCCAGCTCGGCAAACGGGATATAGGGAGTCTGCGAAGCGGTGTGGCAGCCGTCGCACAGCAACGGTTTCTCGTCCACCATACGGTGAATCACCTTCTTCATCTTGGACTGTTCGGTAGAGCTAAGCGCATCCTTGTTTTTCAGATAGTCCGCAACGAACGCTCTTTCCCTGTCGCCGTTGATGAAACGGAAAGTGCCGTCATTCGCCAGCATTCCCGGCGCGATCTTGGTTCCGTAGTTGCCGTATTTTTCCTTTTCCGTCGCAACCAGGCCCGGCGGATTGGCCACCACCTGACCGTTTTTCTTGTCATACCAACGGAAAGCCCAGGGGCCCTGGTCAGGCTTCTGCTTGATATGGCAGGTCTCACATGCGACGAAAAACGCATGCATGTTCAGGAAAGCGCGGATGGCCTTTGACTTGTCATGGGGTACCGCACCATGGCAGCGAACGCACACGTTGGTTTCATCCGACTCGACCGTCATGCCGATATGGTGAAAGTGCCCTTTCACATACTGTTCTTTCACTACGGTATAGCCGAGGTCGGTGGTAGCCGTTGCTTTCTGTTCCTTCATTACCTTCTGCAACGCTTTTTCTTCGAAGGTGGCGCCTTCAGGCTTCTTCACCGTGGTGCCGAAAACCTGCTGTTGCGCCTCCTCTTCATGATGATCCGCGTGGCTGAAGATGATCGGGTAAATGAAATTACCGTACCAGACAGCGAAGACGAGGAGGGCGATGACGTAAAGCTTGCCTATCAGTTTCTTCAATCGACTAAACATTTCTTAAATTCTCCGGCCCTTAGTGATGCTGAGGTTTGATCGTCTCTTGGAGGCCTTCTTCGGTCAAGGTCCGCACGTATTCGGCATAATGCTCGTGGATCATGTCTTCTTCCGGGAGATAGCCGGTAAGAAACACCGTGCCCAAGGGAAATTTCTCGGGCGAATAGTGCACGTTGTACCAGTGGACGAAGAACAGGAACAGCGCCGCCAGCAATGCCTCGTCGGTATGCATGATGTAGAAGGCATTCAGCACGATGCCGGGAAGGATGTGGCTGAATTCATCCCGCCACCAGAGTATGAAGCCGGCCGGGCCCAGGATGGGGATACCCCAGTACGGCGCATAGTAGTCGAACTTCTCTTTCCATGACATGCGGTCATAGCGCGGCGGCCGGTTGGTGTAGTACAGCAGGTACTTGAACATATCGATCAGGTCGAAGAAATCCTTCTTGTTCGGAACCATCTCCTGGGCCAGGAATTCCCTGCCGACATTACCCAGAGTCAGGCGCTTCTCCCGCTTCAGGCGAAGCACCCGCCGGGTGTAGAACAGGTAGATCCAGTAAATGGTGTGGTAGACGAACAGGCCCAGCAGGATACTGCCGACGATGCGATGTATCATCGGCGCAACGGCAATCCCGCCAAAAAATTTGTAGATGGGCTCTGCCCAGGGCTGATCGTGGTATTTCAGGGGAAACCCCGTGAACGACAGCAGGATCACCGTAGTGAACAGAACGATATGCTGCAGCCGCTGGTGCAGCGAGAAGCGGAAAAAGTATCTCTTCCCGTTTCTTTCGACTATTTTTGGGTATTTCTGCATAAAACAAACCTCAATCTGTATGCGTTCGCAACTTGTTATTTAAGAGTGCCGATCATCACCCGGCGTTTTCTTGAAGGCAAAGTTCGGGAAGAGCCTTCGCAACAATTCCAGGATGATGAGAATCAGGAAGAAATACATCACGCCCGCCATCAGCGCCGTGAAGAATTTCAGCATGTAATGCTGCAGGGGGTATTTGTCCTTGTCGTAAGTGACATGAACCTGGTATCCGGCCAGTTTCGGGCCCGCTTTTTCATGGCACTCGGAGGTACGGCAGGTAGTCGGAACATTCTTCTTGTTGCTGGCGGATGTCGGAGAATCCTTGCCCTCGATGAAATGCACGCTCTCACCCTTGACCACGTGGCAATCCATGCAGTCCGGCGTTTCCTCCGAGCCAAACCGCACCGCCTTCCAGTGGAAGGTTTCCTTATAGGAGGTGACCACGTCGTCCAGCTTGTGCCGCTGGTTGAATTCCCTGTCGCCGTGGCACTTGGCGCAGATACCTACGATTTCCGCCGGCTTGCGCATCTTTTGCAGGCGAGAGGTAACGTGCTTATAGAAGGATTCCGCGAATTTTCCGGTACGGTGGCAGGTCTTGCAGCGGCTCAGCCCGCGCTCGGATACCCCGTGGGATTTGCCCTTGAAGAAAGACAACGGGCGATACAGCGGCTCCTCGTGGCAATCCTTACAGCCGGGATAATCCTGCTGGTGTTTCTTGGGGTTGCCGTCGGTATCGAATTTGCCGTGAACGCTCTTGGCGAGCAGATCCGACACCGGCTTATGAGAGAAATTTTTCTGGCCGGAGGGTTCGGTCAAATGGCACTCGGTGGTGCAGTCGACCTTCTTGGCGGGATCGTGGGGAATCTTGCTGATGTCCCGGTGGCAATCCAGACACTTCACCCGGACGTGAGGGCCTTCTTCAAAAAGCGCCTCGTTAATGTAAAACAACCGAAAATTGCCGTTTTCGTCGATGCGGCTCAGACCACGATGCTTATGACAGAGAACGCAGTTCAATTCGTCCTCGGCATTGGCCGCCCCTGTTATGCCGCAAAGCAGCAGCGCCGCGAGAAACAAAACGACGCGAGTTTTGAAGGATGACTTACCCATTAACCTGACCTTTTTGTATCTTTCAGTCGAACTTGTGCTGTCCTAGCCTCGGCATGGCAACTCGACGCCGCCATCCCCCCTCATAGCACCGGCTTATTCTGGAAACGCTCTGCCATGTTTGATTTATATCAAACAATCCAGATTAAACGATCTTAATATTTTAACAAAAAATTTTTTCCACTGGCTACATTTCTTTGCCTTGCGCGCCGCAAACCCTATCGACGGCGCGTATGCGCACGCCGACCGCGCTTGCGGCATTCCCGCTATGGACAAAAGCGGGCCGAGCAGAACGATGGCGCGTTCGCCTCGAAACAGCCGTGCCGGAAAATGAGGCTCTGTGGCAGAGGAAAGTGGGGGGTGAGAAATGCGCTTGAACCTAGAAAAAGCGGTTTGGCCACGAATGACACGAATGTTCACGAATAATCATGACGTTATTCATGGGGCTGTGCTCGCCTGGATGGTACGCTGCAAATCGGCCGCACTTCGTTGTTCTTATTCGTGTTTATTCGTGTCATTCGTGGCCAAATGCCGTTTTTAGGTTGAAAAAAGCTGCCGAAGTGTTTTGCCGTCAGTCCCCCAGGGCGGACAGAATCAGCCCTGCCAGAATTGCGAAGAGAACGACCCAGCCGGCAACCGTGATCAGGGTGCCGGCGATATTGCCTCGCTTGACCTCCCCGTCGACGGGCGCGCCCACAAAGCCGCCGATCTCGCTGCCGTACCATATGCAGCCGAGCGGGAGAACCAGGACGGTCAGCGCGAGGTGAAAAGTGCCGCCCTTTCCGAAGAAGTAGGCAATGGCCAGGGATGCGATCGCCACCAAAAGCGATACGATGCGCCCAATCTCCCCTTTCGGGCTCTCCATCTCCGAATGGCCTTCACTTGGGTGCCGCACCCGCCTATCTCCCTATGCCGAGCATTGCCCGTTCTAAACACTCCGAACCCAACCGGTCGGCGGCTCACTGCACTGGATTCTGCCGACTCGAGATATCCAGCGCGGTTTCAAACGCGGGCGGCTGGTGCCCGAATTGCGCCAGGGCGAAGGCAGCCGTGGGCTGCATGTGGATGCAGACCATCTTGACGTTGATAGCGAGCGCGGCGCGCGCCAGCGTATTGAGCCAAGCATAGTAAACGGGGTCGATGAGCGCCTGCTCGGAAAGGTCGTAATACAGGCGCGACGCACGGGCACGGAGGAGACGCCCGGCAATGTGCTCGATCAGCATTTCGTGATCGAGGATGTTCAGGCTGCGCGAAGGCTCCAGAAGGAAGTCGCCGCTGCCGATCTGGGTCAGGTGAAGACCGGAAATAACCATGCCCGGAGTATCAGCCGCAGGCTCTTCAGGCGGCCTTGTGGCTGACCTGGACACCCATGCGCAGGAAAGCTTCCTTCAGGCCGTCGGAAAGGCTGGCGCGAGTGGTGACGTTGCTCAGGTCGATGTTCAGGCTGGTCAGGGCACGGGCAATCTCTGGACGAATGCCGGTGATGATCGCGTCGGAGCCCATCAGCTGCACGGCGCGCACCATCTGGATGAGGTGATGGGAAACTTGCGAGTCGATATTCTTCACCCCGGTCAAGTCCATCACCACGGCGCGGGCGTGGTCTTTGGCGATGCGGTTGAGCAGCGCTTCCATCACCAGCATGGTACGGCTGGAATCGAGCGTGCCGATGATCGGCAGGGTGAGCACCCCGTCCCAAATTTCGGTGATGGGCGTGGCGGTCTCGCGCAGTTCCACCTCCTGGGCGTGGAGTGTACGCTCCTTTTCCTCCAGATAGGCGCGAAAAACCGCCATGATCAGCTCGTTGAACACGCCGGTAAAGTACAGCAGAACGGAGCGCGACTGGCTGAACGCGATGCCGCTATCCTTTTCCAGCGCGTCGATCAGGGCAAGCTGCAGGTGCTGGGCGTAGCGCACCACATCTTCCACATGGCCGCCACGCATCAGGACCCTCTGGGACAGGCCATTGAAAAACATCTCCATGGCCTGGAATTCCGGAGATCTTTTGTCGGCCGGATTCTTCGATCCCAGCAAGGCGACGACAAGATTCAGAAATTCGGCGGTGAAATCGGTGATTTCATCGTCGCCCATCAGCCTGTTGTCGCCGCAGAAAAACATCCGCCCCGACTCTTCCAGCGCTGCGGAAATGTCGCCGACCTTCAGGCCGAACAATGCTTTCAGCTTTTCGCTGAGACCGCTGCCTTGTGCCACTTTATTCTCCTTTTGCACCATTTTTTTGTCATCCTATGGCTGAAACACAAATCGACTGATCATCCGAAATCCTGCCCATGATATTCCCCAGCATGTAGGCAATCAACTGGGGATGCTGGGTAAACAAGCCGGGGAAATTCGCCGTATCCCAGTTCCGGCGGATGCCGTCGCTGGCGGTCACGACTAGGCATTTTTTGCCGAAATCGGCTTGGAACATGGAAGTCGATCTGTGCTCCCTGCCCAGGATGCCCGGCGCAAAAGAAATGTTTTGCATCTGCTCCCAATCGTAAATATGGGCGTGCATATCTCCCACGCCGAGAAGATGCACCTTGCTGCTGGCCAAATCGATTTCGCCGATGATTGCCACCGCGCCGCGGGTGCGCACCAACTGCCGGTCTACCGCCGTCAGGATTGCATCGAGGCTGTCGCACTGGGACAGGTGGGCGGCCAGATTGGCGGTGGCCGCCTGCGCCTCCTCGCCATGTCCCAGGCCGTCGAGATGCAGCCAACGCTGCACTCCGCCGCTTCTCTGCAAATATATTCGATCGCCGTTGTAGCGCTCATCCGACAATGACCGGGAGAACAGGCCGATCTCCAGTCCGGACGGGCAATATTCGGCGGAATCGGCGAAGACCTGGTCATCGTCGCGACCGCTATTTTTGCTGCCCGGACGGAAGCGCGCAAGGAATGCGGCACCGCTCCATTTTTTCGACTGGCTGATGCTCTCCTGCTGTGTATAGACGAACAATTCGTCGCTCAGGCGCTGAATGCTGCCGAGCCCCTTTCCCAGCGTATTGGCGGTGGAAAAACCGTCTTGCCGCGCCTGGGAAAGGTTGGAAATGCCGGGTCCGTAGTCCAATGCGAAAACATCCAGCACCGCCCCCGGCTGTTGCCAGATCTGGATCAGGCCGCGTCCGCCCGCATGCTTGACCTGATTGCTGATCAATTCGGATGCGACCAGCAGCATCTGCTCGCGCTTCCTCTCGGGGAAACCGAGCCGCTGGGCAATCGCCGACAATTTCGCACGCAGCAGGATGGCCGCGCTTTCGTTTTGCACCGGGCTGCTGTACAGCAGCCGGCAGTCCTTGACGGTATCGTAACTATTGGCCACCGTCCGCCCCCCCCAGATCCGGGCAGGGAAATCCGCAGTCGCTGCTGTCCCGCATCGGGCAGAGATCGACCACCGTTCGGCCGCGTCCGGTGCGTTTTGCTTCGTATAAGGCAGTGTCGGCATGGTGAATGAATTGCTCCAGGGTAAGATCGTCCGAGACGGACCGGTTGATGGCGGTAATGCCGATGCTGACCTTGTTGTCCATCATTTGCAGCACTTGTCTTGCCTTGGTGCAGGCAAGGGGGTAATCGGCGAACACGACCAGCGCGAATTCGTCGCCGCCGAAGCGGAAAGCGAAATCCACGTCCTCGCGGACGATGCTGCGCAAGACATGGGCCATCTTGTTGAGGTAGCTGTCGCCAAACTGGTGGCCGTATTCATCGTTGATTTGCTTGAAGTAGTCAAGGTCGAGGAGCACCAGCGAGAGCGGCTCGTTCTTTTGCCGCATGGCCCGCCGGAATGCCTGGCCGAGCCTCTCATCGAAAGCGCGGCGGTTGAGAAGACCCGTAAGGGGGTCGGTCTCCGCTGCACGCAGGGATTCATGCAATTCGTTCTGGCGCGTTTCCAGAACCTGCTGGAGCGCCTTCAATTCTTTCTCGGTGCGGGCGCGAGTTTCATCGAGATGGCGCGCCATTTCCGCATTGCGTTGCAGCAGGATGGCCGGATCGGCGGATTCGGTCGAGTTCAGCAAATGCTGGCACAACTGCGCAACGGTTTCCGCCAGCGGCGCGTGATCAAGATTCGCAACGGCGGCATACGACTCCGCACGGACTCTCGCCCGTGGCGGATCGGAGTCCACTTGCGGCGCATGATGCTCCACCCCTTCCTCCCATCGCACCAGCACCTGGTTTCCATGCAGCCACAGGCTGACCGGCAGCGGATAGCCGGTACCGGCGCCAGCCCCGCGCAGCCTCTGCATCAGTTCGAGCAACGCGATGGAGGCGGTAAAAGGGCTTCCGCCGAGTTTGTTGACGCTTTCCAGGACAAAACCGATAAAATTCTGCAAATCGGGCTCGATCGCCAGGTTTTGCCTGAGCAGTTCAACAGGTTTCACGGCGCCCGATTTTTTCATACTTTATTCACCCGCGAGTTACAGAGACCCGTGCCACCCCTTACTGAACCGCTTCTGCACCCGCCGTCCGACAGCCCTAGCCAAGCTGGAAAAACGGGCAGCCAAGGTTGACTCCTCGATGAAATGCCATACAAACATGGCATTATCGCCGATATGGCGCTGACGGTCTACAGTCCGGCAGGGCTATGGGGAGCGGGCCGAATCCCGCCGGCCATCCTGGCTGCAAACCAAACAGCTTCAAGACGGCCAAATTTCGCGGCAAGCTGCCTCGCTCGCGTAGGACAAGACGGGGAAAACGACGACGAAGGCGGGCAGGAAAAGCGTAGCGGCAAACATGCTCCCCGCCAGAATCAAGGCCCACAGCATCATGACCCGGAAGTTCGAAAACACCGCGCGCACGCTGGCGCCTACCGCTGCGGGGAGATTCATGCGCCGCTCGAACATGAGCGGCACAGCGAAGGCGGATACGACAAAAACCGCGAAAGCCAGCGCGACGGCCATAACCGAAGTGAACAGCAGGAATTTCTTCATTTCGCTTCCGGCGAGCCTGGCCAAGGTTTCCGGCAAACTCATGTCGGGGATCGCGCCGAAATACATGCTGTAAACCGTGCCCGCATCCGTGAGCCAGATCATCAGGAACAGCGAATCTACCAGCGCCAACACCCAGAGCCCCGGTGGGCTGCGGCGGAAACCCGCAAAAAAGTCGCTGAGCGCAGGTTGCCTTCCCTCCCGCAATTCGCGGGAGGCATGGAGAAATCCGCACAGGAAAGCGGGGCCGACCAGCATGAACGCCCACGCTAGGGGAATGACAAACGGCGTGAGACCCAGGTCGATCACTGCCGCGAACTGCACCAGGCCGATGATCGCAAAAATTCCCGCGTAGGCGGTGCTGGGGCCTTTGAGCCGGAGATAGACACGCCATCCCGCCACAAGCCAGTTTTTTATGCTTCCCAGATTCGCTTTGTGCAAGGTCGGCGAAGACACGAAACGCTCCTTCGTAAACGCAGTCATAACCCTATCATTCAGTCCGCAAGGGCGCCCCGTGCGCCTATCGGACTTTCACCCTCACGCCATCCTTCACCGCATCGCCAGGATAGACGATCACCCGCTCGCCGGGCTGGAGGTCCTTGTCCGCCACCGCTTCCGGCCCGCTGCGGCGGCTGATCTGAACGACGCGCTTGTGCGCCCGGCCGTTCTCGACGACGAATACCGCCCACCGGTCGCCTTCTCGAAACAGGGCGCTCACCGGCACCTTGATCACGCCGTCCAGGCTTGCCGTCACGATGCGGGCATCCACCTTGTAGCCATCCCCCAGCGCCTGCCATTGCTCGCGCGGAGAAACGAAGTCGATGATCACGTTCACTCGCTGCTCTTCGACGCCGAGCGCGGAAATCTTGGTGAAGGCCGAAGGCTCCACCCGACGCACCCGCCCCGCGAGCGGCTCTCCCCTCCCCCAGCGTTCGATGCGCACGGGCATGCCCGGCGCGACATGAACGGCATCGGTGGTGAGCACATCCGCCATCACTTCGAGATTCGAGGGCTCCCCGATTTCAAGCAGCGGCGCACCCAACGCCACCATCCCTTCACTTTCCTGCACCACCTTGAGGACGCGCCCGGCAACCGGCGAACGCACCTCCCAAACCTGCCCGGACGGTCTGCCGCCAGCCGCTTCCTGCTTCACGCGCAGCAGCGCGGCGCGGGCCACCGCCACCTCGTGCCGCGCCGCATGGTCGGCTTGCCGGGCGGCCTCGAGTTCGCGCCCGTTCAGCCTGACTGCCAGCTCGGCCTGTTCGAGCTGAGTCGCCGCGATAAAACCCTTCTCCGCCAGCTTGCGGGCGCGGGCAAGATCGGCGGTGGCCTGCTCCAGGGCCGCCCTGGCGCGCTCGACCGTAGCGGAGGCGCGCAATTTCGCCGCCTCTGCCGCGCCCACCCGCTCGTTGAGTTCGCGTTCGGTGCGCACGTCCAGCAGCGCCGGCGCGGCGGGCTCGATCAGTGCCAGCACCATGCCGGCTTTCACCTCATCGCCTGCCTTGAGCTCGATGCGCCGGAGCTTGCCCGCCAGGGGCGCGGAGACCACATAGCGATCCCTGACCCGCGTCTTGCCGTCTTCTTCGACCACCTGCTCGAAGCGCCCGCGCGTAACCTCCGCCACATCTACCACAACCGGCTTGGGCAGGAAGGCCATGACGACCGCGCCAATAAGCGCGACCCCCAATAGAACGATCAGAGCTCTTTTCAGCCAGGGCATATTGATCCCGAAGGCGGCGATTCACCACGAATGGCACGAATGTTCACAAATGACCACGAATAATGCCAAGAATGTTTACGAAAAATAAACCTAGAAAAAGCGGTTTGGCCACGAATGACACGAATGTTCACGAATAATCATGACGTTATTCATGGGGCCGTGCTCGCCTGGATGGTACGCTGCAAATCGGCCGCACTTCGTTGTTCTTATTCGTGTTTATTCGTGTCATTCGTGGCCAAATGCCGTTTTTAGGATAAATGGGTTACCAATTTTTACTTGGCTTGCCTGCTTAACAAGGCTTCATGCCCTACCCATTTGTGTTCATTCGTGAACATTCGTGTCATTCGTGGTTAATAAACGTTTTTACTCCCTCGTCTTCAACACCGCCACCAGATCCAGGTGATCGATCCGGTGACGCACGATCAACGCGCTCGCGATGCCCGCGGCCAGCGTGGCGAGCGCGGCGTAGGCGTAGGTTCTGGGCTCAATGATAACCGGAATGCTGAATGTTTCGGTATGCGTAAGCCCGACGATTGCCGCCGAAAGCAGGTAACCGAGCCATAACCCGAGCGGGATGGCGACGACGAGCTCGATGGCCAGTTCGCCGAGCAGCAGGGCGGACACCTCTCTCCGCGTGAAACCCAGCACCCGCAGGCTGGCCAGCTCCCAGGCCCGTTCGGCGAGCGCAATGCGGGCGCTGTTGTAAACCACGCCGACTGTGATCCCGGCGGCAAGCACCGTCACCAGGGTGGTAAAAAACAGCACGTTCCGCGCCGCGGTTTCCCTGAAGTTTTCCAGCAACGCCTCCTTGATCGCCACAGTGGCGACCTTGGGCATTTCCTTGAGGCGCGCGTAAAACGCCTTCGCCTGCGATCTGTCGAGCGTCACCGCCACGGCGGAGATCGACTCACCCTCGCTCATCAGGCGGTTCAGTCCGCCGATATCCATATAGGCCGACATCCCGATCAGGTCATCCACCACGCCGGTTACCGCCACCTCGCGCCTGGCGCGCGTTCCTTCCAGCGATTCGACGATCAGCCGGTCGCCCGGCTTGACGCCAAGACGCTGCGCCAGCCGGTCGGTGAGGAGGACGCCGTCCGGCGGCAGGGCGATTTCGCGCAGATCGGCAGCCAGCAGCCGCCGCAGCTCGGCCTTTTCGGGCAGGCCCAGTACCGCCGTGCGATAGGAGCGGTGGCCGGCGCGCAGCCGCACCGGCACCGTGCGCGATGCCTCGGCCTGCAGCACGCCGGGCAGATGCCCGATTTCGTACAGGACGCTGCGGGAGACCGGCTCGACAAACACCACCTGCGCCGTTTCCCGTTCGGCGGCGTTGAACTGGGTTGCGATCATGTAGTCGATGGCGTCCCGCCAGAACGTACCCGACACGATGACCGCCACCGAGCAGGCGATGCCGAATGCGGTCAATGCGGCGCGGAACGGCCGCCGTTCGAGGTTGCGCACGATCATGCGCACCTGCGGGGAAAGCAGGCGCTCCATGCCCAGCCTTTCCAGCAACATGCGCCGGTAACGAATGGGCGCAGGCGGCCGCATGGCTTCGGCGGGAGCCAGCCGCATGATGCCGCGCACCGTGCCGAGCGCTCCGGCAACGGCAGCGAGCAGGCTCACCCCGGCCCCCGTCAGGATAATCCAGGGCTGGATGCGATAGATGAGTTGCGGAAAGTGGAAGAACTCGGTGTACATCGCGGTCATGTAGTACCCCAGCCACGCGCCAAGCGCAATCCCGCCGACGATGCCAAGCACCACGATTACCAGCACCATCTTGAGGTAGTGGGCGGCAATCGCCAGATCGGTGTAGCCGAGCGCCTTCAGCGCGGCGATTTCTCCCCGCTGGGTGGCGACCTGGCGGCTCAGAACCACATTGAGCAGAAACGCCGCCACGCCGAGAAAGATGGTGGGGAACACCCTCGACATGGCCTTCTGCTGGTTGATCTCCTGGCTGAGAATCTTGTGGGAGAGCTGATCTTCGCGCCCGTGTGCGCCGAGTGCCCCGTAGGGCTCCAGCAGGCGGTCGAGTGCCGCGATCACCGCCGGCTCGCTTGCGCCCGGCGCCAGCCGCAGCACCGAGTGGTTGAAAGCGCCTTCCATGTCGAAGGCCGATGCCAGGCGCACCCGGTTCATCCAGAACACGCCGAAGCTCCTGTTCTCGGGCAGCGCGCCGCCGCGGGAAGAGAAGATATATTCCGGCGACAGCACGATGCCGACAATCTTCAGCACCTCGCGCTTGCCGTTCAGCAGCGCCGCCAGACGATCGTCCGGCTTGAGCTTGCGGGCCTTGGCGAAGGCTTCGGAAACCAGCACTTCGTTCGCCTGGCCCGCTTCCGGGAAACGGCCCTGGCGCAGGAACAGCCGGTTCATGCGCGGCTGCCCGCCGTCCGCCAGGCCAATCATGCGCCCCACCACCGGCTCGGCCACTTCCGGGATGTCGAGCGTCACATCGAACACCACCGTGGTTTCCACGTCCGCCACGCCGGGCAGCTCGGCGATTTGCGCCTCCACCGCCTTCGGCGCCCGTTTCACGTCGGCGAAGATCTGGGCGAAGCGCGCCGTTTCGTAATACGACTGGCGCGACCACTGCAGGGAATCGTAGGTAGAAAGCTGGGTGATGAACGCGCCGATACCGTTGCCGACCACCAGCGCGATGGTCAGCACCTGGCTTTTGATCAGCCAAAGATCGCGCAGCAGCTTGCGGTCGAGCATTTTCACCAGGACAGCTCCGCGGGCGTGAGTTTGCGCGGATTGGCCTCAACCGAGGCGATGCGCCCGTTGGCCAGCCGCATCACGCGGTCCGCCATGCCGGCGATGGCGGCGTTGTGGGTAATGACCACCGCCGTGGTGCCCAGCTCCCGGTTGATCCTGGCGATCACTTCGAGAACGATCTTGCCGGTCTCATAGTCCAGCGCGCCCGTCGGCTCATCGCACAGCAGGACATCGGGCCGCTTGGCGACCGCTCGCGCAATGGCGACGCGCTGCTGCTCGCCGCCGGAAAGCTGCGAAGGAAAATGATCCAGCCGATGCTCGAGCCCGACCAGCGTCAACGCCTCGTCCGGCGTCATCGGATTGGCGGCGATATCCGTCACCAGCGCCACGTTCTCGCGCACCGTGAGGCTGGAAATCAGGTTGTAGAACTGGAACACGAAGCCCACATGCTCGCGCCGGTAGCGCGTCAGCTCGCGCTCGCCCGCCCGCACCAGGTCGTGATCGCGCCAGAACGCCTCGCCGCCAGTGGGCGTGTCCAGCCCGCCAAGAATATTGAGCAGCGTGGATTTACCGCTGCCGGAAGGCCCCAGCAGCACCACGAATTCGCCCTGAAAGATTTCGATGTCCAGACTGCGCAGCGCGGGGACGTCCACCTCCCCCATGTGGTAGGTCTTGGTGAGATTGCGCGCGGTGAAAACGACTTGGGGAGTGCCCTGCATGATGCGCCTGTCCCGCTTGTTTTACTGTCCGACTCCATTACAGCACGGCGGTTCCGCTGGTGCAAACGGGGGCGGCGGGATGCGCCGTGCACACTGGAAGGTCGTTTTGCAAGATGGCGTGACTGCCATGTCAAGGCACGGAGACGGGCACGCCATCACCCTCACACCGGCTCCAGCGCCTTTTCCACCACCGCGCGCAGCTCGGCCGGCAGCTTGGATAGGATCCCCAGCGCGGCCTCATGTCCACGCGGCGACATTTTCTTCCAGGTCTTGCGCAGGATGCCGATCAGCTTCGGCTCGCTGTAATGGCTGGCGAATTCGGCGAAGTAGCTTTCCAGGAATACCAGACAGATGACATCTTCCAGGGTTTGCCCTTCCGGGTCGAGTTCTATCCGCTCCTTCAGCAGCAGGGACTCAACGCGACGAACGGTTTCCTCGTCATAGCCGACTTCCTGCAGAATCCGGCCCGCGGTTTCGGCATGGAATTTTGCCAGCGTATTGCGCCAGGCATTGTAGCCTTGCCGGTTCATGGGATATTCGCCGCGCGGGATCACCCAGCGGCGGATATGCTGGCTGCGAGCGGCGAGTTTCAGGGCCTCGGAGGCGTCGGGCGCGAACCTGTCCAGCCAGGCCGTCATGCGCTTGGCATAGAGCAGTTCCTTGGGATGTTCGGCGCCCTGGGACAGCTCCCGGTTCGGGTCTTCCGCGTTGGCGGCGTCGAAACGGGCAATCGCCTCGGCGAAGCGCTTCGGGTCCGGCTTCATGGTCGGTTACACAGGATAAGAGGCCGCAAGCCGAACCCCCATCGAATGCCGTTATTCTAGTTTGCAGATTTGGTGTCGGCCGGGGCTGCTTCCGCGCGGGGCGCATCCACAGCCGGCGGAGCAACAAAAGGCAGCTCGCCCATTTCAATCGTGATCAGGGAAGGATAGTCGTAAGCCGCTCCGGAAGCCATATCCACGCCGGCACCGATTACTCCGCCAAAGAGAATATTGCCGAACGCCATGCCCTTGGTCGTGGATTTCACGGCAAGAGCGCCGGGGGTTATCCCATCCTTCTCGCAGCGGATGGTCAGATCGTTGAAGCTTCGGTTCACCACCGTGGAGCCCGGGGTGGTGACATACCACGTCCCTTTGTCGTTCGACAACTTGCAGTTGGCACCCGTGACCTGCGCTCCTTTCATTCTGGATTCGACAGAAAGCGGCTGGTTATGGCCGGAAACGATGGAAGCGCATCCGCTGGTAAAGGCGGTCGCAGCCAGAACACCCACTACACACAGCTTTTTCATTTTTTTCTCCCTTTTGTGGTTTGCGGCAACAATATCGGCGATGCCGCTACGCCGAAAATACAAGCGTTCAGAAAAGAGACCGCTCACCATCCTTCCTTCACGACCTTCTCCAGCCAGAACAACCCGGCCACGGTCTTGGCTTCGCAGATATCTCCCTTCCGCACTCGCGCCAACGCTTCTTCGAGCGGCAGCCGGAACACCTCCAGAAATTCGTCGTCGTCCGGCCGATGGCCGGCGAAGCGAAGATTCTGCGCCAGATAAAAGATCAGCCGTTCGTCCGAGTAGCCGATGCAGGGGTAAATGGTGGTGAGGCAGCGCCAGGATTCCGCCTCGTAGCCCGTTTCCTCGACCAGCTCGCGCTTGGCGCATTCCAGCGGGTCTTCGCCGGGGTCGATCTTGCCGGCGGGAAATTCGACGAAATCGCGTCGCAGGGCATAGCGGTGCTGGCGCTCCAGGATCACCTCGCCGCTGTCGAGCAGGGGGACGATGACCACCGCGCCGGGGTGGACGATGTATTCGCGCCGCGTCATCTTGCCGTTGGGCAGCCGCACCTCATCTTCGCGCACGTCGAGCAGCCGTCCGCGGTAGACGTTCCTGCTTGATAACGGCGTTTCGGCGAGGTCCGGCTTTTTCACCGGAATAAAATCACAGCGAATGCTGGATGGAGTAGGCGCACAGCGCCATCAGGGGCTGCGGCAGCAGGCCCAGCGCCAGCACGCCCAGGCCGTTGGCGCTCATGAGCAGGCTCATGTCGGCCTGCGGGCGGAGCGGGGCGGTGTCCTGCGGGGCATCGAAATACATCAGCTTGACGATGCGCAGGTAATAGAACGCCCCCACCACGGACATCAGCACCGCCGCCACGACCAGCCACAGATACCCTGCCTGGAGGGCTGCCTGCAAGACGGAAAGCTTGGCATAGAAGCCGACGGTGGGCGGCACGCCCGCCATGGAGAACATCAGCAGCAGCATGACGAACGCATACCAGGGGCTGCGCTGGTTGAGGCCCTTGAAGTCGTCGAGGTTTTCTGCCTCGAAGCCCTGGCGCGACAGCAGCATGATCATGCCGAAGGTGCCCAGACCCATCAGCACGTACACCAGCACGTAGAACATGGCGGAGCTGTAGCCGCCCTGATTGCCGGAGAGGAAGCCGAGCAGCAGGAAGCCCATGTGCGAGATGGTGGAATAGGCCAGCATGCGCTTCAGGTTGGTCTGCGCGATGGCGGTGATGTTGCCGATCACGATGGACAGGATCGCCAGAATCGCCAGCATCCCCTGCCAGTCGGCGACCAGCCCCTCCAGTCCGCTGACCAGGATGCGCATCACGAAGGCGAAGGCGGCGATCTTGGGGGCGGAGCCGATGAACAGCGTCACCGCGGTGGGCGCGCCCTGGTAGATGTCGGGCACCCACATGTGGAACGGCACCACACCGAGCTTGAACGCCAGGCCGGCGACGACGAATACCACGCCGAACGTCAGCACCATGCGGTTCTCCACGCCGTGCTGGATGACGAGGGCAATTTCGGTCAGGTTGAGCGTGCCGGTCACGCCGTACAGCATGGACATGCCGTATAGCAGCATGCCCGATGCCAGCGCGCCCAGCACGAAGTATTTCATCGCCGCCTCGGTGGCCACAGCGGAATCGCGCTGCATCGCCACCAGGGCATAGAGGCAGAGGGAGAGCAGTTCCAGGCCGAGATACAGCGTGAGGAAGTGGCTGGCGGAAATCATCACCATCATGCCGAGCAGCGCGAACAGCGCCAGCACGAAGAATTCGCCGCGGAACATGCCGCGCGCGCCAATATAGCCGCGCGAATAGACCAGCATCACCGATACCGCAATGTAGGCCATCAGCTTGAGCACGTCGGACATGGCGTCGTCCACGAACATGCCGCTGAAGGCAAAGGCGACGCCGGCGGTCTGGGTGGCGACGGTGATCCAGGCGGCCGCCAGCAGGGTCAGTTGCGTCAGCGCATAGGTGATGAAGCGGTTCCGCTCGGACACGAACAGGTCCGCAATCAGGATGAAAGACGCCATCACCAGAATGAAGATTTCCGGCAGTGCGGGAGTCAGGTTGGAGAGGACGAATTTCATGCAACTTCCCTTTACAGTTTGCTTTGCGCCACGTGCGCCAGCAGGTTGTTCACCGAAGCGTGCATGACTTCGGTAAACGGCAGCGGATAGAGCCCCATGCCCAGCACGGCCACCGCCAGCAGCGCCAGCACCAGGAATTCGCGCGCATTGATGTCGGTGAGTTCCTCGACATGGGCGTTGGCCACCTTGCCGAATACCACCCGCTTGTACATCCACAGCGTGTAGGCGGCGCCGAAAATCAGCGTGGTCGCGGCAAGGAAGGCATACCAGAAGTTCACCTGCACCGAAGCGAGGATCACCATGAATTCGCCGACGAAACCGCTGGTGGCGGGGAGGCCGGAGTTGGCCATGGCGAACAGCATGAAGAACGCCGCGAACATCGGCATTTTGTTGGCCACTCCGCCGTAATCCGCGATCTGACGCGAGTGCATGCGGTCGTACATCACGCCGACGCACAGGAACATCGCGCCGGAAATAAAGCCATGGGAGATCATCTGCACCAGCGCGCCTTCCATGCCGAGGCGGTTGAAGATGAAGAAGCCCAGCGTGACGAAGCCCATGTGCGAAATCGAGGAATAGGCGATCAGTTTCTTCATGTCCGCCTGCACCAGCGCCACCAGGCCGATGTATACCACGGCGATCAGCGACAGCGTGATCATGAAGCCGGACAGTGCATGGGAGGCGTCCGGCGCGATCGGCATGGAAAAGCGCAGGAAACCGTAGGCGCCGACCTTCAGCATGATCGCCGCCAGCACCACCGAACCGCCGGTGGGTGCTTCCACGTGGGCGTCCGGCAGCCAGGTATGCACCGGCCACATCGGCACCTTGACCGCAAAAGCCAAGAAGAAGGCAAAGAAGATCAGGATCTGGGCGGTCATCGACAGCGGCAGGCGGTAGTAATCGAGAATCTCGAAGCTGCCGCCCGACTGCTGGTAGAGGTAGATCAGCGCCACCAGCATGAGCAGCGAGCCGAGCAGGGTGTAGAGGAAGAATTTGACTGCCGCATAGACCCGGTTGGGGCCGCCCCACACGCCGATCACGATGAACATCGGGATCAGCATCGCTTCCCAGAACACATAGAACAGCACCGCGTCGAGCGCGGCGAACACACCGTTCATCAGGCCGGACATGATGAGGAAGGCGGCCATGTATTGGGCAACCTTCTTCTGGATCACCTGCCAGCCGGCCAGCACCACCAGCACCGTGGTGAAACTGGTGAGCAGGATGAACAGCACGGAAATGCCGTCCACGCCGAGGTGGTAGTTGACGTTGAAAGCCTCGATCCAAGGCGTGAACTCGGTGAACTGCATGCCGATTTGCAGCGTATCGAAACGGGTATAGAGCGGAATGCTCACGATGAAACCGGCGATCGCGCCCACCAGGGCGATGACGCGGGCGAGCGGCGCATTGCGGTCGTTTCCGGTGGCCAATACCAAGGCTCCGGCCAGTATCGGCACCCAAATAACCAGGCTTAAGAGAGGCAATCCAGCTGTCATAAATACCCTATCTTTTTATTTTGCGACGCGGCGCAAAGATCGATCTAGCTCCGCACGAACCAGGTCATCAGCACGAAGGCACCGATGATCATGGCGAAGGCGTAGTGATAAATGAACCCGGACTGAAGGCGGCGGATTACGGTGGACATCCAGCCCACCACGCGCGCCGCGCCGTTGACGAAGAAGCCGTCGATCACCGTCACGTCGCCGAACCGCCACAGTCCGCGTCCGAGCTGGCGCGCGCCGCCGGCGAAGAACCAGTCGTTGAAGGCATCGAAGCCGTATTTGTTTTCCAGCACGTTGTAAATGATGCCGGCCTTCTCCTTGATGCGCGCCGGCAGCTCCGGCCGCTTCATGTAAAGGAACCAGGCCGCGCCGATGCCCGCGAGCGCCAGCCAGAACGGCAGCGCCAGCACGCCGTGCAGCATGAACGCCAGCACGCCGTGGAATTCTTCCTTCATGTGACCGAGCACGTCATGCTCCGGACGCACCATGATGGCATCGCCGAAGAAACCGCCGAACAGCATCGGCTCGATGTACAGGAAGCCCGCAATCACGGACGGAACGGCCAGCGCCATAAGCGGCACGGTTACCACCCACGGCGTTTCATGCGGCGCGCCGCCATGGCCGTGATCGTCGTGCCCATGGCCATGGCCGTCGTGGCCGTGGTGGATCTCGAAGCGCTCCTTGCCGTGGAAGGTGAGGAACAGCATGCGGAAGGAATACAGCGCGGTGATGAACACGCCGCACAGCACCGCGAAATAGGCAAAGCCGGAGCCCGCCAGGTGCGATTCGGCCACCGCCTCGATGATCGCATCCTTGGAGAAGAAGCCGGCGAACGGCGGAATGCCGGCCAGCGCGAGCGATCCGATCACCGCCGTCCAGTAGGTGATCGGCATGTATTTCTTCAGGCCGCCCATCTTGCGCATGTCCTGCTCGTGGTGCATGGCGATGATCACCGAGCCGGCGCCGAGGAACAGCAGCGCCTTGAAGAAGGCATGCGTCATCAGGTGGAAAATGCCCGCGGCGTAAGCCGAGGCGCCGAGCGCGACGGTCATGTAGCCCAGCTGCGACAGGGTGGAATAGGCCACCACGCGCTTGATGTCGTTCTGGATGATGCCGAGGAACGCCATGAACAGCGCGGTGATGGCGCCGATCACCATGACCACCGAAAGCGCGGTTTCGGACAGTTCGAACAGCGGCGACATGCGCGCCACCATGAAGATGCCCGCCGTCACCATGGTCGCGGCATGGATCAGCGCGGAAATCGGGGTCGGGCCTTCCATCGAATCCGGCAGCCACACGTGCAGCGGAAACTGCGCGGACTTGCCCATCGCGCCGACGAACAGCAGGATGCAGATCACGCTCATCAGCGCCCATTGCTGGCCGGGAATCAGCTCGACGGCGTGGCTGGCGAGTTCGGGCGCACGGGCGAACACCGCGGCGTAATCCAGCGTGCCGAACCATGCCAGCACCATGCCGATGCCGAGGAGAAAGCCGAAGTCGCCGACGCGATTGACCAGGAACGCCTTGAGGTTGGCATAGATCGCCGTCGGGCGGGTGAACCAGAAGCCGATCAGCAGGTATGACACCAGGCCCACCGCTTCCCAGCCGAAGAACAGCTGCAGGAAGTTGTTGGACATCACCAGCATCAGCATGGAAAAGGTGAACAGCGAGATATAGCTGAAAAAGCGCTGGTAGCCGGGGTCGTCGTGCATGTAGCCGATGGTGTAGATGTGCACCATGAGCGAAACGAAGGTCACCACCACCATCATCATGGCGGACAGCTTGTCGATCAGGAACCCTATTTCGAACCGGATATCGGCGCTGGTCATCCAGGTATAGACGCTGCCGTTGAAGACATGGCCCGCCTGGACGTCGAGGAAAATGACCACCGACGCGACGAACGAAATGGCGACGCCGATGATCGTCACCCAGTGCGAAGCCGCGCGGCCGATTTTCCATCCGAACAGGCCCGCGATCGCCGCGCCGAGGAGCGGCGCCAGCGGCACCAGCAAATAGAGTTTCTGCATTTCAGTCATAAGTCAGTCCCGTAGGGTGCGCCGCGCGCACCGTCGTCATGGTGCCCGCGCACCGCCTTCCGCTACCCTCGAAGTTGATCCAGCTCTTCCACGTCGATCGTTCTGAGATTGCGGAACAACACCACCAGAATCGCCAGGCCGATGGCGGATTCCGCCGCAGCGACGGTAAGAATGAAGAACACGAACACCTGCCCCGCGGTATCGTTGAGATAATGCGAGAAGGCGACGAAGTTGAGATTGACCGCGAGCAGCATGAGCTCGATCGCCATCAGCAGGATGATGACATTCTTGCGGTTGAGGAAGATGCCCAGCACGCTGATCGCGAACAGGATCGCACCCAGCACGAGGTAATGCGAGAGAGATAACACCGACTGCCCCCCTTAGTCCTTGCCTTATTGTTCCGCCGCCTGGGCGGCGTCTTCGGGTTTCTTGGCGCGCGGCGAGGCCGGCATCGAAACCATGCGCACCCGGTCCTGCCGGCGCACTTTCACCTGCAGCGCCGGATTCTGGTATTTGGTATCCTTGCGCCGCCGCATGGTCAGCGCGATCGCGGCCACGATCGCCACCAGCAGGATGACCGCGGCGAGCTCGAACGGATAGACGTAATCGGTGTAAAGCAGGCGTCCGAGTTCCTTGGTATTGCTGTAGCCGGCGGCATGCGGCGCGGGAGCCGCGACCTGGTTCGGGCCGAAGCTTCTGCCGCCCAGCACCAGGGCCATCTCGGTCACCATCAGCACCGCCACCGTCGCGGCCAGCGGCAGGTGATTCCAGAACCCCTTGCGCAGCTCGTCGATGTTGATGTCGAGCATCATCACCACGAACAGGAACAGCACCATCACCGCGCCGACGTAGACCAGCACCAGGGTGATGGCGAGGAACTCGGCTTCCAGCATCAGCCACAGCCCGGCGGCGGTGAAGAACGCGAGCACCAGGAACAGCGCGGCATGTACCGGATTGCGCGCGGTCACCACCCGCGCCCCGGAAACCAGAAGGATCGCCGAGAAAAAATAAAAGATAAAAGTTTCAAAAGTCATGTGCCGAACCCGATTGAACAGACTGGATCAACAGGACTTCACAGGAACGAATCCTGTCAATCCTGACGAAATCATGTAAATCCTGTCCATTGATTTTGGACTTTGTGCTTGCCATCACCGGTATTTCGCGTCCGCCGCGCGGTCCCTGGCGATCTGTGCTTCGTGCTTGTCGCCCACCGCCAGCAGCATCGGCTTGGTATAGTACAGATCGCCCCGCTTCTCGCCGTGGTAGTCGAATATTCTGGTTTCGACAATGGCATCCACCGGGCAGGACTCCTCGCAGAAACCGCAGAAAATGCACTTGGTCAGGTCGATGTCGTAGCGCGTGGTGCGGCGCGAGCCATCCTCGCGCTCCCCCAGCTCGATGGTGATCGCCATCGCCGGACAGACGGCTTCGCACAGCTTGCAGGCGATGCAGCGTTCTTCGCCGCTGGCGTAGCGGCGCTGGGCATGCAGGCCGCGGAAACGGTAACTCTGCGGCGTGCGCTCCTCCGGGAACTGCACCGTGATCTTGCGCGCGAACAGGTGCCGCCCGGTGAGCGCCATGCCCTTGAGCAGCTCGGTCAGCAGCAGGCTGGAAAAAAAATCCTTGATGCGATTCATTGCTTCGGTTTCCTCATTGCGTGCCGCAATCAGTGGAACAGGTAGCCCAGCGGCGTCTGCATCGCCGCGCCGATGAACAGCAGCCACACCAGGGTGATCGGGATGAATACCTTCCAGCCCAGGCGCATGATCTGGTCATAGCGGTAGCGCGGGAAAGTAGCGCGGAACCACAGAAACAGGAACAGGACGAAGGCCACCTTGAGCAGCAGCCATACGAATCCCGGAATCAGGGTGAACGGCGCGAACTCGAACGGGGCCTGCCAGCCGCCCAGGAACATGAGCGACGTCAGCGTGGAAATCAGGATCATGTTGGCGTATTCGGCCAGGAAGAACACCGCGAACGCCATGCCGGAATACTCCACATGGAAGCCGGCGACGATCTCCGATTCGCCCTCGGCCACGTCGAACGGTGCGCGGTTGGTCTCCGCCACACCGGCGATCAGGTACACCAGGAACAGCGGGAACAGCGGCAGCCAGTACCACTGCCAGAAGCCGCCCTGCTGGCCCTTGACGATCTCCACCAGGTTCAGGCTCTGCGCCGCCATCAACACGCCTACCAGGGCGAACCCCATGGCGATTTCGTAGGAAACGATCTGTGCCGCCGAGCGCATCGCGCCCAGGAAGGAATACTTGGAGTTGGAAGCCCAGCCGGCGACGATCACGCCGTACACGCCCATCGAGGTGATCGCCATGATGAACAGCAGGCTGGCATCGACATTAGCCAGCACCAGTTCCGGAGAGAACGGCACCACGGCCCATGCCACCAGCGCCGGCGCGATGGTCAGAATGGGGGCGAGGACAAACAGGAACTTGTTGGCGCCGGAGGGGACGATGATTTCCTTGAGCATCAGCTTCAGGCCGTCCGCGATGGGCTGCAGCAAGCCCTTCGGGCCGACGCGGTTGGGCCCGATGCGCACCTGCATGTAGCCGATCACCTTGCGCTCGGCCAGGGTGAGATAGGCCACCCCGAGCATCAGCGGCCCGACGATCGCCACGATTTTCACCAGCGACCACACCAGCGGCCAGCTTGTTCCGAACAATCCCTGAAAGAAATCCATAGTTCAGCCTATCGTTGCCAACGTGTTCATGCCACGGCCGCGCGTTGCGGGCTGCTTTCCGCCGCTGCGGCGCGCTCTGCGCCGATTTCGCCGAACATGTCGCCCAGTCCGGCGGTGAGCGGATGGCCGGCGGCGATGCGGACGCATCCCTGCGGCAGCCTGTCGTCCCGCTTGGCGGTTATGACGATGGAGCCGGAACCCTGTCGCAGCGCCACCATGCCGCCTTCCTCGACCTGGAGTTTCTGCAGCAGCGCGCCGTGCATCCAGGCCACCGGCGCAGCGGCGTCGCGGGTCTTCTGCAGCGACGGCGCTCGGCGCACGATGGCGTCGGCCTGGTAGATCGGCACTTCGCCGATGCGCTGCAACGCTGTGTCCGCGGGCGCGGAAGCATCCTGCACCGGCGTTGCCTTGAGCCGGTTGTTCAGCAGCGCGCGCCATGCCTCGGCGTCGCCACCGGTGATATCGGCGCGTACCGCCTCGGTGCTGTCGTAATCGAAGCCGTTGAGATTCAGGATGTTGCCCAGTACGCGCAGCACCTTCCACCCCGGCCGGGCTTCGCCCAGCGGCTTCACCACCGCGCTGAAGCTCTGCATCCGGCCTTCGGTGCTGACGAAGGTGCCGGAAGTTTCGGAGAACGGTGCAATCGGCAGCAGCACGTGGGCATAATCCAGCGCCTTGTGCTTGTAGGCGCTCATCGCCACCACCAGCTCCGCCGCCTGCATGGCCTTCAGCGCCTGCTGCGGATTGTGGCTGTCGAGCTCGGCCTCGACATTCAGCAGGACATAAGCCCGGCGCGGATCGGCAAGCATCTGCCCGGCGTTCATGCCGGCCTTGGCCGGAATGCCGAACGCTTCAGGCAGCGGCACCGCGCCGGCGACGTAGGCGCCCACGCTGTTGGCCGCCTCGCCCAGGAAGCCGAATTGCGCGCCCGCAAGCGCGGCGATTTCCTGCGCCAGCGCGTGCAGATCGCCGTAGCGCGGATGATGCTGTGCCAGGTTGCCCAGCAGCACCGCCGATTTCTCGCCCTTGGCGAGACTGGCGGCGATCGCAGCGGCCTCGGCGGAGGGTGAAACTGCGGAAAGTTTTTGCGCCAGCGCCGCCGGCAAATCGGCCTTCTTCTGTACCGCCAGCGCCTTCAGCACCTGCGCGAGCGCATTCGCCATCGCCCGCGGGGCGACGATCGCCTTGTTGGCGATGCGGACCAGCAAGTCATCGTCCACCGGATTGATCAGGTTGAGCTCTGCACCGAACTTGGCTGCCTGCCGCAGCCGGTGGGCGAGCAGCGGATGGTCCTTGCGCAGGGTGCTGCCGACCAGCAGCACGCTGTTCAGCTCCGGCAGCGAGGCGATGCTCTGGCCGAGCCAGGGCGCGCCGGAGAGGTGCGCATCGACGCTGAAATCGGACTGGCGCAGACGATGATCCACGTTGCCACTGCCGAGGCTGCGCATCAGCCGCTGCAGCAGATAGAGTTCTTCGAGGGTGCTGTGCGGCGTGGCCAGGGCGCCGATCTGCTCCGCTCCGTGCGCCTCGGCGATGCGCTTCAGGTTGGCGGCAACGAATTCCAGCACCTCCTGCCATTCGCATTCGCGCCATTGTCCGCCCTGCTTGATCATCGGCGCGGTCAGCCGCTCCGCGGAATTCAGCCCTTCGTAGGAAAAGCGGTCGCGGTCGGCCAGCCAGCATTCGTTGATTGCCTCGTTTTCCCGCGGCAGCACGCGCATCACGCGGTTCTGCTTGACCTGCATCTCCAGGTTGGCGCCCAGACCGTCGTGCGGACTCACCGACGGCCGCCGCGTCAGCTCCCAGTTGCGGGCGGTGTAGCGGAACGGTTTGGAAGTCAGGGCACCTACCGGACAGAGGTCGATGACATTGCCGGACAGCTCGGAATCCACGCTGCGCGAAACGAAGGACATGATCTCGGAATGCTCGCCGCGGTTGGCCTGCCCCATCTCCATGACGCCGGCGATTTCCTGGCCGAAGCGCACGCACCGGGTGCAATGGATGCAGCGCGTCATGTCGGTGGAAATGAGCGGCCCGAGGTATTTGTTGACCACCACGCGCTTTTCTTCCTGGTAGCGCGATGCGCCGGCACCGTATCCTACAGCCAGATCCTGGAGCTGGCATTCCCCGCCCTGGTCGCAGATCGGGCAGTCGAGCGGGTGGTTGATGAGCAGAAACTCCATCACGCTCTTCTGCGCCTTGACCGCGGACTCGGAACGGGTAAACACCTTCATGCCATCGGTCACCGGCGTGGCACATGCGGGCAACGGCTTGGCCGCCTTTTCCACCTGCACTAGGCACATGCGGCAGTTGGCGGCGACGGAAAGCTTTTTGTGGTAGCAAAAACGCGGAATGTAGATGCCAAGCGCATCGGCCGCATCCATGATGGTGCTGCCGTCCCTGACTTCCAGAGTTTTTCCGTCTATCTCGATTTGCGCCATAGTCCAGTTCTCAATCGTTCACGCATTGGTTCCGCGCTACACCATGCACTTCTTATGCGCGATGTGGTACTCGAATTCTTCGCGGTAATGTTTGATGAAGCTCAGCACCGGTCCCGCCGCGGCATCGCCGAGGGCGCAGATCGTGCGACCGGAAACATTGCTGCCGACGTCCTTCAACAGATCCAGGTCATCAGGCCGGCCTTGGCCGTGTTCGATCCGGCGCACAATGCGGTGCAGCCAACCGGTGCCTTCGCGGCAGGGCGTGCACTGGCCGCAGGATTCCTCGAAGTAAAAATACGACAGCCGCTCCAGCGCCTTGACCATGCACACCGTCTCATCCATGACGATCACCGACCCCGCGCCAAGCATGGAACCGGCCTTCGCGATCGAATCGTAGTCCATGGTGCATTCCATCATGATGTGCGCGGGCAGAACCGGCACCGAGGAACCGCCGGGAATCACCGCCTTCAGCTTGTGGCCGTTGCGCACGCCGCCCGCCATTTCCAGCAACTCGGCGAACGGCGTACCCATGCCCACTTCATAGTTTCCCGGCTTGTTGACATGGCCCGAGACGGAGAAAATCTTGGTGCCGCCGTTGTTGGGTTTGCCCAGTTCCAGGAATTTCTGCCCGCCGTGGCGGATGATGTAGGGGATGCTGGCGAAGGTTTCGGTGTTGTTGATCGTGGTCGGCTTGCCGTACAGGCCGAAGCTCGCCGGGAACGGCGGCTTGAAGCGCGGCTGGCCCTTCTTGCCCTCGATCGATTCGAGCAGCGCCGTTTCCTCGCCGCAGACGTAGGCGCCGTAGCCGTGATGGGCGTGGAGATTGAAGCTGAAATCGGTGCCGAACAGGTTGTCGCCCAGAAAACCGGCGGCGCGAGCTTCTTCCAGCGCCTCCTCGAAGCGCTCGTAAGCTTCCCAGATTTCGCCGTGAATATAGTTGTAGCCTACCTTGACACCCATGGTGTAGGCCGCGATCGCCATGCCCTCGATCAACTGGTGGGGGTTGTAGCGGATGATGTCGCGATCCTTGAAGGTGCCGGGCTCGCCTTCATCGGTGTTGCAGACGATGTACTTGTCGCCGCTGAAGTGGCGCGGCATGAAGCTCCACTTGAGGCCGGTCGGGAAGCCGGCGCCGCCGCGTCCGCGCAGGGCGGATTTCTTCACCTCGGCAATGATGTCCTCGGGCGACACTTTCTCGGTCACCACTTTCTTCAGCGTTTCGTAGCCGCCGGTGCTGCGGTAGGTTGCCAGCGTCCAGGGCTTGTCCAGATGCAGGGAGTGGAATATGACTTTTTCCGACATGACTATTCCAACTCCGCCAGGATTTGATCGAGCTTCTCAGGCGTCAGGAAGCCGTGCATCTTAACGTTGTTGACCAGCATCACCGGCGCGTCGCCGCAGGCGCCCATGCACTCCGATTCCTTCAGGGTGAATCTGCCGTCCGCGGTGGTTTCGCCAAACCCGATACCGAGCTTGTCCTTGAGGTGGCTGGCGATCTTGCCGCAACCGCACAGCGAGCAGGAAAGATTGGTGCAGACCGTCAGCTTGTATTTGCCGACCGGCTTCAATTCGTACATGTTGTAAAAACTCGCTACCTCGTGCGCGGCAATCGGCGGCATCTCCAGATAATCGGCGACGAACTCGATAATTTCCGGCGCGAGCCAGCCCTTCTCGGCCTGGGCGATCCTGAGCGCCGACATCACCGCGGATTGCTTGTGCTCCGGCGGATATTTGGCGATTTCCTTGTCGATCTTAGCAAGCGATTCAGGCGATAGCATTACCGGTCAATCTCCCCAAATACGATGTCCTGCGTACCGATGATGGCCACCACGTCGGCGATCATGTGGCCACGCGACATTTCGTCCAGCGCGGCGAGGTGGGCGAAGCCCGGTGCGCGGATCTTCAGCCGGAAAGGCTTGTTGGCGCCGTCGGAAACCAGGTAGATGCCGAACTCGCCCTTGGGATGCTCCACCGCCGCGTATGCTTCGCCGGCAGGGACGTGGAAGCCCTCGGAGAACAGCTTGAAATGGTGGATCAGCTCCTCCATGTTCTCCTTCATCTTCGTCCGCGACGGCGGCGCTACCTTGTGGTTGTCGATGATGACCGGCCCCGGATTCTTGCGCAGCCAGTCCACGCACTGCCTGATGATGCGGTTGGCCTGACGCATTTCCTCAACCCGCACCAGGTAGCGGTCGTAGCAGTCGCCGTTGACGCCGACCGGAATGTCGAAATCCAGGCGGTCGTAAACCTCGTAGGGCTGCTTCTTGCGCAAGTCCCACTCCACCCCCGAACCGCGCAGCATGGGACCCGTCAGCCCCAGCGCCAGCGCGCGCTCCGGCGAGACCACACCGATCCCGACGGTGCGCTGTTTCCAGATACGGTTGTCGGTGAGCAGCGTTTCGTACTCGTCCACGTAGGTCGGGAAGCGGTTGGTGAAATCCTCGATGAAGTCCAGCAGCGAACCCCGGCGGTTTTCGTTGAGCGCCGCCACCTCGCGCTCGCCATGGATTTTGGAGGGCTGATATTGCGGCATGATATCCGGCAAGTCGCGATATACCCCGCCCGGCCGGTAGTAGGCGGCGTGCAGGCGCGCGCCGGAGACCGCCTCGTAGCAGTCCATCAGATCCTCGCGCTCGCGGAAGGTGTAAAGGAACATCGTCATCGCGCCAACGTCCAGCGCATGCGCACCCAGCCACAGCAGATGGTTGAGGATGCGCGTGATCTCGTCGAACATCACGCGGATGTATTGGGCGCGCAGCGGCACCTCGAGCTGCAGCAGCTTCTCGATCGCCATCACATAGCCGTGCTCGTTGCACATCATCGAGACGTAATCGAGCCGGTCCATGTAGGGCACCGACTGGAGAAAGGTTTTATTCTCCGCCAGTTTTTCAGTCGCGCGGTGCAGCAGGCCGATGTGCGGATCGGCGCGCTCGATCACCTCGCCGTCCAGCTCCAGCACCAGCCGCAGCACGCCATGCGCCGCCGGATGCTGCGGCCCAAAGTTCAAGGTGTAGTTTCTGATTTCAGCCATGATGCCCCCGCCGCGCCGTCTCAAGCCGTGCGTTGAGAACTTCAGTGCAGGCTAATGCCCGCGCAGCGGGCGTTATGCCGGAGCTAAAGTTCAAGGTGTAGTTTCTGATTTCAGCCACTGTAGCTGTCCTCGCGAATGATGCGCGGCACCAGCACCCGTTCCTCGATGGTGACGGGCTGATAGATCACGCGCTGCTGATCCGGGTCGTAACGCATTTCGACGTTGCCGGAGAGGGGGAAGTCCTTGCGGAAGGGATGGCCGACGAATCCGTAGTCGGTCAGGAGGCGGCGCAGATCGGGATGGCCGTCGAAGACGATGCCGTAGAGATCGAACGCCTCGCGCTCATACCAGTTCGCATTGGGCCAGACATCGACCACGGAATTCACCACCGGCAAATCATCGTCGCTGGCAAACACTCTCACTCGCAGACGCTGGTTCAGGCGAACCGAGAGGAGATGATAAACGACCGCGAAACGAGCCCCTTCCCATGCGCCATCGCCGTAATTCAGATAATCCATGCCGCACAGGTCGATCAGCTGGTCAAAACGCAGCTCCGCATGATCGCGCAGCGCCACCATCGCCGAAAGCAGGTCGGCGGGCTTCAGCTCCAGCGTCAGCTCGTCCAGGCGCTCGGTCAGTTTGACCGGTTTTCCGTGCAGCGCTTTTTGCAAGCAAAGCGAAAGGGCTTCCAGAGAGGAATTCATGGCTTCGGTCTATAGATTAACGGGCAATCGTGTTGGTGCGCTTGATCTTGTTCTGGAGCTGGATGATGCCGTACAGCAGCGCTTCCGCTGTAGGAGGGCAGCCCGGAACATAGACATCCACCGGAACGATCCGGTCGCAACCGCGCACGACGGAGTAGGAATAGTGATAATAGCCGCCGCCGTTGGCGCAAGAGCCCATGGAAATGACCCAGCGCGGCTCGGCCATCTGGTCGTACACTTTGCGCAATGCGGGCGCCATCTTGTTGCACAGCGTGCCGGCCACGATCATCACGTCGGACTGGCGGGGGCTGGGGCGGAACACGACGCCGAAGCGGTCGAGGTCGTAGCGGGAAGCGCCGGCCTGCATCATTTCCACCGCACAGCAGGCAAGCCCGAAAGTCATCGGCCACAGGGAGCCGGTGCGGGTCCAATTGATCAGCGTATCGGCGGAAGTGGTAACAAAACCCTTCTCGAGAACGCCCTCTATTCCCATTCCAGAGCCCCCTTCATCCACTCGTAGACAAAACCGACCACCAGGATGGCAAGAAAAATCACCATCGCCACATAGCCGAACAGGCCGATTTCCTCGAGCACCACCGCCCAGGGGAAAAGGAAGGCAATTTCCAGATCGAACAGAATGAACAGGATGGCAACGAGGTAGTAGCGCACGTCGAATTTCATGCGCGCGTCTTCGAACGCTTCGAAGCCGCACTCGTAGGGAGAAAGCTTTTCGCTATCCGGGCGATTGGGAGCGATCAGCCAGCCTATCAGCATGGGACCGGCGCCGACGGCAAGCCCGACCGCGATGAATACCAAAATTGGAAAATAGTTTTCCAACATCCAGCAGCTCCGTAATCGCTAAGATTAGTGAAGTATCGGTTGAAGGGCCTCGCGCCCTGCCGCACGGCGAGGAAACCCTCGCCGCAATAAATCTATGGTGCCGACGATCAGACTCGAACTGATACGGCTTGCGCCACCGCCCCCTCAAGACGGCGTGTCTACCAATTTCACCACGTCGGCACAAAACTTCGTCGCGGACGGCCGGCTCAGCCCGCCATCCGCCAGCACCCGGCATATCCTGCTGCCAGGCGCGTCATTCTTTAATTCGGTATCTCCTTGGCCTTCGACCCGGCCCCGTTGCCTGCCGGCGCCGCCGGCACCGGCCGCTGAGTCTCCGCAGGCAAGACGTGTTTTTGCGACTCCATCACGCCGACCGGTTTGGTCTTGGCGCCGGAAAAATAGGTCAGCGTCATGCTGGTAATGAAAAATACGGTTGCCAGCACTGCCGTGGCACGGCTCAGAAAGTTGGCCGACCCCGTGGCGCCGAATAGGCTGCCGGACGAACCGCTGCCGAAAGCCGCGCCCATGTCGGCGCCCTTGCCATGCTGCATCAACACCAGGCCGATCACGCCCAGCGCGGCCAATACATGCACCACCCAAACAAATGTTTCCATCCGCTACCGTCCAGAATGTCCGAAAATCAGCCGCGGCGACCCGCGCGGCAAATTGCAATGAAGTCTTCCGCCACCAGCGATGCGCCGCCGATCAGGCCGCCGTCGATATCGGGCATAGAAAATAATTCTGCCGCATTCGAGGCTTTTACGCTACCCCCGTACTGGATAACCAGCCCCTCTGCTACCGCCGCGCTTTGCCCCGCCACCTTGGCGCGGATAAAAGCGTGCACCGCCTGCGCCTGTTCCGGTGACGCCGTTTTCCCGGTGCCGATTGCCCACACCGGCTCGTAGGCCACCACCGCCTTGGCCAGTGCCGCCACGCCGGCAGCCTCGATAACCGCATCCAACTGCCGCGCCACCACCTGCTCGGTAATACCCGTTTCGCGCTCCTGCAGCGACTCGCCCACGCACAGGATCGGGGTCAATCCGGCCTTTTGCGCCGCCACGAATTTCGCCGCCACTGTCTGGTCGTCCTCGCCGTACAGGCTGCGCCGTTCGGAATGACCCACGATGACGTAACGGCAGCCGAAATCAAGCAGCATCGCGGCTGAAACCTCGCCGGTGAACGCACCCTTGGCATGCTGGCTCAGATTCTGGGCACCCCACGAGATACCTGTCTCCTTCAGGGCGGCCTGCGCCTGAAACAGATAGGGATACGGCACGCAAACCGCGCAGCCATCCTTCAGCTCCGCCCCATGGGACACAACCGCCTCGAGCAACGCCTTGTTTTCGGCCAGGCTGCCGTGCATTTTCCAGTTACCCGCGACCAGTTTTGCCCGCATAGCTTTTCTCTTAAAAACTTTTTAATGTTTCGCAAAACCGGGAATAGTACCCATGAACAGCACATCGGTCAATCCCGGCAGACAATCCCGGAACCGCCGGCCCACCGCGGCGTCCGGCCGGGCAAATTGCCCGCCGCTACCGCGCCCGTAATATTTCTGTAACAATGCCCCCTTACCATTCGCCGCAGCCAATCAACCCGCACTTGGAGTCTGACCGCCATGAATGCACGATTCGGACAACGCATCCTCGTATCTCTTACCCTGGCCGCCGGTTTAACCAGTGCCGCAAACGTCCTGGCCGCCGACATCGTCGGCGCCGGCGCCACCTTTCCCTTTCCGGTCTATGCAAAATGGGCCGAGGCCTACAAGGCGAAAACCGGCATCGGCATGAACTACCAGTCCATCGGGTCGGGCGGCGGCATCAAGCAAATCCAGGCAAAGACCGTGGATTTCGGCGCCTCGGACAAACCGCTGAAGCCGGAACAGCTGGAAAAGGATGGGCTGATCCAGTTCCCGACGGTGATCGGCGGCGTCGTGCCGGTGGTCAACATTCCCGGCATCCAGGCCGGGCAGTTGAAGCTGACCGGCAAAGTGCTGGCCGATATTTATCTGGGCAAGATCGGAAAATGGAATGATGCATCCATCGCCACCCTGAACAAAGGCGTCAACCTCCCTGCCCAAAACATCACCGTGGTACATCGCTCGGATGGCTCGGGCACGACGTTCATTTTCACCAACTACCTCTCCAAAGTCAGCGCGGAGTGGAAAGGAAAGGTGGGCGAAGATGCCGCCGTCTCCTGGCCTAGCGGCGTAGGCGGCAAGGGCAACGAAGGGGTGGCGTCCTACGTTCAGCGCATCAAAGGATCGATCGGCTATGTCGAGTATGCCTACGCACTGCAGAACAAGATGACTTACATCCAGCTGGAGAACAAGGACGGCCAGTTCGTCAGGCCCGACGAAGACTCGTTCAAGGCCGCCGCCGCCAACGCCGACTGGGAAAAGGCACCCGGTTTCTACGAAATCCTCACCGATGAGCCCGGCAAGGGAAGCTGGCCGATTACCGGCGCCACCTTCATCCTGATGCACAAGATCCAGGACAAGCCGGGCAATGCCAAGGAAGTGCTGAAATTTTTCGACTGGGCCTACGCGAACGGCGGCAAGATCGCGCTCGACCTGGACTACATCCCGATGCCGGAAAACGTGATCAAGCTGGTGCGGAAGGAATGGAAAGCCAGGATCAGGGATACAAGCGGCAAAGCGATCTGGAACTAGCCGGCTTGCCACTGACCCTTTCACCCCGATTCAACGTATAATCTGCGGCTTGCGGGGAGAGGCACCGCCCCATCACCGTGTTGATTGCTGAACAGCACCGGAAAACGATGTCCAAACTTTATTCGGAAGCACGCCTCAAGCGGCAGCATCTGACCGACCTTTTTTTTCGCAACACCACCCGCTTTTTTGCTTTCCTGGTGTTCGCGATCCTGGCCGGCATCGTCGTCTCGCTGCTTGTCGGCAGCCTGCCCGCCATCAAGGCGTTCGGCATCAAATTCCTGTTCAGCGCAGAATGGAACCCGGTTACCGAACAATTCGGCGCGCTGGTGCCCATCTTCGGCACGCTGGCGACCTCTTTCATCGCCCTGCTCATCGGCATCCCAGCCAGCTTCGGCATCGCCCTGTTCCTCACCGAGCTCTCGCCGCGCTGGCTGAAACGCCCGCTCGGCATCGCGGTAGAACTTCTGGCCGGCATCCCGAGCATCATCTACGGCATGTGGGGACTGTTCGTGTTCGCCCCGGCATTCGCCGACCATGTCGAACCCTGGCTCAACGACCATCTGGGCGAGATGGCCGTGATCGGCCCGCTGTTCCAGGGGCCGCCGATGGGCATCGGCATGCTCACCGCCGGCATCATCCTGGCGATCATGGTGATTCCCTTCATTGCATCGGTCATGCGCGACGTGTTCGAGATCGTGCCCCCCATGCTCAAGGAATCGGCTTACGGGCTCGGCGCCACCACCTGGGAGGTGGTATGGCACGTGGTGCTCCCCTACACCAAGATCGGCGTGGTGGGCGGCGTCATGCTCGGGCTCGGGCGCGCGCTGGGGGAAACCATGGCGGTCACCTTCGTCATCGGCAATGCGCACGAACTTTCCACTTCCCTGCTGATGCCCGGCAACAGCATCTCCTCGGCGCTGGCCAACGAGTTCACGGAGGCGGTGGGCACCCTGTATTCCTCGGCGCTGGTGGAACTGGGACTGATCCTGTTCCTGATCACCTTTATCGTGCTGTCGCTGTCCAAACTGCTGCTGCTCCAGCTGACAAAACGGGAAGGACAGTAGCGCCGTGATTTCGCTCTACGCCCGCCGCCGCTTCATCAACGGCTTCAACCTCACCGTCTCCCTGCTCGCCATGGTGTTCGGCCTGTTCTGGCTGGCCTGGATACTCTGGACTCTGCTGGGGCAAGGACTGCAAGGCGTCAGCCTGTCGCTGTTCACGCAAATGACGCCGCCGCCCGGAAGCAGCGGCGGCCTGCTGAACGCCATCGCCGGCAGCTTTTTCATGACCCTGATCGCCACCCTGATCGGCACGCCGGTGGGTATCCTCGCGGGCACCTACCTTGCCGAATTCGGGCAGAAAGGCTGGCTCGCACCCACCACCCGCTTCATCAACGACATCCTCCTTTCCGCCCCCTCCATCGTGATCGGCCTGTTCATCTATGAAGCCTACGTCGTGACCGTCGGGCACTTCTCCGGCTGGGCCGGATCGCTCGCCCTGGCCCTGATCGTGATTCCGGTGGTGGTACGCACCACCGAAAACATGCTGCGCCTGGTTCCCAACAGCCTGCGCGAGGCCGCGGCCGCACTGGGCGCACCGCAATGGAAAGTCATCATGCTGGTGACCTTGCGCGCTTCCCGCGCCGGCATCGTCACCGGCACCCTGCTCGCGGTGGCGCGCATCAGCGGCGAAACCGCACCGCTGCTGTTCACCGCGCTCAACAATCAATTCTGGAGCAACCACATGAACCAGCCGATGGCGAACCTGCCGGTGGTCATCTTCCAGTTCGCCATGAGCCCCTACGAAGACTGGCAGAGGCTGGCATGGGCAGGCGCCCTCCTGATCACAATCGGCGTGCTGGGGCTCAATATCCTCGCGCGCGTTCTGTTCCGTCAAAGCACTCCAATGCACTGACGAGGCCGTTTATCACTGGACCGATACAATGAATGAAACCATGATCGCCAACGCGAAAATCGTCATCCGGAATCTGAATTTCTATTACGGCGAATACCACGCCCTGCGCAACATCAACCTGGACATTCCGGAACGCCAGGTAACGGCTTTCATCGGCCCATCCGGTTGCGGCAAATCCACCCTGCTGCGCACCTTCAACCGGATGTACCAGCTTTACCCGAAACAGAAAGCGGTCGGCGAAATCATCATCGACGGCGAAAACATCCTCGATCCGAAGCAGGACATGAACAAGCTGCGGGCCAAGGTCGGCATGGTGTTCCAGAAACCCACGCCATTCCCGATGTCCATTTATGACAACATCGCCTTCGGCGTGAAGCTGTACGAAAAACTCTCCCGCCACGAAATGGATGATCGTGTGGAATGGGCGCTGCGCAAAGCGGCGCTGTGGGAGGAAGTGAAGGCAAAGCTGAAGCAGAGCGGCAACAGCCTCTCGGGCGGGCAACAGCAGCGCCTGTGCATCGCCCGCGCCATCGCGGTAAAACCCGAAGTGGTGCTGCTCGACGAACCGGCCTCGGCGCTCGACCCGATCTCCACCGCCCATATCGAGGAACTGATCCACGAGCTGAAAGAGGATTACACCATCGTCATCGTCACCCACAACATGCAGCAGGCCGCGCGGGTATCCGACTACACCGCCTACATGTACCTGGGCGAGCTGATCGAGTTCGGCGACACCGACATGATCTTCACCACGCCGAAGAAGAAGGTGACGGAGGATTACATTACCGGGAAGTTTGGGTGATTGTCGGAAGGGCGCGGGATTGCGTGCCCACTGACCAATACCAGCGACCGCAAGGGCACTGGTAGGGCGGCAATAAGCGAAGCGCATTGCGCCGCATGGGAAATCGGGGCTTCCGGCGCATTACGCCTTCGGCTAATGCGCCCTGCGGGCTAGAACGTAGGGTTTATGGGGACAGCCGTGCCCGAGATCATCGCAATAGGGGAGGCATTACATGTCAACTAAACTGTTTGCTGTCATCATTGCCACGGTCTTCTCAGTCCACGCTCACGGCGCCGACTCAGCCGATGCATTGATTGTGTTAACGTCAGTCGGCTATCTCACCGGGGCTGCAGACGGCTGCAAGGTTGTCCCAGAACAATCGAACCAATTGAGCAGTGGTATAGCCCTCGCGATTAACCGTGGAAAATATGGGGATCAAGCCCAGGCGCATACCCTTCTGAATAATGCGAGACAGAAAGGAATCGCCGACGCCGCAGCAAGAAAAGTGGACTGCACGAAAGTCGGTGATTCAGTCAGAAAATATGTGCGCTCGCTACTATCGAACTAACCAATCATGATCCTGTGTGGCACGTCCCCGAGGATGAAAGCGCGGTAGGATGCGGTGAGCGTAGCGAACCGCATCAATCGCGAACGATGCGGTTCCCGTTGGTTACCGCATCCTAGCGGGCTGCGCATCCGGGCGAGGCAAAACCGGCACAAGATGTTGGAATGTGAGAACTGACCCTGGCTCCACTGGCTCCAGCCCACGGGCGTTTTCATCCTCGGGGACGTGCCAGAGGATCATGATTGGTTAGGTAACTCATGGCCATGCCACCAAATCTTCATTTCGGAAATTCGCCAAAGGATTTTTGGGTTTGGGTAAACCCCTCCAGTTGGCTCGTTAAACACCAAATCTCTTTGGAGGGGTGCTTCATCTCTGCCGGAAACATAGACCGGGGCAAGAGCAACCTACCATTCGTTCCTAACCCGAACTTCAAAGGTGATGTTTCGCCATTTTCAATCGGCGTAACCCACCACTACACCGCCGAATACAACTTCGAGATTAATCGAGAACACTACTTTCCTGAGTATCCAAGCCGGCTTAATGCCATTTATCTGCTCAATTCCGAGGCTGAAGCCATGGAATACAAAGAGCGGCACATAGGGCATGTCGGTGGCCGCGTGCTCAAGAAGGTGTACACGGTCGGGCAATACGTTTACTCAACGCATGACTCAAGTTGGGTTGATTTCCTGCGTCTCAACCACAGCTGCGATGATCAAACCGTTCATGATGTTGCTCAGGCGTACTGGCGGGGCGTCAACGTCGCAGACTGTCATCTACGTTCAAGGGGCGCACCCTGGACCGAATCACCAATCATCGAGGCTCTTTACTTGGGTCGTATCGACTTCTATGACCGCACACTACCAAGCGAAGGCGTTGCCTAACCCCTCATCCATTCGAGTGAGGGGCGCGGTGTCATGCAAGGGTGACGCGAGGGCGCGGTGTCAGGTCTTGCATTAACACATTTCGTGCGCTTCGCGCAGATATTTGCTTGCCGGGGGCAGCCCGGCGGCTGGTTCCTTTCTTTTGCTTGCCCAAAAGAAAGGAACCAAAGAAAAAGGCACCCCCTGCGCCGCCCTTCGGGTGCCCTCGTCTTGACGGGCAAATTGGGCGGCTGCGCAACTC
>JBFMFB010000089.1:0-1985 GCA_040752115.1 Pseudomonadota bacterium | reverse complement strand
CCACCACGTTGGTCTGGGGATCGAAGTTGTAGTCCCACACGTTTTCCAGCAGCATGGTGCGGGTAACCACCTGGCCTGCATTGCGCATCAGGTATTCGAGCAAGCGGAATTCGCGCGGCTTGAGGAAGATATCCTGGCCGGCACGCGTGACCGTGCGCGACAGCAAATCCATCTTAAGGGCGCCGACCTCGAGCACCGTCTCGGGGCCGGGTTCCGGGTTGCGCATACGCCGCAGCAGCGCCTCGATCCTTGCCTGGAGCTCGGTGAAGGCGTAAGGCTTGACCACATAATCGTCACCTCCGGCGCGCAAACCCTCCACTCGCTCGTCCACTTCCCCCAGCGCGCTCAGGATCAGCGCCGGCGTGCGCCTGCCTTCCTCGCGCAGGGTTTTGAGCACGGACAGCCCGTCAAGCTTGGGCAACATGATATCCACGACCCACAAATCGTATGTGTCGGAGCGGGCCATTTTCAGCCCCTCTTCCCCATCGCAAGCCACGTCGCAGGTATAGCCGTAACCGGCAAGACCTTGGCTTAGCAGCGCGGCGGCGGCGGCATCGTCCTCAATAATCAGAAATTTCATTCGAATTGCATTAATCTGATGATTTAAAAGCAGTTTAATGATACCGGATTCCGCTCCGGCGCAACATTAACAATTGTTCACGACCGCCTTGCGCCCGCCACGCCTTCAATCTCGCTATAATATCCGGCGTTTGCCAGGGAACCTGGCCTGCCAGGCGAGAACATATGCCGAAACGCCCCCCGCTGCCGGAATACGAAGTCGAATTCATCCCGCTGGAAAGAAGGCTGGGCGAACGCCGGAAAGCCGACTCCGCCGCTTATACCGGCCCCGAGCGCAGAAAAAAGGATTCGCGCAGGCGGGTTGAACAGGATGTTCCATCCGGCGACAAAAGCGAAAAACCCTGAAATACGCCGGCCACCATATCAGCGCACCGTTACCCGCGCCTCACCCTCCGTCATTCTCCCGATTGCCGCGGCATGCGAAAATCCCTGCTGGCCGAACAGATCGAGCACGTCCGGCGCGGTTTCTGGGCTGCAGGCGACCAGCAGCCCGCCGCTGGTTTGGGGATCGCACAGCAGCTTTTTCTGCCACTCCGCCATGTTTTCCGGCAAGCTGACATCACGCCCATAGCTGGCCCAGTTCCGGCCCGACGCCCCCGTCGCATACCCCTGCTGCACCAATTCCAGCGCCGCCGGCAAGATCGGCAGCCGGTCGAATCCGATTTCGGCGCCGAGCTTCGAGCCGCGGCAGATTTCCAGCAGGTGGCCGAGCAGCGCGAAGCCGGTCACATCGGTAAGCGCATGCACGCCCGGCATGTGCGCCAGCGTCGCGCCCGGCGTATTGAGCTGGGTGGCGCTGTCCAGCATCTGACGATAACCTTCTGCGGAAAGCGCATCCTTCTTCAGCGCCGCGCTCAGGATGCCGACCCCCAGCTCCTTGCCTAGGATCAACACGTCGCCCGCCTGCGCCCGGTCGTTGCGCTTCACCTTGTCGGGATGCACTACGCCGATGGCCACCAAGCCGTAGATCGGCTCCATCGAGTCGATCGAGTGCCCCCCGGCCACCGGAATGCCGGCCGCCGCGCACACGGATTCGCCGCCTGCCAGGATCTGCTGGATCGTTTCCACCGGCAGCTTCTCCAGCGGCATGCCGACGATCGCCAGCGCCATGATCGGCTGCCCGCCCATGGCATAGATGTCGGACAGGGCGTTGGTCGCGGCGATGCGGCCGAAGTCGAAGGCGTCGTCGACGATCGGCATGAAGAAATCGGTGGTGGCGACAATCGCCTGATTTTCATTCAGGCGGTAAACGGCTGCATCGTCGCTTGATTCCGTGCCGACCAGCAGTTCCGGAGGGGCAATCCGCCCCGGAACCCTGGCGAGAATTTCGGAAAGCACGGAGGGCGCGATTTTGCAGCCACAGCCCCCGCCGTGAGAAAACTGCGTCAATTTGATCTGCATAAATT
>JBFMFB010000088.1:0-2118 GCA_040752115.1 Pseudomonadota bacterium | reverse complement strand
CCCCGGCTTTTCAACCAGCGCCATCAGAGGGTCGGCGGCCTGCGCCGGATAAATGTCCAGCACCAGACGGTGGCCATATTCGCCATAGGGCGGAAGCGTGAACACCGAGGGCTTAACCTCGGCCTTGAGATCCATCACCAACCGCACGACGCCGGGCTTGAACCGCCCCACGCGCACCGACCTGATGTAGGGATCAGCCGCGCCCACCTTGGCGGACAACCCCTCCAGGGCGGCGTTGATGTCCATGTTCTCGAGATCGAGCACCAGCCGCTCGGGATTCTTGACGATGGAATGCTTGAAGCTGAAGGGGGTTTTGGATTCGAGCGTGACCCGCGTGTAATCTTCCGCGGGCCAGACCCGGACTGAAGCCACGAGGTGGGCGGCGAACGCGGCGTCGGCCGGTGCGGCGAGCAGAAAGACGAGCAGGCACCGCCGGGCGATTGCGCGCCACGCCGCTAACCTGCTTCTGACTCCCGGAGCCGGTTTAAACACTGTTCGCCTGCCTCCGTAACCGCTTCCAACTCGACATCCCGCCCCGAATTGCGCATTTGCAGCGCCACTTTGATGTCCGCCCGGGGCAAAAATCCGGCCGCTTTTTCAGGCCATTCCACCAGGCACAGCGAGGCGGAATTGAAATATTCGCGAAATCCCGATTCTTCCCATTCATCCGGGCCTGCGAAACGATATAAATCAAAGTGGTACAAGTTTAACTTAGAAACGGCATAAAGTTCAACCAGGGCATAGGTGGGGCTTTTCACTTTCCCCTGATAGCCGAAGCCGCGTAGAATAGCCCGCACCAGCGTGGTTTTGCCCGCACCGAGATCGCCCGAAAGCGTGACCGTCATGCCAGAATGCAGCACCGAAGCGAGCTGTGCCCCCAGCCGGCCGGTGTCGCTTTCGTCCGCAAGGTGGCGGGTTATTTTATGATCCAAGTCGATTCACCTTCTCACTATTCCCGGCTTGACCTATCCGCCCTTGCCGAAGCCATCAAGGCATGGGGAAAGGAACTCGGCTTTCAGGCCGTCGCCATCAGCGGCACCGACCTCGGCGATGCCGAAGCGGATTTGCTGGAGTGGCTGGCCGCGGGCTGCCACGGCGAAATGGATTATATGGCAAATCACGGCGTCAAACGCAGCCGCCCGGCGGAGCTGGTGCCGGGTACGCTGCGCGTGATCACCGTCCGCATGAATTATCTTCCCCCGCAGGTGCGCGACAGCCGGGCGGTGCTCCATGACCGCGGCAAGGCTTTCATTTCGCGCTACGCGCTGGGGCGGGACTATCACAAGGTATTGCGCACCCGTCTGCAGAAACTGGCGGATCGCATTCAGCAGGAGGTGGGACAGTTCCAGTACCGCGTGTTCACCGACAGCGCGCCAGTGATGGAAGTCGCGCTTGCGCGAAACGCGGGGCTGGGCTGGCGCGGCAAGCACACCCTGCTGCTCACACGGGAGCACGGCTCGCATTTCTTTTTGGGCGAAATCTATACCGACCTGCCGCTGCCGGTCGATGCGCCCGCAGAAGACCATTGCGGCACCTGCCGCGCCTGCCTCGGCGCCTGCCCGACAGGTGCGATCATCGCGCCCTACCGGGTGGATGCACGGCGCTGCATCTCCTACCTCACCATCGAGCTGAAAGGCAGCATTCCTCCCGAACTGCGCCCGCTCATCGGCAACCGCATCTACGGCTGCGACGACTGCCAGCTCGCCTGCCCCTGGAACCGCTTCGCGCAAGTCTCCGCAGAACCCGACTTTCAGGCGCGCCACGGCCTCGACGACGTGGATCTGTGCGCCCTATTCGCATGGAGCGAGGGGGAATTCCGCGAAAGAACGGCAGGCAGCCCGATCCACCGCATCGGCTTCGAACGCTGGCTGCGCAATCTGGCGGTGGCCCTGGGGAACGCCTCGACCTCCCCGACTGTGGTCGCGGCGCTGGAAGCACGCCGCGATGACCCTTCCCCGCTGGTGCGGGAGCATGTCGCCTGGGCGCTGGCGCGCCATTAAAAACCCCCGGCCGCGCCGGGGGTTTCGGTCGTTTTTTTCGATCAACCTCAGTCAGGGCTTGACCGTGGTGAGGCCCAGAATCTCCCAATCCTGCATCCCGCCGCGGTACCACAGCAGC
>JBFMFB010000087.1:0-2318 GCA_040752115.1 Pseudomonadota bacterium | reverse complement strand
TGGCCGGCGCATTCGCCTCGGCGGTGCTGCCCGTCACCCTGGCCTATGTGGCCGACATGAGTTTTCCGGAGCGGCGGGCGCGCCGTTTCGCGTGGATGAGTGCCGCATCCCTCCTGGGGTTTCTGGCTGGGCCGGCGCTGGGGGGCTGGCTTTCGGGCACCGATATGCCCATGCTGTCGCGCGTCCGGATGCAGGGCGGCATGCCTTCATTGCCATTTCTTGCAACGGCGGCAATTGGGTTCGCTGTCTGGCTTGGGTGCTACCTCCGGCTGCCTGAAGCCGTTCCAACCAGGATCAACAATGACAGCCCGCCCGCAAAAAATGGCGAAGCCACGCCGACTCTGCTCTTCCTCACTCTGCTGGCCATGTTCGGTCTGGGCAGCTTTGAGGTTGGGATCACCCTGCAAGGGCAGCAGATATTGGCTCTTTCCCCCTCTCGCATCGGCGTTGTATTCGTGGAGTGCAGCTTGATGATGCTGGTGGCGCAGATGCTGGTATTTTCGCCGCCGGCCAGGAGTTTCGGCAAATTCCCGATCATTGCTGCCGCTTTCCTGGTGATGGCCATCGGATTGGCGGGATTAGCCACTGCAGCGGATTTCAAGGCTTTATTGTTCCTGGTGGGGATGGTGTCCGCGAGCTCGGGAATCCTGCTCCCCTTGCTAAGCTACCGGGTTTCGCTGGACGCCGGAGCGGCTCAAGGGGCTGCATTGGGCAAGCAAGCCGCCGCAGCCAGCCTCGGCCAATCCATCGGGTCAGCCGCCGCGGGAGTGCTCTTCGGCGTGATGCCCGAGGCACCGTTCTGGATCACCGCCGGCATGCTTCTGACCGGGGTCATTGCCGGAAGGAATACGCACGTAAACCTAAAAACGGCTATTGGACGCAGATAAAATCCGATTGCCGCTGATGATTCGATTCGTTGAAGAGATGCCCCCTTCATCCAAGGTTCTTCAGACATCTCTGTGGGTAGCGGGCTTAGCATCCGTAGGCAAGCTGGCAGCAGGTTCCCTCGCCCCTTGGGGGAGAGGGACAGGGAGAGGGGTAAATGCAGGCCGATACACCCTCTCCCCAGCCCTCCCCCATCAAGGGGGAGGGGGCCCTGCAAGGCTGTCGTGACCCACATGACCCACACGAAAGTCGGATGAGCCTCATCCAAATGGTGAGTGTAGCTATGCCAATAATTTCCTGTTCTATCTGCGCTTATCTGCGCTTATCTGCGTTCCTCTGCGTTCCTCTGCGTTCCTCTGCGTTCCTCTGCGTCCAACTGCTTTTTTGGCAAATCCGCCTTCTGGAAAACGAGGGAAGATACGAACTACGCGGCTCGCGGCAACACTTCCTGCTCGATGCGGCGCCCTTTTTCGGCAAGTGCGATCTTGAGATCGTAGCTTGCCTGAAGGTTCATCCAGAATTGCGGCGTCGTGCCGAAGTAGCGTGAAAGGCGCAGCGCCGTGTCAGGGGTGATGCCGCGCCGCTCGCGCACGATGTCGTTGATGCGCGGCGCTGGCACGCGCAGTGCCACCGCCAGTGCGTGAGCGGAAAGTCCCAGCGGCTCCAGGAATTCCTCGCGCAGGATTTCGCCGGGATGGATTGGACGCATTTTGTTCATGGGCACCTCCATTCAGAGCCTATTTCGGTAAATGAAATCGCCGAAATAGGCTCTCAGTGATAATCAGCGATTTCGACCCGTTCCGGCCCCGCATCCGTCCACACGAAGCAAATCCGCCACTGATCGTTAATGCGAATACTGTGCTGGCCGCGCCGGTCGCCTTTCAAAGCCTCGAGCCGGTTAGCCGGCGGCGAGGACAAATCTACCAGGGCCACCGCATCGTCCAGCATTTGCAGCTTTCGGGTCGCGACACGCTCGATGTTGGCGAATCGTTTGACACGCTTGCCATTGTAGAGGGCTTCCGTGTCGGAGCAGTGGAACGAACGGATCATGGAGCATAGAATATAACGCGACACGTTAAACGTCAAGCAACTAATGCCATGCGTCATCCCGTGAATACCATGGGGCGTGACATGGCGGAAGGCGCCAATCTTCCCTCTTCCTCTACAATTTCCGCCGCACCACCCATTTCCGCAGCTCCTCCAGCGCCAGCATTCCCAGCGCGAACGGAATCACGAACAGCCACACGTCCATAGAAATCGGCGCGGTGCCGAACAGCAGGTTGCCCCATGGGGTATAGTCGATCAACAGGATCAAGGCGATCTCGGCGGCAATGCCCCACAGGATCAGCCGGTTGCCTGCCACGCCGCAAGAAAGCACCGAAGCCCGCTCGCTGCGGCACAGGAATACGTTCACCACCTGCATCACGATGATC
>JBFMFB010000086.1:1345-2428 GCA_040752115.1 Pseudomonadota bacterium | reverse complement strand
TTTTCTCCGGGACCGGGCCTGACGGATTGGGTTCGGCCACGTTCAACGCTTTCGGTGAAAAACTCATGGGGTCGTTGCGGCGGACGAGGAAGGCAGGTAGCGGCGGAAGAATTTCAGCTCGTCGCTGTCGAGCGAGGGGTTCGCGATCGACGTCGGCCGCAGGAAGATAACTAGCTCGGTCTTGGTCGCGGATTCGTCGCGGTAGCTGAACGCGTCGCCGACCGCGGGCAGCCCTCCCAGCCCCGGCACGGCGTCGCGGTTGCGGGTCACGTCATCCTGCATCAGGCCGCCCAGGATGACGGTCTGGCCGCTCGACACCTGCAGCACCGATTCCATCTCGCGCACCTGGACCTCGGGCACCGGGTTGTTGATGCGGGTTGCTCCCGTGCCGAGATTGGGATTGGGGTCGTTCTTGAAGCCGACCACGCGCGAAATGGTGGGGCGCACGGTGAGGGTCACCATGCTGTTGTCGTTGATCTGCGGCGTGACGGCCATGACCACGCCCACCGGGATGGTATGCGGGGTGGTGTTGAAGGTGGTGGTGGCAACCCCCTGGGTGGTGCTGGTCTGGGCCTCGATCGAGAAATACACCACGTTGTTGACCACCTTGAGCAGCGCGGTCTGATTGTTGAGCGCCATCAGCTTCGGGCTGGACAGCACGCGGATGTTGCCGAACGATTCCAGCAGGCTGAGGGTGGCGCTGACGTTGCCGACGGCGGAAGTGGCATTGGCGTAGCCGATGGTGATGTTGGGAGGGGTGCCGAGATTGCCGGCCAGCAGCTGCTGGTTGATGGTGAAGCCGGCGCCGCTGGCCAGCCGGCTCCAGTCCACCCCGGCCTTGTACTTGTCGCTCAGCGCGACCTCGACGATGGTGGCCTCGATCAGCACCTGGCGCTGCGCCGCCTGCATCACGCCGTCGAGATATTGCTGCACCAGCTCGTGCTGGCGCTCGGTGGCGAGCACCGTCACCGACCCCACCACCGGATTGACGATGACTTCGCTCTTGCTGTCGGGCATCTGCAACGCGGCCGGCGTGCCGAACGCCGTGGTGAACAGATTGGTCGCGCCGGCGCCGGCGCGGGC
>JBFMFB010000086.1:0-1335 GCA_040752115.1 Pseudomonadota bacterium | reverse complement strand
ACCGGGGTGTCTCCTTTGGGGGGCGCGGGGGCGCCGCCGCGGGCCGCCGCCTCCACCTGCTGCAAGCGCTCTTCGCGCGTCGCGCGGGCGTGTTCGAGCCGCGCCGCCTTTTCCTCCGCCGTCATTTTTGCGGCCTTGGTGGAGGAGAGGATGTTGCGGATGTTTTCCCCCAGCACTTCCCAGAAGTTGTTGCTGGAAGTGCTGCTGACCGTGGTGTTGGAGCTGTTGCCGGTACCCTGTCCAGCCTGCGGCGCGGCGCCGGCGCCGCCGGTGACACCGCTGCTGCCGGCGCTGGCAATCTGCGTCGCGACGCCGATTATCGAGGAAGTGTTGCGGCTGACGTTGACGTAATTGACGCGGTAGATCTTGATATGCGGGGAATCGGGCATGACAACGAGCGCATTGCCCTCGAGCCGGTAGCGCAGGCTGACCTGCCTGGCAAGGCGATCCAGGATGGCAGGCAGGGTTTCGTTGACGACGTTCAGGGTGACCACGCCCTGAATCGAGGGATGGACGTCAACGTTGAGCCGGGAATCGCGTGCCAGTGCGAACAGCAGCTCTTTCGCCGGCACCTCGTTCACTACCACGCTGAAGGTTTGCTGCTTGGACGAGGGACGCGGCGGCGGCACATAAGTGCTGGCTTTGACCGGCGGCGGGATGCCGGGCAAAACCGCCTCGCCCGGCGCGGACTTGAGGTGGCCCTCAGAGACGGGGATGGGCGGAGGATAGGCGGCGCACCCGCCCAGCAGCAGCACGGCCACGAACGGCCGAACCCGGCCGGCGGAAAAAATGCTGCGCCAGCCCCTCCCTGGATTCTTGTTATTGTTCTTCAACCCGGTTACCTTTCGCGAAGAAACAGCCGGAATTGGTTCCGGCGTGAACTCCTGGTGCCTTACGCAGGGTAAGGGCGGTAAGCCTTCGATACTGCGAGTTATTCTCTCGTTTCCGGCACGGTACACAAAAATCCGTTTTATTACAATCGCCCACGTCAGCCGGTGAGCGGGGCATCGGGAGGGAAGCAGTCATCGGTTATCTGCTCCGGGATGGCGTGACCTGCCTTGTCAATCTCACTTAAACCCGAATAGAATGGGCGCTCAGTTGCGGGTGTAGTTCAATGGTAGAACGAAAGCTTCCCAAGCTTTAGACGTGGGTTCGATTCCCATCACCCGCTCCATTTTTTTCCATGCAGGAGGCGCACCATGTCTGTGCCGTACAAGCATTCGATCAAACTCAAGATGCTGCTGTCGCTGCTGTTTTTGTTTGTAGCGGTGGGAGCGATATTTGTGGCGGTGAGCTACAGCGGGGAGAGATCGAGGCAGAAGCAGACACTGGCGG
>JBFMFB010000085.1:0-2644 GCA_040752115.1 Pseudomonadota bacterium | reverse complement strand
GCGCTTTGCCGACCGAACGGCGGTGCGCGAGCTTTCGCTGGCCGTGCGGCGGGGGGAAGTATTCGGCCTGCTGGGTTCCGATGGTGCCGGCAAGACCACGACCCTGCAAATGCTGGCCGCCATCCTCGACCCGAGCGCGGGGCGCGCCAGCGTATTGGGGCGCGATACGGTGCGGGAAGCCGCGGCGGTCACATCCGGCATCGGGTACATGTCGCAGGCATTCAGCCTCTACGGGCGCCTGACGGTGGACGAGAATCTGGATTTTTTCGCCGAGCTGCACCGGGTGCCGGAGCCCGAAAAATCGCAACGCAAGGCGCAGCTCCTCGGTTTTGCCCGCTTGCAGCCCCACCGCAACCGCATCGCCCGTCACCTTTCCGGCGGCATGCAGAAAAAGCTCGCCCTGTGCTGCGCGCTGATCCATCAGCCCCGGCTGTTGATCCTGGATGAGCCGACCACCGGGGTGGACCCGGTGTCGCGGCGGGAATTCTGGAATATTCTTTACCAGGCCCTGGCCGACGGGACCACCATCGTCGTCTCCACGCCCTACATGGACGAAGCGGAGCGCTGCACCCGTGTCGCGCTGCTGCACGAGGGCCGCCTGATCGCCTGCGACGCGCCGGGACGGCTGCGCGAACAAATGCCCGGCACCATGCTGGAGATCATGGCCCGCCCCCAGCGGCAGGCATTGGCTATCCTGCAGCAAGCCCTTCCGCAAGCGCGCCCCTATGTCTACGGCGAAACGGTCCATCTGCATCTGGCGGGAGACATCGAGGAAGCAGGCTCGCTGCCCGCCGTGCTGGCAGATGGCGGGGTGGCGGTCGAACAAATCCACCCGGTCGCCCCCAGTCTGGAAGATGTTTTCGTCACGCGCCTGGCAGAGCCTGCCGAAGAACCCATCCAACCGGCGGTTTCCGGGCCGGCGGGAAACCAGGCCGAGATTGCGGTCGAAGCGGTGGATCTCAGCCTGCGGTTTGGCGCCTTCACCGCCGTGGACCGGGTGAGTTTTTCGGTGAGGCGCGGGGAGATTTTCGGCTTCCTCGGCCCCAACGGGTCGGGCAAAACCACCACCATCCGCATGCTGTGCGGCCTGCTGGCACCGACGTCAGGCCGGGCCACGGTCGCAGGCCATGCCCTGGGCAAGGACCTGCAGGCAATCAAATCGCGCATCGGCTATATGTCCCAGCGATTCTCGCTGTACGACGACCTGACGGTGGGGGAAAACATCAATTTTTTTGCCGGCGCATACCGTGTCCCTCGCGCCAGGTTGCCCGCCCGCCGCGATTGGGCGCTGGCCCTGGCGGGGCTTCAGGGACAGGAAGACCGGCTGACACGCGCGCTGTCTGGCGGCGTAAAACAACGGCTGGCGCTGGCATGCGCCGTCCTGCACGAGCCGGAAGTGCTGTTTCTGGACGAGCCCACCGCCGGAGTTGACCCCTTGTCGCGGCGGCGCTTCTGGAACCTGATCTACAGCCTGTCCGAGCGCGGCGTAACCGTGTTCGTGACGACCCATTACATGGACGAAGCCGAGCACTGCCATACCCTCGGCCTGCTGTATTACGGCCGGCTGATCGCCCTCGGGTCGCCGGAAGCGCTGCGCTCCGGCATGCGGGCAGGCGAGATGCTCGAGCTTGAGTGCGACCGGCCGATCGAGGCGCTTGCGCTCATGCAGAACCGGGAGGATATCAAGGCCTCGCTCTTCGGCGATCGGCTGCATCTCCTGGTGGATGACGCGGAAGCGGCCCGGCCGCTTATCGTCGAGCGCCTGGCACGGGCCGACCATCAGGTACGGCGGGTCGAGCGCGTGCCTCTGAGCATCGAGGATGTCTTCATCGCCTTCATCGAGATGGAACAGGCCCGGTCTCAGGAGTCGGAAAATCAGCAGCGCGCAATTGCCTGATTCCGCTTCCGGATCAAATGCAAACGCGAAAGCAAGCCGCAGACAGTACTCATATTGAACCCGGTAAAAGCAACCGCGTGACATAGCGCAGCCACGCTGTTTGCACCGCGACACTTTTTTGGGGCCCCTGCGAGTCGCCGAGTAGCGCAGCCGGACCGGGGGATGTCGGCGACAACACGCCGCGCAGCGGCTTGTTGCGGCGTAGGCTAACCTTCAGGTTATGCCGTAGCCAACACTGTCTGAGCTCCGCGCGGCGAAGGATGCGCAGCATACTTCGGCGCAAGGGCGAGTTGCCCCACAAGGGGACTCCGACTTTCTACCCGCTGAAGCGGGTGAAAGATCGTATGCGCAGCCGCCCGGCACGGCGAGCAACGCAGGGAAGTCGCCCTTTAGGGCGACCGGCGAACCGGGGTGTCCTTCTTTTCGGTTACCTTTTCTTGGACAAGCAAGAAAAGGTAACTGCCCTGCCGGGGCATTGCCGGCATCGAACAACCCGCGCGCAGCGCGACACATGGCAGGCGCTTATACGATCCTCAACAGGACACGCCAGGGCAAGCCGACAAACTGCACGTTTGATCTGGAAGCAGAACGAAAGGAGGGGCCATGCCAAGTTTCCCCAAGCTCACCCGAAAACTCGCCAGGCAGTGGGATCGCCATGCCGCCGGCTACGACCGCATGAGCCAGCCCATGGAGCACATGTCCGGCTTTGGAGAAAACCGCGCCCGCCTCTTCGAGGGCCTCGGCGGG
>JBFMFB010000084.1:0-2680 GCA_040752115.1 Pseudomonadota bacterium | reverse complement strand
GGAAAAGCGCGCCGCAACAGAACATCCGGGCGCTGGCGCCGACGACAAGAAAGCCCTGATCGAGGCCGCGATCGAACGCGCCAAGGCGAAGAAGGCAGCGGCCCAGGCCGCTGCCGCCGGGAATGGCCCTGAGCCGGAAGACACTCTCCGCGAGGAGGAAAAACGCGGAGGATAATCAGCCAAACAAGCCGAAAAAACCTTTTTGTTTCGGCCGCGAATGAACACGAATTGTCACGAATAAGAACGAACGACTAAAAACCACGCCTCCAAGAAAACCAACCCATGACTTCACCCATCATCACCGGCCAGGCCAGTGTCAGCGCCATCATGTTCAAGGTGCTGCTCGCGCTGCTGCCGGCCATCGGCGCTTATGTCTGGTTTTTCGGCCCGGCAGTGCTGGTCGGCATTGCGCTCGCCAGCGTCACGGCGGCGGCCTGCGAGGCTGCGATGCTGCGGCTGCGGGGCTGGCCTGTCGCACCGTATCTCGCGGACGGCAGCGCGCTGGTCACCGCCTGGCTGCTGGCGCTTTCGCTGCCGCCGCTGGCGCCGTGGTGGCTGGTCGTCACCGCCACCGCGTTCGCCATCGTCGTCGCCAAGCATCTGTACGGCGGCATCGGCAACAACCTGTTCAATCCCGCCATGGTGGGGTATGCCGTGATGCTGATCTCGTTCCCCGCCCACATGGCGCACTGGCCCGCCCCGGAGATGCTCGCATCCGCCCACCTCGACTTCGGCCAGCAGCTCGCTTACATCTTCGGCGGCGCCCTGCCGGGGGGCGTAAAGCTGGACGCCATCACCATGGCCACCCCGCTGGACACCCTGAAGACCCAGCTGATGCTGCAGCACACCGTCACCGAAATCCGCCACATGCCCATCTTCGGCGCAGTCGGCGGCAGGGGCGGCGAGGTCGTGGCGCTGCTCTACCTCGCGGGCGGCCTGTTCCTTTGGCAGCAGCGCATCATCACCTGGCATGTCCCGGCCGCGTTCCTCGGCGCCCTGCTGCTGACCGCCGGCGTGTTTTACGCCGCCGACAGCGACCGCTACGTTTCCCCCTGGTTCCACCTGGCGAGCGGCGGCGCCATGCTCGGTGCATTCTTCATCGCCACCGACCCCATCACCGGCGCCGTCACGCCCCGCGGCAAGCTGATCTTCGGCGCGGGCATCGGCTTTCTCACCTACATCATCCGCGTGCTGGGCGGCTACCCTGACGGCGTGGCATTTTCCGTACTGATCATGAACGCGGCGGTGCCGCTGATTGACGCCTATACCCAGCCGAGAGTGTTCGGGCATCAAACCCGAGAGGACAAGAACGGATGAGCGCCCCGGTTTTCCGCCACGCGGCGCGCATCGCGGCGGTGCTCGCCGCCTTTGCCATCCTCGGCACGGCCGTGCTCGCGGCGACCTACACCGCCACCCGCGACATCATCGCGCTCACCGAGAAAAAGGCCAAGCTGGCGCTGCTCGGCCAGATCCTGCCGCGCGACCTGTACGACAACGACCTCATTGGCGATGCGGCACAACTGCCGGCCGCCTCCGAGCTCGGCAACACCGGCCCCACGCCGGTCTACCGCGCGATGCTGGCCGGCAAGCCGGCGGCCGCTGTGATCGAGGCGGTGGCGCCGGACGGCTATAGCGGCAAGATCAAGCTGCTCGTCGCCATCCGGGCCGACGGCACGGTTTCCGGCGTCCGCGTCCTCGCCCACAACGAAACCCCGGGCCTCGGGGACTACATCGACATCGCCAAAAGCGGCTGGATCAGGATTTTCGAGGGCATGTCGCTGTCGAAACTTCCGGAAACCGGCTGGAAAGTACGCAAGGACGGCGGCAAGTTCGACCACATGGCGGGCGCCACCGTCACGCCGCGGGCGGTGGTCAAGGCGGTGCGCAAGGCGCTCGCCTATTTCGCGCAAAATCGCGAGCAGATCTTCGCCCTCCCCGCCCTGCCTCAGGAGCAGCAAAAATGAACGACATCAGCTACCGGGAAATCGTCTGGAACGGCCTGTGGAAAAACAACGCGGGCGTGGTCGCGCTGCTGGGCCTGTGCCCGCTGTTGGCGGTCAGCTCCACCGTGGTCAACGGCGCCAGCCTGGGGCTCGCCACGGCGCTGGTGATGGCATGCAGCAATGGCGCTATCTCGGCGATCCGCAACCTGGTGCCGCACGAGATCCGCATCCCGGTGTTCATCCTGATCATCGCCGTGCTGGTCACCACCATCCAGCTCGCCATGAACGCCTGGATGCAGCCCCTGTACCTGGTGCTGGGCATCTTCGTGCCGCTCATCGTGGTCAACTGCAACGTGCTGGGACGGGCCGAGGCGTTCGCTTCCAAGAACCCGGTGTTGCCCTCGGTGGTGGACGGTTTCATGGTCGGTCTCGGCCTCACCTTCACGCTCGCCGTCCTGGGCGGCATCCGGGAACTGTTCGGCAAGGGCACGCTCTTTTCCGGCCTCGACCTCGCCCTGGGCGAATCCGCCAGGCGCTTCGTCGTAACTGTGTTCCCGGACTATCAGGGCTTCCTCCTCGCCATCCTGCCGCCCGGCGCATTCATCGGCCTGGGGCTGCTGATCGCAACCCGGAACTGGATCGAAGCGCGCAAAAGCAGTCAAAGCGCAAAGGCTTGACCACGAATGGCACGAATGTTCACGGATGAACACGAATAAAAACAGGGTTATTACCAAACG
>JBFMFB010000083.1:0-2808 GCA_040752115.1 Pseudomonadota bacterium | reverse complement strand
TGTCCAGCCCCTTGTGCAGGTCCGCCCATTGCCATTCGTCTTCCGCCCCGACATGCGAGAAATCCTTCAGGTTCTGCACGATCTGCTTCACCCGCGAGATCCCTTCCTTCGATTCGCTCATCAGCGCTGGCATATCCTCCTTCAGGAAGGACAGGTCAATCCCTTCTTTAGCCGCCTTGATGAGGGACAGGGCGGCCGGGTTTTCCGCCGGCTCCGCCTCGGCCTTCTCGTAGGCGTCCAGAAGGGTGAGCATTTCCGCCAGGTATTTTTCCAGCATACCCAGGTTGGAAGAAACATAGCCGATCGGGTTGTTGATCTCGTGCGCCACCCCCGCCGCCAGCTGGCCGATCGAAGCCATCTTCTCGGATTGCAGCATGTGGCTTTGTGCCTCTTCGAGACGGCGGTAAGCCTGCTGCAATTCGGCATGGCTCGCGCGCAACTCCTCTTCGCTCCGCTTGCGCTGGCCTATGTCGTGCATGATGGTGGAATAGTAATCCACCATGCCGTCCGCCGTCTTATGGGCAAGAACCACCTGGAGCACCGGAATTTCCCGGCCATCGCCGCCGATGAAAGCGGTTTCTCCCGCCCAGGCCCCGTCCGCGGCCGCGGCGGGGAGCGCTTCGTCCGAGATGATCCGGCTCGCCCAGTAGGGGTAAAAATCGGCAATGTGAAGCTGCGAGACATCCTCCTCCTTGCCGATCTTTCTCGCCTGCCTGCCGGCCTTGTTGAGATAAAACACGCGGCCGGAGGCATCGGCCATGCACACGAAGTCGGTGGTTGCCTCGAGAATGGCGACGAAGCGCGAGCGGGCTTCCTCCGCCAGCTTGCGCTCGGTGACGTCGAGAGACATGATCACCACCCCTTCGTTTTTCCCCGGCTGCAAGGGATTGACGATCGTCCTGATCCAGCACGGAATTCCCGTTTCGTCCGGGCGTGGATATTCGGTGGTGAAAAACGGTTTTTCGCCCTTCAGCACCGCCCGGATACCCTCGGTCACCTGAGTGAAGCTGCTGTCCGGAGGCGCGCCGGATTCGCCGCACTCCGCCAGGTAATTGCTGCCGATATTGAATCCGCCGTTCTCGCTGGCCTGCTGCCACCAGGCGCGGTTCGCCGTGATGATGCTGCCCTCCCGGTCAAGCAGCACGATACTGGCCGGGAGCGCTTCCAGGATAGCCGTTTGCTGTTCCGCCAGGCGGCGCTGCCCTTTTTCACTCTCGCGCAACGCCTCTTCCGTCCGCACCCGGGCGGTGATATCGCGGGCCATGGCGACGAAAAGCGGCCTCCCGCTCAGCACCACCTCCCGGACGGAAAAATCCATGGGGAAGTTGTCGCCGTTCTTGCGCCTCCCCTTAATCGCCTTCGCCCCCGCCCCCATTACCGTAGATGCTTCAAATTGCAGACCTTTGCCAAGGTACGGGTCGAGGCGGCTCTGCGAAGACTCCGGCACCAGCATCCGGATATTCTGCCCGATCGCCTCACCCGGTGCGTAGCCAAAGATCTTCGCCGCAGCGGGATTGAACAGCTCGATCGTCCCGTTGCCGTCGAACGCGACGACCCCCACCGCCAGGTTATCCGTCATCGCGGACATGCGGGCTCTCGAAGCGACAAGAGCGCGCACCTGAGGCACCAGCCCCCAGCGTTGCAGGCCGATGCCAAGGATGACCAGGAAAACAACCCCCGGCAGGACCAGCAAAATATGCGCTGTGAGCGCCTGGCTCGTCTCCGACACGTCCTTTTTCACCGCCATCCCTAGGCCTAGATTACCAATCGGCCTGACTGCGGCAAGCACTGCCTGGTCACGGTAATCCACGGTGGTAACAACGCCGCTTTCGCCGTCCAAGGCATAGCTCATCGGCAAAGGCTTGCCGCCGGCCAGCCGGGCCGTTTCAAATCCTTCCGGTCGGTGGCGGCTCGGAAAGCATTTCATGCGATTTTTCCCGGTCGGCGCGCATAGCAGCATCTCGCCCGTTTTTCCAAGGCCGGCATGATTTCCCAACATCTCGGTGACCAAGGGAAGAGGCAGTTCGACCAGGACCTCGCCGAACTTGACGCCTTTGTCGGAGAACGGCACAGCCACATTCAGCACATAGCCTTTCTGCCATAGCAGGGTGGTGCGGTACCGCCCCCCAGGTCGGCCGCCACCGCGGGCTTCGCCACAAATTTTCCCCGCGCCCCGATCAGCGTTCCCCGGACGTCGTACACTGCAGCGGCGGTGATCTTGCCGGTTTCCACAATGCGGTCGAGTATCTCGCCGATTTCCTGCGATTCCGCCTTGCCGGCGGCGCCATCCGCGACCTTGAACATCAGATGGTGCAGACGCGGCCGATGGCTGCCGATGTTCGTTGCAACGTCGGAAGCCCGTTCGATTTCCGCCAGAACAAAACTGGCCCGGTCGGCTGCCATGTTGACCAAGTCCTCTTTGAATTCCTCGTCGACATGGATTTTGAAAGCGCCGAAAAGCGCCGCAAAGGAAAGCATGGAAACCACGAGCAACACCAGCGCGGCGATGCCGCTGATTTTTCTTTCCTCGGCCGTCACACCGGACCGCCAAGTCGAGAATCGGTCATGCAAGCGATCTCTCCCCATCTCACGCGAAAACACCACCGGAAAAGAACATGAAAAAACGCATCATCCCGGCCTTTTGACCGGCAGCCAGACGCGGAAGGCGGTGCCTTTCCCTGCCTCGCTGTGCACCTCGATCCGCCCCTGGTGCTTCTGCACGATGCTGTAGGAGAGCGAAAGACCCAGCCCCGTCCCCTTGCCCACCGGCTTGGTGGTGAAAAACGGGTCGAAGATCTTGCTCAGGTG
>JBFMFB010000082.1:0-2846 GCA_040752115.1 Pseudomonadota bacterium | reverse complement strand
CTTCCATTTCGGCGGCGGCAATACCGCTTACGAGGCGCTGGCGGTGGGCGCGCCCATCGTGACCTGGCCCGGGGCCTATATGCGCGGCCGGGTGACCTATGCCTGCTACCGCAAGATGGGCGTCATGGATTGCGTGGCCGGCAGCCCCGATCAGTATGCGGAGCTGGCAGTTCGCCTCGGCTGCGACCGTTCCTTCCGGGAAGAAATCAGGGCTAAAATCCTGGTTTCCAATTCCGCTCTGTATGAAGATGCGTGTGCGTTGAGGGAACTGGAGAAATTCTTTGTGGATGTCCTGAGAGAACATCCCGCCAACCTAAAAACAAACGAGTCCGATCATGCCTGACAGCCAGTTTTATGATCTTCTCCGGCAACTGCTAGCGGAATTGAAGCGAACTTACAGCAGACTTTGGATTTAACTTCCGGATGGCGGCACCGACAATGAAAATTTCAGCAAGCAGCGGCGGACAATTCCTCAACATTTCGCACACGCTCCACCTGGCTGCGCAGCACCATCAGGCGGGGCAACTGCAACAGGCAGAGGCGCTGTATCAGCAGGTGTTGCGGGCAGAGCCGGACAACGTCAAGGCGCTGTATTTTTCGGGCGGGCTCGCCTACCAGGAGGGAAGGTACGGCACGGCCGTCGAACGGGTCGGCAGGGCCATCGCCCTGGATAAAAACGTGCCGGATTTTCACAGAACGCTCGGGCTTGCGTTGCAGGCCATGGGCAGGTTTGACGAAGCGGTGGAAAGCTACAGAACAGCGTTGCGGTTGGGCACGGGGAACGCATCGTTGCACAACGACCTGGGCGCCGCGCAGCAGGCCCTGGGCAAGCTCGAGGAAGCGGCGGAAAGCTATCGGGAAGCCCTGCGGCTGAACCCGGAATTTGCCGTGGCATACAACAATCTGGGCACAGCCTTGCAGCGGCAAGGCAAGTTCGACGAAGCGGCGGCGAGCTATCGCCGGGCGCTGGCACTGAAGCCGGACTATGTGAATGCCATAATCAACCTCGGTTCGGTATACCAGGAGGAAGGGCGGCTGCCGGAAGCGATCCCCTGCTTTGAACGGGCGCTGGCGCTCAAGCCGAGCGACGGGATTCGAGTCAAGCTCGCCACCGCGCTCCCGGTGATCATGGGAACAAAGGAAGAAGTCCTCGCCTCGCGCCGCAAGTTCGAAGCCGACATAGACCGGCTCCTGCAGGAAAATATCGCCCTCCCCGATCCCCTCAGGGAAACCAAGGGAACCAGCTTCTACCTCACCTACCACGGCATGAACGACCGCGAGCTGCACCTCAAGCTGGCAAGGCTATATGAGCAGGCTTGCCCGTCCCTGCTGTATGTTGCGCCCCATTGCCAGGCAGGCAGAAGTCCGGCCGAAGGGCGCAAAATCAAGATCGGTTTCGTCTCGGCCCATCTCCGGAATCACACCATCGGCAGGCTGACCGCAGGTATCATCGCCAATCTGCCCCGCGATTCCTTCAGCCCCCGGGTGTTTTCTCCGCCCCGGCAAACCGACGAGCTTTCCCGCTTCATCGCCCAGGGCGCAGACCATGCGGTCACCCTTTCCCCCGTGCTGGAGGAGGCGCGCAAACAGATCGCCGAGCACGAACTCGACATTCTGTTCTACCCCGACATCGGCATGGATTTCTTCACCTATTTCCTGGCGTACAGCCGGCTGGCGCCGGTGCAATGCGTCACCTGGGGACATCCGGTGACGACGGGCATCCGGAACATCGATTACTTCATTTCCAGCAACGACCTGGAACCGGCAGGCGCGGAAGCGCATTACAGCGAGAAACTGGTCCGCCTCAGCAGTCTGCCGACTTATTACCAAAAACCGGCGCTGCCCCAGCCGCTCAAGGACCGCAGCCACTTCGGGCTGGAAGACGGCCACCACATTTATCTGTGCCCTCAGACCCTGTTCAAGTTCCATCCTGATTTCGACCCAGTGCTGGCGGAGATCCTGCGCCGCGATCCGGCCGGGCAGCTCGTGTTGATCGAAGGTGCATTGCGCCACTGGACCGAGTTGCTCAGCCAGCGCTTCGCGCAATCCATGCCTGATGTGGTGGATCGCATTCGCTTCCTGCCAAGCCAGCCGACAAATGATTTTCTCAACCTGCTCGCCGTTTCCGACGTGATCCTGGATCCGTTCCATTTCGGCGGCGGCAATACTGCCTACGAGGCGCTGGCGGTGGGCACGCCCATCGTGACCTGGCCCGGAGCCTACATGCGCGGCCGGGTGACCTATGCCTGCTACCGCAAGATGGGCGTCATGGACTGCGTGGCCGACAGCCCCGATCAGTATGCGGAGCTGGCGGTGCGCCTCGGTTGCGACCGTTCCTTCCGGGAAGAAATCAGGGCTAAAATTCTGGCTTCCAATTCCGTCCTGTATGAAGATGCGGGTGCATTGAGGGAGCTGGAGAAATTCTTTGTGGATGCCCTGAGTGAACATCCCGCCAACCCAAAAACAAAAGAGTCCGATCATGCCTGACAGCCAGCTTTCCGATTTCCTCCGGCAATCCACCTGCCCCGCCTGCGGCCACCACATCGCCGTGGTCTTTTTCGACGGCGGGCGCCAGCCGCTTGCCACCATCGCCTGGCCGACAAGCGCGGCCGAGGCGCAGGCCATGCCGCGCCTGCCGCTGTCCTTCGTGCGCTGCGTGGATTGCGGGCATGTCTACAATGCCGATTTCGATTACGCGCATGTGCCGTACAGCGACAAGCCCAACCTGATGTTCAACCGCGCCGCCATCTGGAGCGAGCATCTCAAGGCGGTGCGCGACCTGATTCTGGCGCACCTGCCGGAAAAACCGGTGGTGGTGGAAATCGGCTGCGGCGAGGGGCATCTGC
>JBFMFB010000081.1:0-3034 GCA_040752115.1 Pseudomonadota bacterium | reverse complement strand
CCTGCGGCCATTCGTCCAGCTCGGTGCGCCACAATATCGCGCCGGTGGCTGCGTTCAGCGCATAAACGCGCCGGTCGTAGCTGCCCTCGTAAATCCGGTCGTTCGCCAGCAGCGGCGAAGGAAACAGGGCCGATCCGAGCTCGGCCTGCCATGCCGCCTTGCCGGTGCGGCGGTTGACTGCGTGAAGCCAGCCGTTCTTGGCGCCGATGTAGACCCGATCCCGGTCAACCACCGGCGAGTCGTACAATCCGCCGTACTTGTAGTCCCTGGCGTAATAACGCCAGATAATCTTGCCGCTTGCCAGTTCCACGGCATACAGGAACAAATCGTTGGAACCGAAATAAACCGTCCCATCCGCCACCACCGGCGAAGACAGCACCTTGTCGCCGGTTTTCAGCTCCCAGCGCTTTTTCCCCGTTTTGCGATCCAGTGCGGTCACCATGCCGTTCTTCGACGCCACCACCACCAGATCTCCGGCGACAGCCGGTGTGGCGGAGATGGCATCGCCGGTCGCGTAGCTCCACAGCACCTTGCCGTGCGCCAGCTCGAACGCCCACAGGCGGCTGTCGTGGCCCGCCACGTAAAGATGGCCGCCCGCGACCACCGGGGCAGCGTAAACACCGCCATCCAGCCTGGATTCCCACACCTTGGCCGGGTTAAGGGGAACCGCGTCCCTGCTGTGGAAACTGTGACCCGCATCGCCGCCGTACATCGGCCAGTCCGCCGCCCCGCCGGCCAACGGCGCCAGCAGCAGAAACCCGGCGAACATCGCCCGCAGGCTATTCATGGAAGCTTTCCGGCATGGACAAGGCTACCCCAGCCACCAACCACGCCAAAACGGCGTTTAGCCACGAATGACACGAATAGCCACGAATAAAAACGACGTGATGCTACTGATTCGCGGCACCTCGCTCCGGCGAGTGCGCATCCATGAGCAGCATCCTGATTATTCGTGAGCATTCGTGTCATTCGTGGCTAAAACGCTTTCAGGTTGATTCAGCAAGAGAAAATCGGCCAAGTGACACTCACCCGATGGGTGGGAACCATGGCAAATGCAACTCCTTGCTTTCCCCGTGTCTCCGCGCCTTGCGGTTCAAGACCCGCCGTTCTGCGCTTAAAACACCAGCGCATAATCACGCTTGAGATAGAAAAACAGCGTTTGTTCCCGGAACGGCGCAGTTTCCAGCTTCGCGTCCCGCAACCGGTAGCGGGCGGTGGCCTGCCATTTGCCCACGCGATAGTTCAGGTCGGACTCAACCGTCGTTCTTCTGCCGTTGCTGGCGCTGGAGAGCCCCCCCATCTGGGTATTTTCCAGCCGCGCCATGGCAGTCCATTGCACATTGCCTGGCAGTTGCGTATTGAACCTGCCCTGGAGATAGGTCTGATTGGTGGTAGTGCTGGCGCTCGTTGCGATGCCGGTGCCGCTCGCGCCCTGGCTCTGCTGCCCTCGGGTCATGCCCGCCGACGCCGTGCCAGTGGTGACGGTGCTGAAGGTGTGCATCCAGTTTCCGTCCAGGCGCAGGGTGGTCGAGTCCATCGAATAGGAAGTCGTGGCACTCCCTGTTGTCGCCACGGAGAGCGAGTCCTGATGATAGCGCCGGAGTTCGGCAATGCCTTGCAGTGTGTCCCTCATCGTCAGCCGGCTGTTCACGCCGTAGCGAATGTTCTGCTCGTTGCTCTGGATCTGGCCGGTCTGGACCGTGGCGCGCACATCCAGGTTGTCCGCGTAGAACTGATTGCCGGTGCGCGCGTAGCCAGCGAACACGGTGTTCGAAATATTGGTGTAGGAATAGCTGGTGGTCCCGCTGCTCTGCGGCCGCGAGAGCGAAAGGTTGTAGCCGGCGTTGACGATGAAATTGCCATAGGTATCGTTGTACGTTACCCCGCCGCTGGCGGACGGCGTGGAGATCGTGCTGGTCGCGGTGGCGCTGGTGGTTTTGGAAGAAGTTAACCCCAGCGATCCGTTCGTCCGCCAGTGATCGCTGAGACGGTAATTGAAGTTGCCCGTAGCGCCATAGGTATCGGACTGGGACGCCCCCACCTTGGACTTGCCCAGCGACAGGCCGTAGGAATGCTGAAACGCATCCGTCTGATTGATCATCAGCGTGCTGCTGAGGTTCACGATGTCCGACTTGGTCTGGGTACCGCCGCCTGTTGACGATGCGCCGAACACATCGTCCCGGTTGAGGTAGGTCAGGTTGGCGGTAAGGTTGATCTTTTCACCGAAGAGCGAGCGGTCGGAGGCGTAAAGATAATTCTGCACCTGCCGATTGCCATAGACCTGATCGTCCAGGGTAGTGCGCCGATAGCCGTAGGTAAGTTCGGATTCGCCCCACTGCTTCTGCCGCACCTTTTGCCCCGCTTCCACGCCCAGATTGACGTTGGTTTCGGAGCGCGGCACCAGCACGTTGTCGGATTCCGACCGGTTGCGGTCGTAAAAAAGCTGGGCTCGCCCCAGCCATTTGCTGGCGAACCCCCAGCGTGCACCGAAATTCGAGGTCGTCAGTCCGTAGGAAGGCGTCGAGAAGCTCGATACCGTCGTCTTGTTGCGGCTGGCATGGATGCTGAGCGCATTCGGACTGGTGGGCAGCCAGACCGTATTGAGGCGGTAACCCAGCAGGTTGGACGTGGTCTTCCCGCTGGCCTCCGGTCCGGCGCCGGTGAAGAAGGTGCCCCCCTTTGGTGTCGATGATGTGGCGCCCCCACCGGTCGTCCCGCTATCGGTATGGATATTATCCGACTGCAGACTAAGGCCGCCGTCGAAGGTGGCGAAACGGGGATCCCAGATGAAGCCGCGGGCGTTGACGTCGGCCCGGGTTCGCAGGCTTCTGCGCTTGGTTGAACCCGTGTCGGTCTTGTAGTCGTAGTTCTCGACTTCCCCGCTGATGCTGCCGTAGAGGGAAAATCGCCGCTTGGTATAGTCGGAGAGCTTCGCGGCCAGAACGGAAGGGGAAGAGCATGCCAGCAAAGTGAACGCCGCCGCGCCGGCTATCGTGTTCAACCGCAGATTCACGCTGGTTTTATCCCCTTTTTT
>JBFMFB010000080.1:0-3156 GCA_040752115.1 Pseudomonadota bacterium | reverse complement strand
AGCGCGCCATGGTGCTGCGCAACCTCGGCTTCTTCGCCACCGCGGAGAGCCTGGTCGCCAACAACATCGTGCTCGCCATCTACAAGAACATCACCAACCCCGAGTGCCGCCAGTACCTGCTGCGCCAGGCCTTCGAAGAGGCGATCCACACCCACACCTTCCAGTACATCGTCGACAGCCTCGGCCTGTCCGAAGGCGAAGTCTTCAACATGTACCGCGAAGTGCCGTCCATCACCGCCAAGGACGCCTGGGCGCTCAAGTACACCAAGGGTCTGGAAAGCGGCCAGTTCGACACCACCACCACCGAAGGCGCGCAGAACTTCCTGCGCGACCTCGTCGCCTTCTACGTGGTGTTCGAAGGCATGTGGTTCTACACCGGCTTCGCCCAGATCCTCAGCCTCGGTCGCCGCAACAAGCTGACCGGCATCGCCGAGCAGTACCAGTACATCATGCGCGACGAGTCGATCCACCTGAACTTCGGCATCGACGTCATCAACACCATTCGCCTGGAGAACCCGCAGCTGTGGACCCCGGCGTTCCAGGCCGAGGTTCTGGAGATGATCCGCACCGCCTGCGAACTGGAAGTCGCCTACGCCCGCGACACCATGCCGCGCGGTCTGCTGGGCCTGAACGCGGAGATGTGCGAGGAGTACATGCACTTCATCACCAACCGTCGCTGCAACCAGCTCGGCCTGCCGGAGCTGTACGCCGGGGCGACCAACCCGTTCCCGTGGATGAGCGAGGTCATCGACTTGAAGAAGGAGAAAAACTTCTTCGAAACCCGGGTGACGGAGTATCAGACGGGTGGGGCGTTGAGCTGGGATTGACGCAGATTGAAAAAGGCCAAGGGAAACCTTGGCCTTTTTGCTTTGGTTAATTTCATGAAGCTGGACTTCATGTTGAGTGGGGCTAAATAGCCATAGGTTGCTAGTTGCCCAGTGTGGTTGTAAACCTCGATGAGGAGTTGAGTATATGTCGACGACCGGAGAGAAGCCTGGAGAAGGCATTTACAGATGTGATAACTGCGGCCAAGTGGTTGTTCTCGATGACGACATAGATAGTTTGCCGCCGTGTCCGCGTTGTTCTGAAACAGAATATACCCCGTAAGGAGTTTTAAAATGACAAACAAGTCTACACATGTGGTTCCTAATCCCGACGGTGGTTGGGATATTAGACAAAGTGGTGGACAGCGATCGTCTGGCCACTTTGATACAAAGCAAGGTGCAGTTGATAGGGCGAGAGAAATTAGCCGTAATCAAGAGACTGAGCTGGTTATCCATAACAAGGATGGAAAAATTGGTGGTAAGGACAGCCATGGTGGGGATCCATTCCCACCAAAAGGGTGATTGAGGCTGTCGGCGTAGATACTGTCCGATCTCCCGAGATGGGAAACAGAAGGAAGGCGGGCATGACATCTACGCAGCGAGCTTTTCCGCTCCAGGGCGCATCCAGTGTCCTACCTTCCTATCCAGCCTGACGGATGGATGGGGTAACAATACAAGGGCGCATTAGCGTAGCGTAATGCTCCGAATGTTGGATTGGAATGGTTCCGTCGTCCCTTAGGGCCGCCGGGTTCATTTCCTTGCTCGTGCAAAGAAACGAACCAAAGAAACACGCATCCGGCATGCTGGCCCTTCGGGCTTCACTCCTCGCTTGCGTGCTCCATGTCCGGTTTGGACGGACCATCCTTGGCCCGCCAAACCTTAATTCGCCATCCATGGCGAATTAATCCCTACGCACGCGGCGCTCCTCGGCAGCATGCAGGGGATTGAAATCCACCCCCACCCCAGCCCTCTCCCTGAGGGAGAGGGGGCTTTCTGAAAGCCATTTCCACAACCTGGAAATGGCTTGGCTGTTTTAGGCCCCTGGCCGCGCCGGGGCTGGCGTGACTGGCAGGGGGTCAAGCCGCCATGGCGGGCGGTTTGAGGTTCCACGGGACAGGAGGTCCCGCGGAGCCGGCCCCCTGACGGGCATGCCAGACACGGGTATCCCGAAGGGGCGCGGTCGTGGGGGCGCGTTTCTTTCCCCCATTTCTTTGCGCGAACAAAGAAATGGGGTCGCCCGGCGGCGATGCAGGGGATGCGAAGCGCAAGACGTGAGCCGGGCGAAACAGCCCGCCAACGGTTGAGAAGCCCGCACACCGCCAAGGCCTGCCCCACGCTCCGGTGGAATACGCTTCGCTCATCCACCCTACATCCGCACCACAACCCCATCCCCGGCGCATCACGCCATGTGATCCCCGCGCACGCCCACCAACCCCCAGCATCCCTGCTACCTTCGTAATGCTGCTCCCATGCCACCCAAGGGCATAAACACACGCGAGGAAAGGGCGATGCCAACCGTCATCTCCATCATCAACCACAAGGGCGGAGTCGGAAAAACCACCTCCGCCGTCAACATCGCCGCCGGCCTCGGCGAACTGGGCGAAAAGGTCCTGTTGATCGACGTCGACCCGCAGGGCAGCGCCAGCCTCTCCCTCGGCGTCCGCTCCGAAGGCGAGGAACTGCTGCACGCCCTGCGCACCACCGGCCCCCTGCCTGTCACGCCCTCGGTGGCGCCCGGGGTCGATCTGGTGCCCAGCGGGCCGACCTTTGCCGAGGCGCGGCACCGCTTCAGCGGGGAGGTGGGGCGCGAGCTGATGAAGCGCTGCATGGCCCGCACCGAGGGCGACTGGCAGTGGGTGATCTTCGACTGCCCGCCGACCCTGGAGATCCTCACCCAGAACGCCCTGCGCGCCAGCCGCTACGTGGTCATCCCGGTCGAGGCCCATTTCCTGGGCCTGAGCGGCTTGCAGCACATGCTGGCGATGATCGAGGCGGAAAAGGCCCATCATCCCGGCCTGGAGATCAGCGCGGTCATCCCCTGCCGCGCCCATCCCCGCCGGCGCGTGCACCAGCAGATCATGGCCGAGCTGGAGCGCCTATTCCCCGGCCACGTCAGCCCCATCGTGCGCGAGAACGTCGCCCTGACGGAGGCGCCGGGGGCCGGCAAGCCGGTCTTCCAGTACGCGCCGCGCTCGCATGGGACCGAGGATTACCGCGCGGTCACCGATTGGCTCTACCTGCACATCACCGGCAAGCCCGCGCCGGCGCGCCCCGGGGTCGCGTGATTCCTTCCATCAAGCTGTTCGCGCCCGGCGCGAGCCGGGCGCTCGGC
>JBFMFB010000008.1:0-77863 GCA_040752115.1 Pseudomonadota bacterium | reverse complement strand
ATGTTGGCTTAAAGCCGTGCAAAACTTCCAAATATATCACGAAAGACGTGCCAGACATGCGCGAAGCCGGAAGTTTTGCGGAAGTTTCATACCAAGATTTGTTCTTGGTTTCTGTTTCTAGTAACTTGCGGCGATGATGAATCTCGATCAAGTTGAATTGATAGTCAAGGACGAGCAAATCGACCAGGCGTCGCGGGCGCTGAAGGCGATGTCGCATCCCTTGCGACTGAAGATTCTGTGCGTGCTCGGCGACCGCGAAATCAGCGTGCAGGAAATCGTCGAAGCGGTCGGCACCTCTCAAAGCAATATCTCGCAACATCTGGCGATCCTGCGCGACAAAGGCGTGCTGCGTACGCGCAAAGAAGCCAACCGGGTGTATTACCGGGTGGGCGACGCCCGGACTCTCCAATTGATCAGCATGATGCGCGACGTGTTTTGCGGTTTCGCGAAATAGCGTCCGGCGGCGCCAAGCCGCCGCTGCGGCTTTAACTTCCCCGTTTGCCGCGTTGTCGGCGCTGCGCCAATCCTCCTCCGGCCTGCGTGCCGCGCCAGTCAAGAATAGACTTGAAAAACAAAGAATATTAGAGTATTCTAATATTATTTGAGATCAAGGAGCTTGTTTTGATCAACCCCGCTCTGGTTCTGCTGGCAAGCCTGTTTCTGGCACAGTTCGCGCACGCCGCCCTGCCTTTTGCTACCGCTCCGGTGGAATATCGCGACGTGGATCAGACCTACGCCGTCGAGGCGATCGTCGAGGCGGTGAACCAGTCCACCGTCTCCGCGCAGATTTCGGGCCGGATCGTCGAGATCAATTTCGATGTCGGCGACTACGTCAGGAAGGGGCAGGTGCTGATGCGCATCGACGAGCGCGAGGTGAGCCAGGCCCTGGCCGGCAGCCAGGCCCAGGTGGCCCAGGCCCAGGCCAATTTGCAGAATGCTCGCGCCCATTTCGAGCGCACCAAGCAGCTGTTCGTCCAGAAATTCGTGAGCCAGGCCGCACTGGATAAGGCCCAGGCGGATTACAAGGCGGCCCAGGCCCAGTTGACAGCCACCTTGGCGGGCGCCGGCGCGGCTGCCACCACCAAGGGGTTCGCCACCATCGTGGCGCCATATAGCGGCGTGGTTTCCGCCCGCCATGTCGAATTGGGCGAAATGGCCGCGCCCGGCAAGCCGCTCATGACCGGCTTCGATCCCAAGGATCTGCGCGTGGTGGCCAGCGTTCCTCAATACCGGCTGGCGGATATCCGTCGCTCTCCTCGGGCCCAGGCGGAATTCCCGGAGCTGAACAAATGGGTCAAGGCCGTCGCGGTGACGGTTCTTCCCGCGGCCGACGTCAGAACCCATACGACCAAGGTCAGGCTGGATTTGCCTGAAGACCTGCGCGATATCTATCCCGGCATGTTCGCGCGCGCCCATTTCACCGTGGGCCTGGCGCGCAAGCTGCTGGTGCCGGCGGCAGCGCTGGTGCGCCGCAGTGAAGTGACCGCGGTGTACGTGGTGGACGGCAAGGGCGGCGTGCAGCTTCGCCAGGTGCGGCTCGGCGAGCCGGCCGGCCAGGCCGGCGTGGAGGTGCTGGCGGGACTGGTGCCGGGCGAGAAAGTGGCGCTGGAGCCGGTGAAGGCGGGGATGTATCTCAAGGGCGTGAGGGGTAAGGAGTGAGGCGTGAGGGAAAAGGCGGCGGGCCATGTTCTCGCCTCACGCGTCACTCCTGACCGAATGACCATGGGCATTTCCGGACGCATCGCCAAGACCTTCCTGCAGTCGCAGATGACGCCGCTGATCGCGCTGATCGCATTCTTGCTCGGCCTGTTCGCGGTGATGGTCACGCCGCGCGAGGAGGAGCCGCAGATCAATGTAACCATGGCCAACGTGTTCATCCCCTTTCCTGGCGCCTCCGCCAAGGATGTGGAAAGCCTCGTGGCGACGCCCGCCGAGCAGGTGCTGTCGCAGATTTCCGGGGTGGAGCACATCTACTCCGTGTCGCGGCCGGGCATGGCCATCCTCACGGTGCAGTACAAGGTTGGCGAAGACCGCATCCAGGCATTGGTGCGGCTCTACGATACGATCCAGTCCCGGCGCGACTGGGTGGCGCCGAATCTGGGCGTGGGCGAGCCGATCATCAAGCCGATGGGCATCGACGACGTGCCGATCGTGTCGGTGACGCTGACGACGGCGGATCTGTCGCGCGGCGCCTTCGAGCTGGAGCAGGTGGCGCACGCCGCCGAGATCGAGCTGAAGCGCCTCAAAGGTACGCGCGAAGTTTACACCATCGGCGGGCCGCGCCACGTGGTGCGGGTGGTGATGGACGCGGAGCGCATGAACGCGCACCAGATCTCCGCCCAGGATATTCAGGCGGCGCTGCAGCTCGCCAATGCCTCCCAGCCGGCCGGCAGCCTGGTGGCGGACAACCGGGAGGTGCTGGTTCAGACCGGCACTTTCCTGTCCTCCGCCGCAGACGTCAAGCAACTGGTGGTGGGCGTGTCCGAAGGGCGGCCGGTATTCATGACCGATGTGGCCCGGGTCGAGGACGGGCCGGATCAGCCCGGCCGCTATGTCTGGCTCGGCACCGGCCCGGCGGCGAAAGACGTGGGGCTGGCGCAGCCCGGCGAATACCCCGCGGTGACCCTGGCGGTGTCCAAGAAGCCGGGCGAGAATGCGGTGGACGTCGCAGACCGGGTCATCCAGCGTGTCGAGCAGCTGCACGGCACCATCATCCCGGCAGGGGTGCAGACCACGATCACGCGCAACTACGGCGCCACCGCCAACGACAAGGCGATGAAGCTGATCCAGAAGCTGATGTTCGCCACCGGCTCGGTGGTGCTGCTGGTGCTGGCCGCGCTCGGCCGGCGCGAAGCGCTGATCGTCGGCGCGGCGGTGCTGCTGACGCTGGCCGCCACCCTGTTCGCCTCCTGGGCATGGGGCTTCACGCTCAACCGCGTATCGCTGTTCGCCCTGATTTTCTCCATCGGCATCCTCGTTGACGACGCCATCGTGGTGGTGGAAAACATCCATCGCCGCATGGCGATGGATGTTTCGGCGGAGGCTAACGTGAGCGAAGCGAACGTTAAGCCCGCGGATGCGGGCGGCCGGAGCCAAAACATCCACCGGCGGCGCGCGCTCGACAACCACAAGCCCCTGGCCGAGATCATCCCCGAGGCGGTGGACGAGGTCGGCGGCCCGACCATCCTGGCGACGTTCACCGTGATCGCGGCGCTGCTGCCGATGGCGTTCGTCACCGGCCTTATGGGGCCGTACATGAGCCCGATCCCGATCAACGCCTCGATCGGCATGGTGATCTCGCTGGCGATTGCTTTCATCGTCACCCCCTGGTTCGCGCTCAAGGTGCTGGGCCGGCACAACGCCGCCGCGCCGCATCACGAAGCTGGCGACGAAACCAGGCTGCACCGTTTCTTCAGCCGGCGCCTGACCCCATTCCTCGACCGCGAGCGCGGCGCTTCCAACCGTCGCAAGCTGTGGCTGGCGATTTTCGCCATGATCGCAGCGGCCGTGTCGCTCGCGGCGGTTAAGCTGGTGATCCTGAAAATGCTGCCGTTCGACAACAAATCGGAATTCCAGGTGGTGGTGGACATGCCGGTGGGCACGCCCTTGGAGCAAACGGCGCGGACGCTGCGCGAGATCGGCGCCTATCTCGCCACCGTGCCGGAAGTCACGGACTACGAGGCATACGCCGGCACCGCCTCTCCCATCAATTTCAACGGCCTGGTGCGCCAGTATTACCTGCGCAGTGGGCCGGAGATGGGCGACATCCAGGTCAACCTGGTGGACAAGCACCGGCGCGACCGCAAGAGTCACGAGATCGCGTCTGCGGTGCGCGGCCCGATCGAGAAAATTGCCGCCCGCCTCGGCGCAAAGGTCAAGATCGTCGAGGTGCCGCCGGGCCCGCCGGTGATGTCGCCGATCGTGGCCGAAATCTACGGCCCGGACTACGACGGTCAAATGCGCGTGGCGGCCAGGGTGCGGCAGACGTTCGCCCAGACCCCGGACATCGTGGCGATCGACGACAGCGTCGAAGCGGACGCGCGCAAGTTCGTGCTCAAGGTGCTGCAAGGCAAGGCGGCGCTCCTGGGCGTGGCGCAGGCGGACATCGTGGCGGTGATGAAGATGGGGCTTGCCGGCGAGGACGTCACCCCGGTGCACACCGGCGAATCCAAGTTCGAGATTCCGGTGCGGTTGACGCTCGCCCCGGAACGGCAGAACAGCCTGGACGAGCTGCTGAAACTGACGGTGCGGGCGAAGGACGGCGTGCTGGTGCCGCTGTCCGAGCTGGTGGAGGTCGTCCCCGCCGTGCGCGAGAAAACCATCTACCACAAGGATCTGCTGCCGGTGGTGTATGTCGTCGGCGACATGGCGGGCAAGCTCGACAGCCCGCTCTACGGCATGTTCTCTGTGCGCTCCAGAACCAGCGGCATGGCGCTTGCCGAGGGCGGCAATCTCGGCGACTACTTCATCCGGCAGCCCGACGACCCGTATGTCCAGTACGCCCTGAAATGGGACGGCGAATGGCAGGTCACTTACGAGACATTCCGCGACATGGGTATCGCCTACGCGGTCGGCCTGGTATTGATCTACCTGCTGGTGGTGGCGCAGTTCAAGTCTTATGCGACGCCGCTCATCATCATGGCGCCGATCCCGCTCACCGTCATCGGCGTGATGCCGGGCCATGCCCTGCTGGGCGCGCAGTTTACGGCAACCTCGATGATCGGCATGATCGCGCTGGCGGGCATCATCGTGCGCAACTCCATCCTGCTGGTGGATTTCATCAACGCCCAGGTGGAGCAGGGCGTGCCCTTTCAGGAAGCAGTGATCCGCGCGGGTTCGACGCGCGCCAAGCCGATCGTGCTGACAGGCCTCGCCGCCATGATCGGCGCGTTGTTCATCCTGGACGACCCGATTTTTAACGGGCTGGCGATTTCATTGATTTTCGGCATCCTCGTCTCCACCTTGCTGACGCTGGTGGTGATTCCGGTGCTGTACTACGCGGCGAATTATAAAAAGATGGAGGAGAGATCGGGAGAGGCGGAAAGTGCGCCTTGATTTCGTTTGTTTTGAGGAGTGAAAAATGACTGTCAATCGCATCGTCAGGATTTTTGCCGGTTTCATGGTGTTGCTGTCGCTTGCGCTGGGCGTGCAGGGGAGCCCCCTGTTCCAGAGTCCGGCCTGGCTCTGGCTCACCGCCTTCGTCGGACTCAACCTGTTCCAGAGCGGCTTCACCAAATTTTGTCCGCTCGACACCATGCTCAGGAAAGCGGGGGTCAGGGGAGGCTGCTGACCTTAGGTATAATCCCCGTTCGGGCGGGCCTGCGCGGCCGCCCGGACCGAACGAGCCAAGGAAAAGGAGTGAAATCGCCGTGCAATTTTTTATGGACAACATCGCCCTGGTCTCGATTGCCCTGGTTTCCGGTGCCATGCTGTTGTGGCCGCTGGTCAGCGGCAGGGTCACGGGGGCCAGGGAAGTGGGCAGCCTGGAGGCGATCCGGCTGATCAACCAGGACGCGCTGGTTCTGGACGTGCGCGAGAACCAGGAATTCGCCGCCGGCCACGTGCCCCATGCCAGGCATATTCCCCTCGGGCAGTTGGCCAGCCGGCTTCCCGAGCTGGAGAAGTTCAAGGACCGGCCGGTGGTGGTCGTGTGCCGCAGCGGCGCCCGATCCGGTAGGGCGTGCGCCATTCTGCGCAAGAACGGTTTCGGCCAGGTATATAATCTGGGCGGCGGGATGACCGCCTGGGAGCAGGCCAACATGCCAGTGGAGAGGACATCGTCATGACCAAAGTAACCATGTATAGCACCGGAACATGCCCCTATTGCACGATGGCGGAGCGTCTGCTGCTGACCAAGGGGGTGGGCGAAATCGACAAGATTCGGGTGGATCTCGACCCCTCGCGGCGCGACGAAATGATGGAAAAGACCGGCCGGCGCACCGTGCCGCAGATCTATATCGACGAATACCATGTCGGCGGCTATGACGACCTGTCCGCGCTGGATCGGGCCGGCAGGCTGGATGCCCTGCTCGCGGGGAGCGAGACGCCGGCCTGAGAAAGCCATATTTCAGCCACGGATTTACACGGATGTTCACGGATAAATACCAAGCTAAAAAAGATAGGAGGCCAACCCGGCGGCTGAGCGGAAGGTTGTGTAAAATCACCAATAAATCCGTGTGTTATCCGTGTTCATTCGTGGCAAAATGAGGTTTTTTGGATGAACATAGTCTGCCCCCGCTGCCAGGCGATCAACCGGGTGCCGGACGAGCGCCTGGAGCACAATCCGAAATGCGGCCAATGCGGCGCTCAGGTGCTCGACGGCCAGCCGGTGGAGTTGACCGCTGAAACTTTCTCCCGTTTTGTGGCCCGGAACGACTTGCCGGTGCTGGTGGATTTCTGGGCGCCGTGGTGCGGCCCATGCAAGATGATGGCGCCGGTGTTCGCCCAGGTGGCCGTGGAATTCAAGAGCCGCATCCGCTTCGCCAAGGTGAATACCGAGGTACAACAGGCGCTGGCGCAGCAGCACGGCATACGCAGCATCCCCACCCTGGCGCTGTTCAGGAATGGGGTAGAGGCTGACCGCATCTCTGGCGCCATGGACGCCGCCGATCTCCGGAACTGGATATTGCGGCGGTAGCGCGGCAAGCCCGCTTTCCTCGCGAAGAATCCCCTTTTTTGCTCCCCTCGCCGGTTACCTAAATCCCCTCCGCCGGGGTAAAATCCGCTTTTTCTCTTTCACGATCGGGATTCCCATGAGCGAGCAACAGGAGCAGCCGTTTTTCGGCATCGAAAAAATCTACGTCAAGGATCTTTCCCTGGAAATCCCCAATGCGCCGCAGGTTTTTCTCCAGCGCGAGACTCCGGAAATCCATGTGGACCTCAATACCAAGGGTGTCCAGCTTGAAGAGGGCGTGTACGAATCCACGCTGATCATCACGGTCACGGCGACGGCGGGAGAAAAGACCCTGTTCCTGGTGGAAGTGGAGCAGGCCGGCATCTTCCAGATTCGCAACGTGCCTCCGTCGGATGTCGAGCAGGTGCTGAGGGTCGCCTGTCCCAACATTCTCTATCCGTTCATCCGCGAAGTGGTTTCGGACATGACGGTGCGCGCCGGTTTCTCGCCGGTGATCCTCAATCCCATGAACTTCGAGGCGCTTTACCACGAGCAGGAAGCGGCGAAGGCCCAGCAAAGCGAAGCTGTCACGCATTAGCCGGGGCCCTGCCGTGACCGGAAAATTGCGCCGCCTGCTGACGGGTTTGCTGTTGCTGCCGGCACTTCTGCCCGGCTTCGCATCGGCTCTCGATTTCCGTTCGGTCGCGTCGGAGCGGGCAATTCTGTACGACGCGCCGTCGCTGCAGGCCAAACGGCTGTATCTGGTCAACCGCCTGTATCCCGTGGAAGTGATCGTTGCGCTGGAAGCCTTCACCAAGGTGCGCGACAGCGCAGGGGGGCTTGCCTGGATCGAGACGAAGCACCTGAGTTCCAGGCGCATGGTGGTAGTGACCGTCCCGCTCGCGGATGTGCGCCAGGCCGCGGACGACCGCGCAGCGCTGGCGTTCCAGGCGGAGCGCGACGTAGTGCTGGAGCTGGTCGAGTACGCTGCCGCCGGTTGGCTCAAGGTGCGCCACCAGGACGGCCAGACCGGTTTCGTCAGGATCGCGCAGGTATGGGGTGCGTGACATGAAAGTCACGGTGGTGGGCGCCGGCGCCTGGGGCACCGCGCTGGCAATCAGCCTGTGCGGGCAGCACCGGGTCACCCTGTGGGCGCGCAGCGGCGCGCAGTATTCCGAAATGGCGGCGGCGCGCAGCAACCGGCGCTATCTGCCGGATTTCCCTTTTCCCGATTCCCTGCGTCTGGAAGCCGATCTCGGCCGGGCGCTGGACCAGGCCGACATGGCGCTGGTCGTGGTGCCCACTTCCGGTTTCCGCCAGGCGCTGCAGGATGTAGCCGCATGCGCGCCGGCACTGCCGGTGGTGTGGGCGTGCAAGGGCCTTGAAGTGGGCAGCGCCAAGCTGCCGCACCAGGTGGCAGACGAAGTGCTGCCGCGCACGACCCCGCGCGGCGTGCTGTCCGGCCCAAGTTTCGCCAGGGAGGTGGCGCAGGGGCTGCCCACCGCGCTGACCTTCGCCTCCCCGGACAAAATCTTCGCGCACGAGGCGGCGCTGGCGCTGCACAGCCCCAGGTTGCGGCTCTACAACACCAGCGATGTGGTCGGCGTCGAGCTGGGCGGGGCGGTAAAGAATGTGATGGCAATCGCCGCCGGCATCTCGGACGGCATGAATTTCGGCTACAACGCCCGCGCGGCGCTGATTACCCGCGGCCTGGCGGAAATGACGCGGCTCGGCCAGGCGCTCGGCGGCAGGGTGGAAACCTTCCTGGGACTGGCCGGCGTCGGCGACCTGATCCTGACCTGCACCGGCGACCTGTCGCGCAACCGCCAGGTCGGCATGGCGCTGGCGCAGGGCAGGGAGCTGGGCGATATCCTGCAGAGCCTCGGCCACGTCGCCGAAGGCGTGCATACCGCGCGGGAAGTGCTGTCCCTGGCGCAGCGGCACCAGGTCGAAATGCCGATCACCCGCGCCGTGCATCAGGTTCTGTACGAAGGCCTGCCGGCGAGAACCGCGGTGGAGGCACTGCTGAACCGCGAGCCGAAGGCGGAGAACAACGGGTAGTTTTTTGAATGCTGAGTGCTGTTTCAACGTCCGAGCTCAGCCGACGAGTTAGCGAAGTGATCGGCTCGCAGCCGCAAACCGTTTGGAAGAAACCCATAGGGCGGGCTGTGCCAGTCACGGGCCGCCTTATGTGGCTACATCTGGGGTCATCAATAAAAACAAAGGCGTGCGCGGTGTTTTTTGAGAGGCTACTTCTCCGTCTTTAGGAGCGTTCCAAGGGAGAGTGTTTTGACAAGGTACTTTCCATTGAGGTCCTCCAGCTTGAAGATGTTGTTTCTCGCGATGATGATCCCCATCGTGGGTTCTTGCTGAAAAAAGATGATGTCGCCCGCATTCGCGATGAAGCTGGCTTCAGCCCAGTTTTCCGCTTTGGAAAAAATCTTGTGCTGGCCCGGCGCCACTGTGAAGTAGATGTATTGACCTGACTGCGTGTATCCCATTTCGGATTCGTCGTCTTGATCGTCCAAGAAGACATTGAACCGAATGATGCCGCCAAGAGGCGACGGGCGTACAACGTAGACGATGGCCTTCCCAGCCTGCGGTAGTTGAGGCAATCGATAGTTCGTGGTCTCCGCCTTCATGACTTCAGTTGGCGGAAGGGTGGCGCAGCCAGTTGCAATGACTGTGGCTAGAACAACAAGCACGAATCCAAACACGCTTCTACTTCTCATTGCTCCCGCCTTGTTGAGGGTTGAAACGATGCTGTAGAAAAACCCCATTTTCGCATCCCGCCTCACCCTCTGCCCGATTTTTTTAGCGGGCCGAAGAGTGTGACGCAAAAGAGTCAAATCCACGTTTTCATCTTCCCCAGTCGCCGATGTGCCGGATAGGCGTCCTGATATGCATTGGATCCGCGCTTGAATAATGTCTACGCGGGAGGGGATTTGGGGGTATAGCATCAATTTCCTCCTTCGAATCCCCCCTGCCGCCACGCTTCGTAGATTACCACCGCCGCCGCATTGGAGAGGTTCAGGCTGCGGCTCTCCGGCCGCATCGGTAGGCGGATGCGGTGCGATGCCTTGAACTGTTCCAGCACGCTCGGCGGCAGCCCGCGGCTTTCCGGCCCAAACAGGAACACGTCCCCTTTTCGGTAGGCGATTTCGTCATAGCGCACCGCGCCGCGCGTGGTGGCGGCAAACAGTCGCCGCCCCGCAAAGCGTTCCCGGCACTCCTCCCAGTTTTCGTGCACCGTGATCTGCGCGTATTCGTGGTAATCCAGCCCGGCGCGCTGCAACTGCCTGTCTTCGAGCGAAAAACCGAGCGGTCGCACCAGGTGCAGCCGCGCTCCGGTATTGGCGCACAGACGGATGATGTTGCCGGTGTTGGGCGGGATTTCCGGCTCGAACAGGATGAGGTCGAACAATGTGCAGACTTTCAAAATGCCCCATGCTGCCGTCGTCAAGCGCAAGTCTGCGCGTGGGGCGGGACGGGTCCGGGCATGCGGAAAAATTCCAGTTGTCGAGGCGGCGACTTTCCAACCCGAGGACTCGAGCATGAAACATCTTAACACCAGGATGCGCCATCCGCTCAGGTACACCCTGCCGCCGCGCTGGCCGCTCCGTCAAAGTCGCCATTACCGGGCCGTTGATGACCGGCGAGCCGATTTGTCCGTTTGGACAAGTTGTGTGCGCGGAAAAATAACCCTAATATCCCGGCAGATGGCGTTTTACAATCCAAGACGAGCCGCTTGCGGCAAGTTTCAGTGCAGGCTAATGCGAGCAGAGCGAATGTTGTGCCGGAGCTACCACCTCACTATGGCGAATCCCCACGCCACCTTCGAACAGGTCGTGCACGCCTGCCGGATGGCCGAAAACCACCACGCCATCGAACAACTGCCCGACGGCTACCAGACCGAAATCGGCGAACGCGGCAGCGGCCTCTCCGGCGGCCAGCGCCAGCGCATCGCCATCGCCCGCGCGCTCCTCAAGCGCCCCAAAATCCTCATCTTCGACGAAGCCACCAGCGCCCTCGACGCCGCCACCGCCGAGCACTTCGCTGCCACCGTCAACCAGCTCAAGGGCCAGGTCACCATGCTGTTCATCACCCACGCCATGCCGCGGGGGCTGAAGGTGGACGAGGTCGTCAGCCTGGGGGCGCAGGGGGCGACGAAGATGGAAATCGTGGAGGAAAGCCGAGGGGAGAAGAGCGATGGGTGAAACTGGGCTGAAGCTGAGCCGGCGGGGCGCGGCGCGATGAAGATCCGTTTCGCCGTGCTCGAAGACATCCCCGCGCTGGTCGAGGTCGGGCAGAGCATCCACGCCCAGACGCGCTTCAAGCAGTTCCCCTTCCGGCCCGAGCGCGTGGCCGAGAACCTCGAAGCCGTGATCCGCGACATGCGCGGCAGCTACTGCTTCCTGGTGGCGGAAGACCGCGACGGCCGCGCCGTGGGCGGGCTGGTGGGCAGCATCGAGCGCCACCTCTATGCCGACCAGCCGGTCGCCACCGTGGTCGCCTACACCGTGCTGCCGGAAAAGCGCTCGACCGGCGCCGGCCTGCGGCTGATGGTCGCCTTCCGCCAGTGGGCCGAAAACCGCGGCGCCTTCGAACTCAACGCCGGCGTCAGCAGCGGCGTCGAACTCCAGCGCATGGACAAGTTCTTCCGCCGGCTGGGCTTCCGCTTCACCGGCGGGAACTATTCGCTGAGGCTGAAGGCGGCGGCGGAGGAGACCGGGACATGAAAATCGCAACTTTCCACCCCCTGCACGGCCTGGCGGTGCTGCTCGCCCTGCTGGTCGCGTCGATGCCGGCCCTGGCGGAAAGCGGCCCGGCCTCTGCGGCGCCCGTGCTGACGCCGAAGGCGGTGATATCGCTCGAATACCCGAACCCCTGGGATTTCAACAATCTGATCGCCCTTAGCCCGGATGGCTGCTACCTCGTCGATGCCTCCGCCAAGACCCGCTACATCCGCGTCTGGGACTGGCGTGAGAAGACGGTCGCGAAGCAGCTGCTACTCAACGAGGAAGCGCCCAAGTCCAGCGACAACAAACCCCACAAGAGCGTGCTGTCAACCGCGAGCGGGCAGGAACTGACGCTCAGCCCGGACGGCCGCTTCATGGTGGCCTGCGCCGGCAAGGGCGCGATGATCTGGGATCTCGGCAGCGGCCAGCGGAGAACGATGCGGAAGGAAGGGTGACGGCATGATCGGCTGCGTGGAAAGCCATTTCTTCTCGGACAAGCTGGCGGCGAGCGTCGCCCGCTTCGACGTGCTGCCGGAAAAACGCATGGGCGGCGCGACTAATGGGTGATCCCCTTGGCTTGAATTTTGAACAGGAAATGAGAAATGCAAAAAATTAATGGGAAGCTGACCCCTTTAGCTTGCGACGGCTTCAAGCACCGCAGCGGGCAGCGAGGTGCGGCGAATGATGGTGATTGGTTTAGTGAGAAGAGGGCAGCATGAGAAATATATTGATCCTTTTAGTCCTTAGTGTGCTGCTGAATATTTCCGGCGCACATGCCGAGAAGGCGCCACCGCCGGAGGAAAGCTGCGCCGATGGCTATTACAACGGCCCGCGCGCGGGGCGCAAGAACTACTCGCACGACAAATACCTATGGGTAGTAACGCCGGAATTTGCCAAGCGCTTCTGCATGCCGCCGGAGTTCGTGGACGAGGGGTTGAAAGGCGCGGAGGCGATCGCTTTTCGCATGAGCACGAGCACGGGCGGCTCGGACCGCTGCGCGGTCATCGACGGCAAGGAGGCTTGTTCGGGCGACCACGAGTTGCGCTTCGATATTTTTTTGCGCTCCGACCTCAACCTGCCAGCAACCAATCCAGATATCAAATTTTACGATGGCAGTCGGGACGATGCGGGCTGGCATATTTCCATTAAAGAACGTTTTATCCGCTCAAGAAAATACAAGACTGGGGAGTACAAGCTCCCGCCAGGCAAGATTCCTCATTTTGAGAATCCTTATAACGACTTTGACCACGGCAACTACTTCGCGCTGGTCGGCGTACACGAGGGCAAGGGCAAATGGCCGATCACGCGCCTTTCGGAATGGAGCTACCGCGCCGAATGGGCGAAAGGGCTGGATCTTCTGGTGTTGCAGGATCACCCCGGCCTGGGCAGCTTTGACAACCCGCGCATGGAGCCGCTGAATATCCGCCAGTTTGCGATTGTTTCAAACAAACGTGGCGATGAGCGCAAGCATGGAGAAAGGAGTGTGCCGGAAGACTACGCCCACGTGATCTGGCTGCCGGAGAAGTTTTACGAGAAGGTAAAAGCCGCAGCCACCGCCCGCAGCCAAGGGTTCTTCGAGCAACTGCGCATCCTGCGCCAACAATAAACAATTTTTGCATAGACCGGCCAAACGGCAGGGAGAACAACCATGGCAACCAATCTCGTTATCGACGCAAAACTTTCCAAAGCAGTTTACAGCGACCAGAGAGACGAGGGGTCAGGTCTTGCATTAACGCACTCTCTCCGCTATTCTTGCGCTTGTGGCGCACCTTATTTGTGTTCATCCGTGGCCAAAAGAGCTTTCTTGGCTCCTAGGCCCGTGCCACGACCCAGGCGCTGATTTCCGCAGCACCCGCCCGGCGCAGGGTGCGGGCCAGTTCGTTCAGGGTGGCGCCGGTGGTCATGACATCGTCCAGAATGGCCACCTTTTTTCCCGTCAGATCCATGCGGCCGGCGAATGCCCCACGCAGGTTTTTTGCCCGTTCGTCTATAGGGAGCGAGACCTGCGGTGCGGTGGCGCGGGTGCGCTCGCACGCGTCCGGAGCCAGCGGAAGATCGAGCGTTTTCGCGACGATCCGCGTCAGTTCGATTGACTGATTGAAGCCGCGTTCGCGCAGTCGGGAGGAATGCAGCGGCATGGGGACGAGCAGATCCGGCCGGGGCTGCGCCCGGGCCAGTTCGGCCAGCGGCTCCGCCAGGACGGAAGCGGCAGCCAGGTTGTGGCGGTACTTCAGCGCCTGAACCAGCGCATCTGCCGGAAAAGCGTAGCTGAAGGCGGCCAGGGTTCGGTCGAAGGCCGGCGGCTGCTTCAGGCATTGACCGCAGATGTGGCCGTCGGGCGTGGGCAGGGCGCATCGTGGGCAGCAGGATGCCGTGTGGTGGGGCAGGCTTGCACGACAAGCGGCGCAAAGGCGCGTATTGCCGCAGGCAGCGCCGCACAGGAGGCAATCCTGCGGGAATGACTGGGCAATTTTTGACCAGATGTTCAAAAACGGCGCGGTAAAATTTGACAAGTGCGCGCGAATCCGTGATTATTCGCGCAAATTTTACATTGAGAGAGAGCCGGGTGGGGGACGCTGCCGTCGTGAAAGCCGAAAAAGTCATTTCCGCCGGGCAGTCGCAGTCTGCGGCAAAAAATATTCAACCCGGCCAGCATCGTGGTTGGGTGATCGAGGAGACATTACATGAGTCACGCAGCAAGCACTGAGACGAAGCGCCCGGCCGCCGCACGCTGGACGGTGGAGGCCGCAGAGGCGCTCTTTTCGCTGCCGTTTAACGATCTGATGTTCCGGGCGCAAACCGTGCATCGGCAGAACTTCGACCCCAACGCAGTGCAGGTGAGCACCCTGCTTTCGATCAAGACCGGCGGCTGTTCCGAGGATTGCGGCTACTGTTCGCAGTCGGCGCGGCACAAGACCCGCGTCGAGAAGGAAGAGATGCTGCCGCTGGAAACGGTGGTCACCCAGGCCCGCGCCGCCAAGGCGCGCGGTGCGACCCGCTTCTGCATGGGCGCCGCCTGGCGCGGGCCCAAGGAGAAGGATCTCGCGCCGGTGCTCGACATGATCCGGGCGGTGCGCGAGCTGGGCCTGGAAACCTGCGTGACGCTGGGCATGCTGCGCGAGGGGCAGGCCGAGCAGCTGGCGGAAGCCGGCCTCAACTACTACAACCATAATCTCGACACCGCGCCGGAATTCTACGGCGAGGTGATCACCACCCACACCCTGCAGGACCGCCTGGATACGCTGGAAAAGGTGCGCAGGACCGGCATTCGCGTGTGCAGCGGCGGCATTGTGGGCATGGGCGAAAACCGCCGGCAGCGCGCCGCGCTGATCGTCCAGCTGGCGAATCTCGACCCGGTGCCGGATTCGGTGCCGATCAATCTGCTGGTGCAGGCCGAGGGCACGCCCCTGTTCGGCACGGAAGCGCTCGATCCGTTCGAGTTCGTGCGCACCGTCGCGGTCGCCCGCATCACCATGCCGCAGAGCTACGTCCGCCTTTCCGCCGGGCGGCAGCAGATGCCGGAAGCCCTGCAAGCCTTGTGTTTTCTGGCCGGCGCGAATTCGATCTTCTACGGCGAGAAGCTGCTGACCGTGAGCAACCCGACCACCGAGTCCGACCTCAAGCTGTTCGACAAGCTCGGCATCCGCGCCGAGGCTGCTCAAAGTCAGGGCTAATGCCATAGACTGGATTTTCGGGATGGACGTGATTTCCTGTCCTGTAAATCCTGAGAAATCCCGTTAATCCTGTCCCATGTCCTTTCTCCACCTTTCCGACGAACTGGCGCAGCTCCGGCAGCAGGCCCTGCTGCGGCGCCGGCGCGTGCTGGAAAGTGCCCAGGGCGCCCGTGTTACGGTGGACGGCCGCGATTGCCTGTCGTTCTGCAGCAACGATTACCTCGGGCTCGCCAGCCATCCGGCCCTGATCCGGGCGGCACAGGAAGGGGCGGCGCGGTATGGCGTCGGCAGCGGCGCTTCTCATCTGGTGAGCGGCCACAGTGCGGCCCATCACGAGCTGGAGGCCGGGCTGGCGGACTTTGTCGGCCTGCCGGCGGCATTGCTCTTCTCCACCGGCTACATGGCCAACCTGGGCGTGATTGCCGCGCTGCTGGGGCGCAGCGACGCGGTATTCGCCGACCGGCTCAACCATGCCTCGCTCAATGACGCGGCGCTGCTGTCGCGGGCGGGGATGCAGCGCTACCCGCACGGCGATCTCGCCGCGCTGGAAGGCATGCTGGCCCGCTCCAAAGCGCGGCGCAAGCTGGTGGCGGCAGATGCAGTGTTCAGCATGGACGGCGACATCGCGCCGGTGCCGGAGCTGCTGCGGCTGTGCGAAAAATACGACGCCTGGCTGATGCTGGACGACGCCCACGGTTTTGGCGTGCTGGGGCCGGGCGGGCGTGGCGTGCTGGAGCATTTCTCCTCGCCCCTCACCCTCCACTCCTCCAGAATCATTTACATGGCGACGCTGGGCAAGGCGGCGGGCGTGTCGGGCGCATTCGTGGCGGGCTCGCCGGAACTGATCCAGACCTTGGTGCAGCGCGCCCGCACCTACGTTTACACCACCGCCGCGCCGCCGATGCTGGCCGCGTCGTTGATCGAAAGCCTGCGGCTGATCCGGGAGGAGGGCTGGCGGCGGCAGCGGCTGGCGGATTTGATCGGGCGGCTGAAAAGCGGGCTGGGCCGGTCGCGCTGGCGCCTGATGCCGTCCGAAACCCCGATCCAGCCGATCGTGGTCGGCGGAAACGAGGAGGCCGTCGCGGTTGCCGAGGCGCTGCTGGAGCAGGGAATCTGGGTGCCGGCCATCCGCCCGCCGACCGTGCCGAAAGGGCAGGCGCGGCTGCGGATCTCGCTTTCCGCGGCGCATGCGGTTGAGGATGTAGATCGTCTGGTCGAGGCGCTCGGCCGGATCGAAGGTGCACGGTGAAGCTGGCAGGCATCTTTAACCGCAGAGACGCGGGGGCGCAGAGGAACATCGCAAGTTTCTGCGTGCGCCTTGCGTCTTGGCGATGAACGAACTGCGGTATCTGTCGTGAATTTGCATATCGAAACCTGCGGTAACGGCCCCGACCTTGCGCTCCTCCATGGCTGGGGCATGCACGGCGGGGTGTGGGACGGCGTGCGTGACGGGCTGGCTCGCCGCTTTCGCGTCCACGCGGTCGATTTGCCGGGATACGGCTCGAGTCCCGCCTGCGATCCCTACACGCTGGAGGAAATCGTCCACGAGCTGGCGCAGGCATTGCCGACGCGGGTTCATGTTTGCGGCTGGTCGCTGGGCGGGCAGGTCGCCCTTGCCTGGGCGCTCCGCTACCCGGCCCAGGTCGAGCGGCTGGCGCTGGTGGGCGCCACGCCCTGTTTCGCGCAGCGCGCGGACTGGCCGCACGGCATCGAACCGCAGGTGCTGCGGGACTTCGCCGCGAGCCTGGAGCAGGATTACGCCGCCACGCTGCTGCGTTTTTTGTCGCTGCAGGCGCGCAGCGGCGAGGTGGCGCGGGCGGTGATGAAGCGCCTGCGCGAAAGCCTATTCGCGCGGGGGCAGCCCGCCCCCAAAGTATTGCAGGCGGGGCTCGGGATTCTGCTGGAGAGCGATCTGCGCGCCGAAGTCGCGGCGCTGCGGACGCCGGCCCTGGTGCTGCACGGCGCGCACGACACGCTGGCGCCGGCGGGCGCCGCGCGATGGCTGGCGCAGAATCTGCCGCAGGCGCGGCTGGAGATCATTCCGGGCTGCGCTCACGCACCCTTCTTATCCCACCCGCAGGAATTCCTGCGGGTGGTCACGGATTTTTTCGATGAACGATGAATTCCTGATCGACAAACGGCTGGTGCGGCGCTCGTTCGAACGCGCGGCAGCGACCTACGACCGGGCGGCGGTGCTGCAGCGCACGGTGGGCGAGCGCATGGCGGAGCGGCTGCAATACATTCGCTACGAGCCGCAAGTCATCTTGGACGCCGGCTCCGGAACGGGCTACGCCAGCCGCCTGCTGCATGGGCGCTACGGCAAGGCGCAGGTGGTGTCGCTGGATATCGCCCGCTCCATGCTGAAAGCCGCGCGCGACGCCGGCCCTTGGTGGCGGAAGCTGTGGCCGGTGACGGGGCGCGATGCCTACGTGTGCGGGGACATCGAGCGGCTGCCGCTGCGCGCCGGAAGCGTGGACATGATCTGGTCCAACCTCGCGCTGCAATGGTGCAACGATCTCGATGCCGCGTTCGCCGGCATGCACCGGGTGCTGGCGCCGAATGGCCTGCTCATGTTCAGCACCTTCGGCCCGGACACCCTGAAGGAACTTCGCCAGGCGTTCGCCGGCGTGGACGGTCACACCCACGTCAGCCGTTTCCTTGACATGCACGATATCGGGGATGCGCTGGTGCGCGCCGGCTTCGCCACGCCGGTGATGGATGTGGAGCATTTCACCCTGACCTACGGCGATGCGCGGAGCCTGATGCGCGACCTGAAGGCGCTGGGGGCGCACAATGCCACCAGCGGGCGTCAGCGCGGGCTTTTCGGCAAGGGCGTGTGGCATCGGCTGGAGCGCAATTACGAGGCGCTGCGCCGGGACGGCAAGCTGCCCGCGACGTACGAAGTGGTCTACGGCCACGCATGGAAGCCGGAGATATCATCGCCGAGAACGCCGGACGGCGGGCAGGTGATCCAGTTTGCAAGCCGCAATGGGGCCGGGAAGTCATGACAGGCTTCTTCGTCACGGGTACCGACACTGGCGTGGGCAAAACCCTGATCGCCAGCGCGTTGCTGCACGCCTTCGCCGCCGCCGGACAGAGCACGGTCGGCATGAAGCCGGTCGCCGCCGGCTGCGAAACCGGCCTTGGCGTCCCGAGCTGGGGGGACGTGGACATGCTGCGGGCGGCGTCCACCGTCGCAGCGCCGCTCGAACTCGTCTCCCCCTATGCGTTCGCACCCCCCGTGGCGCCGCACGTCGCCGCGGCGCAGGCCGGCGTCACGATCGACCTGCCCCGCATCCGGGAAGCATGCGAACGCTTGCGCCGGCTGGCGGACATCGTGATCGTCGAGGGTGTGGGCGGTTTCAAGGTGCCGCTGAACGACGCGCAGGATACCGCTGATCTGGCGAAGCTGCTTGAGCTGCCGGTGATCCTGGTGGTGGGGATGCGGCTGGGATGCATCAATCACGCTCTGCTCGCGGCGCAGGCGATCGGGTCGGCGAAGCTCCCGCTGGCGGGCTGGGTGGCCAACCGGGTCGATCCGGGTATGGCGGCCTTCGAGGAAAACGTGCGGGCGCTGGAAGCGCGGATCGCCGCACCCCTGCTCGGGGTCGTGGGCTATCGCGATGCGCCGGATCCGTTGCAGGTTGCGGGCTCGATAGAGGCACAACGGTTGCTGCGTTGGGAGTGAGGGTGGGGCTGGCGATATTTGTCGGGAGTAGGGGGTTTTTTTGCGGAATTTAAGATAGAATCATCGCTTGCAACCTCTCTGATTTGTAACGGGCCGATCATGATCTTGTCACGCACCAGTCAGTACGCCATTCAGTCGCTTATTTACGTGGCCACGCAGCCGCCGGGCGAGCCGGTTTTGAACCGGCAGATCGCCGAGCACCTCAACGTTCCGCCTGCTTATCTGGCCAAAATCATGCAGAACCTGAGCAAGGGCAACCTGCTTTATTCCTTTCGCGGCCGGCTGGGCGGTTTCTGCCTGCGGGAAGGCGCGGAGAAAACCGACCTGATGCAGATCCTGATGATCACCGAAGGCGCCCGCTTTGCCCGCGAATGCGTGCTGGGGCTGAAGGTGTGCAGCGATGAGACCGCGTGTCCGATGCACTTCAAGTGGAAGCCGATCAAGGAGAAAATCATTGATCTGCTGCACGAGCAGACGCTGGAAAAACTTGCCGTAGCGGTAAAAACCGGGAAATATCGCCTGTCCGATTTGCCGGGGGCGTTGCTGGGCAACTGACCACCGGCGGACGAAGCTTCGAGGCAGGCAACTGCGGCCGAGGCCGGAAATGAATCAGCGCGCGTTGTTGTCTATGATTCTGCTGTGCGCGGCCCTGCTGGGCTGCGGCGGCAAACGTGATGCCGGTCACGAGCCGTTTCTTGCTCGCGATATCAGCAGTGCGAGCTACGGCAAGGATTTCTCGCTCACGGACCACCTTGGTCAATCCCGCCGGCTGGCCGACTTCAGAGGTAAAGTGGTGGTGCTGTTTTTCGGCTACACCCATTGCCCGGATGTATGCCCGACGACGCTGGCGGACATGGCGTTGGCGCTCCGGCAGCTCGGCGCAGACGCGCAGAACGTGCAGGTATTGTTCGCGACGGTGGATCCCGAGCGCGATACGCAGGCCGTGCTGGCGCAATACGTTCCTTCCTTCAACCCGAGCTTTCTAGGATTGCGGGGGGATGCAGCCGTAACCGCCGCGACTGCCAAGGAATTCCGCGTTTTTTACCAGAAACGCCAGACCGGCTCCGAAGCGGGCTATACCATGGACCATACCGCCGGTACTTACGTGTTCGACCGCTCCGGCCGCCTTCGATTGTTTCTTGGCTACGGGCAGGGTGCTGATGCGGTGGCGCACGACTTGAAAGTGTTGCTACGCGAAAATCCGTAGATCCATCTAGCATAACGACATCATGCCAAGACGAAAGATTCAGGTTGTTCCCCGGGCTCAGAAGGAAGTCTGCGCCCCCGTTGCCTGCAAGGATTGCGGCATCTACCTTCTGTGCCACGCGGTAGGTGGCGATGCCGATCTCAGCCTACTGGATACCATTGTCAAGAACCGCCGAACGTTCAGGCGCGGGGAGTTCCTGTTTCGGGCCGGGGAGCCGTTCCGGGCGTTTTATGCCATCCGCGCCGGCTCGGTCAAGACCTCCGTTCTGGCCAAGGACGGCCGCACCCAGGTGACCGGCTTCCACATCGCGGGCGAGTTGCTGGGGCTGAGCGCCATCGTGAATGGGTACTATACCTGCGAGGCGAGGGCACTCGAGACCACTGCCGTTTGCGAAGTTCCTCTGGAACGGTTTGAGGAACTCTGCAAGGAAATTCCCTCCCTTCCCTATCAGATGCTCAAGGTGATGAGCCAGGAGATCCAGCACAATCAGGAGCTGATGCTGCTGCTGGGCAAAAGGAATGCGGAGGAACGGCTGGCCACTTATCTCCTGAGCCTTTCCCGGCGTTTCGAGAAACGCAACTATTCTCCCACCCAATTCACCCTGAGCATGTCGCGTGGCGATATCGGCAACTATCTGGGGCTGGCGGAAGAAACAGTGTGCCGTATCTTGATGCGCTTCCAGGAAGAAAATCTGATTACCGCCCAGCGCCGGCAGATCCGGCTGAACGACCTGGCGCAGCTCAAAGCCATCGCCCGCGACTAGCCTTCCCGGCTTCTCAAACCCCCTCCCGCTTCTTCCCATTCTCGCGGCATCTCATATCAGGATGCGCGGGTATGATTAAATGAAGCTTTGTTGATGTATGTCAGTGAATGCTTCCCCGATTGCGATTACACTCCCGCCATTGTGTTATCAGCTGAAGAGCACGATTTTTGCAAAGTTGGCTATATTGAAGCCCCTCTTGGGAATCAGGTGGCTATTTTTTGCGATACCAATCCATAGGTTCCACGAACCATAGGTTCCACGAAGGGTCGAATTGCCGACCTTGTGTGTAAACGGGACGCCACCGCTACGGGCAGTCGTGGCATGTCGTTGTTGGATAGACAGTTAGGTGAGCCTTCAGTCGCCGGCAGGTCAAGATGTTGCCGTCTTTAGCCGGCGGTCATGCATGAAAGAAAAACAAATCCAGGGTTATGCAACCCATTGTGTTATCAGGCGTAATGGCCTGGCGAGAAATTGCCGCGGTTGGGAATGAACCGGCATTGTTTTTTACTTTGATCTTGAAGAGGAGGCTACTGTGGAAGCAGCTCAAGCGACACCAGTAAAATACGACATGGAGGTGGTTCGATGGTTTACCATCGCGGCCTTTGTCTATGCGGTTGTAGGTACGTTCCTTGGTGTTTGGATCGCATCGGAACTGGCTTGGCCGTTCCTGAACTTTGATATTCCGGAAATCAGCTTTGGCCGTTTGCGCCCATTGCACACCAACGCGGTGATTTTTGCGTTTGGCGGCTGCGCGCTGATGGCAACCGGCTTCTACATGGTGCAGCGCACCGGCCAGACCAGGCTGTGGAGCAATCGCCTGGCGTGGTTCACCTTCTGGGGCTGGAACCTGATCATCGTGCTGGCGGTGATCACCTTGCCGCTGGGCATGAGCCAGGGCAAGGAATACGCCGAGCTGGCATGGCCCATCGATATTCTGATTGCGATAGTCTGGCTTTCGTTCGGCCTGAATCACATCATGACAGTGGCGATTCGCAAGACATCGCATATCTATGTGTCCAACTGGTTCACCATGAGCATGATCGTCATGATCACCTACCTGCATGTGGTGAACAGCCTGGCCATCCCGGTCAGCCTGACTAAATCGTTCTCCATCTATTCCGGCGTGCAGGATGCCATGATCCAGTGGTGGTGGGGTCACAATGCCGTGGGTTTCTACCTGACCGCCGGCTTCCTGGGCATCATGTACTATTTCGTGCCCAAACAGGCCGGCCGCCCGGTGTTCTCCTATCGTCTGTCCGTGCTGCATTTCTGGGCGCTGACCTTCGGTTACGTATGGCTGGGTGCTCACCATCTGCAATATACCGCATTGCCTGACTGGACCGGCTCGCTGGGCGCAGCAGTTTCGCTCGCGATGATCATCCCGTCCTGGGGTGGCGCGATGAACGGCATGATGACGCTGTCCGGTGCATGGGACAAGCTGCGCACCGACTACGTGCTGCGTTTCCTGGTGGTTTCCCTGGCGTTCTACGCGATGTCCACCTTCGAAGGCCCCGTGATGTCGATCAAGACGGTGAATGCCCTGTCGCACTACACCGACTGGACCGTCGGCCACGTGCATTCGGGCGCATTGGGCTGGATGGCGATGGTTGCCTTCGGCGCGATGTACCACATGGTCAAGAAGCTGTATGGCGTTGACAAGATGTACTCCGAAACCCTGGTGAACGTGCATTTCTGGCTGGCGACCATCGGTACGGTTCTTTATATCGTGGCAATGTGGGTCTCCGGCATCATGCAGGGCCTGATGTGGCGCGATTACGACGAATTCGGCACGCTGGCCTACACCTTCGTCGAGTCCGTCTCGGCCATGCACCCCTATTATGCGATGCGGGCGATTGGCGGGATGATCTTTAATCTGGGGGCATGGATTGCTCTGTACAACGTCGTGATGACTGTGCGCCAGGCTAGTGCCGTGCGCAGCTTGAACGCCGTTCCTGCCAACGCTTAAGGAGTGAAACATGTCTGATCACGACAAAATCTATTCGACCAAATTTCAGGACAAGATCGAACGCAGCACCATCCTGATGTTTGTGGTGACCGCCATTGTCGTCGCGGTTGGCGGCATCGTGGAAATCATTCCGTTGTTTTACCTACCGAACACCGCCATGACCAGCGGCGACGGCACGTTCAACAACACGAAGCACAAGGATAAACGCGGAAATGTCATACCGATGGACAAGATCGTCTGGAATCCCGCCACGTCCGAACACAAAACGCTGGAAGACTGGCAGCCCGGCGACGGCGTGCGGCCGTACAAGCCGCTGGAACTGGCGGGCCGCAGTGTTTACATCCGCGAAGGTTGTTTCCTGTGCCACTCGCAGATGATCCGTCCGTTCCGCGACGAGAAAGATCGTTATGGCCATTACTCGATAGCGGAAGAGTCCATGTACGACCATACCTTCCAGTGGGGTTCGAAGCGCACCGGCCCGGATCTGGCTCGCGTCGGCGGGAAGTACTCGGATGAATGGCATCGCCGCCATTTGAGGTATCCGCGCGAAGTGGTGCCCGAGTCCGTCATGCCGAACTATTTCTTCCTGGAAAAGAATCCGGTGAATGCGGAAGAAACCATGCAAACCATGAAGGTGATGACCAAGATGCCGTTCAACCCGGTTCCCAGGACGATCTATTCGGACGCCTATATCGCTGGTGCGAGTGAGCAGTTGAAAGGCAAAACCGAACTGGATGCGCTGGTTGCTTATCTGCAAGGCCTGGGCAATCACGTCAGGTTCGAGGAAGGCGTGAACTACCGTGACTAGGCTGATGGAGCACCTGGGCATGAATGTTGCCGCCATGACGACAAACGACTGGCTGGGGGTGGTTTTTTCCCTGGTCGCGTTTGTCGGGATGGTCGCCATTTATGTCATCGTGCTCCGCCCGGCCAATAAAGACACATTTGAGTCCCGGCGCGACATGGCGCTGGATGACGAAGACCGCAAAAATGTGGGAGAAAGAAATGAGTGAAAAGCACGAAATATCAGGCGTGAAAACAACCGGGCACGTATGGGATGACGACCTGGCGGACTTGACCAATCAGCCGCCCAAGTGGTGGATGCTTGGGTTTATCGCCAGCCTGTTGTTTGTCCTGGTGTACTGGGTCTACTACCCCGCAATCCCGCTGGTCAGCAACAGTTCCAAAGGGATAGGCGGCTGGTCGGCGATCTCCGAAATGGAGGCTGACAAGAGTGTAGTGGATGCCGTGCGCAACAAGTACGAAGTCAGGCTCAAGGACATGACGCCGGCCGCTATTTTGGCCGATCGCGAGCTGACCGAATATGTCACGCGCTCCGGCAAGGTTCTGTTCGGTGACAATTGCGCGGCTTGTCATGGCCAGAACGGCGTGGGCGTGCGTGACAAGCAAGGCCTGTTCGCCCCGATCCTGAACGACGATGAGTGGCTGTATGGAGGCAAGGTGGACGATATTTACACCTCCATCGCCAACGGGCGTCAAGGCATGATGCCCGCGCACAAGGATATGGCGACCGCTGCCGAAATCGAAACGCTGGCTAACGCCATTGCGCAAAGCAAGCCCGCTTCCACGCCGCTGTTTGTGGAAAAAGGTTGTTCCGCCTGTCACGGTCCGGACGGCAAGGGCATGCAGGCCATGGGGTCGGCCAACCTGACCGACAAGGTCTGGCGTTTTGATGATTCCGTCGAAGGCATCAAGAGGACCATTACTTACGGCGTGAACTCCGGTGATCCGGCAACTCGCGTTGCGGTCATGCCCAGCTTCAAGCAGGCCGGCAAGCTGAGCGATACGGAAATGAAGAAGCTGGCCGTGTACGTATATAAATTCGGCGGCGGTCAACCCGATGCGCCTGCGGCACCTGCTGAAGCCGTCGCGCCAGCCGCGCCTGCAGCTCCTGAAGCAGCAAAGTAATTTTGCCGTCATTTGTGTCGAGATCGCATCGTATGGATTTTGATTAAAGGAGAGATGCATGAGTCATGACGCGGTATACTGGGGCGTGATAATTGCCGTGATTGGCGCAGTCACGGTTGCGGGCTGGTTGTTTTTCCTGATCTATACAAGAGCAAAAAAGGGCAGCAACTAGCGGAAATTGTGTTCTTGCCTGGAAGGGGAGGAGAGTCGCGTCTCCTCCTTTTTTCATCGTGTTGTGCCGGTGGAACGGGTCCTGGCTATTTGAACTTTAGGCGGACCTTCGGGTCCATATGGCGGAAAACCGACCTGCATGCAGCCAAGCCGCCGGATCAATACGATGCCGAGATTGGATTGCCGGCCAGATCGAATTTCAGGTTCTGTCAGGAGTCGAGGGTGTGAATAACGAAGTTGACCAGAGACACGTTGCCGTCACCGGTATTTATCAGGAATTCGAGACGTGGAAAGTAAATACGGGTGACAAGACGATTCATGCCAAGCGCTCGCCGGGTTTTTTTCGCACCGTAAAAAACTACACCCAATCGCTCTGGCTGCTGTTTTTCCTTTTTCCCTACCTGCGCTGGAACGGCAAACAAGCCATCCTGTTCGATATCGAGAATCGTCAGTTCCATTTTTTTGACTTGACGGTCTTGCCGCAAGACATCTGGATGTTGTCGCTGCTTTTGCTACTGCTGGCGATGACGCTGTTCGCCGTTACTTCGGTGGCTTCCCGCGTGTTTTGCGGATATTTCTGCTTCCAGACTTCCTGGACGGACTGGTTTACCTGGGTAGAAACCAAGATCGAAGGAGCGCCGGCTACCCGCCGTAAGCTGGACGCCGCTCCGTGGAGCATGGACAAGATCCGGAAAAAAAGCTTGAAGCACCTCGTCTGGATGGCAATTTCGGTGCTCACCGGCATCGCTTTTTCCACCTGGTTTGTTGATGCCTATGAATACTGGAACAATCTGGTGCATCTACGCCTGCCGGTCGCCGGCTGGATAACGCTGATCATGTTCTTTTTCGGAACCTACCTCCTGGCGGGTTTCCTGCGCGAACAGACCTGTTTCTGGATGTGTCCCTATGCCCGCATTCAGGGGGTGATGACCGATACCCAGACGATCTTGCCGACATATGATTACCGGCGCGGCGAACCTCGCGGCAAGTTGCACCGTGGCGCCGGAGCGGCCGCGCGGCAGGGCGATTGCATCGACTGCTTCCAGTGCGTGCAGGCTTGTCCGACGGGGGTCGATATCCGCGAAGGCCAGCAATTGGGCTGCATTACTTGCGGTTTGTGCCTGGATGCCTGCGATTCCGTCATGGACAAGATAGGCAAGCCACACGGTCTGATTCGGTATGCATCGCTGGACGAACTGGAAGGCAAGCCCGTCAAAAAAATGTACCAGCATCCCCGCACGCTGGTTTATGTCGGCATTATCCTGATAGCTTTTGCCGGGATTGTTTACGGCTTGACCCACCTGGGCACGATGACGTTAAAAGTGATTCCGGAACGGCAGCCGATGTTCGTGGTGATGAGTGGCGACCTGATTCAAAACAAGTATGATTTCAAAGTGCTCAACAAGACTGGCAAGGATGTGTATGTGACGGTCAAGGTAGAAGGCGGTGTGAAAGGCCAGGCCATCATCGGTGCGGAAAAACCGATCCTGACCCATCATGGCCGCGGCACCTCCTTCACTATTTTCGTCAAGGCTCCCGGTGGTAACATCCAAAGCGAAACGACACCGATCAAGTTTATTGTTCAGAGTGTCGACGATCCTCGGATCACGGCGGAATATGTGACGCAATTCAACGGCCCGAAGCATTGAATCGCAAATGAAGGAATAATGGAAAAATGATCTCGCAGCACAACAAGTCAGGTTTGCGCAATCCGTGGCTGCTCGGCATGATCGGGTTGATTGTTCTGGTCCTGGGGGTAAATGGGACGTTCATCTGGCTGTCCGCGTCTCACCGGGCCACACTGGTGGAGCGTGACTACAACGCCAAGGACCGAAAATCGAGCGAGGCCGCGCTGAAGGAAATCGGCACACAACAAGCGCTGGCTTGGCGGACGGACATCAAGAAGCCCGTGTCGCTCAAGGTAAACTCGCCTGCGGCATATCAGATTAGCGTAGCGGACCGCGACGGCGTACCGGTCAGCGGCGGAACAATGGCAGTGGAGGCGTATCGCGCAGCCGATGGCAGCAAGGATTTTTCCACCGCTTTCGAAGAAGTCACGCCCGGCAATTATCGGGGCTATATCAGCTTCCCGCTCAAGGGGTACTGGGAATTGCGTGTTCGCATCAAGCGCGGCCCGGACGAGTTTGCCGTCAACACCCAAAGATTCTTTGTGGCGGCCGACGCCTGATAGGGGGCTGCCGAAATAAGCATGGCACAAATCAGCGCCAGGGCCGCAGGGGGTTGCTTTCACTGCGGGCAGCCTGTCGCTTCCAGCACGGACTACCACGCGCAGCTCGACGGGGCGATGCGGCAATTCTGTTGTTTCGGCTGCCAATCAGTATGCAGCAGCATCTACGAGGCCGGGTTGCAAGGCTATTATCAGCGCACGCCGGAAGGCGCGCTGCTGGGCCCGCCGCCCGAACCTCCCAAAGATGTCGAAATCTACGACTTCGATGAAGTGCAGCAGGAATTTACCACCTGTTCCGGCGAGATGCGCAGCATTCACCTGCTGGTTGAAGGCATCCACTGCGCTGCCTGCGTCTGGTTGATCGAGCGCGGCTTGCAGCGCGTGCCGGGGGTGGTGTCGGCCAATGTCAATCTGGCCGCCAAGCGGCTGCACCTGAGCTGGAACAACAAGCTCTGCAAGTTATCCGATCTGATTCGAACCCTGGCCAAAATCGGCTACGCCGCCGTGCCCTACGATCCGGAAAGCGCGGAAGGGGTCATCAGGAAAACCAATCGCGCCATGCTCTACCGGCTGTTCTTTGCCGGTTTTGCCATGATGAACATGATGTGGATTTCCATCGCGCTCTACAGCGGCGCGAACCAGGACGAATTCCGCGGCTTCTTCCACTGGATGGGCTTGCTCCTGGCGACGCCGACCTTGCTGTATTCGGGTTACCCTTTTTATCGCGGTGCAATCGGCGGCCTGCGCGGCGGCCGCTTGACCATGGATTTGCCGATTGCCATCGGCTTGACCGTCACCTACATCTATTCGTGCTACATCACCGTAACGAACAACAAGATCGGCGAGGTGTATTTCGATACGGTAACCAACCTGACTTTCGTGATCCTGATCGGCCGCTATCTGGAAGGCATGTTCCGCCATCAGGCGGTCTCCGCCACCAAGCGGCTGATGGAATTGCAGCCGCGCGTGGCGATCGTGATGCGCGACGGGCAGGAGCAGATGACGCCGATACGCGGCGTAAAAATCGGCGACCGGGTATTGGTCAAGCCCGGCTCCAAGGTGCCGGTGGACGGCGTCGTGCTGGAAGGGCACAGCGCGGTCGATGAATCCATGTTGAGCGGCGAATCCGCGCCCGTCAGCAAGGATGTCGGCGCGCGGGTTTCCGCCGGCACCGTCAATACCAGCGGCGCGCTATTGGTCGAGGTGGGCGCGCTGCTGCAGGATACGACGCTGTCGAAAATCATCCGTCTGGTCGAAGAGGCGCAATCTTCCAAAGCCCCGATCCAGCGCCTCGCCGACACCATCGTGCCGTGGTTCGTGCTGGTGACCCTGGTTTTTGCTTCATTGACCTTCTTCGTCTGGAATGCGCAGAATTTCGAGATAGCCCTGATGGCGGCGACCTCGGTGCTGATCATCACCTGCCCGTGCGCACTGGGAATGGCGACGCCGATGTCGATCGCGGTGGCTTCGGGCCTGGGTGCGAAATACGGCATTCTGGTCAAGAACGGGCTGGTGCTGGAAACCTTGTCCAAAGCGACCCACTTCGTCTTCGACAAGACCGGAACGCTGACCGAAGGCAGGATGAGCGTCGCGCAGGTATACGTTGTCCCAGGCTCGGAGGTGCCGGATGTATTGAGCGCCGCTGCTGCGGCGGAGCGGTACAGCGAGCACAGCGTGGCAAAGGCGATCGTTGCGGCAGCGGAAGAGAAGCGATTGAGTTATCGCGACATTCCGGTCTCGGGGTTTCACGCCACGGCAGGCCTGGGAGTGGAAGCCGACGTTGCCGGGCAGCCGGTGCTGCTGGGCAGCGCCGAGTGGCTGATGCGGCGCGGCATCGGGCTCAATGAGGAGCTGCAGGCACGGGCAGCGGAACTGGAGGCGCAGGCGATGAGCTGCGTGTACGTGTCGATGGCAGAGGCGCATGTGGCCATTTTCGCGCTGGCCGACAAGTTGCGCGGTGATGCGCAGCAGTTGGTGAACGAACTGCGCGCGGCAGGTATTGCCATGACCTTGCTGAGCGGGGATCGCAAACCGGTCGCCGAGGGTATCGCGCGGCAACTCGGCGGCATGGATGTCATCGCCGAGGTGCTGCCGCAAGACAAGGATCAGGTGATCCGGCAGTTGCAACAAGGCGGCGCCGTGGTCGCCATGGTCGGTGATGGCGTCAACGATGCGCCCGCCCTGATTCGCGCCGATGTGGGCATCGCGCTCGGATCGGGGACGGACGTTTCGGTGGAAAGCGCCGACATCGTGCTGATGCACAACGAACTGGACAAGGTGCGGCTGGCGATCCTGCTGTCCCGCCGGACACTGCGCACCATCAAGCAGAATATCGGATTGTCGTTCGTTTATAACGCGATCATGGTGCCGCTGGCGGTGATGGCCAAGGTCAGCCCGCTGGTGGCCGCGATCACCATGCCGATCAGCTCGCTGGTCGTGATCGGCAATGCGGCGCGCATCCGCACTTTGTTCAAGAAATAGGGAAGCGGCTATGGATGTGATTTACGGCTTGATACCCGGGATGATGTTCTTCGGCGTCCTGCTTGTGGTCGTGCTGGTTTGGGCGGTGAAAAAAGGGCAGTACGAAGACATGGAGGGCAGTGCCCACCGGATTCTGCTCGATGATGATGAAGACATGATGGCCCGCCCCGACGAAGCCAAGGGCGACGAGCCCGACAAGAAGCCTAGCTAAGCACTTCACCCTCGGCCAGCAAGGGTTGAATCAGCTTATTGAAGTCCCCCGGCGGCACATATTGCAGCACGGGTTTTTCCTTGCCCCCCAGTGTGATGTCCAGGCCGTTTTGCGGGTACAGCCAGTGGACTGCGCCGCTTTTCTTTTCCTTGATGCGCTGTGCCGGCTGACCGAAGCGTTTGGCGAACATCTCTTCTTCTATGCGAACCCCGGGCATATAGGTCAAGCCGCTAATCGGTAGTTTCCTTATTTTGGCGACGTCAGCCGGCGCAAGCGTGATCTTCTTGCCGCTGCCCGTGCTGGCGATGCTCGTGCCGCGCTCATACATACCCTTCAGCTCCTCGTCCGGAACGGCAATGGTCGCGACCATCTTGGCTTTCAACCCTCCCAGGGAAACCTGTTCGAAAAACACCTCCGCAACCAGCTTGCCGTCTGGAGATTTGAACATGCCGGGTTTGGCTTCCTCCTGAAACCGGCGCTCCGCATCGTCGGCGGTGCTGCTTCCCAGCGTCAAGCCAAAGATGCGCACCGTATCCGGCGCAGGATGTTCGATCTGCCAGGGCAGTTCATTTTGGCTGCCGGGTTTGCCCGGCATGAAAAAAGAGCCGATCAGCAGTGCAATGGAAACGATGCCCGCAGCCCAATAGATTTTGCGTTCCAGGGTCATTGTGCTTGTTCGGCGGAAGCGATTTGCATATCCGGATTTTGTTCGATAAAGCGTTTTGGCAGCTTGCCGGTGCGCGCCATGTGGACCGCCTCATTCCCTAGCACGATCAGCACCAGCAACGCCACCATGAACGGCAACAAGCCGGCGCCGCCGATCAAGGCGATAGTGGGAATTTTTGCCCATCCCAGCATTTTGGAAAGCCCGAGCCCGCCCCCGGAAATTACACTGGTAATAATCAGTAGAAGGGCGAAAGCGCGATTGCGTTTGGCGCCGATTCGCCAGTGAGCCTTGACGAACCAGGTATCGTTCCCGGCGGCAATCTGTCTGGATTTGCTCATGATATAGCCGACGATGCCGAACGAAATGATCGGGACTACCGCGGGCAGGAGGGGAAACGAGCCGGCCACCGCCAACGTGGCGACAAAGAGGAAAATGTGATTGAAGATCAGGTTGATCAGAAAAATCTCGTGAGGCCATTTGGCGCGCTTAGCCTCTTCGGGTGAGATGCTGAACTGTTGATCCATCTGGTTCCCTTTCCAATGTATTCAGAGCAGTCATGAATTTAAAAATGGCTTTTAACCGCGAAGCGGTTAAAAGCCATTTTTAAGCCAACCTGCCGTTTTCGAAGACTCCAAAGCTTTTGGCAAAAAAATGCGGATTATTTCACACCCGCATTTTACTCTTGCAGCTCTGCTCAAGTCGCCTCGTCTGTGAAAGCGGCCTTCATTTTCTGCAGTGCTTTCTGCTCGATCTGGCGGATGCGCTCGGCGGAAACGCCGTATTCCGCAGCCAGTTCGTGCAGTGTCGCGCTCTTGTTCTCATCCAGCCAGCGCGCTTCGATGATGCGGCGGCTGCGCTCGTCCAGGCCGTGCAGCGCTGCGGCGAGCCCGGTCGCGCGACGCCGGGCGGTTTCCTCCTGCTCTAGCTGGAGGGCCGGTTCGGCGGCGGGATCGGTCAGGTAAGCGATCGGACTGAAGCTGTCTTCCTCGTCATCGCCGCTGGATTCCAGCGCGATATCCTGGCCGGAAAAGCGGGTTTCCATCTCGACCACTTCTTCCGGCTTGACGCCAAGCAGTTTGGCCATGTCGTGCACCTCATCCTGGCTCAGGCTGCCGCTGCCCGATTTCAGGCTGCGCAGATTGAAGAACAGCTTGCGCTGCGCCTTGGTGGTGGCGATCTTCACCATGCGCCAGTTGCGCAGGATGAATTCATGTATTTCCGCGCGGATCCAATGGACGGCAAAAGAAACCAGCCGCACGCCGCGCTCCGGATCATAGCGCCTGACCGCCTTCATCAGGCCGATATTGCCTTCCTGGATCAGGTCCGCCTGCGGCAGTCCATAACCCATATAGCCGCGCGCGATGCTGACCACCACCCGCAAGTGCGACAGCACCAGCATCCGCGCCGCTTCCACATCGTTGTCCCGCTTCAGGCGCACCGCCAGATCGCGCTCTTCCTCAACGCTCAGAATGGGCAGCGCCTTTACCGCGTGGATATAGCTTTCCAGGCTGCCGACCGCGGAGGGCATGGGTAAGGGCAAAGCCAGGGAATTAGGCATAGGGGTCCTCCAAAAAATTTGCAATATTTTAGCACTCGCGCAATAAGAGTGCCAAAGGCGTGGAAAGTTCTTGCGGCGTCAGCGATTTTAATTTTTTTGAGAACTCGCCTCGAGGCGCCGCAGATAATGGCCGACCGCGAGAAAAGCGCCGATCCAGCCGAGTCCGGCGGAGAACATAAGCAGGCTGGCGGTGTCGCCGGGGCTTAACGGCTGCAGGCGGAAAGTGGAGCCGTAGGCCGCCGCCAATTCGGCAACGCTGCCGTTGAGCAGGCCGAGGCTCACGGTGACGATCAGCCAGGCTGCGGCGCCGCCGGCCAGGCCCTGCAGGGCGCCCTGGTACAGGAAGGGCAGGCGGATGAAGCGGTTGGTGGCGCCGATCAGCTTGCTGACCTCAATTTCCTCCCGCTGGGTGAGGATTTGCAGGCGGATGGTGTTGCCGCTGATGGCGATCAGGGCGAAGCTCAGCAGGGCGGCCAGGATCAGGGTGATTTTCCGGCCCAGTTCGAGCAGGGCATCCAGCCGCTTTGCCCAGGCCGAGTCAAGCTGGGCGATTTCCACGCCCGGCCACTTCTGCATTTCCCGGCGCAGCTGTTCGAGCGCATCCGCCGTCGCATCGGCGGCGTTGACGATGAAAGCGTCCGGCAGCGGGTTGCGTTCGATGCCAGCCGCCACGTCCTCCAGTCCGGCGCTCTGGGCGAGTTCGCGCAGCGCCTCGGCGCGCGGCACGAAGCGGGCGCTGCGTACGCCGGCGTGCTGTTTGAGGCGCGCCTCGATCTGTCGGACTTCGCCGGCGCCGGCGTCGAGCGACAGAAACAGGGTGATCTGAGGTTCCGCGATGATGCCGCCTGCCGCCTGACCGAGGTTCGCGAGCAGCGCATAAAACCCGACCGGCAGGCTCAGGGCGATGCCGATCACCCCTGCCGTGAGCAGGGTGGCGAATGGCGTGCGCGCGAGCCGCCTCGCGATCAGCCAGAAGGTGTGCCAGTGCCTGGCCAGCCAGCCGGTCACGATTGTAGCTCCCCGTTGGCGAGGGTGATGGTGCGGGCGCGGAAGCGGCCGACGGCCTGCTCGTCATGGCTGGCGATCAGCATGGTTACGCCCACCTGGTTGAACGATTTGAACATGTCCATGATGTCGTTGGCGTAACTACGGTCGAGGTTGCCGGTCGGCTCGTCCGCCAGCAGGATCGCCGGCCGGTGGACGACAGCGCGGGCGATGCACAGCCGCTGCTGCTCTCCGCCGGAGAGGGTGATGGGGTGGGCTTTTTCCTTGTGTAGCAGCCCCACCTTGTCGAGCGCGGCGCGCACCCGTTTGGCGACCTCGGCGCGTTCGAAGCCACGGATGTGCAGGGGCAGCGCGACATTGTCGAAGGCGGTGCGGTCGTAGAGCAGCTTGTGGTCCTGGAAAATCAGGCCCAGGTTGCGCCGCAGATACGGGATTGCGGCCGGGCGCAGCTTTCCGATGTTCTGACCGTTGACCACAATGGTGCCGGAAGTGGGCGCCTCAATCGCGGCCGCGAGCTTGAGCAGGGTGCTCTTGCCGGCGCCGGAGTGGCCGGTGAGGAACACCATTTCGCCCTGGGCGACGGTGAAGGTGAGGTCCTTCAGCGCCTCCTGGCCGCCCGGGTAGCGTTTGCAGACCTGGCTGAAGGAAATCATCCTAAAACCGGCAATTCACCACGAATGGCACGAATAAGCACGAATGAACACGAATGAAAAACAAATCGCCGCGTCGGCGATGGTAGAAATATTGAGGCTCCATGAGTATTCGTGAACATTCGTGTTAATTCGTGGCTAAACGCTTTTTCCAGGGTTATTCGAACAGCGCCTCGACGAATTCCCGCGCCGCGAACGGCCGCAGGTCGTCCATGCCCTCGCCGATGCCGATGAACCGCACCGGGACCGGGCGGGTTTTTGCGATCGCCGCGATGACGCCGCCTTTGGCAGTGCCGTCCAGCTTGGTTAGCACCAGCCCGGTGACATCGATCGCATCGTCGAAGGCCTTGACCTGGGCCAGCGCATTCTGGCCGGTGTTGGCGTCGAGCACCAGCAGCACTTCGTGGGGAGCGGTAGCATCGGCCTTGGCGATCACGCGCCGGATCTTTTTCAGCTCCTCCATCAGATGCAGCTGGGTGGCGAGCCGGCCGGCGGTGTCCGCCAGCACGATGTCGATGCCGCGTGCAGTGGCGGCGTGGATGGCGTCGAAGATCACTGCCGCCGAATCGCCGCTTTCCTGGGCGATAACGGTGACGTTGTTGCGCCGCCCCCATTCCTGGAGCTGCTCGCGGGCGGCGGCGCGGAAGGTGTCGCCGGCGGCGAGCAGCACCGATTTGCCCTGGGTCTGGTAGTACTTCGCCAGCTTGCCGATGGTGGTGGTCTTGCCGGCGCCGTTGACGCCTGCCAGCATGATGACGAAGGGGCGGTGGGTCGAGATGTCGAGCGGCTGCTCGAGCGGCGCGAGCAGGGCCAGCAGCGATTCCTGCAGCGCGCCTTGAAGCTGCGCGGCCTCGGCCAGCCCCTCGCGCTTGACCCGGCTGCGCAGGTCGTCGAGCAGGTACTGGGTCGCGTCCACGCCCACATCGGCAGAGAGCAGGATGGTTTCCAGTTCTTCGTAAAGTGCCTCGTCGATCTTGGCGCCGCTGCCGAACAGGCCCGAGAGCTGCCTGCCCAGTTGCGCGCGGGTGCGCGCCAGCCCCTGTTTCAGTTTGGCGGCCCAGCCCGGCGCTTTAGCGTCGGTTACCTGCGGAGCGGGGATTTCAGGGGTTTCGGGGAGTTCCGGCTTTTCGGATTTCTTGAAGAAACTAAACATGGCTCGCTTGGTCACATACGCGGTCCGCGGCATTCGGGCAATTTCCCGTTCGGCCGCCGCGTTTCGTTTATAATCGCCCATTTTATCGTAATTATCGCAATGACGGGCTGCCTGGATATGAGGAGGTTTCGTGCTGGGTAAAAGCATTTTCGGAGCCGCGCTGCTGGCGCTGGCATTGCCGGTCGCGGCCAATCCCTATGAATACAAGCTGGCCAACGGGATGAAGGTGATCGTCAAGGAGGATCACCGCGCGCCGGTGGCGGTGTCGCAGGTCTGGTACCGCGCCGGCAGCATGGACGAGCAGAACGGCACCACCGGCGTGGCGCATGTGCTGGAGCACATGATGTTCAAGGGCACGCGCGAGGTGCCGGCGGGCGAATTTTCCAAGCGGATCGCCGCCGCCGGCGGGCGCGAGAATGCTTTCACCAATCGCGACTATACCGCCTATTTCCAGCAGCTGCAGGTCGCCAGGCTGCCGCTGGCGTTCAAGCTGGAATCGGACCGGATGCAGAACCTGCGGCTGTCGAAGGAGGAGTTTTCGAAAGAGATCAAGGTGGTGATGGAAGAGCGGCGGATGCGCACCGAGGACAAACCGCAGTCGCTGGTGTCGGAGCAGCTCATGGCCGCCGCTTTCCAGGCCAGCCCCTATCGCAACCCGGTGGTCGGCTGGATGGACGACCTCGAAAACATGCGGGTTGAGGACGCCCGCGACTGGTACCGGAAATGGTATGCGCCCAACAATGCGGTGCTGGTTGTGGTCGGGGATGTGAACCACAAGGAAATTTTTGCGCTGGCGCAGCGCTATTACGGCAAGATCAAGGCCAGGCCGCTGCCGGAGCGCAAACCGCAGCAGGAGCCGGCGCAGCGCGGCATCAAGCGTATTGTCGTCAAGGCGCCCGCGCAGCTGCCTTATCTCGAGATGGGCTATCACGTCCCCGCCCTGCGCGATCCCGAGCGCGACTGGGAGCCGTATGCGCTGGAAATGCTGGCCGGGGTGCTGGACGGCAACGCTTCGGCCCGGCTCAACAAGTCGCTGGTGCGCGAAAGCCGCGTGGCAAGCGATGTTGGCGCCGGCTACGACCTGTTTTCCCGCGGCCCCGGCATGTTCATGCTCGAAGCCACGCCCAGCGAGGGCAAGACCGTGGCCGATGCGGAGCAGGCGCTGCGGGCCGAGATCGAGAAAATCAAGAAGGACGGCGTGACCGAGGACGAGCTGCAGCGGGTCAAGGCGCAGGTCATCGCGGCCCAGGTCTATCAGCGCGACTCCATGTTCTACCAGGCGATGCTGATCGGCGAGCTGGAAAGCGCCGGGCTGTCCTACAAAACGCTCGACATCCGGCTGAACAAGCTCAAGGCGGTGACCGCCGCCCAGATTCAGGAGGTGGCGCGCAAATATCTGGTGGATGATGAGTTGACCGTTGCCGTGCTCGACCCACAGCCGCTTGAGCACAAGCAGCCGGCGATCATGCCCAAGGGGGTGCGTCATGGGGGGTAAGGCGATGAGAAATCCGTGGTTCGGCCTGTTGCTCGGGCTTTTCCTTCAGCTCGCAGCTTCCGGCGTCTTTGCTGCGCTGCCGATTCAGCACTGGCAGACGGCAAACGGGGCGCAGGTCTATTTCGTGGAAAACCACGATCTGCCGCTGCTGGACGTGAGCGTCGAGTTCGCCGCCGGTTCCGGCCGCGATGCGCCGAGCAGGGCGGGACTCGCCAGCCTGACCCGGCATATGCTGAGTCTGGGGGCAGGCGGCCTGTCGGAGGACGAGATTTCCCGGCGCCTGGCCGATGTCGGCGCCGTGCTTGGCGGCGGCTTCGATCCGGATCGCGCGGGAGTCGGCGTGCGTACCCTGAGCAGCGAGCGCGAGCGCACCCAGGCGCTGGGCTTGCTGGCCAGGATCCTGCAGCAGCCGGATTTCCCGGCAGCCGCGCTGGAGCGCGAGAAGGCGCGGGTGATCGCCGCCATCAAGGAGGCGCAGACCCAGCCGGAAAGCATTGCGGAGAAGGCGTTTCTCGCCGCGCTTTATGGCGGCCATCCGTACGCGCAGCAGCCGGCCGGCGAAGTGGAAACCGTCGCCGCGCTGCAGCGCCAGGACGTGGCGGATTTCTACCGCCGCCACTACACCGCAAACAACGCGGTGGTGGCGCTGATCGGCGACGTCAGCCGCGCCCAGGCCGAAGCGATTGCGGTGCAGCTCACCGATGGCCTGCCGCGGGCCGCCGCGCCCCTGTCGCCGCTGCCGGAGGTCGCGCCGCTTGTTGCGGCAGAAACCCGGCGCATTCCCCATCCCGCCACGCAAAGCCATATCCTGATCGGCGCTCCGGGGATGCGGCGCGGCGACCCCGATTATTTTCCGCTGTATGTAGGCAACTACATTCTTGGCGGCGGCGGTTTCGTGTCGCGCCTGACCGAAAACGTGCGTGAGAAGCGCGGCCTGGCTTACAGCGTTTACAGCTATTTCGTGCCGCTGCAGCAGAACGGGCCGTTCCAGATCGGCCTGCAGACGAAGAAGGCGCAGGCGGACGAAGCGCTCGAAATCGTCCGTGCAACGCTGCGCGATTTCGTCGCCAAGGGTCCGACCGAGGCGGAACTGGAAAAGGCAAAGCAGAATCTGGTGGGCGGTTTCCCGCTGCGCCTCGACAGCAACAAGAAGATTCTCGAGCACCTGGCGGTGATCGGCTTCTACCGCCTGCCGCTCACCTACCTGGACGATTTCACCGGCAACGTGGAGAAAGTGAAGGTGGCCGACATCCGTGACGCCTTCGCGCGGCGCATCCGGCCGGAGAACATGGTGACGATCGTGGTCGGCGCGCCGGCGGAGAGCGGCGGGCAGTGAGAAACCGCCCGGCATGAAGAAGAACCGGGTGCGGATCGTCGGCGGCGCGTGGCGCAGCCGTTTGATCGATTTTCCCGATGTGGCGGGCTTGCGTCCGACCCCGGATCGCGTCCGGGAGACGCTGTTCAACTGGCTCGGACAAACGCTGGACGGCAAGGAATGCCTGGATTTGTTCGCCGGCAGCGGCGCCATGGGTTTCGAGGCGCTCTCCCGGGGGGCGCGCCGGGTCGTGATGGTGGAGCGCGATGCGGCAGCGCTGCAGGCATTGCGCGGGAATGCGGCGAAGCTTGGCGCGGAAAATCTGGAACTGGTGCCGGCCGATGCCTTGAAATTCCTGGAGCAGGAGGGGCGCCGCTTCGACGTGATTTTTCTCGACCCCCCATACCGCGAACAGATGGTGGCGGAGCTGCTCGCGAAACTGCCGCCGCATCTTGCGGCAGGCGGCCTGGTGTACACTGAGGGCGAGGAAGCACTGCTGCCTGGCGCGGGCTGGGATATCCGGCGCAGCGGCCGGGCGGGGAAGGTGCATTACTATCTGCTGGAACGCTCTGCGGAACGAAGCACATGAAACTCAAAGCGGTCTATCCCGGCACGTTTGACCCGATCACGCGCGGCCACGAAGATTTGGTGCGCCGCGCCTCCCGTCTGTTCGATGAGGTCATCGTCGGGGTGGCGGACAGCCGCAACAAAACGCCATTCTTCAATCTTCAGGAACGGGTGGAGATGGCTGCGGCCGTGCTGGCCGATTACCCCAACGTGCGGGTGACCGGTTTTTCCGGGCTGCTGATCCATTTTTTGCAGGAACAGCGCGCCGGAGTTATACTGCGCGGCTTGCGTGCGGTTTCCGACTTCGAGTACGAGTTTCAGTTGGCCGGGATGAACCGGAATTTGTATCCCGACGTCGAAACCGTGTTTTTGACCCCGGCCGAGCAGTACATGTTCATATCGGCCAGCATGGTAAGGGAAATCGCGCTGCTGGGCGGGGATGTCAGCCAGTTTGTCCAGCCGCTGATCAAGGCGCGGTTGAGCGAAAAGATTCAAAATTGTAATAGTTGAGGAAATTGCCATGGCATTAATGATTACCGATGAATGCATCAACTGCGATGTGTGCGAGCCCGAGTGCCCGAACAGCGCGATTTCGCAGGGCGATGAAATCTATGTGATCGACCCCAACCTGTGCACCGAGTGTGTCGGACATTACGACACGCCGCAGTGCGTCGAAGTGTGTCCGGTGGATTGCATCGTCCCGAATCCCGACCGCGTCGAAACTGAGGAAGAGCTGCAGCAAAAATTCCTGGTGATCAGCGGCAAGAAATAAAACTGGCGCTGACAAAAAACGGGGCCTCGATATCGAGGCCCCGTTTTTTTTGTTCCTGCACTTCGCAATCAGGCCGTAGCAGCGGCATCCAGCGAATTCTCCTCGAAGGCGAGCACGCCGAGCACTTGCTGGCGCAATGCCAGGACATCGTTTAGCTGGCCGGTGATGCCGTCTTCCATATGCTCCAGCTCGGCGATCCGGTCTTCCAGGGTATCGGTCGCCTTGTGAATGCGCTTGATGCTTTCCAGCCGCCGGCGCAGCTGCAACTGGTGTTCGCGCACCTGGGTTTCCATCGGCGCCATCACCGCCTTCAACCAGTTTTCCGCGTCCCGGTTGGCGATTTCGAAAACGTGAATGACGCGGCTGGCGATGGTTTCGAAAAACTTGGTGGTGAGGGTGAATTTCTCGTTGGTCAGCATGGTGAGCGCCGTGTTGAAGTGGTCATTGTAGGCTTTTTCCAGCTTGGCGAGCTCCTTCAGGTATTTCAGGGTGGAGAACGGGGGCGGGCTTGACTGGCTCAGCCCGTGCTCCTCGCTGAATTTCTTGTACATGCTCTCCATCATGGCCTTGATTTCCTCGACCTGCTGGCCGGATTTGTTGATGTTGGCGGTGGCATCCTTGAAGAACTTGTTCATCGCTTCGCGGATGCCCTTGCTGAATTTGCTGCCGATCATCGCATCGCGGGTGTTGCGTACTTCGACCCGGAGCGCGTCCATGCCGAGGTAGGTGAACAGCACGTTGGTCTGCTGCGAGAATACGCTGCGCAGCGCCTGGAAGCGCTGCAGCCCCTTCTCGAAATTTTCCTTGTCCTGCTTGACCTTGCTCATCATGTGCTCGATCACGTCTTCGTTCTTGCCGCGCAGCCCGGTGAGCTCATCCAGTTGCTCGCGCACGCTGGAAAGGCGCGTGTCGAGGATGGAGTGAGTTGCCCCCATCAGGTCCTCCAGCTCGCTCTGGGTGTTGTCGCGCACGATTTCCTGCTTGGACGGGATGAGCTCGTCGCTCAGGGCTTTTTCCAGTTCCGGGAGGCGGCTTTTGGCGAGCAATGCGTCATCATGGTTGATCTTGGCGAGCAGTCCCTTCTGCGCCGAGACCGGGAACACCTGGCCTTGCTTGACGCCCAGCAGCTCCGCGCTGATTTTGATCTGGGAGTCAATCTCCTGTTGGATTTCATCTTCGCTCTTGAGCTCGTCCCATAGCCCGTCGATCTTGTTGAGGACGACCAGCCGACCCTTCTGCCGCCCATGCGGGTTGCCGATATGGTTGCGCCACACCTCGATGTCGGTTTTGGTCACCCCCGTGTCCGCAGCCAGCATGAACAGGATGGCGTGGGCGTTGGGCAGCATGTTGAAGGTCAGCTCCGGTTCGGTACCGATCGCGTTGAGGCCCGGGGTATCCAGAATCACCAGCCCCTCTTTCAGCAAGGGATGCGGAAAGTTAATGATGGCGTGGCGCCAGCAAGGGATTTCCACCGTTCCATCGGGCTGGAGGTTCAGCGCGCTGTCTTCGTCGTCTTCGTCATACAGGCCATAGCGCTTTGCTTCCTCGACGCTGACCCGCTTGGTCTGGCTCACCTGCTGGAAAGCGCCGATCATTCCCTCGGCCGAGCCGACGTCGAGCGGAAATACTTTCCACTCGTCGGGGTAGCGCTTGTATTCGGTAGTGGTGGTGTCGGTGGCGCGGGTCTCGATCGGCAGCAGCTGGATGCATGGTTCATGCCCTTCCTCATACATCAGTTCGGTCGGGCACATGGTAGTACGCCCCGCGCTGGAGGGCAGCAGCCGCAGGCCGTAGCCGGCGAAGAATATGGCGTTGATCAGCTCCGATTTCCCGCGCGAAAATTCGGCTACGAACGCCACATTCAGCTTGTCGTCGCGTAGCCGGTCCAGGAGGTGCTGGATGCGGAGGTCGGTTTGGGCGTCGTTTAATTCCTGTTCGTTCAGCCACTTGCGGTATTCGCCGATGCTTTGAGACAGGCTGCCACGCCAAGCGCTGTAAGCCTCGAACTGCGCGACCAGATTCTTGTTTGTCATGAGACACCCCCGTAGGCAGGTTGTATGGGCCACCGGTACTGTAGCATAAAAATCAGATCAATCAAGGCAGTCCGCGATATTTCTAAGCAAAGTGATTCAAAGTGCGACGCAACATGGCTTGGAAGTGCATGGATTTTCTGCCGGCCTCTTTTCACTCTAGAGAGCAGCAAGCTGTGTGCCAACGCTACCGGGCCTGGCAGTGGGGGCAATAAAACGTCGAGCGCTGTCCCTGCCGCAGCTGCCGGATGGGCGTGCCGCAGTGCATGCAGGGCTGGCCCGCGCGGCCGTAAACCAGGTACTGCTGCTGGAAATAGCCAGGGTTGCCGGCGCTGTCCACGAAATCGCGCAGGCTGCTGCCCCCGGCGGCAATGGCGGCCAGCAGCGTTTCCCGCACCGACTCGGCGAGTTTGGCGCAGCGCCGCGGGCCGAGGCGCCCGGCGGGAATTTTCGGGTTGATGCCGGCGCGGAACAGCGCCTCGTTGGCATAGATGTTGCCGATACCGGTCACCAGCTGGCCGTTCATCAGGGTTTGTTTGATGCCGGCATCGCGTCCGCGGGTGCGCTTGTAGAGCCATTCTCCGCTGAAATCCGGGCCGAGCGGTTCGATGCCGAGCCGCGCCAGCAGCGGGTGACGCAATGCGTCAGATTCTGTCCAAAGAACGGCACCGAACCGGCGCGGGTCGCGCAGCCGCACGCAGCGGCCGTTTCCGAGCAACAGGTCGAAGTGGTCGTGTTTTCCGGGCGGCGTGGCGGCGGGCAGGACGCGCAGGCTGCCAGACATGCCCAAGTGCAGGATCAGCCAGCCGCGGCTGCATTCGATCAGCAGATATTTGCCGCGGCGGGAAACGCCCCGGATAGTCTGGCCGGGGAGAATCCGGCCGAGATCACCGGGTATGGGGTGGCGCAAATCCGCGTTGCGGATGGCGACCGAGACAATGCGCTGTCCCGCGAGCTGGGGTTCCAGGCCGCGGCGGGTGATTTCGACTTCAGGCAGTTCGGGCATGGGCGCTAACAGAGATTAACCACGAATGGCACGAATGTTCACGAATCTACACGAATGCGGCTTGTGCTTCGGATGATCGGGGATGTCTGCTAGCAAAGAAAAAATTCGTGTGCATTCGTGAACATTCGTGTCATTCGTGGTTGCTAGTCGCCGTTCGCTTATTTTCTGCGGCGGCGCCATATCGCGATGGCGGCAATCAGGAAGGCCAGCGGCAGTGCGAGGAGAAAGCCGATCGAAATCACCGCGGCGGCCGGTTTGCTCAGGGCCAGATCGGCATCCCGGGTCGCCCTGGGCTGGATGGTGATGAGGTTGTCGTCACCGGCCAGCCAGTTGACGAGGTTGACTCCCAGATCCAGGTTGCCGCCGTTGCCAAGGTAGGTGTTCGACAGGAAAGCGCCGCTACCGATTACGGCGACGCGCTGATTCTTGTCTTCGACCGAGCGCTCCAGGGTGATGCCGACCGTCACCGGGCCGGGAATGTCGCGCCCTTTGTCAAAGACCGGATTGCCTTCGAGTTTGCCGGTCTCCACCCAGCCGCGGGGAGCGACTTCGATCAGATTGGTGGCGTGCCAGCCCGTTTCGTCGGCAAAGCCGATCTGGCGGGCGAAGGGGAATGCCGTGATCAGGTCGAAATTGTCGGTGACCGGATGTCTTGCATAGAGGGCGGCTAGCGCTATGGTCGCCGGAACACCGGCTTTCTGTCCGGCGGCCGGGTCTATCACCACGCCCGGCGAGAGCATCAGTCCCAGCGCCTCGGCCAGGGACTGCAGGCCGTGCAGGGGCTCCTGATCGATCAGCCACAGCAGATTGCCGCCCCGCGCCAGATATTGCCCGAGTTTTTCCACTTCGCCGGGCAACAGATCCACCTGGGGGCTGGCGATCAGCAGCAGGCTGGCATTGGCCGGCACCTCTTGCGCCAGAGCAAGGTTCAGGCTGCCGATTTTGAACCCCTTGGTTTGCAGGTGGCGGCCGAAATCGCCCAAATCGTGGTTGGCGTCGCCGTCGAGCTTGCGCTCGCCGTGGCCGTCCAGATACATGGCCAGCCGTTCCTCGCTGCGCGCCAGCCGCATCAGGGCATTGGTGAGCGTCTGTTCGTTGAGGGTGGTGAGATGTTCGCTGCGGTTCCGGTAAGTCGCCACCATTTCGCCGTTCACCTTGACGCCGGCGGCACGGGTAGCTTCCGGCTGCTCGGCCGGATCAATGAACTTCAGGGAGAGATCGGGCTTGGCGCGCTGATAGGGCGCAGCGAATTCGCGGATCAGCTTGCGGATATCGCCCAGCTTGGGATCCTGCTGGGTGGCGTAGGCGGTAAGCACGACCGGCCCCGGCAGCTGCCTGAGGGTGTTCAGGCTGGCCTGGCTCAAGGAGTGGCGGGCGCCCTGCGTGATGTCCCATTGGACGTGATAGGTGCGCAGCAGGTAGACCGAAAAGCCGATCGCCACCAGAAACAGCGCCAGGAAAAGACCGTTTTGCAGGCGCAGCCGAAAGCGCAGTTTGCGGTTGATTTCCATGCCCTATCCCTGCAGCCGGTCCATGTCCAGCCGGCGTACCGCCAGCACCAGGAACGCCACGGCAACCAGCAGGAAATAGGCGACATCGCCGGTGTCCACCAGTCCCTTGTTGAACGACTCGAAATGCTTCAGCAGCGACAAATAGTGCAGCGCGCTGTCCGGTTCCTGGGCAGGAATGGCAACGATCCATGATCCCAGCAGGGCGCCCAGGCAGGCGATGGCGGCGACGGCGGGGTGCGCCGTCAGGCTCGAAAAGTAGATGCCCGCTGCGGCGAAGGCGGCAGCCAGCAGCCCCAGACCGAGCAGATTAGCGAGCACCAGCCCGAGATCGAGCGTGCCGCCGCTATACAGCGACAGCGCCATCGTCGCGGTCAGGCCGATGACCAGGCCCAGGAACAGCATCAGGCCAAGGAATTTGCCGACGACGATGTGGCCGAGAGAAACCGGCGCCGACATCAGCAAGGGCAAGGTCTGGTTGCGCCGTTCCTCGGCAATCAGGCGCATGCTGAACAGCGGCGTTACCATCAGCAGCACGATGGCGGCGGCGCCGAACAGCGGGACGGTAATGACTTCGGTGGCGCCCGGCGGATTGGCGAGCTGGGCAAGTTGGGGCTGCACCGCAAGAAAGGCGTCGATCTGGGCGAGAAAGAGCCAGGCCAGAATGAACTGGAGGATCGCCAGGGTGATCCACGCCAGTGGCGAGCCGAACAGGCTTTTGAGTTCTTTGGTCGCAATGGTCCAGATCATGTTTCATCCTGTTGCGTCAGCTGGACGAACACGTCTTCCAGGCTGGTATGCTCCGGGGTAAGCTGGTACAGCCCCCAGCCGTGTTGAGCCGCTGCCTGGGTGAAGGCTTCTGCGGGATTCGCTTCGGCATGGTGGTGGATGCGGAATTCGGTGGCGGAAAGGCGCTCCACCCTGGCGACGCCGGCGATCCGGGCCAGCTCTTCCGTTTCCGGCGGCCGGTGCAGACCGGCCAGCAGGCTATTCCCTGCGCGCCGGCGTTTCAGTTCATCGATGCCGTCGCTGTACACCAGCTCGCCGCGGTGCATGATCTGCACCCGGTCGCACACGCTTTCCACCTCCGGCAGGATATGGGTGGAGAGGATCACGCTGTGCTCGCCGCCCAGCTCCCGGATCAGCGCGCGGATTTCGCGGATCTGGATCGGGTCGAGACCGGCTGTCGGTTCGTCCAGGATGATCACTTGCGGGTTGTGGACGATCGCCTGGGCGATGCCGACGCGCTGCTGATACCCTTTGGACAGGCTGCCGATCAGCTGCCTGCCTACATCCTGCAAGCCGCAGCGGCGTTGCGCTTCCGCCACTGCCGCTTTCAGCTGAGGTTTGGCGACCCGGTGCAGCTTGGCCGCCAGCTCCAGGTATTCGGCCACGGTAAGATCGCGGTAAAGCGGCGGTGTCTCCGGCAGATAGCCCAGCAACGCCTTGGCCGCCAGGGGCCGTTCCAGCAGGTCAATGCCGCAGATCCGGACGCTGCCGCCGCTGGGGGCCAGATTCCCCGTCAGCATCTGCATGGTGGTGGTTTTGCCGGCACCGTTGGGGCCTAAAAATCCCAGCACTTCACCCTGCCGCAACTCGAAGCTGACGTCGCGCACCGCGGTACGCGAGCCGTAGCGGCGGGAAAGCCGGTCGGCGGAAACGGTGATGGTGGCGGGGGGCGGCATAACGACAGGGATAATCCGGACACTACTTGTGACGAGCGCCAAATATACCCTAATATGGCGGTTCTGGCTCAGAAATCCGTAATCCGGTCAGCGCCTGAATTATACCCAATCCATTCCACCCTAAAGATTACCTTCATGAAATCGAAATGCCTGGCGATCGCGAGCCTGCTGGCGTTGGCGGCGTGCGCGCCGATGCCGGCCAGAATCCCTTCCGCCGCCGTACCCGATGAGCCTGTCAGGCAGCCTGCCCTGCCCGGCCAGGAGCTGAGCGGGCAGATTTTCTACGAATATCTGCTCGGCGAAATCGCCATGCAGCGCGGCGAGCCGAATCTGGCGGCCGAAGCGCTGCTGGATCTGGCCCGAAGCACCCGCGATCCGCGCATCGCTCAGCGCGCCAGCGAGGCGGCGCTGCACACCCAGCGGGTGGATTTGGCACTGGAAGCGGCGGCGTTGTGGCTGGAGCTCGATCCCGATTCGATGCCGGCCACCCAGACGATGGCGGTGCTGTTGGTGAACAGCGGCAGGCTTGCCGAAGCGAAGCCCTATTTGGCGAAGTTGATCGCCGGCGGGAAAGAAATCCAGGCGCGCGATTTTTTGCAACTGGATCAGCTCCTGGCCAGACAATCGGACAAGGCTGCGGCGCTGGAGATGGTGCAGGGGCTGGCGCAGCCTTATCCGCAGAGCCCGGAAGCGCACTTCGCCGTCGCCCAGGCGGCGTGGGCCGCGGAAAAATTCGATCTGGCGCTGGCGGAAGCTCGCGAGGCCGGCCGGCTGCATCCCGGCTGGGAAATCGCCGCGCTCGTCGAGGGGCAGTTGCTGCAGCGCGATTCTGCGGCGAAGGCGCTGGAGTTTTACCAGGCTTTTCTGCGCGACTATCCGAGGGCAAAGGACGTGCGCTTGGCCTACGCCAAGTTGCTCGCCACCGAAAAGCAATACGGCCCGGCGCGGACCCAGTTCCAGCAATTGAGCGGGGATTTCCCCGGCAACCCGGAAGTGAGCATGGCGATTGGGCTGCTGGCGCTGCAACAGGGTGATCTCGACTCGGCCGAGACGTATCTCAAACAGACGCTGAACTACCGCTACCGGGACGAAAACCTGGTGCGCCTTTACCTGGGCCAGTTGGGCGAAGAGCGCCAGCGGCTGGAAGATGCGGCGACTTGGTATCTGAGCGTCGGCGAGGGCGAGCATTACTTCGATGCGCGCATCCGCCACGCCGCGGTGCTGGCGAAGCAGGGCCAGTTGGGCGAAGCGCGTGCCCGCCTCCAGCAGCTCTCTCCGCAGAACAACCAGCAACGGGTGCAGCTTGCCTTGGCGGAAGCGCAGCTGCTGCGCGAAGCCAGGGCATACCAGGACGCCTATGAGGTGCTCAGCCGCGCCCTGGAAAAATTACCGAATCATCCCGATCTGCTGTACGGCCGCGCCATGGCGGCGGAAACCGTCGGAAAGCTGGACGTGCTGGAACAGGACCTGCGCAAGCTGATCCAGCTCAAGCCCGATAATGCGCAAGCCTATAACGCTCTGGGGTATTCCTTCGCGGATCATTCCATCCGCCTCGAAGAGGCGCGCGAGCTGATCGAGAAGGCCCTCAAGCTCAGCCCGGACGATCCTTTCGTGATGGACAGCCTGGGCTGGGTGCATTACCGCTTGGGGCAGTACGCCAAGGCGGTGGAATACCTCAGACGCGCCCTCGGCCTCCGCTCCGACCCGGAGATCGCGGCGCACCTGGGCGAGGTGCTGTGGGTGCAGGGCGAGCGCGGCGAGGCGGAAAAGGTGTGGCAGTCCGCCCTGAAGGAATTTCCGAAAAGTGAGGCGCTGCTCAACGCCGTCAAAAAATTCAAGCCGTGATGATGTTTCTCGATACCGGCGGCGAATTTCGGCGATGCCGTCCCGGCCAGGTCGGGATGGCGGCGTTTCTACTGCTGGCGGCGCTGTCCGGGTGTGCGCCGTTGCCTCCCAGGATCGAGCCCCCCGCCGGCGCGGCCGCTCCCGCTGTCCAGCCCGGGCGGTTTCATCTCGGCGGCAGGGTGTCGGTGAAGTACGACGGCCAGGGATTTTCCGGGGGGCTGCGCTGGCAGCAGAGCGGGGACACCGACGACCTGCTGCTGCTGTCCCCGCTTGGCCAGGGCGTGGCGCACGTGGTGAGGGATGCGACCGGGGTGTCGCTGACCACGGCGGATCAGCAAAACTACCGCGCGCCGGACGCGGAAAGCCTGACCGAGCAGGTGCTCGGCTGGCGCCTCCCGCTGAGCGGCCTGCGCTATTGGGTGCTGGGCGCGCCGGCGCCGGGCCCGGGCGTACCGCAGCGGGATCAAAGCCGCCGTCTTTCTCATCTGGATCAGGACGGCTGGCGGATCGATTACCTCGGCTACCAGCTCGTGGACGGCGTCGAACTGCCCGGCAGGATCGAAATGCAGCGCGGCGATCTGGAGATCAGGCTGCTCATCGACGAGTGGCTCCTTACGCCGGCCGCTCCCGACGGAGAACGGCCCGATGGCGGCCCGCCCGCGGAAGAAACCGGAAAAGCACTGCTATGATTCAAGCCGAGACGAGCTATCCGGCGCCGGCCAAGCTCAACCTGTTCCTGCACGTAGTAGGGCGCCGCGCGGACGGCTATCACCTGCTGCAAAGCGTGTTCCGTTTTCTCGACCACGGTGACCGCCTGCGCTTTGGGATTCGCCCGGATGGCGCGATCCTGCGGACCAGCGAGCTGCCGGGGGTGGCGCCGGAAAAGGATCTGTGCGTGCGCGCCGCGCGACTGCTCCAGCAGGCGACCGGCTGCCGGCAGGGGGTGGAGATTTCGCTGGAAAAGATACTGCCGCTGGGGGGCGGCCTGGGGGGCGGGAGCTCGGACGCTGCGACCACGCTGCTGGCGTTGAACCGCCTGTGGGGGGTGGATTTGAGCCGGTTGCAGTTGCAGGAATTGGCGCTGAAGCTGGGGGCGGACGTGCCGGTGTTCGTGTTCGGGGAAAGCGCTTTCGCCGAGGGTGTGGGGGAGCAACTCCGCCGGATCGTTTTGCCGCCGGCCTGGTATGTGGTGCTGGTGCCGCCAGTGCAGGTGCCGACGGCGGAAGTTTTTGCCAGCGCGGAGCTGACGCGCAATACTCCCGCGATTCGGCCGGAGGACTTCGCGGCCGGGCAGGGGCGCAACGATCTGGAACCGGTGGTGTGCCGCAACTACCCGCAGGTGGCGGAATATCTGGCCTGGCTGAAGACTTTCGGCGATGCCAGGATGACCGGCTCGGGCGCGTGCGTGTTCGCCGCTTTCCCGGCCGAGGAAGATGCCCGCCGGGTGTTCGCGCTGAAACCGGCGGCCATGGGCGGATTTGTGGCGCGGGGCGTGGATCGGCATCCGCTGTGGGATTTCGCGCGCTGACATTACCGGCTGGCGACCGGGCGAGCGTTGGTGGTGTTCGCTATCTCTTGATTTTTAATGTGTTTATGCGATTTCCGAACTTGCTATAACTTTGCCGTAATGATAGAGTGAATTTTGAAAATTCGTATTTCTCGGCCATGGGCGCGGCGGAGGGCGGACGCGAGGTTGGCCGGGCAAACCAGTCAAGGAGCAGACGATGATAATCCGCGATATTCTGACAGTTAAGAACGGCGACAAGATATACAGCATTGCGCCCGGCCAGCCGGTAAAGGAGGCAATCGGCGTGATGGTGCAGAACAATATCGGTTCGCTGGTGGTGAAAAACGACGAGGGCCGCATGGTCGGCATTTTCACCGAGCGCGATGTGCTGCGCGCGCTGAACAAGATGGGGTGCAGCCTCGAGCAGGCGAGGGTAGAGGAGTTGATGACTCGCCAGGTGATCGTCGGCAGCCCGGAAGACACCGTGGACTACGTGCGTGGGGTGATGACCGAGAACCACATCCGCCACCTGCCGGTCATGGAAGGGGACAAATTGCTCGGGGTGATCACTTTTCATGACGTGGCCAAAGCCTGCCTCAGCGAAAACAACTTTGAAATCCAGCTGCTCAAGCGCTATATCCGGCATTGGCCGGAGTAAGCAGCGTCGAGCTGCATCGAGAATAGAAACAAAATAACGTTGCAGGACTGGGGAGGGCGCATGATATTCGACTGGCTGGAAAAGTTGGGGAGCAGGCCGGACCATCCCATGCACGGCGTTGCCGAAGCCAGGAACCTGCTTGCCGATCTGCCCCGCGATGCATTCAGGGCGGTGGAGGAAATCACTGCCTGGCTGAGTTCCGTCACCGACACCGAGGGTTTCAGGCTGAATGACCGGGTGGGGGTAATCAAGCTCCTGGATGAAACCGCCCAGCCTTACCAGCGCAAGTTGTGCCGCGACTACCTCACCGCCGCACGGATGCAGAAATTCCAGGAAAGCCGCTTGTGGGCGGCAATTTTTGAATTCTGGAAGCATTCCGCCGCCGCATATCTGCTCTGCCTTGAAGAATACGGCCGCACGGTGAAAGGCGCTGAGTCGGTCAAGGACGAGCTGCCGCTGCTCGCCGTTCGCGCCCTGCGCTCGCTGGCGGCGCAGAAAAAATGGCTGCATATCCGCTATCGCCCGATCGAGGAGCGCATCTGGGCGGATCTCTGCAAGGTGTACCAGTTCGCTGAGGCGAAAGCGTTTGCCCACAATCTGTTTCCCCTCTATCCGGAAAGCGCGAGGAACACCAGCGTGCAGCAGGAACTGCTGAAGGCGCTGATGTTCGAAATGTCTTCGCCAGGCAGCCTGTCCCATACGCAAATGGAGCTGGTGGACAGGCTGGTTGCACATTTTGCTCCCTCCTTCAATTTCGAAGAGCGCCCCACCCCTGGCAGCACCTTCTACTTCGATTTATCGCTCGCGGCAGCGCCGACCCGCGCCTACAAAGGGATGCAGCTGCATGCGCTGCTGCGTTTCTTCGGCGGCGGTGTCGCTGCTGCCAAGCTGGGAGGGTTGGTGCATTCGCTCGAGGAGGGCGCGACGCCGCCGGAGCTCGGGTTTGGCGAGGAATACGCGCGCGATGCCCTGCTCGACATGATCGAGCACCTCCAGCTCTATTGGGCCAGCAAACCTCCCCAGCGCCAGCACATGCGCACCCGGACCATGGCTCGATTCAGCGTGGCGCACCGGTTTCCGGAAATCCTCCGGCAGATTGCGGCCGACGAAAAAAATGCCGTTGCCGACGAGGCGGAAAGCCGCGATCTGCCCCATCCGGTACCACTGGACATGAAACTGTATGGTTTTGTCGCCGAGAAGACCCAACGGTTTATGCCGGAAATGGGGGGCGGGAATGCCGAAGCCGAGAAAGATGAAACGGAAAGCTGGATCATGGAAAACGTCAGCGCCGGCGGCTTCGGCGCGGTGGTCCCGCAGCTCAACGGCGATTGGCTGAAGGTCGGTACGCTGCTCGGGCTGAAGGCAGAACAGGGCGGCAGATGGATGTTAGGCGCGGTGCGGCGGCTGGGGCGGGATGCCAGCGAGCGGGTTTCGGTAGGCATCCAGACGCTTTCCCGCAACCCGGTTCCCGTGCGCTTTCGCCTCCTGGAGCAAAGCGAACTTCCGCGCTGGCGGGAAATTGCCGAAGCTGCTTCCGGGCCGTATCTCACCGCAGTGCTGCTGCCGCACGATGCGGTGAAGGGGGAGGGCCCCAGTCTGGTGGTGGAAAGAAACAACCTCGTCGCCGGACGGAACTGCCTGATGCTGGTCAGCGGCGAGGCGCATCTGGTCAGGTTGGCGTCCGTGCTGGAACAGGGCGAGGATTACGAGCGGGTCGGCTTCACCCACCCCGATTAGGGCGCGGCTGCCGGGCCGTAGCCGATCAGGCAAACACGCGGCGCAGCCATGCGCCGATATCGGCGATTTCGGCGGGGCACACCGAATGCGCCATTTCATATTCGTGCCATTCCACCGGGTAGCCGGAGCGGAGCAGAAAATCCCTGGAAGCGGCGGCAAGCGGCAAAGGAACGACCGGGTCGCGGCTGCCGTGCGCCATGAAAACCGGCAAGTCGGCATTGGCGGGGCTGGCATCGGCGGAAAAGCTTCCCTTGAGCGGCAGGTAGGTCGAGAGCGCCAGCACCCCGGCCAGACGCTGCGGAAAACGCAGCCCGGTGTGCAGCACGATGGCGCCCCCTTGGGAGAAGCCCGCCAGCACGATGCGGGAAGGAGGGATGCCCCGTTCCTCTTCCCGCGCAATCAGCGCCTCGACGGTGCGCTGCGAGGCGCGGATGCCCGTCTCGTCTTCTTCCCGCGCCAGGCCGGGATGGGCGATGTCGTACCATGCCGACATGACGTAGCCGTCGTTGATCGTGACCGGCATCATTGGCGCGTGGGGAAAAACGAAACGCAGCGCGGGCGTCTGCGGCAGCCCGAGTTCCGGGACGATCGGCGCGAAATCATGGCCGTCCGCCCCCAGGCCGTGCAGCCAGATCACCGCGCCGGTCGGCGCCGGGCCGGTTGCGATTTCGAGCGGGGCGGGCATGGATGCGGTTACGCGACGGCGGGGCGCTGCGCCGACTTGGGGCGGAACGCCTTGACGGCTTCCTCGCGGGTCTCGATGTAGGGGCCGCCGATCAGATCGATGCAGTAGGGCACGGCGGCGAACACGCCGTCCAGCGTCTCCTTGATCGCCTTGGGCTGTCCCGGCAGGTTGAGAATCAGCACCCGGCCGCGGATCACGCCGACCTGGCGGGAGAGGATGGCGGTGGGCACATACTTCAGGCTGACCGCGCGCATCTGCTCGCCGAAGCCCGGCAGCACCTTGTCTGCCACGGCCAGCGTGGCTTCCGGCGTGACATCGCGCGGCGCCGGGCCAGTGCCGCCGGTGGTCAGGATCAGATCGCAGCCTTCCTGGTCCGCCAGTTCGCGCAAGGTGGCTTCGATCTGCGCCTGCTCGTCCGGGATGATCCGGGCGACGGCCTGCCATGGGGTGGCGAGCGCCGCCTCCAGCCATTCCTCGAGGGCCGGGATGCCCTTGTCTTCGTAGATTCCCTGGGAGGCGCGGTCGCTCACGGTGACCAGGCCGATCTTGACGGTTTCGGTATTCATGGTTCAGTTTCTTCGTCGGTTTGTTGGGGGTGTTCGCTCGCGCCCTGCTCCCCGGCAATCAGTTCGCGCAGCTCCCGGAACAGGGCGCGGCTGCTTTTCGGTGGCCTGTTGGCGGCGTGCTCCTTGCGGGCGTTGCGCGCGAGCAGGCGCAGGTGCTGAACGTCCGCACCGGGGTATGCCAGCACCAGCTCGCTGATGGCCGCTTCGTCCTCGATCAGCCGGGCGCGCCAGCGCTCGATCAGATGCAGCCGCGCAGTCTGCTCGCGGCCGACGCCGTTCCATTCGTCCAGCTTCGCCTTGATCGGCGCCGCGTCCACGGTGCGCATGATCTTGCCGATGTACTGCATCTGCCGGCGCACGGCCTCGTGGCGATTCAGCCGCTTCGCCTCCAGCACCGCGTCCAGCAGGGATTCCGGCAGGCCGAGCTGATCCAGCTGCGCGCGATTCAGCGCCACGAGCTGTTCGCCGATATCCTGCAGGCCGTGCATTTCCTGCTTGCGGCGCGTCTTGCTGAGCGGGGCTTCGTCGTGCATGGTTTCGCGTTCAAGACCAAAATTGCTATCATAACTTCTTTTCCGCGGACGTTCAGCATCCGCGCCTGATTGACCTATCCCAGAGGAAGCCCCGTGCCGCAGCCCAGTTTTACCTATTCGCTCGAAACCCTGCAGGAGATCACCCGGGAGATCCTGGCCCAAGCCGGCAAAGCCGGCGCCACCGCCTGCGAGGCGGAGGTGTCCCACGGCTTCGGCCAGGGCGTGACGGTGCGCCGGGGCGAAGTGGAAACCATCGAATACAACCGCGACAAGGGGCTGGGCGTCAGCGTGTATTTCGGCAAGCAGCGCGGCCATGCCAGCACCTCCGACCTTTCCCCGGCGGCGATCCGCGACACCGTCGCCGCCGCCTGCAGCATCGCCCGGCACACCGCCAGCGACGAATTTGCCGGGCTGGCGGACGAAGCGCTGCTGGCGAAGGAGGTTCCCGATCTCGATCTGTACCACCCTTGGGATCTGCCGGTGGACCAGGCGATCGAGCTGGCGCGCGCCTGCGAAGCTTCGGCGATGGCAGTGGACAAGCGCATCAACAACTCCGAGGGGGCGACCGTCCATACCCAGGAATCGCTGTTCGTGTACGGCAACAGCCTGGGATTCCTCGGCGGCTACCCCACTTCCCGCCATTCCGTCAGCTGCGCGGTGGTGGCGGAATCGGAGCAGGGCATGCAGCGCGATTACTGGTATGCCACCGCGCGTGCAGCGGCCGACCTGGAAAGCGCCGCGGATGTCGGCAGGAAAGCGGGCGAGCGCACCGCGCGCCGCCTCGATGCACGCAGAATCAAGACCGCCCAGGTGCCGGTCCTGTTCGAAGCGTCTCTCTCCTCCAGCCTGCTCGGGCATTTCGTGGCGGCCGTGAGCGGCGGCAGCCTGTACCGCAAATCCTCCTTCCTGCTCGACAGCCTGGGCAAGCAGGTGTTCGCGCCGTTCGTCGCCATCCGCGAACTGCCGCACCTGCGCAAGGGGCTGGCCAGTGCGCCCTTCGACAACGAAGGCGTGGCCACGCGGGAACGCGACGTAGTCAGGGACGGCGTGCTGCAGGGGTATTTCCTCGGGAGCTACAGCGCGCGCAAGCTGGGCATGCAATCCACCGGCAACGCCGGCGGCAGCCATAATCTGATCCTGCAAAGCACCGGCCAGGATTTCGCCGCGCTGCTGAAAACCATGGATACCGGCCTGCTGGTGACGGAACTGCTCGGCCACGGCATCAATCCGGTGACCGGCGACTACTCCCGCGGCGCGGCCGGCTTCTGGGTGGAGGGCGGCGAGGTCTGCTACCCGGTGGAAGAGATCACCATCGCCGGCAACCTCAAGGAAATGTTCCGGCAGATCGTCGCAGTCGGCAACGACGTCGTCGTCCGCGGCTCGAAGCAGTGCGGCTCGATCCTGGTGGAGAAGATGACGGTGGCGGGGGAATGACTCCCGATGCCGGACATATCAGAACAGCCGGTAGGATGGGTGGAGCGTAGCGTAACCCATCATCGCCCCTGATGGGTTACGGCTTTCGCCTCTACCCATCCTACATATTCGCGCGGTCGGGGCAAGGGCGGAGAAGCGGTCCTTCGCTTCCTGAATATCAGAACAGATGATAGTGCGCGGACTGGTGCTTGAGCGCCGCCCGCTGGGCGCGGTAGCCCGGGCAGAGTTCTTCCACAACGCGCCAGAATGCGGGCGAGTGGTTCATTTCGATCAGATGCGCCAGTTCGTGCGCGATCACGTAATCGACCTGTGCCAGCGGCGCCTTGACCAGCCGCCAGTTGAGCCGGATTTCGCCGCGCGAGTTGCAGCTTCCCCAGCGTGTGGCGGCGCCGGACAGGGCAAGGCCGGCCACCCGCACCCCCAGGCGCGCGGCGTGGATTTCCGTGCGGCTGCGAAAGCATGCCAGCGCTTGCTGCCGGTACCAGGCGACGACCTTGGCGCACGCCAGCGCACCATCCTGCGGGTCGGGGAGCGCCACCAGCAGCCGGTTTCCGTGCAGCGCCGGACGTGCCCGCACGCCGCCGGGGACCAGGCATAGCGCGAGTTCGTCGCCCAGGTAGGGCAAGGCGGTGCCGTCCGTCCAGCTCATTTCCGGCAACCGCCGCGTTTCCGCTTCCCGCAGCTTGTCCAGCACCCACGGCGATTTTTCCCGAAGCACCGCTTCCAGCTCGCGCCGCGAGACGCGATGGGGAATGGTCACGGTCAAGCCGGCACCGTCGATCTTCAGGCCGATGGTGCGCCTGCGCGGGCTGCGCTTGAGCAGGTAGCGGATTTCCTCGTCGCCGAGGCGGATGGTTTGCGGGTCGGTCATGTCCTATCCAGTGCCTCGAGGGTATGGCCCACCAGGAACGCGATTTCGTCTTCGTTGATGACATAGGGCGGCATGAAATAGACCGTGTTGCCGATCGGCCGCAACAGCAGTTCCTGCGCCAGCGCTTCGGCATAAAACCGCCTGGAAAAATCGGGACCGGCGCCCTCCACCTCGAATGCCCAGATCATGCCGGCGTGGCGGAAATTTTTTACCCTGGGATGATCCGCCAGCGGCCGCGCCGCCTGGGTAAGGCGGGCTGCCTTGATGCGGTTGGCTTCGATCACGTTGTCCTGCTCGAAAATGTTCAGGGTCGCAAGCGCGGCCCGGCAGGCAAGCGCGTTGCCGGTGTAGGAGTGCGAATGCAGGAAGCCGCGTGCCATCTGGTCATCATAAAACGCCTGATAGGTGCGGTCGGTGGTGAGCACGACGGACAGGGGCAGGTAGCCGCCGCTGATGCCCTTGGACAGGCAGAGGAAATCCGGCCGGATGCCGGCCTGCTCGCAGGCGAACAGGGTACCGGTGCGCCCGAACCCGACGGCGATTTCGTCGGCGATCAGGTGCACCTCGAACCGGTCGCAGATTTCCCGCGCCCGGCGGAGGTATTCGGGGTGGTACATCGCCATCCCCGCCGCGCCCTGCACCAGCGGCTCCAGGATGAAAGCCGCGGTCTGCTCATGGTGCTGCGCGAGATATGTTTCCAGGGCTTGCGCGCGGCGCGCGGCGAAATCCTGTGCCGGTTCGCCCGGCTCGGCCAGCCGCCAGTCGGGGCTGGGCATCTGGGTGCTGTGGCGCAGCAGCGGCGCGTACACGTCCTTGAACAGCGCCACGTCGGTGACCGACAGCGCGCCCAGGGTTTCGCCGTGGTAGCCGTTTTCCAGGCTGATGAAGCGGGTTTTTTCCGCCCGGCCGGAATTGCGCCAGAAATGAAAGCTCATCTTGAGCGCGATTTCCGTGGCGGAGGCGCCGTCCGAGGCGTAGAAGCAATGCCCCAGGCCGGTGAGCCGGGAAAGCCGCTCGGACAGCTCGACCACCGGCGCATGGGTGAAGCCCGCCAGCATCACGTGCTCCAGCTTTTCCAGCTGGTCGCGCAGCGCCGCGTTGATGCGCGGGTTGCAGTGGCCGAACAGATTCACCCACCACGAGCTGATCGCGTCGAGGTAGCGCCTGCCGTCGAAGTCATACAGCCACACCCCTTCGCCGCGCGCGACGGGGATCAGCGGCAGGGTTTCGTGGCTCTTCATCTGCGTGCAGGGGTGCCATACCGCGGCGAGGCTGCGCGCAAGAAAGTTATGGTTGGCCATGTTTCGACAATCTGGCAAAGTAATCGCGCAATAGGCTACCATAGGAACATCCCGATGAAATCCGTCCCGCGACTCCTTTTCCTGTTTGTATTCCTCGCCTGCGCCGGCCTGCTGGGCTATGCCCTCTACTTGCAGGAAGTGAAGGGGCTGTCGCCATGTTCGCTGTGCGTCGTGCAGCGCATCGCTTATTGGCTGATAGGGCTGACGGCCCTGCTGGGGTTCCTGCACAACCCCCAGGCGGCGGGGCGCCGGGTGTACGGCGGGTTGCTGGCTTTGTTCGCGCTCGCCGGCGCGGTGGTTGCGCTGCGTCATTCGTGGCTGGTGCGCCATCCGGGCGCAATCGAATGCGGCATCAGCCCGGAGGAGCAGTTCCTGAACGCCTTGCCGCTTGCCCAATGGTGGCCGGCCATGTTCGAGGCGAGCGGGGATTGCGCGCGCATCAGATGGAAATTTCTGTCGCTCGCGATTCCGGACTGGTCACTTGTCTGGTTCGCAATCTTCCTCGGCGTGGCAGTCTATATTTTTCTTGCCGGCAAGAAGAGGCGCCGGCGCTGAATGCATAAATATCCGGAATATCCGGGCTAACGGCTGGCAGCGCGCCGGTCGCTTAGCAAGTCGCGGATGTAGTTGCCGGGAATGGCATAGGTGATGCCGCTTGGCTGCGACAGGGCCGTTTCCTTGGTGCCCTTCACGAATACCATGTTGATGATGCCATAGACGGCGCCGGTTTCCGGGTGGTACAGCGGGCTGCCGCTGTTGCCGGGGTAGGCGGTGCCGTCGAGCTGGAACACGTTGTAGGAAGCGGCGCGGATGCGGTTGATCATTTTCGCGTCGAGCTGCTTCGAGGAAAGCCCCGGCCGGACGATCGGGGTGAGCGACGAGATCATGCCGCGGTGGGTGACCGGGTGAAATCCCAGCGCCATGCCGATGGGGAAGCCGGTAAAGGCATATACCTGCCCTTCCCGCACGGCGGAGGAGTCGCCCAGCGCCATGGCCGGCAGGGGCGGGCCGCTGATTTTGAGCAGCGCCAGATCGTGTTCCTTGTCCACGGCGACCGGCTGCGCTTCGCGCGTCTGCGGCTCCTTGCTTCCACCGACCAGGACGACCAGCGATTCCATTTTTTCGGCGTCGAGCACGGGCGGAACAACGTGTGCATTGGTGACGACATGCAGCCCGTCTTCGATGGCGAAACCCGTGCCGAGAAAGTTGACCGAGGGATTGCGCATTTTCTGGAAGGTGCCAACTCCCACCACCGACGGCTTGATGCGCTCGATGGTTTGTGCCAGCTCCGCCCGGCAGGGAACGGCGGCGATCAGAGCCAGGAACAGACCGGCCGTGCCGAGCAGGCCGCGCCATGCGAGCGCGCGATAACGGGTATTCATGCCTATCCTTTCCGCAGCGTGGAAAACGGTTTGCCCTACCTCTTTATGAAAGCGGCGGCGGACATTGGTTCGCCGTTTCCGCACCCTCAGCAGCACCGCCTCACCCCGTTCCATTTCCTGTCCAGCTCGCGCCGGAAAAAATCCCTGCGCGAGAGCGGCGGTTCGTTCGCGTGCGCTTCTGCGCAATGGCGCAGGTAGCGCTCGTAGGCGTCGTCGCCGGAGAGGCGGCGGATGGCCGCCCACAGCGCTTTCAGCCGGCCTCCCATGTCAGTCTCTCACCCAGTCTTCCACCAGCCGGCTCGGCTCATGCGGAGATTCGGCCAGCGGCGGCACCGGCAGGCCCTGGACGTGGCGCGCGCACACCCGCAGCATGTCGAGGATGATGATCCACAGCACCGCGACGAAGAACAGCGTCAGCCAGGCGTCGAGCTGCTGGTTGAAGATCAGCGTCGGCGCCACCCCGGCCTTCTCCGGCGGCAGCTTGCCGGCCGCGAGCTTGGCGGCCATGTCGTTGGCGGCGGCGAAGAAGCCGATGCGCACGTCCGGGCTGGTGATCTTTTCCCAGGCGGCGGCGGTGGTCACCAGCGCCAGCCAGGATAGCGGCAGCCCGGTCACCCAGGCGTATTTCAGCTTGCCGGACTTGACCAGGATGCCGGTCGCCACGCACAGCGCGATCGCCGCCAGCATCTGGTTGGAGATGCCGAACAGCGGCCACAGGATGTTCACGCCGCCGTTGGGGTCGATCACGCCGATATAGAGGAAATAGCCCCAGGCCGCCACCACCGCGCCGCTGGCGAGCAGCACCGACGGGTACCAGGAGGTTTCCCCCAGTTTCGGCCAGAGGTTGCCGAGCAGGTCCTGCAGCATGAAGCGGCCGACCCGCGTGCCGGCATCGAGCGTGGTGAGGATGAACACCGCCTCGAACATGATGGCGAAGTGGTACCACATGGCCAGCATGCCCTGGCCGAAGGCGCTGCCGAAAATCGAGGCCATTCCGACCGCCAGCGACGGCGCGCCGCCGGTGCGGGCGAACAGGGTTTTCTCGCCCATTTCCTTGGCCAGCATCTCCATCTGCTCCACCGTCACCGGGAAGCCCCAGGATGAAATCTTCGCCACCGCGTCGGCGGCAGCCTTGCCCACCACGCCGGCCGGGCTGTTGATGGCGAAGAACACGCCGGGATCGAGCACCGTGGCGGCGATCATCGCCATGATCGCGACGAAGGATTCCAGCATCATGCCGCCGTAGCCGATCATGCGGATGTCGCGCTCGTTGGCCAGCAGCTTCGGCGTGGTGCCCGACGAAATCAGCGAATGGAAGCCCGAAATGGCGCCGCAGGCGATGGTGATGAACACGAACGGGAAAATCGCCCCGCCGAAGATCGGGCCGCTGCCGTCGATGAACTGGGTCAGCGCCGGCATCCTGATTTCCGGGCGCAGCAGCACGATGGCGAGCGCGAGCAGCAGGATGGTGCCGAGCTTCATGAAGGTGGAAAGATAATCGCGCGGCGCCAGCAGCAGCCATACCGGCAGGATGGCGGCGAGGAAGCCGTAGCCGATCACGAACCAGGCGAGCGTTTTGCCGTCGTGGTCGAACAGGCCGCGCAGCGCTTCGCTCTGGTCGATCCAGCCGCCGCCCGCTACGGCGAGGAGCAGCAGCGCCACGCCGAGAATCGAGCCTTCCAGCACCCGGCCGGGGCGGATGTTGCGCATGTACAGTCCGACCAGCACGGCGATGGGAATCGTCGCCGCCACGGTGGAGGTCGCCCAGGGGCTGTGCTTCATGGCGTTGACCACCACCAGGCCGAGCACTGCGATCAGGATCACCATGATCATCAGCGTGCCTACCAGCGCCGCCGCGCCGCCAATCGGCCCCAGCTCGTCGCGCGCCATCTGGCCCAGGCTGCGGCCGTCGCGGCGGGTGGAAAAGAACATGATGGCCATGTCCTGCACGCAGCCGCCCAGCACCGCCCCAACGAGAATCCACAAGGTGCCCGGCAGATAGCCGAACTGCGCCGCCAGCGTGGGGCCGATCAGCGGGCCGGGTCCGGCGATGGCGGCGAAGTGGTGGCCGAACACGATCCACCGGTTGGTGGGGACGAAATCGCGGCCGTTGTCGAAGCGCTCCGCCGGCGTGGCGCGGGTTTCGTCCAGCGTCAGCACTTTCGCCGCGATCCAGGCGCTGTAAAAGCGGTAGGCGAGCGCATAAACGCAGGCGGCGGCCACGACCAGCCACAGCGCATTGATCGCTTCGCCGCGGTTCAAGGCAATGCCGCCCAGGGCGGCTGCGCCCAGCATGGCCACCGCAAGCCAAGCTGCATGTCGCACGAAAGGGTTGTTCATTATTTTTGTCCGGATAGAGACGGAAAAATGCTGATTATGATACAACACGCGCGGTCGGCGCCGGCGCCCTCCCGAGAGGGCTCGGAAAAGCGGCGGCGGAACCCGCTGTTTGCTGCAGGCTCGCGCCAGCTTCGCCACGGCGGGCCGGAGAAGCCGATATAGCCGCGGTCTGCAGGCAGTCTTGCCAACAGCTTGAAAAGTGTCGTAAAATCGCGCTCTTTTTCAAAACTTTAACGGTAGGCTCAAGCATGGTTATCATTCGACTCGCCCGAGGCGGCGCCAAAAAGCGTCCGTTTTACAATCTGGTGGTGGCGGATTCGCGCGAGCGCCGCGACGGCCGGTTCATCGAGCGCGTCGGGTTTTACAACCCGGTCGCGCCGGAGGGCCAGGAAGCGCTGCGCATCGACATGAATCGCCTTGCGCACTGGCAAAGCCACGGCGCTCGACTGAGCGACGCGGTCGCCAAGCTGGTCAAGCGCGCGGGTGCACAAGCAGCAGCCTGACGGCATGGTTGTGATGGGGCACGTTAGCGCCCCATTCGGCGTGCGCGGCTGGATCAAGGTGCATGCCTACACCGAAACCGGCGACGGGCTGCTGGACTACCCGGTCTGGTGGGTCGGCAAGCCGGGCGCATGGCGCGAGTGCGCCGTGCTGGATGCGGAAGTGCACAGCAAGTCGCTGGCGGCTCATCTGGAAGGGTGCAACGACCGCGATGCGGCCGCCGCGCTGCGCGGCGCGCTCATCGCTGTGCCGCGGGAAGCGCTGCCGCCGGCAGAAGCGGATGAATATTACTGGAACGACCTGATCGGCTTGCGGGTGGTGAACGCCCAGGGGCAGGATCTGGGGGAAGTGGCGAAGCTGCTGGAAACCGGCGCCAACGACGTGCTGGTGGTGCAGGGCGAGCGCGAGCGGCTGATCCCGTTCGTCGCCGGCACCATTCTGGAAGTGGATGTGGATTCCGGCCGGATCCGGGTGGATTGGGGCGCCGACTATTGAACCCATGAGCCCATTCCAGTTCGATGTCGTCACGCTCTTTCCCCCGATGTTCGGGGCGGTGACGGAATACGGCGTGACGCGGCGGGCCAGGGAGCAGGGTCGCTACGAACTGCATTTGTGGAATCCGCGGGATTTCACCGAGGACAATTACCGCACCGTGGACGACCGGCCCTATGGCGGCGGCCCCGGCATGGTGATGCTGGCGGAGCCGCTGGAAAAGGCCATTGTTGCGGCGAGGCAGCGGCAGTTGGCGGCGGGGACGGCAAAGCCGAAGGTGATTTACCTTTCCCCCCAGGGCCGGCTGCTCGATCACGCGAAAGTGATGGAACTCATCGGCGCGCAGGGACTGATCCTGCTGGCCGGGCGCTATGAAGCGGTGGACGAGCGCCTGCTGGAGCGCCAGGTGGACGAAGAAATTTCCATCGGCGATTACGTGCTCTCTGGCGGGGAGCTGCCGGCGATGGTGCTGATCGACAGCATCGTGCGGCAGTTGCCGGGCGTGCTGGGGGATGCCGAATCGGCCGCGCAGGACTCGTTTGTAAACGGATTGCTGGACTGCCCGCACTACACCCGCCCAGAGGTGTACCAGGGGCAGGCGGTGCCGGAGGTGCTGATGTCCGGCAACCATGCCCGGATCAACCGCTGGCGGTTGAAACAGGCACTGGGAAGAACCTGGCTGAGGCGGCCGGATTTGCTGGCCGCCCGTCAGTTGACAAAAGAGGAATCCGGGCTCCTGGCCGCGTTTCAGGCGGAATACCAGGAGGAACAGGATGCCGATAAGTAAACATTGAAGGAGCTTCAAATGGATATCATCAAACAACTGGAACAGGAAGAAATTGCCCGCCTGGGCAAAAGCATTCCGGACTTCGCTCCCGGCGATACCGTGGTGGTCAACGTCAACGTGGTGGAAGGCGAGCGCAAGCGGGTGCAGGCGTTCGAGGGCGTGGTCGTCGCCCGGCGCAACCGCGGCCTGAATTCCTCGTTCATCGTGCGCAAGATTTCTTCCGGCGAAGGCGTGGAGCGCACCTTCCAGACCTACTCGCCGCTGCTCGCCAGCATCGAGGTCAAGCGCCGCGGCGACGTGCGCCGCGCCAAGCTGTACTACCTGCGCGAACGCTCCGGCAAATCCGCGCGCATCAAGGAAAAGCTGGCCGCCCGCAGCGCGCAGGCGTAACGAGCTTTTTTACTGTTTTGTCTCCAGGCGCCGGGATCAGGCAGGATCCCGGCGCCTTCTTTTTTGCCGCCGCGCCGCGGCGCCGCTAGAATAGCGCCATGCGCCACTTCATCTCGCCCCTGTTGCTTCTGACGCTCGCCGCCGCGCCGAATGCCGATGCGGCTTCCACGATTTCGCCCCAGGCTGTTGCGCGGCTTGCCGAGGCCGGCGCGCCGCAGCTTGCGCTTTCGCTGGCCGACGGCGCCCAGCCGGCCAGCAGCGGGGAAAGGCCGCTCTGGCTGGAATGGGAGGGAGTGCGGCTTGATCTGCTCCACCGCCTCGACCAGTCGCAGGAACTGCTGCAGCGGGTGGACGCGCTGCCGGCCGACGCATCGCCGGAATTGCGGCAGAAGGCGCGCTGGTACGCCGTTCGGGCGGCAGTCGAATCCGGGGCCGGGGAACAGGCGCGCGCCGGCCTGGCGCGGCTGCTGTGGGACGCCGGCCTGCCGCCGGAGGAAATGCGCGAAGCGCGCCGGCTGGTCATCCAGAGCTATCTTGCCGAGCACAAGGCGGACGAGGCTTACCTTGCGATGCTGCGCTACCAGCAGGATTACCAGCCGCTGGAAAAGGCCGAGATCGCCCGTTTCGCGCAGGCGCTGGCGGCGAACGGCAAGGCGGCGGAAGCCGTGCCGTGGCTTTCGCGGCTGGACGAAGGGCCGCTCAAGCTCATGATCCGCCTGAAGGCGGGACTGGTCGGGCCGGAAGCGGCGATCGGCAGCGCCCGGGCGGCACTGCAGAAAAGCGATGGCGCGGTGTACTGGGCGGTGCTGGCCGAAGCGGCGAGCGCGCAGCGGGATACTACCCTCCAGGTCGAGGCTGGGGAGCGCCTGCTGAACGAGCCGGATTCGCCGGCGCGGGAATTCACCGCCGTCGGCGCCGGCCAGCTCTGGCAAAGCTACTTCGCGCACGCGCTGGCGGCGGGCAACCGGAACCAGCTGCTGCTCGGGGAAGACGCGGCCTGGCTTGCCCTGGCGCAGCGGGAGGAGGCGGATTCCCCGCCGACGGCGCGGGCGTTGTTCGCCTACCTTGCCGCCAACGGCAAGGAAAGCGGGTTGCGCGGGGAAGCGCAGACCCGGCTGGTCGCCTCGCTGTTGCAGCAGAACATGCGCGTGACGGCAAACCGGTTGTTTGCGGAGGGGCCGTTGGGGAAGGATCATTCCGGCATGGTGCCGGAGGCGCGCACGCTGCTGGGACGGTCGGCCTGCCGGGCGGGGGAATATCTCCTGGCGGCGCGGCTGCTGCGCGGCGCGGCGGCGCCCACGGATGTGCCGGCGGAAGAATGGCAGCTCACGCTGGCGCAGGTTTTCGCTGCCGCCGGCGCCGGGCAGGAGGCTCTCGGGGCGGCGCAGCAAGTGCTGGCGCAGGAAGGCCCGTTGCCGGACGAAACGGCCGGAAAATTGCTGGCGGTCGCGCGCAAGCTGGCCGCCGCCGATCAGGAAAATTTCGCGGAACAACTGCTGAAAGCCCTGGACACCCCGGGCGATGCGGCGTTGCAGCGGGAAATCCGGTTCGAACGGGGGCTCCTGGCCGAAAAGCGCAAGGATTACCCGGCGGCGGCCGCGCATTTCCTGCTCGCGGCAAGCCTTGGGGGCGGCAAGGACTCCGCCTTCGAGCAGAGCGCGCGCAGCTTCGCCGCCGCCAGCCTGGCCCGTGCCGGCTTCGCCGGGGATGCCCGGGCGCAATACCGGCAGTTGCTGAAAGCCGCCAGCGATCCTGCACGGCAGCAGGAAATCCGGCGCGCCCTGGATCGGCTTCAGCCATGAAACCCTATCAGGCGAAGTTTGCCACCCCTTTTGCCGTGCTGGGCATCCGCACCGAGGGCGGCAGGGTGACGGGGATCGATTTCCTGCCGCCGGACAGCGACGCGCTCGCCCCGCAAGACCCGCTGGCGGAGCGGGTATGCGCCCAGCTGCGGGCTTATCTGCAGGACCCCGCTTTCCGTTTCGACCTGCCGCTCGAACCTCGGGGAACGGCGTTCCAGCACAAGGTATGGCAAGCGCTCCAGGAAATCCCCGCCGGGCGCACCCTGACCTACGGCGAGCTCGCGGCCAAACTCGATTCCGCCCCGCGCGCGGTGGGCCAGGCCTGCGGCGCGAATCCGATCCCGGTCATCATCCCCTGCCACCGCGTGCTGGCCCGCCACGGCCTGGGCGGCTTCATGAACAGCACCGGCGGCGATCCGCTGTCCATCAAGCGCTGGCTGCTGCACCATGAACACGCCGGATAGCGGAGCTGGATCCCCGAACCAGGCCCTGCTCGACGAATTTTGCGACGCGCTGTGGCTGGAGGACGGGTTGGCGCGCAACACCCTGGAAAGCTACCGGCGCGACCTCAGCCAGTTCGCGCGCTGGCTGGAAAAGGAGGGCGGCAAGACGCTGCTGCTGGCCGGACGGGGCGACCTGATGGCCTACCTGTCGCACCAGGTCAACGTCGCGCACGCCAAGGCGCGCACTACCGGCCGGCTGCTTTCCAGCCTGCGCCGCCTGTATCGCTACCTGCTGCGGCAGGGGAAGATCGCGGCCGACCCCACCCTGCAGATCGACATGCCCAAGCTGCCCCGTGCCTTGCCCAAGTCATTGAGCGAGGCCGACGTGGAGCAGCTGCTCCATGCCCCGGATACCGGCAATGCCGCGGGATTGCGCGACCGGGCCATGCTGGAAACGCTGTACGCCACCGGACTGCGCGTGTCGGAGCTGGTGGCGCTCGGCCTCTCCGGCCTCAGCCTGGAAATGGGCGTGGTGCGGGTCATGGGAAAGGGCGGCAAGGAGCGGCTGGTGCCGCTGGGCGAGGAGGCGGCCGAATGGCTCAAGCGCTACGCCGCGCAAGCCCGGCCGGAACTGCTGAACGGCAGGGCGAGCGATGCGGTGTTCGTTACCCGGCGCGGCGGGGCCATGACGCGCCAGGCCTTCTGGCACCTGATCAAGCGCCATGCCGGGCGGGCCGGCATCGACAAGCCGCTGTCGCCGCACACCCTGCGTCACGCCTTCGCCACCCACCTGCTCAACCACGGCGCGGACTTGCGCGTGGTGCAGATGCTGCTGGGGCACTCGGACATCTCCACCACCCAGATCTACACCCACGTCGCGCTCGAACGGCTGAAGCAGCTACATGCCAGGCATCACCCGCGCGGCTAGAATTGAAAAGCATAAATTGCGAAACATTGTGCCAGGAACCTGCGCGGCGCCTTCATGTAGGTTGGGTTAGGCGCGGCTTTTTGCGCCGTAACCCAACAAGTCCAAATCTTCCTGTCGAACGCAGGTGAGGATTAGGTTTGTTGGGTTACGCGATGAAGCCGCTAACCCAACCTACACATTTCCCCATGTCTCGTAATTAATCGGCCCAAATATTAGGGAAGCTCTGAAAAAGTGGCTGCGCGGGCGAATCGCTGCGTTGCGCGGTGCTCGCTCCCTCGCCTATCCTTCAGATATGTAGCTCCCGCCGCCCTGACGGGCTTAACTTCGCAGCGCGAAGCGAGCATCCGCTGAAACTTCGTTTTCTCGGTCGCTGTGCGCCGGGCGCCTTGCGCTTCATCCCGCTCGCTCACTTTTTCTACAGCCTGCTGCCGCGCTCGATCGTGATGCCGACCCGTTTCACGCCGCGGATCAGTCCGAGCTTGGTGACGCTGACTTTCGCCCAGGGGGCGCCGAATTCGGCCAGGATGATCTGCGCCACGTGCTCCGCCAGGGCTTCCACCAGCGAGAAGCGCCGCTGCGTCAGGCTCGTCCTGATCCGTTCCACCACCGCGCCGTAATCGATAGTGTCCGCCACGTCGTCCGTCTCGGCGGCGCGGCTGTGCGGCAGGCCGATTTCGAGGTCGAGCTGGACGGTTTGCGGCAGCTCCCGTTCCCACTCGTAGATGCCGATGACGGTGTCGATTTTGAATTCGTGAAGAAAAACGATGTCCATGCGATGCGGGAGCGATGTGCGCGGCTACGCCCAAAGCGGTTTTTGCCGTAGAATGAAAGCCGAGAATTGTAAGCCATTTACTATGCCCACGATAGCCTTCGTCTTGTCCGCCTATCTGATCGGTTCGCTTTCCTTCGCGGTGATCGTCAGCAAGGCATTCGGCCTGGCCGACCCGCGTTCCTTCGGCTCCGGCAATCCGGGCGCAACCAACGTCCTGCGCACCGGCAAAAAGCTCGCGGCAGCGCTCACCCTGCTGGGGGATGCCGCCAAAGGCTGGCTTGCCGTGTTCCTGGTGCAGAAGCTCGCGCCGGGCGCCGGCCTGGGCGACTCCCTGGTGGCAGCGGCGGCGCTCGCCGTTTTTGCCGGGCATATCTATCCAGTGTTTTTCGGCTTTCACGGCGGCAAGGGGGTGGCGACGGCGCTGGGGATACTGCTGGCGTTCAGCCCCTGGCTGGGTTTGAGCGTGCTGGCCACCTGGCTGCTCGCCGCCTGGATGTGGCGCACCTCCTCGCTGTCCGCGCTGATCGCCGCCGGTTTTGCGCCCCTGTTTGCGCTGGCGTATCTCGGCGCCGGCATCCAGGCCGTGGCGGTGCTCTGTCTGTCGCTGCTGCTGGCCTGGCGCCACAAGGCCAATATCCGGAATCTTCTCGCCGGCAAGGAAGGCCGGATCGGCGAGAAGCCGAAGCCGGGCGACACGCCGCCCCGGTAAACCTATAAATGGCAGTTGGCCACGAATGACACGAATGTTCGCGAATAATCATCACGTTATTCATGGGGCGTGCTCCCCCGATGCTGCAGATCGGTCGCACCCCGTTGTTCTTATTCGTGTTTATTCGTGTCATTCGTGGCTGAAACGCTTTTTCTAGGATAATCCCGGAGGGATGCCATGGCCTGGTTCGAAAAGGAAATCGACTACGCCCGGGAAAGCCTGGAGCAGGTTTCCCGCACCGCGATTGATCACGCCAGCGTCAAGCTCAACGAGGTGGCAAGCGAGGGAATCGAGCAGGCCAGCAGAGAGATGCGCGACGTGGTGCTGGGCGCGAGCCGGGAAGTGGACGCCAAGCTGGACAAGATCTCCGCCGAGCTGCACAACCAGCGCCAGTTCACCAAGACCGACGTGAAGGAGCTGGTGGATTACGCGGCGGAAAAACTGGGCGCCACCATCGACGACCGCATCCACGTGATGAAGCTGGAGATCACCGCGCTGGTGCAGGAGAAGGTCGAATACCTGAAAAGCGAAGTGGACAGCTTCTTCGTCCGCCGCCAGCAGGATCTCGCGCGCGAGCGCCGGCGCTACATCGCCAACGTGCTGATCGCGGTGGCGGCCTCGATTTCCATGGGCGGCCTGTCGCTGATGTTCCACCGGGTCTCGCAGGGCAGCATGGACCTGCTCGGCATGTTCCGCATCATGCTCATGTCGCTCTCGGGCGGCTACATCGTCTACCTGCTGATCGCCCTGCTGCGCAAGTACCGGCGCATGTCGGAGCATCGCAAGGATATGGTGTTTCTCACCATGAAATACTGGGGCTTCCTGCGGCCGGAGAGCCTGTTCAGCCATGCCCTGCTGGCGCTGTTCCTGATCATGGTGGCCGGCTTCCTGTTCTTCCCGGACAAAGTGATTCAGTGGCTTGGCAGCGAAACGCTGGCGCGTTGGCTGGCTGCGCTGCGCGGCGCGAAGTAGCGGCTGGCCGTTATTTCATCCGGCGCATTACGTCTCCGGCTAATGCGCCTTACAGGTTTAGCCTTTGCCTTCCGGCACTTCCAGCTCGGCCAGATCCCAGCGCGGCCGGATGGTGAAGCCCGGATCGGCGTTCTGCGCGTGGCGCAGCCGCATGGCGCCGGCGAAGGCGATCATGGCGCCGTTGTCGGTGCAGAATTCCAGTTTGGGGTAGAACACTTCCGCTTTCCGGCGCGCCGCTTCGCGGCTCAGGTTTTCGCGCAGCTGCCGGTTGGCGCCCACGCCGCCCGCCACCACTAGCCGCTTCAGCCCGGTCTGCCTGAGCGCGGCCAGCGCCTTGGCGGTGAGCACTTCCACGATGGCATCCTGAAAGGCGCGGGCAATGTCCGCGCGGGTCTGTTCGTCCGCCGCGTGCTGCCGGGTGAGCGTCAGCACCGCGGTTTTCAGGCCGCTGAAGCTGAAGTTGAGGTCGCCACTGTGCAGCATCGGCCGCGGCAGCCTGAATCGCCCAGGGTGGCCGAGGTGGGCGAGGGCGGACAGCGCCGGCCCGCCGGGATAGCCCAGTTCCAACAGCTTGGCGGTCTTGTCGAACGCTTCGCCGGCCGCATCGTCCAGCGTGTCTCCCAGCAGCTCGTAGCGGCCGATGCCGTCAACCCGCATCAACTGGCTGTGGCCGCCGGAAACCAGCAAGGCGACGAAAGGGAAGGGGGGCGGATTGTCCTCCAGCAGGGGGGCGAGCAGGTGCCCTTCCAGATGGTGCACGCCGACGGTCGGCTTGCCGAGCGCGAACGCCAGCGAGGCGGCGATGCTGGCGCCGACCAGCAGGGCGCCTGCCAGCCCCGGTCCCTGAGTGTAGGCGATGCCGTCGATCTGCGCCAAGGTACATTGCGCCTCGGCCAGAACCCGGCGGGTGAGCGGCAGCACGCGGCGGATGTGGTCGCGCGACGCCAGTTCCGGCACGACCCCGCCGTATTCCGCGTGCATCGCCACCTGGGAATGCAGCGCATGGGCCAGCAGGCCGCGCTCGGTGTGGTAGAGCGCGACCCCGGTTTCGTCGCAGGAAGTTTCGATGCCGAGCACGAGCATGGGAAGGGGTAAGCGTCGAATTCAGTCAAAAACGGCGTTCGGCCACGAATGACACGAATAAGCACGAACAAGAACAATGAAGCGCGGCCGGTTCGCAGCATATCATCCGGGTGAGCGCAGCCCCATGAGCAACGCCATGGCTATTCGCGAACATTCGTGCCATTCGTGGCTAAACTTGCTCTGTACCCGGCTTCCTGCCCCGATATGCGCCGCATCTCGCCCTCGATCCACTCCTCCGCCTTGGCGTTGAGCTCGGCCGGCTTCATGCCGGCGGGGTCGATCGGCTTGCCGATGCTGACGGTGATGGTGCCGGGGCGCTTGAGGAAGGCGTTCCTGCCCCAGAATTCCCCGGCGTTGTGCGCCACCGGCACGACCAATGCGCCGGTGTGCGTGGCGAGCCAGGCGCCGCCGATATTGTATTTGCCTTTTTCGCCGGGGGCGACGCGCGTGCCCTCCGGGAACACCACCACGCTGAATCCCTGCTCCAGGCGGTCCTTGCCCTGCGCCACCAGTTGCCTGAGCGCTTCCTTGCCGGCGCTGCGGTCGATCGCGATCGGGCGGGTCATCGCCAGCGCCCAGCCGAAAAACGGCACGCGCAGCAATTCGCGCTTCAGCACCCACACCTGGGGCGGAAAGATTTTCTGGAACGCCAGCGTTTCCCAAGCCGACTGGTGCTTGGACAGAATGACGCTCGCGGCGGCGGGAATGTTCTCGGCGCCGATGACCCGGTAGCGGAGGCCGCAGGTCGCTTCGAGCCAGGCCAGTACCGTCCCCGCCCAGCGGGCGGTGAGCCGGTAGCGGGCAATGGCGTCGCGCGGAAAAACCAGCCGGGATGCGACCGGAACCAGCGGCGCCGCCACCGCCAGCACCATCAGGCCGAGCGCGAACAGGGCGGAGCGCAGCCGGATCATTGCGCCCTGGAGATCAGGTGCTTGACCACTTCCGCCAGGTTGGCGAACACCAGGGTGTCCGGGGGCAGGCCGCCGGCCTCGAGGGTCTTCTCGCCCTTGCCGGTGCGCACCAGGATCGGCTGCGCGCCCACCGCGGCGGCGGCTTCCAGGTCGCGCAGCGAATCGCCGATGCTCGGCACGCCGGCAAGAGACGTGTTGAAGCGCCTGGCGATCTCTTCCATCATGCCCGGACTCGGCTTGCGGCACTCGCATTTGGAGTCGGCGGCATGCGGGCAGTAGAACAGCGCATCGACGCGCCCGCCCAGTTGGGCCAGCGCCCTGTGCATCTTGTCGTGGATGGCGTTGAGCGTCGCCATGTCGAACAGACCGCGCCCGATGCCGGACTGGTTGGTGGCCAGCACCACGCGAAAGCCGGCCTGATTCAAGCGGGTGATCGCTTCCAGGCTGCCGGGGATGGGCTTCCACTCCTCCGGGCTCTTGATGAACTGGTCGCTGTCGAAATTGATCACGCCGTCGCGATCGAGAATGACGAGTTTCATAGGGTTCAATGGACAGGATTAACAGGATTCTTCCAGGATTGACAGGATTTCTTTATGGTCCGCCGAATCAAGCCGATTTCTCCAGGAAAAAATCCTGTAGATCCTGCCGAATCCTGTAAATCCTGTCTATTCAAAATCAACCGGCCAGCTTCGAAATATCCGCCACCTGGTTCATCACCCCGCCCAGCGCCTTCAGCAGCGCCAGGCGGTTGTTGCGGGTCAGCGGCTCGTCGGTCATCACCATCACTTCGTCGAAGAAGGTATCCACCTCCCGGCGCACGCCCGCCAGCCGGCACAGGGCGTCGGTGTATTCGCGGTTTTGCACGAAGGAAGACACCGTCGGCGCCAGACCGTTCATCGCCTCGAACAGGGTTTTTTCCGCGGTTTCCGACATCAGCGCCGGATCCGGCTCTCCCTCGGGGGCGGCGGTTTTCTTCAGGATGTTCTGGATGCGTTTGTTGGCCGTTGCCAGCGCCTCCGCTTCCGGCAGCTTGCGGAATGCCTGGACCGCTGCCAGACGCGGCGTGACCAGATCGATCCGGGTCGGGCTCTGGCTCACCACCGCCTCGATTTCGTTCGGCTCGTAGCCCCTGTCGCGCAGGTAGTTCCGCAGCCGCTCCAGCATGAAGCCGTGCAGGTCCACCGCCACGCTGTCGGCCACCATTTCGTCCGGGAACTGGCTCCTGGCGAGCTGCAACAGCTGCACCAGATCGAGCGGCAGCTCCTTCTCGGCGAGGATGCGCAGCACCCCCAAGGCATGGCGGCGCAGGCCGAAGGGATCCTTGTCGCCGGTCGGAACCAGCCCGATGCCGTAGATGCCGACCAGCGCATCGAGCTTGTCGGCGAGCGCCGCGGCGGCGCCGATGTTGTCCGCCGGCAGGCCGTCGCCGGCGAAGCGGGGATAGTAGTGCTCCTCGATCGCCTGCGCGACCTCGGCCGGCTCGTTGTCGTGGCGCGCATAGTACTTGCCCATCACGCCCTGCAGCTCGGGGAACTCGCCCACCATGTCGGTCAGCAGATCGGCCTTGCACAGGTACGCCGCGCGCTCGGCCAGCTCGACATTGGCGCCGAGCTTCGCGGCGATCGCGCCGGCCAGCTTGCGCAGGCGCTGCACGCGCTCCAGTTGCGTGCCGAGCTTGTTGTGGTACACCACGTTGCCGAGCTTCGCCACCCGGTCTTCGAGCCGGGTCTTGCGGTCCTGGTCGTAGAAGAACTTGGCGTCGGACAGGCGCGCCCGCAGCACCCGCTCGTTGCCGCGGACGATGTGCGAGGGATCGTCCGCCTTGAGGTTGCTCACCACCAGGAAGCGCGGCAGCAGCTTGCCGTTCGCGTCCGCCAGCGGGAAGTATTTCTGGTGCTGCTTCATCGAGAGCGCCAGGCATTCCTGCGGCACGGAAAGGAAATCCTCGCTGAACGTCCCGGCGTACACCTGGGGGTATTCCACCAGCGAGGTGACCTCATTGAGCAGCGCATTGTCGCCCAGGATGGTCGAGCCGCGCGCCTGTTCGGTGAGGAAGTCCTGGATCATTTCCATGCGCCGGGTGTAATCCGCGATCAGCTTTCCGCGCGCCATCAGGGTCGTTTCGTAATCCTGCGCGGCGGCCACGGAGATTTCCGCGTCGCCCATGAAGCGGTGCCCGCCGGTGATGCGCCCGCTGGCGAGCCCGAGCACTTCGCCGGGCACGATCCGGTCGCCGTGGAGCATGATCAGGCGATGCACCGGACGCACGAACTCGGCGTCGTTGCTGCCCCAGCGCATCAGTTTCGGCGCGGGCAGTTTCTTCAGCGCGGCGCCCACCACGGCGGCGAGATGCGCTTCCAGCGCCTCGCCCGGCTTGACGGTGCGGAAGGCGAAGCACTCGTTCTTGCCGTCGTGCATTTTTTCAAGCTGCTCCACCGCCACGCCGCAGGAGCGGGCGAAGCCCTGCAGGGCGGGCGTGGGCTTGCCGTCGGCATCCAGCCCCGCCGCCACCGCCGGCCCCTTGCGCTCCACCGGCCGGTCGGGCTGCCGGTCCAGCACGTTCGACACCATCACCGCCAGCCGGCGCGGCGTGGCGAACGGCCGGTAGCGGCTGCCCGCGGCGAGGAAGCCGAGCTCGCCCAGGCCGGCGTAGATGCCCTCGCTGAAAGCCTCGGACAGCCGCGCCAGCGATTTCGGCGGCAGCTCCTCGGTCAGCAGTTCGATCAAAAGCGTTTCTTGCATGATGTCCCAAACAGGCTGGGTGCGCCGTGCGCACCGAATCCAGAATGGTGCGCACCGCGCACCCTACAATAACCCCGTTTAAAAGCTTATTTGGCCACGAATGACACGAATTAAAGAGCAATGGAGCGCGACTGATTTGCAGCACACCGTCCGGGTGAGCACGGCCCCATGAGCAATGTCGGGATTATTCGTGAACATTCGTGTCATTCGTGGCTAAAACGCTTTTCCCAGGTTAATTCTTCTTCAGCATCGGAAAGCCCAGCGCCTCCCGCGAGTCGTAATAGCTTTGCGCTACCTGCCGCGCCAGCGCCCGCACCCGGCCGATGTAGGCGGCGCGCTCGGTGACGGAAATGGCGCCGCGGGCGTCCAGCAGGTTGAAGGTATGCGAGCACTTCATCACCTGCTCGAAGCCCGGCAGCGGCAGCTCCGCCTCCATCAGCCGCCTGGCTTCGGACTCGTGCATGTTGAACTGCTCGAACAGCCAGTTGACGTTGCTGTGTTCGAAATTGTATTTCGACTGCTCTACCTCGTTCTGGTGGTACACGTCGCCGTAGGTCACCCCCGGCGTCCAGGTGAGGTCGAACACGTTCTCCACCCCCTGCAAGTACATCGCCAGGCGTTCCAGACCGTAGGTGATCTCGCCCAGCACCGGCTTGCAGGCCAGGCTGCCGACTTCCTGGAAATAGGTGAACTGGGTCACTTCCATGCCGTTCAGCCACACCTCCCAACCCAGCCCCCAGGCGCCCAGGGTGGGCGACTCCCAGTCGTCCTCGACGAAGCGGATGTCGTGCACCGCGGTGTCCACGCCGAGCGCGCGCAGGCTGTCGAGGTAGAGTTCCTGGATGTTGGCGGGGGAAGGCTTGAGCACCACCTGGAACTGGTAATAGTGCTGCAGGCGGTTGGGGTTCTCGCCGTAGCGGCCGTCCTTGGGGCGGCGCGAAGGCTGCACGTAGGCGGCGCTCCACGGCTCCGGCCCGAGCGCCCGCAGGAAGGTCGCGGTGTGGAAGGTGCCCGCCCCCATTTCCATGTCGTAGGGCTGGAGCAGCACGCAGCCGCGCTCGCCCCAGTAGTTTTGCAGGGTCAGGATGATCTGTTGAAACGTCAGCATGAATCGAACCTAACGAAAAGGCCTGATTCTACTTCATTTCCGGGGCGATGAAAAACCCCGGCCGCGGCCGGGGCGAGCGCAGATGTACCTGCCAGGCGGCTTGTGATAAGCCCCCCTTGTCAAAGAGGGGTTGGGGGGATTTGCCGCTTGATCGTGATCGCCCCGCGGATCTGCCCCGCGCTGTAGCCGGTGGCCTTGTCGTGCGGATATTCGGCGGCAAGCCGGGCCTTCACCCCTTCGGGAATGTCGCCGGCCGCGCCGTGGCAGGTGAGGCATACCGGCTGCACCGGCAGCGCCTTCATGTAGCGGAAGTATTTGCCCTGCGGCTCGGCCACCACTTCGGAGAATTCCATCGCTTCCGGCTTTTCCCCCTTGGCCGCGCGCTGGTCGAAATCGGCCAGCACCTTCTGCTCCCAGGCATCGGCGGCGCCCAGCAGCGGGTTGCGGGGCTTCAGCGACACCCGCGCCACTTTCCAGCCATTCTTGTTGGAAAGCTCGTTGGCGATGGCCGGCGCAAGCGTCTTGCACACCTTGATTGCGGATTCCGGGCCGTTGGCCGAGATTTCCTTCTTCAGCTCGCCGCCCAGTTGCTGCATGAAGCCTTGCGCGGCCTTGCGGCTTTCTTCCTGGTACTTGGCGAGATCGTCGGCGGCGAGCGCCGGCGCGGCGGAAAGAACGAACAGCGAAGCGGCGGCGAAGGGCAGGAGTTTCTTCATGGCGGTTTTTCCTTTCGTCAGGGATGGGGGGTCAATTGTATTAGAAATCTCTAATATGGCAAGTCACCCCTGTCAAAGGAGGCGGGGGATTCACCCCCACGAATAAACCTAAAAAAGCGATTAACCACGAATTTGCACGAATGAGGCACGAATGTTCACGAATAATCAACGAATTAACCATTCGTGCTTGGCTCATCCGTTTGGTGAGGCGAAATTATGTTCTAACTATTTGTGTTTATTCGTGAAAATTCGTGTCATTCGTGGTTGACTGCCGTTTTAAGGATAAAAGGGCCGGGGGGATTCGGCCAGCGCCAGCTTCTCCTCCCGCCGCATTTTCTTGAGCTGCATCTCCCGCCGGCTGGCGGCGGCGCGGTCGGGGTGCGGCTCGGCGTACACCAGCACGGCCGGCAGGCGCGAACGGGTGTATTTGGACGCCTCGCCCCGGTTGTGCGCCGCCAGGCGTTTGGCGAGATCGTTGGTGATGCCCGCGTAGAGCGTGCCGTCGGCGCAGCGCAGCAGGTAGCAGAACCAGCTTGTCGCGTTCATTTTCGATGTGGTTCCCAAAATGTTCCCCCCTTGTCAAAGGGGGGCCAGGGGGGATTCCCGCGGTGTCCGCGAATCCCCCTCACTCCCCCTTTTTCAAAGGGGAAAGTTTTGACCGTGCCGCGATCACGCCCAGCGCCAGCATCAGCCCCGCCAGCACCAGCACAGCCCGGTTGCCGAAGCGCACATAGGGCGTCTCGCCCGCGAACCCCTGCGCTTCGCCCTCCAGCACGGCAACCACGAACTGCGGCGCCTGCCGCACCACTTCGCCCTTCTGGTCGATGATCGCCGTCACCCCGGTGTTGGTGGCGCGCAGCAGCCAGCGGCCGGTTTCCAGCGCGCGCGCCTGGGCGATCTGGAGGTGCTGCGGCGGGCCGAAGGAGCGGCCGAACCAGGCGTCGTTGCTGAGGTTGGCGAGCATGGTCGCCTGCGGCAACTGGCGGATGATCTCCTCGCCGAACACGTCCTCGTAGCAGATGTCCACCGCCAGCTTCTGCCCGGCCACGTCCATCGGCTGCTGTACCGCCGCGCCGCGAGAAAAATCGGCGAGCGGAATGTGCAGCACGTTCAGCACCCAGCCGAACATGGGCTTGAGCGGGATGTATTCGCCGAACGGAACCAGATGGGACTTGCGGTAGATTTGCGGCGGCGCGGCGCCGAAGCTGAAGGCGCTGTTGAAATACTCGCCGCCCTTGTCCAGCGCCCGGTATTCGGGGATGCCGACGATCAGGTCGCCGCCGCGGGCGCGCGCGGTTTCCGCCAGGCTTTCCAGGTATCCGGGCGGCACCTCGTCGTAGAACATCGGCAGCGCGGTTTCCGGCAGCACGACCAGCCGCCCGGCGCTCTCGCGCGCCAGCCGCTCGTAGGCGGAAAGCGTGCCGCGCACCTTGTCCGGGCGCCACTTCATTTCCTGCGGGATGTTGCCCTGCACCAGGCTCACCGCCACCGGCGCGCCGGCGGGGCGAGTCCATTCGACCTGCTGCAGCGCGAAGCCGCCGAGCCATAGGGCCAAGAAAATGAAGGCGGAAGGATGAAGGATGAAGGATGAAGCTCCGCCTCCCTTCCCCCTTCCGCCTTCGACACCCAGCGCCAGCAGCCCCGCGCTTGCGGCGACGGCGAGCGACACGCCGTACACTCCCAGCACCGGCGCGAATCCCGCCAGGGGGCTGGCCGGCACCTGCGAATACCCCGTCGCCAGCCAGGGGAAGCCGGTCAACACCCAGCCGCGCACCCATTCGCCGACCACCCATGCGGCGGGGATGATCAGCCCCGCTTTCCATGCGCTCGGCCCGCGCCCGAGCAGTTGCTGCAGCAAACCGGCCAGCGCCGGAAACAGGGCGAGAACGGCGCAGAACAGCATCGTCGCCGCCACCGCGAGGGGCGCCGGCATCGCGCCGAAGTCGTGCATGGAGACATACACCCAGCTCGCCCCCGCGCCGAACATGCCGAAGCCGAAGGCAAAGCCCAGCAGCATCGCGGCGCGGCGCGACGGCGCGTGCAGCCAGAGGTGGAACAGCCCGGCCAGCGTCAATATCGGGATCGGGAAGAAATAGAACGGCGCGAAGCCGAGAACGGTGAACAGCCCGAGCACAAAGGCGAGAAGGGGCTTGAGCAGGCGGCGCATCAGAGCCGATCCAGCGGGCTGGCTACGCCCCTGCCGCCGCGGTTGAGAACGTGGGTGTAGATCATCGTCGTGCTTACGTCCGAATGGCCGAGCAGCTCCTGCACGGTGCGGATGTCGTAGCCAGACTGCAATAAATGGGTGGCAAAACTGTGGCGCAACGCGTGCGGCGTGGCCGGCTTGTTGATGCCGGCGGCAGCGACCGCGCGCTTCATCGCCCGCTGCAAAGCTTTTTCGTCGGCATGGTGGCGCCGTGTCACGCCGGAGCGCGGGTCTACCGAAAGATTGCGCGAGGGAAATACGTACTGCCAGCCCCAGCTCCGCCCGGCACCGGGATATTTGCGCGCCAAAGCATTCGGCAGGTACGCTTCGCCGTATCCGGCCGCGATATCCTCCTCGTGCAGCCGCTTCACGCGGGCCAGATGCGCTTTCAGCGGCTCCACCAGCGCCGCCGGCAACATCGTCACCCGATCCTTCGCCCCCTTGCCATCGCGCACCATAAGCTGGTGCATTTCGAAATCCACATCCTTCACCCGCAGCCGCACGCACTCCATCAGCCGCAGACCGGAACCGTAAAGCAGGCTCGCCATTAGCCACAGCGTGCCCTCCAGCCGATCCAGAACGGATTTTACCTCGCCGATGGTCAGCACCACCGGCAGACGTTGCGGCGTCTTGGCCTTGGCAACATTCTCCAGCCACGGCAAATCGACGCCCAGCACCTCCCGGTACAGGAACAGCAGCGCGCTCTTGGCCTGGTTCTGCGTCGATGCGGCCACATTGCCCTCCACCGCCAGATGCGACAAAAATGCCTCGACCTGAGGCGCACCCATTTCGGCCGGATGTTTCTTGCCGTGAAAGAGAATAAAGCGCCTGATCCAGTCCAGATACGCCCGCTCGGTGCGGATGCTATAGTGCTTCACGCGAAGCTTCGCACGCACCTGCTCCAGCAATTTGGGAGAATTTTGGGTGTCCGGCATGGGTGGTGTGATAAAACCAAGTGACGAGGTGGAAAAAAATGTGATGCGTGTTGATTTTAGGCGAAATTTATAGTTGAATGCAATTTTATACACCGGCCCGATAAAATGATAGGTATTTTATTGGGGTCCACTTTTAGTTAGCCCGCTGCATCACCACGGCCTGCGCGATTCCATCAAACGTCTGGCTCCGGTCGCGCTTGCGTGTTGGCGACGGTGGCATCTTCCAAATCCGCTGCTCCCGCCCATCAACCATATTGGTCGGCTTCAGCGGCTCCAAATTGTGCAAGGCAAAACCTGTTTTCTTGGTTTCGCCGTGACCATGCTCATAAGGCTGCACGTTGTCGGTGCGCGTTTAAAATTACCCAGTCCTGCGCGTTGAATTTTACCCAGGCACTTTAGCCGCCAATTCATGGTGGCGGTTGCGGATAAGTGTAGCTCAATCTTGCCTCCCGGATGGTTGGTAACG
>JBFMFB010000079.1:0-3233 GCA_040752115.1 Pseudomonadota bacterium | reverse complement strand
GTTGCCCAGGTTGAGGTGCGCATCGGTGAAATCGGGATCCAGCGCCAGCGCCTGCCGGTAGCACGCGGCTGCTTCGCCCAGATTTCCCTGTATCTGCAATATGGCGCCAAGATTGTTGTGGGCTTTGGCATAGCCGGGTCTTATCCGCAGGGCCTCCCGGTAATTTGTCGCGGCTTCGTCGAGATTGCCCAGGGCTTGCAATGCGGTGCCCAGATTGTAGTGCGCCTCGGCATAGCCCGGATTCAGCAGCAGCGCCTTCCGGTAGCTTGCCAGGGCTTCTTCGATTTTGCCCTGGTCGCGCAGCGCATTGCCCAGGTTGTTGTGCGCATCGGCAGAATCCGGGTTCAACTTTAGCGCCGTGCGGTAGCTTGCCGCCGCGCGCTCGAACTTGCCCAGCGCTTGCAGCGCCAGCCCCAGGTTGTTGTGGAAATCCGGTGATTTTCCGTTCAGGGCGATGGCTTTGCCGATCAACTCGGCGGCCTTCTCATTGGTGCCGGCCTGATGGGCAAGCACGCCCAGCAGGTGCAGCGCATCGGCGCTACGCGGTTCCATCTGCAACGCTTGGCGGTAAAGCGTTTCCGCCGCTTGCAACTGCCCTGCCCGGTGGTATTGCAATCCCTGCTGAATCAGCCCCTCGGGAGAAATTGCCGGAGCCGCCCCAAACGGCGTGCCGAACGGCTGCGCTGTTCGCGTGGAGGCTGCTGCGGTACGATTCATTCCGCAACAGAATTTAGTCTTTTTGCCGCTGCCGCACGAACAGGGCGCGTAGGGGTCGAACGCCATCAATGACTGTCCGGGTTCAAAAACGGCTTATTGTACTTGACCTGGCCGTAATTAGGCGATGGGCTTGCGCTCGAGTGCTGCCTTGATCTAAATCAATTCTGTTTGGCAAATAAAAATGGTTTGTGGCAATATAGTGCGCCATTCGTTGGATGCTGTTTCAAAAACTTTACAATCCGCATTGATTGTTTGAAGCGATCGCGTAAATGACCGAAAAGAAACGGGCTTTGTCTGAAGGGTTTCTCGCCATCTCGTGGGAGTGGCCGGAGGTAAAGGAATTTACGGTTCTCCGCGGCCGTAGTTGACCGCTCCCATGCCAGCCATTGTTGCCGAACAGGTTTCCAAGAGCTACCGCTATACCTCGGTGCTCCACGACGTCAGCTTCAGCGTCGAGCCGGGGCAGTGCTTCGTGCTGTTCGGCGCCAACGGCGCCGGAAAAACCACCCTGCTGCGGATTCTGACCACGATCCAGCGGCCCTCCGGCGGGCGGTTCTTTATCGCCGGGTTCGACGGCGTGACGCAGCGGCAGGACGTGCGCGACAACATTTTTCTGGTCACCCACGGCTCCCACCTATATGACGAGCTGAGCGGCGCGGAGAATCTGCGTTTCGCTCTCGGGCTGCGCGGCATGCATCCGGACGCGGCCGCCAGTTCGGAGGCGTTGGCGCGGGTGGGGCTGGACCGCTTCGCCGATCTCAAGGCGCGCTATTATTCGAGCGGGATGAAGAAGCGGCTGGCTTTCGCCAAGGCGATGTTGATCCGCCCCAAGGTGCTGTTCCTCGACGAGCCCTATGCGGCGCTGGACGAAAAGGCGATGGACATGATCAATGGGTTCATCCACGAGCTGATGGCGGAGGGCGGCGCGGTGCTGATGTGCTCCCACAACCGGCACAAATCGTCGGCTGTGGCCAGCCGGGCGGGGGTGCTGCGGCGGGGGGTGATGGAGGAAATCGGCGTGGCGGAACTGACGGGGCACGATGAAATTCTATAAGACCATCGGCCTGATCGCCTGGAAGGACATTCTCAGTGAACTGCGCAGCAGGGAGAGTGTCTTATCCATGCTTTTTTTTGCACTGCTGCTCATCTTTATTTTCAACTTCGCTCTGCCGATGGACGCCAAAACGGTGCAGTTGCTGATGCCCGGCCTGATCTGGGTGGCCTTCAGCTTTACTGCCATCATCGGTCTTGGGCGCTCCTTCCAGGCCGAGCGCGAAAACGACTGCCTGGAGGCGTTGCTGATTTCTCCCGTCAACAAGGGCGCCGTCTATCTCGGCAAGTTTCTGGGCAATTTCATTTTCGTGCTGCTTGCCGAGGTGGCGCTGGTTCCCCTGTTCGTCCTGTTTTTCAATCTGGAAATCACCGAAAATCTGCCGCTGCTGCTCGGGGTGTTCGCGCTTGGCACGTTCGGCCTGTCCGCCCTGGGCACCCTGTTTTCGGCCATGACGGTGCAGGTGCGCGCGCGCGAAGTGATGTTCCCGATCCTGGTGCTGCCGCTGGCGATTCCCGTGATCATCGGCGCCATCCAGTCCACTGCCGGGATCATGCAGGGCGATCCGTGGGATCATTACGGAAGTTGGATCCAGTTGTTGATTATGTTCGACGTAATTTTTATCATTGTCGCCTTTTGGACGTTCGAATTCATTCTGGAGGCCTAGCAAGATTGCAGAATATCCTCGTTTCCTCGGCACTGCGTAATGCGGCCGGACTGCTGGCGCTGCTGGTGCTGGGCGCCGGTCTGTACCTGTCGCTGGCGTGGGCGCCGGCCGATTATTACCAGGGCGAAGTGGCCCGCATCATGAACCTGCACGTGCCGCTGGTGAAGACTTCACTGCTCGCCTATTTCACCGCGTTCGTGTGCAGCATCCTGTTCCTGTTGCGGCGCAACCCGTTGTACGACCATCTTGCCCACGCGGCGATTGCGGTCGGGATGGTGTTTACCGGCTGTGCCCTGCTGTCCGGCTCGATCTGGGGTAAGCCGACCTGGAATGCCTGGTGGACCTGGGACGCGCGCCTGGTGTCGTTCGCCATCCTGTTCCTGCTGATGGGCGGCTATCTGATGCTGCGCTCGTTCATCGAGGATCACGACAAGCAGGCGCGCTACGGCGCAGTGTTCGCCATCGTCGGCTTCGTCGATCTGCCCATCATTCATCTGTCCGTGCAGTGGTGGCGCACCCTGCACCAGCCGGCATCCTTTTCGGCCAAGGGCCTGAGCATTTCGCCCGACATGATGACCTCGCTGATGACGATGACCGTGGGGATGGTGCTGCTGTTCGTGTACCTGACGCTGCTTTTCGCGCAGGGGATCTACTTCCGGGCGCTGCTGAGCGCCGAGAAGGAACGCCAACTGAAAGAGGCCCGACTGTGAAAGGATCGTTTTATATTCGCTGGCTGCTGGTGCTGCTGGTGCTGGGTGCGGTGGCGGCGTTCGCCTTCCAGCGCTACCAGCGGGATGT
>JBFMFB010000078.1:0-3324 GCA_040752115.1 Pseudomonadota bacterium | reverse complement strand
GATCATCGTGATGCAGGTGGTGAACGTATTCCTGTGCCGCAGCGAGCGGGCTTCGGTGCTTTCTTGCGGCGTGGCAGGCAACCGGCTGATCCTGTGGGGCATTGCCGCCGAGATCGCCTTGATCCTGCTGATCGACTATACCCCATGGGGCAACCTGCTGTTCGGCACCGCGCCGATTTCCTGGGACGTGTGGCTGTTCGTGATTCCGTTCGCGCTGGGAATGCTGGTGCTGGAGGAACTACGGAAATGGGTGGTGCGGCGGAAATTGTAGGGCAGAAAAGCCGGCCGCCATTCCAGCCGCGTCCTCTTGAGGGATGAACCTTCAGGCAAGCTACGATCTCAAGATCGCACTTGCCGAAAAAGAGTGCCGCATCGAGCAGGAAGTGTTGCCGCGAGCCGCGTAGTTCGGAGCTTCCCTCGTTTTCCAAAGGCGGATTTGCTAAAAAAAGCAGTTGGACGCAGAGGAACGCAGATAAGCGCAGATAGGGCAGGAAATTGTTGGCATATTCACACTCACCATTTGGATGAAGAGGGCATCTCTTCAACGAATCGAATCATCAGCGGCAATCGGATTCTATCTGCGTCCAATAGCCGTTTTCAGGTTTACATGCGTATTCCTTCCGGCAATGACCCCGGTCAGAAGCATGCCGGCGGTGATCCAGAACGGTGCCTCGGGCATCATGCCGAAGAGCAGTCCCGCGGCGGCTGACCCGATGGATTGGCCGAGGCTGGCTGCGGCGGTTTGCTTGCCCAATGCAGCCCCTTGAGCCACTCCGGCGTCCAGCGAAACCCGGTAGCTTAGCAGGGGGAGCAGGATTCCCGAGCTCGCGGACACCATCCCCACCAGGAACAATAAGGCCTTGAAATCCGCTGCCGTGGCCAATCCCGCCAATCCGATGGCCATCACCAGGAAGGCGGCAGCAATGATCGGGAACTTGCCGAAACTCCTGGCTGGCGGCGAAAATACCAGCGCCTGCGCCACCAGCATCATCAAGCTGCATTCCACGAATACAACGCCGATGCGGGAGGGGGAAAGAGCCAATATCTGCTGCCCTTGCAGGGTGATCCCAACCTCAAAGCTGCCCAAACCGAACATGGCCAGCAGAGTGAGGAAGAGCAGCGTCGGTGTGGCTTCGCCATTTTTTACGGGCGGGCTGTCATTGTTGATCCTGGCTGGAACGGCTTCAGGCAGCCGGAGGTAGCACCCGAGCCAGACAGCGAACCCGATTGCCGCCGTTGCAAGAAACGGCAACGAAGGCATGCCACCCTGCATCCGGACACGCGACAGCATGGGCATATCGGCGCCGGAAAGCCAACCTCCCAGCGCCGGCCCCGCCAGAAACCCCAGGAGGGATGCGGCACTCATCCACGCGAAACGGCGCGCCCGCCGCTCCGGAAAACTCATGTCGGCCACATAGGCCAGGGTGACGGGCAGCACCGCCGAGGCGAATGCGCCGGCCAGAATACGGGCAAGATAGCCAAGCGAAAGCCCGTCTGAAAGCCCAAACAGTGCCAGCGCCAATACAAGGCCACCAAGCCCGACCAGGATCACCGGCCTGCGTCCTATCCGGTCGGAGTAGCGCCCCCACAGCGGTGCGAACACAAACACCGCGAGCATGTAGATGCCCGACAACATTCCTGTATGCCAAGGGATCAGCGCCGGATCGGCCAGTACGCGCGCCAGGAAAAATGGCAACAGCGGAAGGGCGATGCCGTAACCCAGCGACACCGTAAATACAGATGCCATGAGCAGGAAGAAGTCGCTCGTGTGCAGCGGCTCGACACCGGCCGATGTCGTCATGGTCACGCGTGCGTTCCGGTCTCGATCTCATTAATGGCTTGCCGGGAGAAACTGTGAATTCCTTCCAGTCGCGTACGCTTGAGCATCAGGGCGTTCGCCGCTACCAGCGCCGAGCTGCCGGACATGGCCAGGGCCGCGATTTCAGGGGAGAGCAGCAGGGGGTAGAACACGCCTGCGGCCAGGGGAAAGGCGACCACGTTGTAGGCCACCGCCCAGAACAGGTTCTGGTGCATCTTGCGCAACGTGGCGCGCGAAAGCTCGATGGCACCGACCACGTCAAACGGATCGCTCTTCATCAGCACCACATCGGCGGATTCCATTGCCACATCGGTGCCGGCGCCGATGGCGAAGCCCACGTCCGCCTGGGTCAGCGCCGGGGCGTCGTTGATGCCGTCTCCCACCATGCCGACCTTCCTGCCCTGGGCCTGCAGTTCCTTGACCTTGTCGGCCTTTTGTCCCGGCAGCACGTCGGCCAGCACGATGTCGATTCCGAGCTCCCGGGCGATGCGCTCGGCGGTGCCGCGGTTGTCGCCGGTGAGCATGGCCACCTGCACGCCGCGTTCCTGAAGCTTCTTCACCGTGGCGGCGGAAGTGGGCCGGGCGGCATCGGCGATGGCGATGAGGCCGATGAGTTTGCCTTCCTGGGCGACATGCACCACCGTCCGGCCGGCGCCTTGCAGTTCGCCGGCCTTGCCGGACAAGCCCGCCAGGTCTGCTTTCTGTTCATCCATGAGGCGGCGGTTGCCGAGCAGGACAGTGCGTCCGGCCACCTCGGCGCGTGCGCCCATGCCGTCGATGTTGGTAAATCTCTCGGCCGGTTCGGTAGCCAGCCCTGTGGCGCGTCTCAGAATGGCTTGGGCAAGCGGGTGTTCGGAACCCTGTTCCACCGCGGCGGCCAGATTCAGGACGGCGTCCGCCGTGGAGCCAGGCACCGCGACGATTTCCACCACTTCGGGCTGGCCCAGGGTGAGGGTGCCGGTCTTGTCGAAAATCACGACATCCAGTTTGGTGGCCTCCTCCAGCGCAGAAGCATTTTTGAACAGGATGCCATTCACGGCGCCCAGCCCCGTGCCCACCATCACCGCCATGGGCGTGGCCAGCCCCAGGGCATCGGGGCAGGCGATGACGAACACCGTGATGGTCAGGGTCAGGGCGAACAACAGCGGCTGCCCAAGCCACCAGAACCAGGCGGCAAAGGTCAGGAGTCCGATACCGACCGCAGCCACCACCAGCCACTGGGAAGCGCGGTCAGCCAGGAGCTGGGCGGGCGCCTTGGAGTTTTGCGCTTCCTGCACCAGCTTGACGATCTGCGCCAAGGCCGTGTCGGCACCCACCTTGGTGGCTCGGTAGCGGAAGCTGCCGCTCTTGTTGATGGTGGCGCCGATGACCGTGGCGTCTGGGCGCTTTCCCACCGGCATGGATTCGCCGGTAAGCATGGATTCATCCACCTGGGACTCGCCCTCGATCACTTCGCCGTCCACGGGAATCTTGTTGCCGGGCCGGATCAGCACGATGTCGCCCAC
>JBFMFB010000077.1:0-3666 GCA_040752115.1 Pseudomonadota bacterium | reverse complement strand
GACCTACCAAGCGTTGGGGTGGCAAGAGCCCCCCTTGATAAAGGGGGTTGGGGGGATTGGGTTTTGCTACCCCCCTTCCTCCAGCCCCAGTTCCTGAATCTTTCTCGTCAGCGTGTTGCGCCCCAGACCCAACAGTTGCGCCGCTTCGATGCGCCGCCCGCCGGTGTGCTTGAGCGCCCGCAGAATCAATGTCTTCTCGAATTCCTGGGTGAGGCCGCCGATGATGCCGCGCTCGCCGCGGTTGAAGGCATCCTCGGCCAGCCGTCCCAGCCCCTCGGCCCAGTCCGGCGCGGCGGCCGCTTCCGTTCCTTCGCGCAGTTCCGGCGGCAGGTCGGCGATGTCTACGTTCTGCCCCGGCGCCATCACCGTCAGCCAGTGGCAGAGGTTTTCCAGCTGGCGCACGTTGCCGCTCCAGGAGAGCGCGGAAAGATAGCGCAGCGCCGCATCGGACAGCTTCTTCGGTTCTACGCCGAGCTCCTGCGCGCTTTTCTGCAGGAAATGCGCGGCCAGCAGGGGGATGTCCTCGCGCCGCTCGCGCAGGCCCGGCAGCCGCAGCCGGATGACGTTGAGGCGATGGAACAGGTCTTCGCGGAACAGTCCCTGGCTGACGCGCTGCTCCAGGTCCTGGTGGGTGGCAGCGATGATGCGGACGTTGACCTTGACCGGCGAATGTCCGCCCACCCGGTAGAACTGCCCGTCGGAGAGCACGCGCAGCAGCCGCGTCTGCAGCTCCGGCGGCATGTCGCCGATTTCGTCCAGGAACAGCGTACCGCCATCCGCCTGCTCGAACCGTCCGCGGCGCATGCTCTGCGCGCCGGTGAAGGCGCCGCGCTCGTGGCCGAAGAGCTCTGATTCCAGCAAGTCCCTGGGGATCGCCGCGGTGTTGATGGCGATGAACGGCTTGTCGCGGCGCGGGCTGTGGCGGTGCAGCGCGCGCGCCACCAGCTCCTTGCCGGTGCCGGATTCGCCGGTGATGAGCACCGTGGCGTGCGACTGCGCCAGCCGGCCGATGGCGCGGAACACCTCCTGCATCGCCGGCGCCTTGCCGAGGATTTCGGGCGCGCCTTCCGCCGCTTCCGGCTTGCCGGCCTGCCGGGTGCTTTCCTCCAGTGCGCGGCGGATCAGCTCCACCGCGTGATCCACGTCAAAGGGCTTGGGCAGGTATTCATACGCGCCGCCCTTGAAGGCAGCCACCGCGCTGTCCAGGTCGGAGTGGGCGGTCATGATGATCACCGGCAGCTCGGGGAAGCGCTGCTTCAGCCGCTGCAGCAGCTCCAGGCCCGAGCCGCCGGGCATGCGGATGTCGCTCACCACGACCTGAGGTGAGCCGTGTTCCAGTTCGGCCAGGGTTTCCCCGGCCGAGGAGAACGTCTTGTGTTCGATGCCGGCGCGAGCCAGCGCCTTCTCGAACACCCAACGGATGGAACGGTCGTCGTCAATGATCCAGACAGGTTTCATGGGTTCTCGCCAGTATTCGTCATTCCCCGGGGTGGATTCGGTTCCCCCCTTGATAAAGGGGGGCAGGGGGGGATTCCGCCAGCGGCAATAATATCGTAAAACATGTCCGCCCCGGCTGGCTTTCGCACTCGATCGAGCCGTGGTGCTGGGCGATGAAGGTCTGCGCCAGCGTCAGCCCGAGGCCGCTGCCGCCTTCGCGGCCGGAAACCAGCGGATAGAAGATTTTCTCCCGGATCGCCTCGGGAATGCCCGGCCCGTTGTCGCAGATCTGCACCATGATGGCGAGCGGGTGGCGCTTCCTGGCCAGCGTCACCTGGCGCGCGATGCGGGTGCGCAGGCTGATTTTGCCCTTGCCCCGCATCGCCTGGGCGGCGTTGCGCGCGATGTTGAGCATCGCCTGGATCAGTTGCTCCCGGTCGGCGACCAGATCCGGCAGGCTGGTGTCGTAGTCGCGAAGGATGGCGATGCCTTTGGGATGCTCCGCCAGGAGCAGGCTTCTCACCCGCTCCAGCACTTCGTGGATGTTGGTGGGCGCGAACTGCGGCAGGCGGTGGGGGGTGAGCAGGCGGTCCATCAGCGCCTGCAGGCGGTCCGCCTCCTTGATGATGACCTGGGTGTATTCGCGCAGGGCGGGCTTGGGCAGCTCGTGCTCCAGGAGCTGCGCCGCGCCGCGCAGCCCCCCCAGCGGGTTCTTGATCTCGTGCGCCAGGTTGCGCAGCAGCTCGAGGTTGGCCTGCTGTTGTAGCGCCATGCGCTCTTCCCGTGCAATCTTCAGTTGCTTGTCGATGTGGTGGAATTCCAGCAGCAGCCGCACCGCGCCGATTTCCACCGGCGTCAGGGTGCAGCTTACCGACAGCGGCGGGTGGCCGGGCGCAGCCAGGATCAGCTCGTGCTCGGTAAAGCTGGTGTCGTCGCCATGCGCCTTTTCCGCCGCCTTGATCAGCTCCTCCGCGTCGGCGAAAACCTGCTCCAGCGGCAGCCCGGCGATCTGCTTCAGGCCGAGCTCGAACAGGTTTTCCGCGGAGGGATTGGCATACGCCACCCGCAGTTCCTGGTCGAGCAGCATGACGGCGGTGGCGAGATGCTCCAGGCCTGCAAAGGAAGGCGGGGTCATGGGAGGGTGAAGCGGAAAAAGGCGGTTAACCACGAATTTACACGAATGTTCACGAATCGTTCCTGGCTTTCAAAGCCTCTGCCATCGCCGATCAGGGCTCGCAGTCACTCGATGACACCATGTCATTCGTGTTCATTCGTGCTTATTCGTGTCATTCGTGGTGAATTGCCGGTTAAAAGGCGCAAGGCGCTACTTGACGCCGGCCAGCTCTTTTTTCAGCGCTTCCACGTTCTTTTCATGGAGTGTCACTTCATCCTTGAGCGCCTGGATGCGGTCGAGGTATTTCTGGTAGTTGCGCTCGCCGCCCAGACGCACTTCCTCGCCCTCGGCCAGATTCTTCTTCGCTTCGGCCAGCAGTTTTTCCTCCGCCGCCAGCTCGTCTTCGAGAATCTTGCGGCGGGTGTCGTCGCGCTTCTTCTGCGTCTCGCCGTCCACTTTGGGGAAACCGGCCGGCGTGGCGGTTTTCGGCTTGGGCGGCGCAACCGTGGTGAGCGGCTCCAGATTGAGCTTGGTTGCGCCCTTGCTGGGAATGTTGGAATAGGTCACGCGGCCGTCGGGGCCGACGGATTTGTAGATTTCGGCATGGGCCGCGCCGCAGAGGCACAGCCCCCCCGCCATCAGCCAGGCCGCAGGTTGGAAAGAAAATAAATTCCGCAAAATAATCAGTTTATTACCGACGCAATCAAAACGATTTCAGTTTATGCGGCATGAATGAAATTTGCAACACGCCGGATTGACCCAAAAAACTTGTTTGGCCACGAATGACACGAATGTTCACGAATAGTCATGACGTTACTCATGGGGCATACCCCCGGATGGTGTGCCGCAAATCGGTCGCGCTTGGTTGTTCTTATTCGTGGTCATTCGTGTCATTCGTGGCCAAAAATCGTTTTCAGGATCAAGCTTCTTCCACGATTTCGAAATCGTGCGTGATGGCGGCGGTCTTGCCCAGCATGATCGAGGCCGAGCAGTATTTCTCCGCCGACAGGTCGATGGCGCGCGCCACCTGCTCCGGCTTGAGGTTCCTGCCGGTGACGATGAAATGGAAGTGGATTTTCGTGAACACCTTCGGGTCGGTGGCGGCGCGCTCCGCC
>JBFMFB010000076.1:0-3735 GCA_040752115.1 Pseudomonadota bacterium | reverse complement strand
CTGACCGCCCTGGCTTTCGGCGATGAGGGGAAAGATTAGCCCGAGCGGCGCCGGCAGCGCGGGCTGGAAACGAAGCCCGCTGGCATGGGCGCTCATCTTTTCGCTTGCGTTGCATCTCGTCCTGCTACTGGGGCCGCCCCTTCCTCTTCCCGAACTGCGCCTCGCTCCGCCGCAGGACACGAAACTGGATATCGTCTTGCCGGCACCCCGTCCACGCGCGGCAATGCCGAAACAGCCCCCCCGGCCCCACCCGGCCAAGCCCCAACGGCGGCAGCCTGCGGCGCCTAGCCAGCTTCCGCCGGCCGCTGCCGTGCCCGATCCGGCTCCGGACGCTCCCGCCGGAGAGGCGACGGAAGCCGCGGCTGCCAACGCCGTCGCTCCTGAAGAAAACGAAGCCGCTGCCCCAGCGGAACCCGCAGACCTGCTGCCAAAGTCGGCGCAAATCCGCTACATCCTGTATAAAGGCCGCGACGGCCTGGCGGTCGGCCGGGTGACGCAGTCATGGAACCTGGCTGACAACCGCTACACCCTCACCAATGTAATGGAGGCGACCGGGCCGTTTTCGCTGTTCTTCTCCGGCAAGCATGTCCAGATCAGCCAGGGCGAAGTCACGGCAGACGGCCTCAGGCCCGCTTCCTATTGGGTGCAGCGCGGGCAGGCAACGGAAAGCACCGACACCGCCCGGTTCGACTGGAAAGGCATGACGCTGGCATTCGGTACTGGGGGAAATATTCGCACCGTGCGACTTCCCGACAATACCCAGGATCTGATGAGCTTCCTCTACCAGTTGGCGTTTGCCCCGCCCCAGGGGAGCGACACGGCGCTGTTCATCACCAACGGCCGCAAGCTGGACCGCTACGCTTACCGGCCGCTTGGCGAGGAAACCCTGGAAACCCCAATGGGGCCTCTCAAGACTCTGCACATCGGCAAGCTGCAGAATCCGGGCGAAGAAGGAACTGAAATCTGGCTGGCAACGGAGTATCATTACCTGCCGGTGAAAATCCGCCACATTGACAAGAACGGCGACAGCGCCGAGCAGGCCGCAACCGAAATCCGGCTCCAATAAGCGCAACCAGCCCACATTACAAGCCATGCTTCCCAATATCCATCAGCTCGGCCATGCCGTTCACGCGCTGGCCGCAATCCTGCCGTTGCGCCACCCGGCCGACGCCGCTCTCAGCCACTATTTCCGCTCCCACCATGAGCTGGGCGCGAAAGACCGCGCTTTCGCCGCCGAGACCGTCTATGCGGTGCTGCGCCGCAAACGCCTGCTGGAGCACTTTGCCGGGCCTGACGCCACGCCGCGCCAATTGATACTGGCTGCGCTGGCCAGACTGCAGGGACTGAGCCTGCGCGATCTTGCTCCCCTCCTCGCCGAGGGCGAAGACGAGTGGCTCAAGCGGATCAAGGCAGCCCCTGCCGATGCGCTGCCTGCCGCGGTGCAGGCCGATTTTCCCGACTGGCTGATGGAAAGACTGTCGGCCTTCATGCCGCCGGCGGAAATCCTGGCGCTGGCGCGCGGGATGCAGCAGGCCGCCCCGCTTGATTTGCGCGTCAACACCATGCTGGCCGGCCGCGAGGAAGTGCTGCGGTCACTTGCAGCCGACGGTATCGAGGCGGCCCCCACGCCCTATTCGCCGCTCGGCGTCCGGTTGAAGGGGAAGCCCTCGCTTGCCCGCCATGCGCTGTTCCTGGGCGGCAAGGTCGAAGTGCAGGACGAAGGCAGCCAGCTGCTGGGCTATCTGGTCGCGCCCAGGCGCGGCGAGATGGTGGTGGATTTCTGCGCCGGCGCAGGGGGCAAGGCGCTGCTGCTGGGGGCGCTGATGCAATCACAGGGGCGATTGTATGCCTTCGATGTTTCGGAAAAACGCCTCAACAACCTGAAGCCGCGCCTGAAGCGCTCGGGTCTCAGCAATCTGCACCCGCAGCTCATCAGCAACGAAAACGACATCAAAATCAAGCGGCTGCACGGCAAGATCGACCGCGTGCTGGTGGATGCGCCGTGCAGCGGACTGGGCACGCTGCGCCGCAACCCTGATCTGAAATGGCGCCAGACGCAGCAGGACATCGCCGAACTCGTGGCAAAGCAGGCCGCCATCCTGGCCGCCGCCGCCAAGCTGCTCAAGCCCGGCGGCCGGCTGGTGTATGCGACCTGCAGCATCCTGCCGGAGGAAAACGAGGAGATCGTGGCGAGTTTCCTCGCCGCCAATCCGCAATTCCGGCCGCTGAATTGCGCGGAAATCCTGGCGCAGCAACAGATCGTCATCCCCGATGCCGGGGAGAGCCAACTCAGGCTGTACCCGCACCGGCACGGCACCGACGGTTTTTTTGCCGCCGCGCTGGAAAGAACCCCAGGCTAGCCGCGAACCGGAAAATTCCGCATGCCGGACAATCGAAGCAGGCAAGGAAAAATGAAAAAAAACGTCTCTGGCCGAATGGCCGTCTGCCTGGCTGTGCTGCTCTTCAGCACAGCGGCTGCCGCCTTCGAGGCCGTGCACCCGAACGGCGGCAAAACGCCCGCTACGACGGGCACCGTACAAGTCGCCTTCACGCCGGGGGACGACGCCGCCGGCCTGATTGTCGAGGCGATCGAGCACGCCCAGAAGCAGGTGCTGGTGCAAGCCTACAGCTTCACTCACCGGGAGATCGCCCAGGCACTGGTTTCTGCCAAGCGTCGAGGAGTGGCGGTGCAGGTGATCGCGGACGCCGAGCAGGCGAGGAAAACGGATCACGGCCAAGTCGCGGCGGTCGCGGCGAGAGGCGTTCCGAGCTATCTCGACGGGCTGCACGACAGCGCGCACAACAAGGTGATCATTATCGACCCCGAAACGGCTCACCCCGTCCTCATTACCGGCTCATACAACTTCACCCATGCCGCCCAGCGCAGAAACGCGGAAAACCTGCTGATATTCCGCAACAACCGGGAACTGACCGCTGCCTATCTGGAAAACTGGCAACGCCACCGCGAACACGCCCTGCCTTATACCGGGCGCGGCAAACCCTGGTAGAAACATCGTCCTGAAAGCCTCATTCGGCCACGGATATACGCGGATGGGCACGGATAAACCACCAGACCAGGGAAGATAGGCAGGTAAGCAGCGGGCGCGCGAAACCACCGGGAAATCCGTGTGGCAGCCGTGTTCATCCGTGGCAAAATAAGCCTTTCAGGATCATCCACCTCAACCGACGCAGCGCATATGCAAAAACCGACCGAAGTCCAGAACATGCTGGCCGACCTGTTCTCCGACCTGAACCAGGCAACCATGCTATGGCAGTTCGCCATCCTCGCGGCCAGCCTCGCCTTCGCCTGGATCGTCGCGCGCGCCGTCCGGCAGCGCGTCCCCGAAGCCGAAGGGGCGCTGAAATTCGGCATCGGCGGCCTGAGCCGCGCAGTCTTTCCGCTCACCGCGCTGCTGCTGGTTCTGCTCAGCCGCGCCATCCTCAAGCAGTGGTACCACGTCCATGTCCTCAACATCGCGGTGCCGCTGCTCGGCTCGCTGGCGCTGATTCGTCTAGCCGTTTATGTACTGCGCTCCCTGTTCGCCCCCAGCGGCTGGCTGCACACCTCGGAACGCCTCATCGCCGCGGTGGTATGGATCGGCCTGGCACTGCACATCACCGGCCTGCTGCCGGAAATTCTCGACGTCCTGGACAGCTTCGGCTTTCGCATGGGCAAAGTCCGCATCTCCCTGCTGCTGATTCTGCAGGGATTGGTGGCCATCGCCGCCACCCTGC
>JBFMFB010000075.1:0-4053 GCA_040752115.1 Pseudomonadota bacterium | reverse complement strand
ACACGAAGCCGAATATAACGACATGGCTTCCAAATTGCCTGAAGCAATATACGTAGCCCACGATGGGTTGCGGCTGACCATTCGCCAATAGGGTTTTAGCCGCTACGAATACGAAATGCAGCAGTTCGCATAATGTATATTATGTTAAATGGTAAATATTCTTCAATTTCGCTTGGATCTACTTCTGCAAAAAGGAGCCTACTGACACGACACAGGTCAGTTTGACCTTCGGCACCTAAACCGGTATGCTTACGACCTTTCGGAAAAGGAGAGATGGCCGAGAGGTCGAAGGCACTCCCCTGCTAAGGGAGCATAGGAGACTAAAACTCCTATCGAGGGTTCGAATCCCTCTCTCTCCGCCATTGTTTGATCGCGGCAATTAAAATATAATTGCGAATCTTGCGCCCGTAGCTCAGCTGGATAGAGTACTTGGCTACGAACCAAGGGGTCAGGAGTTCGAATCTCTTCGGGCGCGCCAATAAATTAAAGGGTTAGATCGATCCGGTCTAACCCTTTTTCTTTTGGAACCAGGCCGGGATTGGGCACAGGTTAATCGTGGAAGATCATTTGCCCCTAGCGGAAAAGGGTCTGGGCGTCTCAAGGTCAACGAATCCAGGGTTACACCCCGGACCCGTACTTAGCCAAAAAACGATCCAATTGGCTTGCAAAGGCTTGACGATCACTCAGGCTGAACGACGATGGACCGCCAGTGGTCACACCACCACTTCGTAGCTCGTCCATAAAGTTGCGCATAGTTAGGCGTTCCCGAATATTATCCTTCGTATAAAACTCCCCTCTGGGATCGAGCGCGTGGCCACCCTTTTCGATAACGCCAGCGGCGAGCGGAATATCGGCAGTGATGACCAGATCGCCGAGTTGTATCTGCTGGACTATATGGTTATCCGCCACATCGAAACCGGCTGGCACCTGGATGGTCTTGATATGGCGCGATGCCGGAGTTCGCAGAGGCTGATTGGCAACCAGAGTCAGCGAGACCCGCATCCTTTCTGCGGCCCGAAATAGAATTTCCTTAATGACGTTGGGACATGCATCGGCATCGACCCATATCTGCATTGACTTCTCTCCTGATAAATGCCCGTTATAGCGGGAAATTAATACGGCGAATTATCTGGCATAATCCGACCTTGTTTTTGCACATTTTCGCCTGATTGCGCCCCATCGTGGAAAACATTCGCCTCTCCAAGCTCATGTCGGAACGCGGGCTTTGTTCGCGCCGAGAAGCGGACGTGTATATTGAGCGCGGCTGGGTTTATGTCGACGGCGTGCAAGTTACGACCCTCGGCACCAAAATTGCTCCCAGCCAAACCATCACACTGGATAAAAAGGCCGCCGCTCAACAAACCGGGCGCCTGACCGTTCTGCTCAACAAGCCCATCGGCGTCGTTTCCGGGCAGGCAGAAAAAGGTTACCGCCCCGCTTCTTCCCTGATTTCCGCGGAAACCCGCTTCAAAGACGACGAGAGCGGTATCCCATTTACCCCTGCCCTTCTGCGCGGCTTGGCCCCGGCCGGCCGATTAGACATCGACTCGCAGGGCCTGCTGGTGCTCACCCAGGACGGCCGAGTGGCAAAACAATTGATCGGTGCAGATTCACAGATCGAAAAAGAATATCTAGTGAGAATTGAGGGAAGGTTGAGTGAGACTGGGCTCAAACTACTCCATCACGGCCTCGAACTCGATGGCGTAAAACTCAAGCCCGCACGCGTAAACTGGCAAAATCAGGATCAGTTGCGCTTCATCCTTAAAGAGGGGCGAAAACGCCAGATACGCCGCATGTGCGAGCTGGTCGGCCTGAAGGTGATCGGCCTCAAACGCGTGCGCATCGGCAAGGTGAAGCTGGGTGACCTTCCCGTTGGCCAGTGGCGTTTTCTACGGCCTGACGAACGATTTTAATATTTGGCTGTATCAAGCATCCAGGCCCTCGGAAATTGCTGCCACCCCATCCGCAGGATTTTCATTCGTCGTCTTCAAGTTCCTGCTTCAGATATTCGGCCATTTTTCCTTCGGGTGGTTCGACGTAAGGTGGCGGCGTTCCTTCCTTGAAATAGTTGCGCAGCTCGGCGCGAAGCTCTGGCGTGTCGCTGTGTTTATGCGCAGCCACTGCGTGCTGCACGGCAGCTTCCAGCAGCTCCTGTTCACTGTCCGCCAGAATCGTAATGGTGCAGTTCGTTTCACTGGGAAATTCCCGGCAGTCCATATATTTCCGAGCCATGATGTTCTCCTTGTCCAACCTTCCGTGATTATCAAAACCAACGCCCTTCTATTCTGCGCATAACCATTAGGCGATCCGTGCAGCGGTTGGTTCCTGTTTTACATTCCCATGGCTTTCGTCTGCCAGCGCCTGGCGCAGCGCTTCGATCACCGTGGCCCGCAATTTCCGCCATTGCCGCCCTCCCGTCAGCGCGTATTTCTGGCTGATTTCCAGCTCGATGCCGACGTAGCGGTCAGCCGGAAAGCGGCGACGAAGGTAAGCGGTGAAGCCGTCAGATTTCCCGGTATAAGGGTAGTTTCGGCGCACCTTCAGGCCGGGCGCCAGCGCCTTGAGGAACACCTGCCAGCAGTTGCACAGCGCAGCTTCGCCGGCGCGCGCCGGATCGTAGAGCAGGCCGATATCGGCATTGCGCACTTCGCCGTCGAGTTCGGGCGTGAAGCTGTGCGAGGAGATATGGATTACTCGGCCGCCGCTCGCCACCGCTGCGGCGATGCTTGCTTCCGCCTTGTTCCGGTATGGCAGGTAGTACCGTTCCATGATCTCGCGGAGAACCGCCGTGGGCACGCTCCGGGTGGCTTCGGAATAGAGCCGCGGATGGCCGGGAGAGCGGTTGAGGTCGATGAGCAAGCGGCTGATGGTAGACACGAATAAAGGCGCTGCCAGTGCATCGGCCAATTCCTTCGCCATGGCAAGCGCGCCGGCGTCGTAGCCGCGATGGGTTTGCAACAGTTCTTCGTGGCCGCGAAAGAAATGCCGGTAGCGGGGCGGAACCCGGTTGCCGCCGTGCTCGCAGGTAATCAGAAAACGGTCTGTTCCGTTCGCCATCAGTCGAGCCCCAGAAACATCCTGCCCTCCTCCAGGCAATCGCACAGCTCCCGGTAAACAGCCTGCAGGCGCGCTTTCTGGCAGTCCGGCCCCACTGCCCAAAGGATGCGGCGGGCGAGCGGGCCTTGATCGAGAATCGTATGAAGCAGCTGTTGCCAGCCGGGGCGGTCCCGCATGGTCATCTCGACAAGATGGCGCCAAAGCTCCCGCGCCTGGCAGCGATCGCCCGTGAAGCCAAGCAGCCGCAGATATTCCGCATCGGCGATCACGGCCTGATCCGCGTCCCTGATGCAGGCGAGCAGGATATCCGCCAAGGCCCCCGTGCCCATTTCCTGCTGCGCCGGGAACGGCGTCCATTGGGCATCGTAGAGGGCCTTCACGACTGCAACAACCGCGGCGGCGATGGCCAAGTCGGCCTGGGGGCATTCCTGCACGTCGATCACACGGATTTCGAGGGCGTTGCGCTCGAAGCGCGGAACGGCGCCGCGGACATTAAGCCATTCGTGCTGCAGCACGCCTTCCGGATCGAGCGGGGCGATTTCCCGGTACATGGGCGCCAGGATCTGCGCCTCGTATTCGGCGCGACTCGTGGCTGGTTCAGGAATCACCCGGCCGATGGTGGAAGAAATTTTCGCCTGGTGCGTGCGATAGACCTCCATGCGGAAATCCTGGAAACCGGTGCTCCGGCCCTCCGCTATCGGGGAGCTTGCCGCCAGGGCGGGAATGATAGGCAACACCAGCCGGGCGGCGGCGTGCAGGCGGGCAAACTGCTCGTCGCCGGCGAACGGCAGGTTGAGATGCATGCTCTGCAAATTGGCCCAACCGTGCCGTTTACAGTCGAAGATGCGGTCGTAGGCCCGGTAGGTTTCCGCATGTTCATGCGGCCACAAGCGCGTTTCCGTGCGCGGGTCCATCCACGGGTGCATGGCGGCAGGCATGAGCCGCGCGCCCAAGGGTTCGAGCAGCCGGTTGATGTGCCGGACCTCGCCCTGGAAG
>JBFMFB010000074.1:0-4395 GCA_040752115.1 Pseudomonadota bacterium | reverse complement strand
GAAAAGCGCGCGTCATTGGCCGCATTCGATGCGGCGGCGGCAAATTACCAAAGCGCCGTGCTCGAATCCCTGCGCAATGTGGCCGACATTCTGCGCGCCGTGGAGAACGATGCCCAGACATTGGCGGCGCTGGCAACCGCCGATGCCGCAGCGCAGGGCTCTCTGCAATCCGTGCAGAGGCAATACACACTGGGCGCAGCCAGCTACGTTCAACTGCTCATCGCGCAACAACAGGCGCAACAGACCAGAATCAACCTGATCGCGGCTCAGGCGCAACGCCTGGTCGATAGTGCCGCCCTGTATCAGGCTATGGGCGGAGCCGTCGGTTAAGCCCGGATTGTCCGTTAGGCGGCTCTCCGAACCTGCGCGAGTGCGGCTATTTTCGCCGCTTGCTCGGCGTCTGCCGGATCCGGGAAGTCGGGCCTATGAAGAGGTGGAGGGAAGGCCATTCCATCGCTGCTTGAATATATACGGTGTAACGAATATACTTAAAACGCAATGAATGATCAGGATTTCTTTACTGCCATTTCGGACGAGATTCGGCGCCGCATTCTGGTATTGCTGCTGAAGGAAGGGGAGTTGTGCGTGTGCGAGCTGCAGCACGCACTCGATATGCCCCAGCCCAAGATTTCCCGCCACCTCGGCGTGCTGCGGGAGGCGCAGGTGCTGGCGCTGCGGCGGGAAAGCACCTGGGTATACTACCGCCTCCATCCCCAGTTGCCGCTGTGGGCCTACCGGATTCTGGAAAACCTGGCGCAGGGTGCCAAGGCGTCCCCGATATATGTGGATGACGCGGCACGCCTGGAAGATATGGCGGGCCGGCCATCACGTTGCTGCGATTGAAGATTCATCCTTAAAGCGGCAGTTAACCACGAATGACACGAATTTTACCGAATGAGCACAAATAGTTAGGACATGATTTCGCCTCAGCAAGCGGATGAGCTGGGCAAGAATGGTTAATTCGTTGATTATTCGTGAACATTCGTGCCTCATTCGTGCAAATTCGTGGTTAATCGCTTTTTTAGGTTCATTTTGATATATTCGAATCGGAAGATATATGGCGTTGGTGAGGCGCAAATCGGAGGAAAGCGAAATGGAAGGCGTGAAGCATGATGAAATCCGCCAGGCGGTGCGGGAGAGCTACGGGAAAGTAGCGCAGTCCGGTGCGGCCTGCGGCTGCGGGCCAAGCTGCTGCGATGGCGAGGCGCCGGGGCGCGATGTCGGGGCGGTGTCGGTCGCGCTCGGTTATTCCCGGCAGGAGGTCGATGCCGTGCCGGAGGGCGCCAACATGGGCCTGGGCTGCGGCAATCCACAGGCCATCGCCGCGCTGAAGCCCGGTGAAACGGTGCTGGATCTGGGTAGCGGCGGGGGATTCGACTGTTTCCTGGCGGCGCGGCAGGTTGGCGAAACGGGCAGGGTGATCGGCGTGGACATGACCCCGGACATGCTGAGCAAGGCGCGCCGCAACGCGGAAACCGGCGGCTACCGCAACGTGGAGTTTCGCCTGGGCGAGATCGAGAATCTGCCGGTGGCCGACGGTACGGTGGATGCGATCATTTCCAATTGCGTCATCAACCTTTCTCCCGACAAGCAGCGGGTGTTCAGGGAAGCCTTCCGGGTGCTCAAGCCGGGCGGACGCCTGGCCATTTCCGACATCGTCGCCACGGCGGCGCTGCCGGAGGAAGTGCGGCGCGATCTCGCGCTCTACACCGGTTGCATGGCGGGCGCATCGCCGGTGGACGAGCTGGAAGCCATGCTGGGCGCGGCCGGATTCGAACAGATCCGCATCACGCCCAGGGACGCCAGCCGGGATTTCATCCGCGAATGGGCGCCGGGCAGGAATGTGGAGGAGTTCGTGGTATCCGCCAATATCGAGGCGGTCAAGCCCCGTGGCTGAACCCGGAAACGGCTTGAAGAAGCGCGTCCTGATTCTTTGCACCGGCAACTCCTGCCGCAGCCAGATGGCCGAGGCGCTGGTGAACCACGACCTCGGCCCCGCCGTGCGCGCGCTTTCCGCCGGCACCCGCCCGCAGCCGAGGGTGGCGGAGGGCGCTGTCGAGGCCTTGAGGCTGGTCGGGATTGCGACGGGCGGTCTCTACCCGAAAGATGTGGATACCGTGATGAACGAGGCGATCGACCTGGTGGTGACGGTGTGCGACAACGCCAGGGAAGCTTGCCCGGTATTTCCCAAGGCGATTCCCGCACTCCACCTGCCGTTCCGCGACCCCCACGGCGAGCCGCTGGAAAGCTTCGTCCGGGTGCGCGACGAGATCCGGGCGCGGCTGATCTCCGAGCTAAGAAAACGGTTCGGGCTAGCCTGAGCCCATGTTCGCCGCGGCCCTGATCTTCATCGTCACGCTCGTTCTGGTGATCTGGCAGCCCAGGGGGCTGGGCATCGGCTGGAGCGCCTTGGGCGGAGCGGCCGCGGCGCTGGCGCTGGGGGTAGTGACGCCGGCCGATGTGCCGGTGGTGTGGGGCATCGTGTGGGACGCCACTTTCACCTTCATCGCCCTGATCCTGATTTCCTTGATCCTGGATGCCGCCGGCTTCTTTGAGTGGGCGGCGCTGCACGTGGCGCGCTGGGGAGGCGGTTACGGGCACTGGCTGTTCCTCCTCATCGTCCTGCTCGGTGCGGCGGTGGCGGCGCCGTTCGCCAACGACGGCGCGGTCCTGATCCTGACGCCGCTGGTGTTCGAGATGCTGCGGGCGCTGCGTTTTCCGCCCGCCGCGGCGCTGGCTTTCGTCATGGCGACCGGCTTCGTGGCCGACAGCGCCAGCCTGCCGCTGATGATCTCCAACCTGACCAACATCATCGTCGCCAATTATTTCGGCATTTCTTTCGCGCGCTATGCCGCGGTGATGGCGCCGGTGAACCTGGTTTCGATCGCCGCCACGCTCGCCGCGCTGTGGCTGTTTTTCCGCCGGGACATTCCCACCCGCTTCGACGCGGCCGCGCTGGCCGACCCCAAATCCGCCATCCGCGATCCGTTCGTGTTCAGTGCCGGCTGGGCCGTGCTGGCGCTGCTGCTGGCCGGCTATTTCGCCGCGCATCCGCTGGGCTTGCCGGTTTCCGCCGTCGCCGGAAGCGCGGCGCTGATGCTGCTGCTTGCCGCGCTGCGCGAACACTGGCTGAAACGGCAGCCGAAGGGCGTGATTCCCGTCCTCACCCTGCTGCGCGAGGCGCCGTGGCAGATCGTGCTGTTCTCGCTCGGCATGTATCTGGTGGTATTCGGCCTGCGCAACCAGGGGCTCACCGCCGAACTCGGTCGCGTGCTGGAATGGCTCGACGGGCGCGGTTTCTGGACGGCGACGCTGGGGGCCGGCTTCCTGTTCGCCGGCCTGTCGGCGCTGATGAACAACCTGCCGACGGTAATGGTCGCCAGCCTCGCCATCCACGACGCCCATCTCTCCAGCCTCACGCGCGAGGCAATGATCTACGCCAACGTCATCGGCTGCAACCTCGGCCCGAAAATGACCCCGCTCGGCAGCCTGGCAACCCTGCTGTGGCTGCACGTGCTGGCGCAGCGCGGCATGCGGATCGGCTGGGGGCAGTACTGCCGCGCCGGGATCGTCCTGACAGTGCCGGTGCTTCTGGCGGCGCTGCTCGGGCTGGGCGGGTGGCTGTTGGCGATCAACCACCAATGACGCGAATTTCCGGTTTGGGGTTAAAGCGACTTCCGGTAAAATCCCGAAATCCCTCATCCTGGAACGCAAATGGGCTTAAACGGGTTACTTGCGGTCGGCGCCGGCGCGGCGATCGGCGCGTGGCTGCGCTGGTGGCTCGGCATCCTGCTGAACCCGCTGTTCCCGACCCTGCCTTTGGGCACGCTGGCGGCGAACATCGGCGGCGGCTACCTGATGGGGCTGGCGATGGCGATCTTCGCCAACCATCCCGGCCTTTCGCCGGAGGTAAGGTTGCTGCTTGCCACCGGCTTTCTCGGCGGGCTGACCACCTTTTCCACTTTTTCGGCGGAAACCGTTGCCCTGCTGCTGCGCCAGCAATGGGGCTGGGCTGCGGCCATCATCTCGGCGCATGTCGTCGGTTCGCTTGCGGCAACGCTTGCCGGCATCTGGACCGTCAACCTGCTCAAATCGTAAGGGATCGCCATGCAACGGGTTTGCCTGAAACTGTTCATGACCGAAGCGCAGAAACACGGCAGCGAACTGCTGTACGAATGGCTGCTGGAGAAGGCCAAAAAGAGCGGCATTCCGGGTGGCTCGGCGTTCCGGGCCATCGCCGGCTACGGCCGCCACGGCAGGATGCACGAGGAAACCTTTTTCGAGCTGGCGGGCGACCTGCCGCTGGAAGTCGAATTCGTGCTGAGCGAGGAGCAGGCGCAGGCGTTCCTGGATGCGCTCGCGGCGGAGAACCTGCATTTGGTTTACATCAAAACC
>JBFMFB010000073.1:0-4811 GCA_040752115.1 Pseudomonadota bacterium | reverse complement strand
TGCCAAATCCAGTCGGCGCAATTGCGGGCGAGGGCGTGGTAATCGGGGTGGAAGAAAAGGCTTTGCTCAAGGGTTCGTTAATGCTTTATGCGTTGCCGCTGTTCCTGTTGCTGCTGGGAGCGGTGGCGGCAAGCCTCGTCGCGCCTTCTCCTGCCGAAAAAGAAAATTATTCGATTCTTGGTGCCGCTCTTGGACTTGTCGTCGGTGGAGCGGGGCTGAGGCTGGCGGCAGGGTCGATCGGCTCGAATTCCCGTTATCACCCGATTATTTTGCGTAAGATTTCCAACCGTAAAACCGTTTGCTTTTCTCAGGGGAACGAATGAAAAGAGTATTGGCCGCCTGCCTGTTTTTAGTCTCTTCTGCACTATCCGCCCACGCCAAGGAACTGCCGGACTTTACCGAGTTGGCGGAAAAACAGGGCGTGGCGGTGGTCAACATCAGCTCGACTCAAGCCTTGAAAGGGAAAGACAGCCTTTCCCCCCATGGGAACCTTTCCGAGGATGATCCCGCATATGAGTATTTCCGGCGTTTCATGCCGCCGCAGATACCGCCCCATGAGCTGGAGGCAAAGTCGCTCGGCTCGGGGCTTATCGTCAGCTCCGACGGTTACATCCTGACCAATGCTCATGTCGTGGACGATGCAGACGAAGTTACGGTGAAGTTGACCGACAAGCGGGAGTTCAAGGCAAAAATCGTCGGCAGCGACAAAAGAACCGATGTGGCGCTGATCAAAATCGATGCGACCGATTTGCCCAAAGTCACACTGGGCAATCCTTCCAAGTTGAAGGTGGGGGAATGGGTGGTGGCAATTGGCTCGCCGTTCGGCTTCGAGAACAGCATTACTGCCGGCATCGTCAGCGCCAAGGGTCGCTCGCTTCCCCAGGAAAACTACGTTCCTTTCATTCAGACTGACGTGGCCATCAATCCCGGCAATTCCGGCGGTCCGCTGTTCAATCTGAAAGGGGAGGTAGTCGGTATCAATTCCCAGATATACAGCCGCACCGGCGGTTACATGGGGCTGTCGTTTGCCATCCCGATCGACGTCGCCATGGATGTCGGCAACCAGTTGCGGGCTAGCGGCAAGGTCAGTCGCGGCTGGCTGGGGGTGGGAATCCAGGAAGTCACCAAGGATCTGGCCGAATCGTTCGGCTTAAGCAAAGCGGCGGGTGCTCTGGTCGTATCGCTGGAAAAAGACAGTCCGTCACATAAGGCAGGCCTCTATCCCAGCGATGTGATTCTGAAATTCGACGGCAAACCCATCGGCACTTCCAGCGAACTGCCGCAACTCGTGGGGCCAACCCGGCCCGGTACCAAAGTGGTGATCCAGGTATGGCGCAAGGGAGCCGTCAAGGATATCGATCTTGTCGTGGGGGAGCTGCCGGAAGCGGGCAAGCTCGCCAAGCACCACGGTAAGCCGCAACCGAAGGTCGCCAACCGGCTCGGCCTCGTATTGGCGGAACTGAGCGCAGCCCAGCGCCAGGAGCTGAAAATCGACAACGGCTTGTTGGTCGAAGATGTCCAGGGGACGGCGACGCGGTCCGGCGTGCGCCGCGGTGACGTGGTTCTGGCGCTGAACAATGCTGATATCAGGACTGTGGGCCAGTTCGAGCAGCTGCTTTCGCAATACGGTTCGGGCCGTATCGTTGCACTGCTTGTGCGCCGCAGCGATAGCTCCCTGTATATCCCGATGAAAGTAGGCGAAAAATAACATGGTGCCGGAACTAACGCTTTACAGCCGCGAATACTGCCATCTGTGCCATGACATGATCGCCGCGTTGGAGGTGCTGCAGCAGCGATACCGGTTTTCCCTGACAGTGGTGGATGTGGATGCGGACGAGGCCTTGGAGGAACGGCTTGGAGAACTGGTGCCGGTGCTGATGGCGGGCGAAGTGGAAATTTGCCACTATCATCTCGATCTGCGGGCGTTCAAGGCATTCATGGAATCCCGGCGGCTGCCGGAATCGCAACAGGCCGAATCCAGTCCATAATGCGTGTTTGATGAAAATCCGCTAGAATGCTGTTTTCCCAAATTTAAAAGGGCACTGCGAGTGCCCTTTTTTACTGAATCCGCAAGATGAACGAGATCCGTAATTTTTCCATCATCGCCCACATCGACCACGGCAAATCCACGCTGGCGGATCGCTTCATCCAGCTCTGCGGCGGACTATCCGAGCGGGAAATGGAAGAGCAGGTGCTGGATTCAATGGATTTGGAGCGGGAGCGCGGCATCACCATCAAGGCGCAGACCGCCGCCCTCGAATACAAGGCGCGCGACGGCAAGGTTTATCAGCTCAATCTGATCGACACGCCCGGTCATGTGGATTTTTCCTACGAAGTATCGCGCTCGCTGGCGGCTTGCGAGGGAGCGCTGCTGGTGGTGGACGCTTCGCAGGGTGTCGAAGCGCAGAGCGTGGCGAACTGCTACACCGCGATCGAGCAAGGCGTGGAAGTGGTGCCGGTGCTCAACAAAATCGATCTGCCGAGCGCCGATCCAGAGCGGGTAATCAAGGAGATCGAGGACATCATCGGCATCGACGCGCACGACGCGATCCGCGCCAGCGCCAAGACCGGCGAGGGCGTGGAGGACATCCTCGAGGCGGTGATCGCCCGCATCCCATCCCCGAAAGGCAATCCGGATGCGCCGCTCAAGGCCTTGATCATCGACTCCTGGTTCGACAACTATGTGGGCGTGGTCATGCTCGTTCGGGTGGTAGATGGTGCGCTCAGGCCAAAGGACAAAATCCGGTTGATGGCGACCGGCGCCTCCTATCTGTGCGAGCAGGTTGGGGTGTTCACCCCGAAATCCAGGCAGCGATCGCAGCTTTCCGCCGGCAATGTCGGGTTCATCATCGCCGGAATCAAGGAGTTGAAGGCCGCCAAGGTGGGCGACACCGTCACCCTGGCGGATAATCCCGCAACAGCGCCTCTGCCGGGGTTCAAGGAAATCAAGCCGCAGGTGTTTGCCGGATTGTACCCTGTGGAATCGAACCAGTACGATGCGCTGCGCGATGCGCTGGAAAAACTCAAGCTCAACGACGCCTCGCTGCAATACGAGCCGGAAACTTCGCAGGCGCTGGGATTCGGCTTCCGCTGTGGCTTCCTCGGTCTGCTGCATATGGACATCGTGCAGGAACGGCTGGAGCGCGAATATGACATGGACCTCATCACCACCGCGCCCACCGTGATCTACCAGGTGGTGATGCGGGACGGTTCAGTAGTCGAGATCGAAAACCCTTCGAAATTGCCGGATCCCTCGAAAATCGAGGAAATCCGCGAGCCAATCATCACCGCCACCATCCTGGTGCCGCAGGAATATGTCGGCGTCGTCATCACGCTGTGCACACAAAAGCGCGGCGCGCAGAAAAACATGCAGTACATGGGGCGGCAGGTGATGCTGACTTACGAGCTGCCGATGAACGAGGTGGTGATGGATTTCTTCGACAAGCTGAAATCGGCCAGCCGGGGCTATGCTTCGCTGGACTACGAATTCAAGGAATTCCGCGCCTCGGATCTGGTCAAGCTGGACATCCTGATCAATGGCGACAAGGTGGATGCGCTGTCCCTGATCGTGCACCGCGCCAACAGCCAGTATCGCGGGCGTGAGCTGGCTGCAAAAATGCGCGAGTTGATTCCGCGCCAGATGTTCGACGTAGCGGTGCAGGCGGCGATCGGCTCGCATATCATCGCACGCGAGAACGTCAAGGCGCTGCGCAAGAACGTGCTGGCAAAATGTTATGGCGGCGACATTACGCGCAAGCGGAAGCTGCTGGAGAAACAGAAGGCGGGCAAGAAGCGCATGAAACAGGTGGGCAACGTGGAAATTCCGCAAGAAGCTTTCCTCGCGATCCTCCAGGTAGAAAACAAGTAATGCCGCAGGAGACAAAGCATCTCTCGGACTCCTTGTTTGTGCATTCTGTGGTCAACAGTTAGGGATATCGAATGAATTTTGCATTGATCATGCTGATTGCGCTGGTGATCACCGGCTCGATCTGGCTGTGGGATCGTTATCTTGGCAAGCCGGGCCGCGCCGCCGACGCCAAGGAGCCTATCCTGGTTGAATATGCCAAGAGTTTTTTTCCGGTCATTCTGGTGGTCTTCCTGCTGCGCTCGTTTCTGGTCGAACCCTTCAAAATCCCCTCCGGATCGATGATGCCGACGTTGCTGGTGGGGGATTTCATCCTGGTAAACAAATATACCTATGGCATCCGGTTGCCGGTCATCAATCTGAAGATTCTGGACGTCAATCCCCCGCAGCGCGGGGAGGTGATGGTGTTCCGCTATCCGGAAGATCCATCGCTGGACTATATCAAGCGTATTGTCGGGTTGCCTGGCGACAAGGTGGTTTATCGAAACAAGCGGCTTACGATCAACGGCACGCCGGTTGCAGCGGAAGATCAAGGCAAGGAATACAGCTACGTGAAAGGCGGCCTGAACTATATCTCGGCCAAGCACTATCTGGAGCGGCTCGGCAATCACAATCACGCCATACTGGTGCTGCCCGATTTGCCTACTGTGCGGCTGGACGATGTGAGATCGTTTCCGTCCCGGGCAAACTGTGATTACACTGAAGACGGGTTCAGTTGCGTCGTTCCGCCGGGGCATTATTTCATGATGGGAGACAACCGCGATGACAGTAACGACAGCCGCTACTGGGGGTTCGTTCCCGACCGGAACATCGTGGGCAAGGCTTTCATGATCTGGTGGAATTTCAACGATTTCAAGCGAATTGGGCAGTCGATCAATTAGGGGGAGGCATGAAAAAACAGCAAGGCATTACTTTGATTGGCATGTTTTTTGTCGCATTCCTGGTT
>JBFMFB010000072.1:0-4884 GCA_040752115.1 Pseudomonadota bacterium | reverse complement strand
GCAGTATTTCTCCGCCGACAGGTCGATGGCGCGCGCCACCTGCTCCGGCTTGAGGTTCCTGCCGGTGACGATGAAATGGAAGTGGATTTTCGTGAACACCTTCGGGTCGGTGGCGGCGCGCTCCGCCCCGATCTCCGCCACGCAGCCGGTGACCAGCTGGCGCGCCTTCTTCAGGATGTGCACCACGTCGAACGAGGTGCAGCCGCCGGTGCCGATCAGCACCAGCTCCATCGGCCGCGGCCCGAGGTTGCGCCCCCCCGCGTCCGGCGGCCCGTCCATCGTCACCGCATGGCCGGTTTCGGTCTCCCCGACAAAGCTGGCTTCCCCCGCCCATTTGACGCGTGCGTGCATGGTGTTCCTTTCGTAACCGATGAATCGAAAATGCGGGCTATGTTACCAGATCGGCGGAAGTGACGAAAAACGTCAGTTTGTGACCTGTGAAAGGGGTGCCCGATTTCGTCACTGCTGGAAAATCGGGCCGGTTGCCGAAGCTCGCAGGGGCAGGGCATGACCCCCGGAACGCAAGGCGGGGCGGCGCTTCCGGCGGTGGCGGTGCAAGCTGACTGGCAAGCTGGCATGGCCGTTGCTTTATACCCGCCAGACACCCCAGTGTGTTTGGTCCAGTAGGCAAGGCAAGATAAATTTCCAAGGAGAGTAACCATGAAACGTGCACAACAAGGCTTTACCCTGATCGAACTGATGATCGTCGTGGCGATTATCGGGATTTTGGCGGCGGTGGCGATTCCGTCATACAGGGACTACACGGCTAAAGCGAAAGCCTCAACCGCGGTCGCTTCGCTTGATGGCCAGAAGACGAAGGTCGGTCTGACGTATAACGACACCGGCGCATTTTCCTGTACCGAAAGCGGCGTTGCCATCCCGAATTGTACGGGTTCGGGTGTGCTGGCATTCACATATGATGGGATCACAGCAACTTTGACGCCGACTGCGCCAGCGGCTGCAGGTGGCGACGTTACGTGGGCATGCGTAATAAGCGGTACTGGAGCTGTAGCTATCAAGGGTTGCACGCTGTGAGGCTATCCTCCAATTATCTAGCAAGCGTAGCCCGGGTTACGCCGCTGCGCGGCTAACCCGGGGCTTCCGCCCCAAGCTTCCAACGCCACCTTCGGGTGGCGTTTTTCATTCCCCTCCCGCTATTCGTACCGCAGCGCCTCCACCGGCTTGAGATCCGCCGCCTTCTTCGCCGGGTAGAAGCCGAAGAATATGCCGGTGGCCGCGGCGAAGGCGAACGACAGCAGGATCGAGCCCAGGGTCACCACCACTACCATGCCGGCGACTTTGGCCACCAGCCAGGCGCCGCCGACTCCGAAGATTACTCCCGCCAGGCCGCCGGCGGTGCAGATCATCAGCGCCTCGAGCAGGAACTGCAGCAGAATGTCGCGGCGGCGCGCGCCGATGGCCATGCGGATGCCGATTTCGCGGGTGCGTTCGGTGACCGACACCAGCATGATGTTCATGATGCCGATGCCGCCGACCAGCAGCGAGATCGAGGCGATCGCGCCGAGCATGAAGGACATCGCCTGGGCGGTGCCGGCGGCGGACTGGGCCACGGCCGTGAGGTTGCGCACGGCGAAATCGTTTTCCGCCTCGGCGCTCAGCCGGTGGCGCTGGCGCAGCAGTTGCACCATTTCCCGTTCCGCTTCGCCCATCACCTCCGGGGACTTGGCCTGGGCCATGATGAAGCGCACCGTGCCGGGAAACTGGTTGCCGAACAGCTTGCGCTGCGCGGTGGTGAGCGGCACCAGGGCGGTGTCGTCCTGGTCGCGGCCGTCCAGGCTTTGCCCCTTGGGCGACAGCACGCCGATCACCAGGAACGGGCTGTTTTTGATGCGGATCGTCTTGCCCGTCGGGTCTTCGTCGCCGAACAGGTTCTTGACCACGGTCTGCCCCAGTAGTACGACCCGGCTGGCGGAGCGGACGTCGCCATCGTCGAAGGCGTGCCCCGAATCCAGCCCCCAGTTCCGCACCACCAGATAATCCGGCGTGGTGCCGTTGACCAGGGTGCTCCAGTTGCTGGGGCCGTAGGCGAACTGGGCGTTGCCGGGATAGACCGGCGCGAGGGCGTTGATCGAGTCGAGCTGCGCCAGCGCCTGGGCGTCTCCCACCGTGAGCGTGGGGGTGGTGCCGGCGCCGAAACGCAGCCCTCCGGAGGTGGAGGCGCCGGACAGCACGATGAACATGTTGCTCCCCATGGAAGCAATGGACTCGTTGACCGTGGCCTGCGCCCCCTGGCCGATGGCCAGCATCAGCACCACGGCGGCCACCCCGATCACCATGCCGAGCATGGTGAGGGCGGTGCGCAGCCGGTTCAGGGCCATGGCGCGCCAGGCTTCGGCGGGAATGGCGAGGAGTTTCATGGAAAGGCTCTGTTTGGCCACGAATGACACGAATTTACACGAATAAAGTCAAAATCCAGCTGATTGTTCGCCTGGATAAAATCTTGCCGGGGTGGGGCCAATCTCGCGATCACGTCCGCATTCGTGAGCATTCGTGTCCATTCGTGGCAAAAAAAAATTATCGCACCAGTCTTTCATGTTCGAGCCGCTGCTTCCCAAAATTCAGGATGAGCGCCAGCCGCAAGTTGGTGGCTTTCAAATAGTTGAGGGCTTGAGCCCGATGGGCATCCGAGATTGCTTCAACTGCCTTGAGTTCCAGGATTATCTTGTTTTCGACCAAAATATCGGCGCAATACTCTCCGATAGTTTCTCCTTCGAACATGACCGCGATAGGCACCTGTTGCCGCGCCTCGATGACTTCTCTCCTGAACATGACCATCAAAGCGTTTTCATACACTTTTTCCAGGAAACCGTGCCCCAGTTTACTGTGCACCTGCATCGCCAGCCCAACGATTTTGTAGGCCAGTTCCTTGTGCAGAATGCCGTCTTCAATATTCGTGTACATTCGTGTCATTCGTGGCCAACAACAGAATCGACCGCCTCATCCTGCACCACCCTCCCGTCCACGAAGCGGATCAGGCGCCGGGCGTAGCCGGCGATGTCGGGTTCGTGGGTGACGAGGATGATGGTGATCTTTTCTTTCTGGTTGAGCTCGGTGAACAGCGCCATGATCTCCTTGCTGGTCTGGGTGTCCAGGTTGCCGGTGGGCTCGTCCGCCAGGATCAGGTGCGGAGAGTTGGCCAGCGCGCGGGCGATGGCGACGCGCTGCTGCTGCCCGCCGGACATCTGGTTGGGCAGCGAGCGGGAAAGACTCTCCAGCCCGACGCGGCGCAGCATCTCCGTTGCCCGTGCGCGGCGCTCGGGCTTGTCGGCGCCCGCATACATGAGCGGCAGCGCCACGTTGTCGACGGCGGCTACCCGCTTCAGGAGATTGAAGCCCTGGAACACGAAGCCGATCTGCTTGTTGCGCAGCGCCGCCAGTTCGTTGCCGTCCAGATGGGCCACATTGCGCCCGGCCAGGTAGTAGGCGCCGCGGGTGGGCGTGTCGAGGCATCCCAGGATGTTCATGAAGGTGGACTTGCCCGAGCCGGAAGGCCCCATGATGGCGACAAACTCCCCTTCGCCGATGCTCAGGTTGATGTCGTGCAGCACCGGCACGGGCGGGGCGCCGGGGCTTTCGTACTGTTTGTACAGACTTTCGATACGGATCAGGGGCGCTTGATCCATCAGAACATCCTTAGCTGGAAATTGCCCTTCTGTTTTTCCCCGTTGGCGCCCAGTTCCTTGGTGACCACCAGATCGTCGGGTTTGAGGTCGCCCGCCACCACTTCCGTGTAGCCGTTGTCCGAAATTCCGGTTTTGATGGTTGTCGGGGCCGGTTTTCCCTGGACCAGCTTGTAAACCACCACCCCGGCAGCCTTCTGCTTGCCTGGCCTGGCTCCGCCCTCGGGCTTGGTGCTTTCTTCCTTGGCCGGCTTGAAGCGCAGGGCGGCGTTGGGGACGCGCAGCACGTCATCGCGCCGCGCCGCCGTGATGTACACGTGGGCGGTCATTCCCGGCAGCAGGCTGCCTTCGGGATTGGCGGCGGCCAGCACCACGTCGTAAGTGACCACGTTTTGCTGGATGGCGGGATTGAGCCGGATCTGCTTCACGGTGGCGGGGAAGTAGCGGTCGGGGAAAGCATCGACGCTGAAACGCACCGGCTGGTCCACCCGGATGCTGCCGATATCCGCTTCGGCGATGCTGGTGTCGATCTGCATTTGCGCGAGGTCGCCGGCGATCTGGAACAGGGTCGGGGTCTGGAAGCTCGCTGCCACGGTTTGGCCGACATCCACGTTGCGCGCCACCACCACGCCGGAAACCGGCGAGCGGATCACGGTATAGCGCAGATTGGTGCGGTTCCGCTCGAGCTGGGCGCCGGCCTGGGCCACCTGCGCCCGGGCCGTGGCGAGCGCCTGCACCGCCTGGTCCAGGGCGTCTGCCGAGATGAAGCCCTTCTGGAACTGCGCCTGTGCCCGCTGCTCCTTGTTGCGGGCCAGCGTCAGGTTGGCCTGCGCGACCGCCAGGTTGGCCTCGTCCTGCTTGACCTGGGCTTCGAACAGGGCCGGATCGAGTTCCGCCAGCACCTGGTTCTTGGCGACTCGGGCGTTGAAATCGGCGTGCAGCCTCATCACCGTGCCGGAAACCTGGGTGCCGACGTTGACCAGCACCACCGGATTCAGGGTGCCATTGGCGGATATGGTCTGGACGATGTCGCCGCGGCCGACTGCTTCGGTCTTGTATCGCTGCTCCGCGGCGCCGGGCTTCTGTGCCTGCCAGAAATACAGGCCCGCGCCGGCGGCGATCAGCGCGGCGGCGAGAAGAAAAATTTTGGATCGGGTCATGTCGGACGGTTGTGCGAGAAGGACGGGTGCAACATTGTACCCAAATAGGGGCGGGGGGGAATCCCTAATCCCCCCGGCCCCGG
>JBFMFB010000071.1:0-4916 GCA_040752115.1 Pseudomonadota bacterium | reverse complement strand
GACGACTACACCTGGACCGTGCCCTTGGCGCCGGGAGACAAGCGCGCTCCGGTGCGCCTCTATGGCAGCGAGCCGCTGCTCGCCACCATGGACGACAAGGTACTGGAACAGATCACCAACGTCGCCCATCTGCCGGGCCTGGTGGGCGCGGCGATGACGATGCCGGACGCGCACTGGGGCTACGGCTTTCCCATCGGGGGGGTGGCGGCCTTTGACGCCGAGCAGGGCGGCATCATCTCCGCCGGGGGCGTGGGTTTCGATATTTCCTGCGGCATCCGCTGCTTGCGTACCAACCTGGTTTTGGCCGATCTCGTTCCCCATCTCGAAATGCTGGCCGACGCGCTGTTTTACGCCATCCCTGCCGGAGTGGGCGAGGAAGGGAAGCTCAAGCTCTCCCCCGATCAACTGGACGATCTGTTGACCGGTGGCGCGCAATGGGCGATCCGCCACGGCTACGGTCTGGCGGAAGACCTCGATTACGTCGAGGAGCGCGGCACCATGGCCGGCGCGCTGCCCGCCAATGTTTCCCAGCTCGCCAAAAAGCGCCAGCGTGGCGAGATGGGCACGCTCGGCTCGGGCAATCATTATCTCGAAGTGCAGGTGGTTGAGCGGATTTACGATGAGCAGGCGGCGCAGGCCTTCGGCTTGCGCGAGGGGCAGATCGTGGTTTCGATCCATTGCGGCTCCAGAGGATTGGGCCACCAGATCGGCACCGAATACATGATCACCCTGGCCAAGGCCGCGAGCCGGCTCGGCATCATCCTGCCCGACCGGGAGCTGGCCTGTGCGCCGATCAACTCGCCGGAAGGGCAGGAATATATCGGCGCGATGAATGCCGGCATCAACTGCGCGCTCGCCAACCGGCAGATTCTCACCCACCTCACGCGCGAGGTGTTCGCCCGCGTGCTGCCCGATGCCGTGCTGGAAACTCTGTACGACGTTTCGCACAACACCTGCAAAGTGGAGAAGCATCGAGTGGATGGCCGCGAGCGCGTGCTCCACGTGCACCGCAAGGGCGCGACCCGCGCCTTCGGCCCCGGCCATCCGGTACTGCCCGAGCGCTACCGCGCGGTGGGCCAGCCGGTGATCATCGGCGGCAGCATGGGCACCGGCTCCTATGTGCTGGTGGGGACGGCAGAGAGCGAAACCCAGGCCTTTTCATCGGCCAGCCACGGCGCCGGCCGCGCCATGAGCCGCAACCAGGCGCTCAGGCAATGGCGCGGGCGCGACCTGATCGACGAACTGCGCGGCAGGGGCATCCTGATCCGCACCCGCTCCATGCGCGGCGCGGCGGAGGAAGCGCCGGGCGCCTATAAGGACGTGGATGAGGTGGCGGAAGCGACGGAGAAGGCCGGCCTGGCGAAGCGGGTGGCGTTTTTGAGGCCGAAGGCATGTGTGAAGGGGTAGGGGAAATCGATGGACAGGATTAACAGGATTTTTCAGGATTTACAGGATTAAACCCGGATTTGACGCGGCGAGTTGCAGGCAGTGAATCGTAGGGTGGGTTAGCGAAGCGTGACCCGCCTCCGTGGCTTCGAAAACCGCATTCGGCGTGTTGCAACCTCGGCCTGGCCAACCCACACAGGCTATGGGAACATGCCTTCGAAAACGAATTGAAGTAATCCTGTCAATCCTGAAAAATCCTGTTAATCCTGTCCAATCAAGCTGAGTCGCATGAGCGCGAACGTCCGCATCGGCACTTCCGGCTGGCATTACGAGCATTGGCAAGGGGTGTTCTACCCCGACGGCCTGCCGCACGCGGAGTGGCTCGCCTGGTACGCCCGTCATTTCGACACGGTGGAGATCAACCGCAGCTTCTATCGCCTGCCGTCCCTCAAGGCGGTCCAGGCGTGGCATGATGCGACGCCCCAAAATTTTCTGTTTGCGGTGAAGGGCAGCCGCTTCATCACCCACATGAAAAAGCTCAAGGAGCCGGAAGCGGGCATTGCTGTATTCCTGCCGGTGCTGGAACCGCTTGCGGCCAAGCGCGGGCCGGTGCTGTTCCAACTGCCGCCGCGCTGGAAGTGCAATCCGGAACGACTGGCCGGCTTCCTTGCGGCATGGCCCGCCGCGATTCCCTGCGCCTTCGAGTTCCGCGATCCGAGCTGGCACTGCCGGGAAATCTACGCTCTGCTGGAATCGCACAATGCGGCATTCTGCATTTTCGACATCGGCGGGTTTTGCTCGCCCCCGCAGCTCACCACCGATTTTTCCTACATCCGGCTGCACGGGCCGGACGGACCCTATGCCGGCTGCTACAGCCGGGCCGCGCTGGAAGGCTGGGCGGAGCGCATCCGCTCGTGGCGGACGCTGCGGCAAGTGTATGTCTATTTCGACAACGACCAGGCGGGGTATGCCGTGGAGAATGCGCTGGCGCTGAAAGATCTGCTGCGATGAAGATTCATCTGCTGACCCCGGAAGAGGCGCTGAAGAGCCTGCACAGCGGCCCGGACGGCTTGCCCCGGAGGGAGGCCCGGCGCCGGCTGGCAGAGTATGGTCCCAACCGGGTGGAGAAGGTAGGGGGCGAACGCTTGGTGGTTCGCTTCCTGCAGGGCTTTACCCACTTCTTTGCCCTGATCCTGTGGCTTGCCGCCACGCTCGCTTTCGTGGCGGAGGCAAGCGATCCCGGCAAGGGCATGGCGGTGCTGGGGTTCGCCATTCTCGGCGTGATCCTGCTGAACGGCCTGTTTTCGTTCTGGCAGGAATACCGCGCGGAGAAGGCCATTGCCGCCTTGCAGAAGCTCCTTCCAATGCAGGTGATGGCCGTGCGCGAGGGAAAGATGGTGCCGATCCCTGCTGCCGAACTCGCGCCGGGCGATGTGATCCTGCTGCGGGAAGGCGACAACGTGCCCGCCGATTGCCGCCTGATCGAAGCCTTCGGCTTGCGGGTGAACACTGCCACGGTGACGGGAGAATCGCTGCCCAAGGCGCGCGACGCGCATCCCTCCACCGAAGAGGAATTGCTGCACAGTCGCAACGTGCTGTTGGCCGGCACCAGCGTGGTATCCGGCGGGGGGCGGGCGGTGGTGTTCGCGACCGGCATGCGCACCGAGTTCGGCAAGATCGCCGGTCTCACCCAGACCGTGGGCGAGCCGCTTTCTCCGCTGCAAAAGGAAATCGTGTTTTTGAGCCGCGTCGTGGCCGCTCTTGCGGCGGCGCTCGGCGTGGTGTTTTTCTTCGTCGGCCGCGCGCTCGGACTGCCGTTCTGGGAAAACTTCATTTTCGCCATCGGCATCATCGTGGCGAACGTGCCGGAAGGCTTGCTTCCCACCGTGACGCTCGCGCTGGCCATGGCGACCCAGCGCATGGCCAGGAGAAATGCGCTGGTCCGGCACCTGCCGGCAGTGGAAACATTGGGCGCCGCCACGGTGATCTGCACCGACAAGACCGGTACGCTCACGCTCAACCGCATGGAGGCAAAGCAATTGTTTCTGGGCGGCCGGTTTCTCGAACCGCACGAATTTTCCGGCAGCATCTCGAGTTATCGCGGTTTCTTCGAAGCCGCCCTGTCGTGCCACAACCTCAGGGAAGCCGAGGAAAAGGGCAAAACCGTGCTGCTCGGCGACCCCACCGAGATTGCGCTGGTCGAGATGGCGCGCCAGGCTCTCGCCGAGCCCGCCGCCTGGCCCCGGGTGGACGAGGTGCCGTTCGACTCCGACCGCAAACGCATGTCCACTCTGCACCGCACGCCGGACGGCCTGGCGCTGTACACCAAGGGCGCGCTGGAGGCGCTGCTGCCGCTGTGCGTTTCGGTGCAGATCGGGGCGGAGGTGCGGCCTCTTGCGCCGGAATTGCGGGGCGCATTTCTTCAGGCGCAGGATGCCATGGCGCAGCGGGGGTTGCGCATCCTGGCGTTTGCCCGGCGGCCGGTGGAGGAAGGCTGCGAGCACGACCGGCTTGAGGAGGGACTGATCCTGACCGGGCTTGCCGGGCTGGAAGACCCGCCCCGGCCGGAAGTGCCCGCTGCCATCGGGAAATGCCGCCAGGCAGGCATCAAAGTCATCATGGTGACCGGCGACCATCCGCATACCGCCAAAGCCATCGCGCGGGAAATCGGGTTGGTGCGCTCCGAAGATCCGGCCGTGTTTTCCGGCGACCAGCTTCGCCGCATGTCGGCGACCCAGTTGCAACTGGCGCTGGATGCTCCGGAAATCATCTTCGCCAGAGTCGGCGCCGACCAGAAACTGCGCATCGTCGAAGCGCTGAAAAAGAAGGGGCACATCGTCGCGGTGACCGGGGACGGCGTGAACGACGCACCGGCGCTGAAGCAAGCGGATATCGGCATCGCCATGGGCATCGCGGGCACCGACGTCGCCAAGGAGGCGTCCGACATGGTGCTGCTGGACGACAACTTCGCCAGCATCGTCGCCGCGGTCGAAGAGGGGCGGGCGGTGTTCGACAACATCCGCAAATTCCTGACCTATATCCTGACATCGAACATTCCCGAACTGATTCCCTATCTAGCCTTCGTGCTGTTCAAGATTCCCCTGCCGCTCACCGTTATCCAGATCCTGGCGGTGGATCTGGGCACCGACATGCTGCCCGCGCTCGCCTTGGGCGCGGAGAAGCCCGATCCGCAGGCGATGCAAAGGCCGCCGCGCGCACGCGCAGAGCGGTTGCTGAACTGGCCGGTTCTGGCGCGCGCCTATGGGTTTCTGGGAATGCTGGAGGCGGCGGCGGCGATGGCGGCATTTTTCTACGTACTGCACGCGGGCGGCTGGACCTACGGAGGCGCGTTGTCGGCCGGGGCGCCGCTTTACTTGCAGGCCACCACCGCGTGCCTGTCTGCGATCATCGTGATGCAGGTGGTGAACGTATTCCTGTGCCGCAGCGAGCGGGCTTCGGTGCTTTCTTGCGGCGTGGCAGGCAACCGGCTGATCCTGTGGGGCATTGCCGCCGAGATCGCCTTGATCCTG
>JBFMFB010000070.1:0-5030 GCA_040752115.1 Pseudomonadota bacterium | reverse complement strand
GGTGCTCGCCGCGCGCATCGAAAAGATCAACCGCGAAGGGCGCAGCGCGTTCATGGAATACCAGCTCCCGCACGCCGTCATCACCCTCAAGCAGGGCGCCGGCCGGCTCATCCGCTCCGAATCCGACTGCGGCGTGCTGATGATCTGCGACCCGCGCCTGATCACCAAGCCCTACGGCCGCCGCATCTGGCAGAGCCTGCCGCCAATGAAGCGCACCCGCGAGTTGGCGGAAGTCGAAAAGTTTTTCGAGGCGAAGCCGGAGGCATGATGGCGCGCCGCCTGCTTTTCGGGCTGCTGTTCGCGCTGTGCGGGGCGGTGGCTTCTGCCGCCGCCGCGGGCGTGGAAGTGAAAATCCTGGTGCAAAGCTCGCCGCTCGCCGGCTTCCGCTATTACGAAGGCAAACGGCTGTGGGACGAACTGAAGGTTGGCGACCCGCTCACCCTTGCGCGGGAACCCGACAACCCCTACGACACCAAAGCCATCCGCGTAGAATGGCAGGGCCACAAGCTCGGCTACGTGCCTCGCAAGGAGAATGCCGCCGTCGCCCGCTTCATGGACCGCGGCCAGAGACTCGAAGCGCGCATCGTCCGCCTCAAGAAAAGCCGCAATCCCTGGCAGCGGATCGAGTTTGAGATTTACCTGGCCGAATGAAGCCGTTGCGCGACTTGCGCTTCCCCCTTGATAAGTTTCCCCCGCGCCCGCGGGATGGCCACGCCTGGCGGATGCCGGTCATGGCACCAGCTTTTCGTGACCCATGCACGAAAGCGCCGCGCTATAATGTCCGCATATTTATTTTCCCGTAACGGCTGCGTCATGAATTCCATCCAACGTTTATCCGAAGTCGAGCTCGATCGGCTGGAGGCATTGCTTGCCTCCGATATTTTCAAAGGGCAGGCGTTGGGGCTGGACGCGCTGCAGGGGTTTTTTTGCGCGATCGTGAGCGGTCCGGAGACCATTCTTCCCAGCCGGTGGCTGCCCGAGGTGTTCGGGGCAGAGGCGGAGTTCGAGTCGCAGGAGCAGGCAGAAGAGGTAATGTCGCTGCTCATGCGGCTTTACAACGAGGTCGCTGCGACCCTTCAGGCGCAGGAGCCGCCGTTGCTGATTCTCTACCCCACGGAAGAGGATGCCGGCGAGCTTGATTTCGCGCCCTGGTGCTTCGGCTATCTTCACGGCAGCCAGATTGGTGATACCGATTGGTTCGAAGCGGCGGGCGAGGGGGACGAAGATCTCAGCGAATTGCTGACTGCGTTCCTGTTGCTGAATGGCGCGATGAAGGAAGATGCGCAGGAGCGCGGCGAACCCTGGCTGCCGGAGGAAAAGGAGCAGGAGCTTCTCGCTGAGCTGCGCGAGGATCTGCCTTCCGTCGTGCTGGACATTTACAATTTCTGGCTCGACCGGCGCGTTGCGCCGCGGCCTGCGCGCCGGGCCGTGCCGAAAATCGGGCGCAACGATCCCTGCCCGTGCGGCAGCGGCAAGAAATTCAAGCATTGCTGCGGTGCGGATCCTTCCGTTCATTGAGCAGCCGGCTCATCCTCTTGTAACACGATTGCCTCTTGAGACTTCTCGCGCTCGATACTTCCACCGAAAATTGTTCGCTGGCCCTGTGGCTGGACGGCGAGGTGACGGCGCGCGAGGTGATGGCGGGGCAGCGCCATTCGGAACTGGTTCTGCCGATGTTGAAGGCGTTGCTGGCGGAAGCCGGGGTGTCGCTTTCGCAGCTTGATGGCATCGCCTTCGGCGAAGGGCCGGGGTCGTTCACCGGGCTGCGCATAGGCTGCGGCATCGCCCAGGGGCTGGCGTTCGGGGCCGATCTTCCGGTGGTCGGGATTTCCACTTTGCTGGCGCTGGCGGAAGCGGCGCCGGGCGAGTGTGTGATCGCCTGCCTGGATGCGCGCATCGGCGAGATTTATCATGCCGCTTATGAAAAACGCGGCGGGATATGGGAAGCGGTCAGCGGTCCGAGTCTGTGTTATGCCCACGAGGCACCGGAACTGTGCGGCGATGGCTGGATAGGCATTGGGAGCGGGTTTGCGGAATACAGTGACGCGCTGCGCAATCGCTATCTTGGGCAACTGGGGGAGGTACATGGCGAGGCATTTCCCCATGCACGGGAGATGGCGCGGCTGGCGGCGCCGCTCCTGGAGCGCGGGCAGGGAATGGATGCGGCCTTGGCCGCGCCCCAATACATCCGGAACAAGGTTGCGCTGAAGATGGGCGAGCGGCGATGAACGCGGAGCCGCGGGATTGCAGCGCGCCGGCGTTTCGGCCGATGCGGGCGGAAGACATCGATGCCGTGATGGCGCTGGAGCGGGAGATTTATCCCTTTCCCTGGACCCACGGCAATTTTCGCGACTCGCTGACTGCCGGCTATAGCTGCTGGGTTTATGCTCTCGGAGACGCGCCGGTGGGCTACGGCATCATGATGGTGGCGGCGGGGGAGGCGCACCTGCTGAATCTGGGAATCGCCCGCGGTTGGCAGCGGCAGGGGCTGGGCCGCAAATTTCTCGAGCACCTGATCGGCGTGGCGCAAGGCTACCGGGCCGAGACCATGTTTCTCGAGGTGCGCCCCTCCAACATTCCGGCGCTGCGGCTTTACGCTGCCACGGGCTTTAGCGAAATCGCCGTGCGCCGCAACTACTATCCGGCCGAAAATGGGCGGGAGGACGCAATTCTGATGGGGCTGCCGCTGTGAAGATGCGCGAAGAGGCTCTCAAGGAGCTCAACCTGTGGCCGCTCTGGCGGCGGAGAACCGAGGCGTCGGAAGGGCGGCCCTCCGGCGAGCCGGCGGCGGCGTCCGACGACCGCCGCGCGATGATCCTCCGCATGGACTGGCCCGCACTCAAGGAGGCCGTGGCGTCTTGCACCGCGTGCCGGCTCGCCGCGGGGCGCACCCAGACCGTTTTCGGCGTGGGGGACGAGCAGGCGGACTGGCTGTTCGTCGGCGAAGGGCCGGGGGCGGAGGAAGACAGGAAGGGCGAGCCTTTCGTGGGGCAGGCCGGCAAGCTGCTGGACAACATGCTGGCGGCGGTCAGCCTCAAGCGCGGCGACAACGTCTATATCGCCAACATCGTGAAATGCCGCCCGCCGGGCAACCGCAACCCGGAGCCGGATGAGGCGGCGGCCTGCGAGCCTTATCTGGCGCGTCAGATCGAACTGATCCGGCCGAAGCTGATCGTGGCGCTGGGCAAGGTGGCAGCAAGCCGGTTGCTCGATACGGATGCGCCGATCGGCGCGCTGCGCGGAAAAGTTCACCGCCATCAGGGCATTCCACTGATCGTGACCTATCATCCCGCCTACCTGCTGCGCAGCCTTCAGGAAAAGGCAAAAGCCTGGGAGGACTTGTGCCTGGCGGTGAAGACCATGCGGAACCTGGAGTCCGTTTCGGTGGCCTCAGTATAGAAGCTGTTTAAAAAATTACTGCGCGTGCGTGATGCAGGGTCGGGCGGTGCTCGGAATCCTCATGTACTTCCTTGTACATTCTGGTTTCTGTGCCCCGTCCTCCCCTGCCTGACGTACGCTCGCAACATTTTTTAAACTGCTTCTAAGATTCCGAACTTTCCCAACTGGAGGAAGCCATGCGCAATCGACTGCTGTTCCTGTTTTTGCTGCTCGCGCTGTTGCCTCTGAGCGGCTGCGGCTACAACACCTTGCAGGCCACCGACGAACAGATCAAGGCGGCCTGGTCGGAGGTGCTCAACCAGTACCAGCGCCGCGCCGATCTGGTGCCGAATCTGGTGAATGTGGTCAAGGGCTATGCCGCGCACGAGAAGGAGGTGCTGCTGGGCGTGACCGAAGCGCGCGCCAGGATCGGCTCGATCCAGGCGACGCCCGAGCTGATCAACGACGAGCAGGCATTCGCCCGGTTCCAGGCGGCACAGGCGCAGATGAGCAGCGCCTTGGCGCGCTTGCTGGCGGTGTCGGAGCGCTATCCGCAGCTCAAGGCCGACGGGGCGTTCCGCGACCTGCAGGCGCAACTCGAAGGCACCGAAAACCGCATCACGGTGGCGCGCAACCGCTACATCAAGGCGGTGCAGGAATACAACGTCACCGTGCGCTCCTTTCCTTCCAACCTGACGGCGATGGCGTTCGGCTTCAAGACCAAGCCGAATTTCACGGTGGAGAACGAGAAGGAAATTTCCAAACCGCCCAAGGTTGAATTCGGCGTCCCGGCCGGCCCCGAGGCCGCGGGCAAAACTCCCTGATCGTTTGGCGGGGCGCGAATGAGCAGCGCAGCGGCGAAGCAGCGGCTTTTCCATCGCTTTCTGTGGCTGTGGTTGCTGGCGTTCGTTGCCGCCCAGGCGCAGGCCGAGGTGGCGGTGCCGCCGCTCCGGGCGCGGGTCACCGACCTGACCGGCACGCTGTCGGCAAGCCAGCGGGCATCGCTCGAACAGGAGCTGCAGGCTTTCGAGGCGCGGAAAGGCGCCCAGATCGCGGTGCTGATCGTTCCCACCACCGAGCCTGAAACCATCGAGCAATATTCCATCCGCGTCGCCGAAGCCTGGAAGCTCGGGCGCAAGGGGGTGGATGACGGCGCGCTGCTGCTCGTCGCCAAGAACGATCGTGCGCTGCGCATCGAAGTGGGCTACGGCCTCGAGGGCGTCATTCCCGATGCCGTGGCCAAGCGCATCGTGGCCGAGATCATCGTGCCCTATTTCAGGCAGGGCGATTTTTACGGCGGCATCGACGCCGGCATCAGCCGGATGATCCGACTGGTCGAGGGCGAGCCGTTGCCGCCGCCGCGCAAGAAAGACGTTTCCTGGTCCGGCATCGAAGGTTTCCTGCCGTTTGCGTTCATCGCCGTGTTCGTCGTCGGCGGATTGTTGCGCGCCCTGTTCGGGCGTTTTTTGGGGGCTTCGATTGCTGGCGGGGTGACGGCGGTGCTGTTCTGGATGCTGGTGGGAACGTTTATCGGCGCGGCGATTGCCGGGATGGTGGCGTTCTTCTTCGTGCTGGCCGGCGGCGGGCGAGGGTTCGGATACGGCGGATGGCCAGGCGGCCGGGGTGGATTCGGCGGTGGGGGCTTCGGCGGA
>JBFMFB010000007.1:0-79806 GCA_040752115.1 Pseudomonadota bacterium | reverse complement strand
GAAACCAGCCGCCAAGAAGAGCGCGAAACCTGCTGCGAAAAAAACGGCCGTAGCCAAATCGGCCGCAAAAAAGGCCCCGGCAAAAAAGCCGGCGCCCGCAAAAGCGGCAACTCCGGCAACACCAGCGTCAGCCCTGAAGTAAATTCAGTGGCTGCCATGCCGGCGCGCGGGTGATCACAGGATCGCCCGCGCCTTTTCCGTTTGCGCCCCGAACCATCCTCCGGCGCACTCGTACTTCCCCCCCCTCAATATTCGCCCGGCACGATCAGCGCTTGCGCTGTCATTCTTCCCGCCGTACAATTGACCAACCGGTCGGTCAGTCGCAACCCATTTCAGGCATTATCATTTTTCATCCGCTCCTTTAAGGTTTCGTTGACCGTCGCAAGCAACCACTCCCGATAGAGAAATGCCAAACATTTCAGCATCCGCCACGCACCGAACTTCGCAACGCACGCAAAAATCCGGAGTAGAACGGATACTGGAAGCGGCGGAGCAATTGTTCTCGGCGCAAGGATTCGACGCTGTTTCCATGAGCGCGATCGCGCACCATGCCGGTGTCAGCAAGGCCAACATCTACCACCATTTCGCCACCAAGCAGGAACTGTATCTGGCGGTGCTTGGGGAAGCCTGCCGCGAAACCGGAAGCCTGCTGCAGGACATGGAAAACAACCGTGGCAGCTTGTCGCAAAAACTGGGTCGCTTCGCCGAGGCGCATCTCTCCTCGATTCTGCAGCATGAACAATTTTCGCGTCTGATCCTGCGCGAGCTGCTGGAAAACGGTCCGTTGCGGGGAAAGGAATTGGCCGAGCGCGGTTTTGGCGAAAATTTCGCCCGCCTTGTGGCCATTCTGCGCGCCGCTCAGACGCGCGGCGAGCTGCGCCGCGACATCGATCCGGCAATGGCGGCGACTCTCCTGATCGGCGCCGATGTGTTCTTCTTCGAGGCGCGGGAAGTGCTGCGGCATTATCCCGATGTCAGCTTCGACGACGATCCGGCACGCTACAGTCAAATGCTGGTAGACATCCTGCTGCGCGGCATCGCGGCACCGCGGAGCAGCAACACCAAGAAGGAAAAAAACAGATGAAGCTTTCTCCCGTTTCCTGCTCTTATCCCATCATTCTGTTGTGGGCGGCGCTTGCACTTGCCGGCTGCGGCAAGCAACCCGGCGACGCCAAAAGCGGAAAGCCGCCGGCCGGTGCGTTGATCACCGTGACCCAAGCGCAATCTCAAACCATGTTGGTAACACAGAAATCGGTGGGCGAAGTGGAGAGCGCCGTCGCCCCCCTGATCGGTGCCGAAGTTGCCGGGCGGGTGACGCAAACGCTTGCAGAAGCCGGCCAGGCAGTGAAGAAGGGGCAGGTATTGGCAGAGCTCGATCCTCAAGATCAGGCGATCGAGCGGCAGGCGGCGACAGCCGAAGCCGCCCGTCTGAAGGCGCTGCTCGTCAACCAGGAGCTGACTCATGCGCGCGACCGCCGATTGCGCGAACAGAACTTTATTTCGCAAGCCGCGCTCGACAACTCCGAAGCCCAGCTCTCCGCGGTGCGAGAACAATACAACGCCGCCGAGGCGCGCCTCGCCGCCGCGTCACGCGCGCTGGGAAAAACCAGAGTGGTGGCGCCGGTGGCCGGCATCATCGAGCAGCGCAAAATATCTGCCGGCGACTACGTCAAGGTGGGCGATCCGCTGTTCAAGATCGCAACCAGCAAGTCGCTGCGCATCGTGCTGCCTTTCCCTGAAGGTGTTGCGCCCCAGCTCCGCACCGGGCTCGCCGTGCGGCTTTCCACGCCGACTGCTCCGGACAAACCCGTCAATGCCAGAATCACCGAACTCCGTCCCATGGTCGGCAGCACCAACCGCGCGATGGAAGCCATCATCGCACTCGACAATCCCGGCGGCTGGGCGCCGGGCGCCAGCGTCAACGGTGACGTAATCGTTGCCGAACATGCCAATGCGGTAGTCGTTCCCGAAACGAGCGTCGTCGTGCGCCCGGCGGGGAAAGTGGTGTACGTCATTCGCGACGGCAAGGCTGGCCAGCGCGTGGTCGATACCGGCGAGTCGCGCGACGGCGTAGTCGAGATCGTAAAAGGCCTGGCGGCGGGCGAAACGGTGGCGGTGGATGGCGCCGGCTATCTCACCGACAAGGCGGCGGTGACGGTGCAAGGAACGAACAAGTGACCCTGCCCGAACTTTCCATCAAGCGTCATGTGCTGGCATTCATGATGTCGGCGGTACTGATCCTGTTCGGCGTCATCAGCTACCAGCGCATCGGCATGGACCGCTACCCCTATATCGAATTCCCGGTCATTTCGATCACCACGACCCTCAAGGGCGCCAACCCCGACATCGTGGATTCCAGCGTCACCAACGTGCTGGAAACTTCGATCAACAGCGTGCCGGGCATCGAGCACATCCAGTCCAGCTCGTCGCCCGGGGTGTCGGTGATCAACATCACCTTCAACCTGGACAAGAAAATCGATGTCGCCTTCAATGAGGTGCAGGCCAAAGTCAACCAGGTGTTGCGCCAGCTGCCCAAGGATGCCGACCCGCCGGTGGTAGCCAAGGTCGAAACCAACGCCATGCCGATCATGTGGCTCGCGCTGCAGGGAGACCGCACGCAGCAGCAGCTCAACCAGTACGCCACCAACGTCATCAAGAAGCGGCTGGAAACCATCGACGGAGTGGGCGAGGTGCGCCTGGGCGGGCGGCGCGACCGCACCATCCGCGTCAATCTGCTGCCGGCGAAAATGGCCGCGTTCCAGGTCACCGCCCAGGACATCAGCGAAGCGTTCAGCAAGGAGCACGTGCAGCTCGCCGGCGGTTTTCTGGTTGGCAAAAAGACGGAATACCTGATCAAGCTCGATCTCGAATTTCACCGTCTCGACGACCTTGGAAAAATGGTAGTGGGCTACCGCAACGGCGCGCCAATCCGGCTCAAGGAGGTGGCAGAAATCGAAGACGGCCTCGCCGACTACCGCCAGCTCGCGCGATTCATGGGCAAGGCAACAGTCGGCCTGGGCCTGGTCAAGATCGCGAACACCAATACCGTGGCGATCGTCGATGCGATCAAGAAACGCCTGGAGAACGAAATCATTCCGCAGCTGCCGCCTGGAATGACGCTCACCGTCGTTTCCAACGATGCCATCTTCATCCAGGAAATCGTCAACTCGCTCAAAGAGCATTTGATCGAAGGGACGCTGCTGGCCTCGCTGATCGTCTGGCTGTTCCTGCGCAGCATCCGCTCCACGCTGATCATTGCCACCGCCATTCCGGTTTCGCTACTGGGCGCGGTGGCGGTCATCTACTTTGCCGGCTTTACCCTCAATTCGCTCACCATGCTGGCGCTCTTGCTGCTGATCGGGGTGGTGGTGGACGATGCCATCGTGGTGCTTGAAAACATCTTTCGCCACCGCGAGCACATCGACCCCGACCCCGTCACCGCAGCGATCAACGGCAGCCGGGAAGTGGTGTTCGCAGTGATCGCCGCGACGCTGAGCCTGGTATCGATTTTTGCGCCGGTGATTTTCCTCGGCGGCATCATCGGCCAATTTTTCAAATCATTTGCCGTCGTGGTGACCTTCGGCGTGTTGGTGTCGCTGTTCGTTTCGCTGACCCTGACACCAATGCTGTGCTCGCGCTATCTGCACGTCGCCAAGCAGCACGGAAAGCTGTACTACGCGCTCGATCGATTTTTCCACGGCATGGACAACTTCTACCGCTACCTGCTCGGCAAAGCGCTCGCACACCGCTGGAAGGTGGTGGGGCTCACCCTGCTGGTGGTGATATCGAGCGGCTACTTTTTCGCCAGCGTCGGCAAGACCTTCACCCCGGACGAGGACGAAGGTCGTTTTCTGGTGAACCTGCGCACGCCGCTGGGATCTAGTATCGACTATACCGACAGCCGCCTGCGCATGGTCGAGGAGATCATGTTCCGGCACAAGGAAATCGTCACCGAATTTGCCCTGATCGGTCTCGGCCAGGCCGGTCAGGTCAACCAGGCTTTGGTCGTGGCGCGCATGGCGCCGCGCAGCGAACGGAAAATCAAGCAGCAGGAAATTATCCCGATCATTCGCAAGGAGCTGGCGGAGATACCCGGCGCGCGCGCCTTCGCCGCTCCCTATCCGATCGTCGGCGGCATGCGCGGCGAGCCACTGCAGTTTGTATTGAGCGGCCCGAATTTGAACGAAGTCGGCCGCCTGACGCAAACCCTGCAACAAAAGCTTGCGGCGGAGCCGGGCATTGGACGGATGGACGTGGATTTGCAGCTTGACTTGCCGCAGTTGACGCTGCTTCCGGACCGCACCCGCATCGCCGCCACCGGACTGTCTTCGCAGGACGTGGCTTTGGCCCTCAACATGCTGAGCGGCGGCGTGGATATCGCCCGCTACAACGACGAACCCGGCGACGGACAGCGTTATTACATCCGGGCCAAGGCCAAGGACGGCGAGTTCAACCAGGTTTCCGATCTGAACCGAATCTATTTGCGTGCCAAGGACGGCAAGCTGGTGCGGCTGGATACGGTCGCCAGCGTCCAGCAAACGCTGGGGGCGGCGGTGATCGGGCGCTTCGATCTGCAATACGCCGCGACTTTTTTCGCCTCGCCGACGATACCCCTGGGCGAAGCGGTGGCCAAGGTCAAGAAGGTTGCGGCGGATATCATGCCGCCAGGCTATTCCGTGAAAATGATCGGCCAGGCCGAGGAATTCGGCAAGACTGTGAGCTACATGATCTTCGCCTTCACCCTCGCGATGGTGCTGCTCTATATGGTGCTGGCAAGCCAGTTCAACTCCTTCCTGCAACCTTTCATCATCATGCTGGCGCAGCCGCTGGCGATCATTGGCGGCGTCGCGGCACTGTGGCTGTTCAACCACACCATCAACATTTTCTCCATGATCGGTCTGGTGCTGTTGATCGGCCTGGTGGCGAAGAACTCCATCCTGCTGGTGGATCTCACCAACCAGCGGCGCGCCGAAGGCATGCCGGTGGACGAGGCGCTCAAGGATGCCTGCCCGATCCGCATGCGCCCAGTGCTGATGACCTCGCTCACCATCATCCTGGCGCTGTTCCCCGCCGCCCTGGGGCTGGGCGCAGGCGCGGAAACCAACGGCCCGCTGGCGGTAGCGGTGATCGGCGGCATGATCACTTCCACCCTGCTCACGCTGGTGGTGGTGCCGTCGGTCTATTCGCTGGTGGAAAACGGCCTGGCGCGCTGGCGGCGGTAAGCGCCGTATAGGCGATATGCCGCCAGCAGGCCCAGGATCGCGCCATAAATCAGCGGCCGGGTGACGTCCTTTTTCACCAGCCACAGATAATGCACCACTCCGCCCGCGGCAATCAGGTATGTCAGCCGGTGCAGCGCGTGCCAACGGCCGCCCAGGCGCCGCATCATGGCTTGGGAAGAAGTGGCCGCGAGCGGAATCAGCAAAAGGAAGCTCGCGAACCCGACGCTGATGAATGGTCGCTTGACGATGTCCCTGAGGATCGCCCGGGTATCGAAAAACTGGTCCAGCCAGAGGTAGGTCGCGAAGTGCAGCAGCGCGTAGAAAAACGCATACAGCCCCAGCATCCGGCCCAGCCGCACCGGCCAATCCCGGCCGGAAAGCTCGCGCAGCGGCGTGAGGGCCAGCGTGATCAACAGGAACCTCAGCGTCCAGTCGCCGGTCGCGTGCGTCACCGCCTCGATCGGATTGGCGCCCAAATTGCCGTCAAACCAGCGCCAGGCCAGCACGGAAAGCGGCAGCAGGCAGAAGAGAAAGACGGCGCTTTTGATCGCGGCGAGATGTTTCAGGCTGCGCTTCCTCAGAAGTTTCTTTTCAGATCCATCCCGGCATAGAGCTGCGCCACCTGGTCCGCGTAGCCGTTGAACAACAGGGTGTCGCGCTTGCCGAACTCCCCGATGCGCCGCTCCTTCGCCTGGCTCCAGCGCGGATGGCCCACCGCCGGATTGACGTTGGAATAGAAACCGTATTCGCGGGGCGCGGCCTTCATCCAGGCAGTGAGCGGCTGCTTTTCGACCAGCCGGATCCTGACGATGGACTTGGCGCTCTTGAAGCCATACTTCCACGGCACCACCAGGCGCACCGGCGCGCCGTTCTGGTTGGGCAGCACTTCCCCGTATAACCCGAAGGCAAGGATGGCGAGCGGATGCAATGCCTCGTCCAGGCGCAAGCCCTCGACATAGGGCCAGTCGAGCACGCGGTCGCGCTGGCCGGGCATCTGCTTCGGATCGTAGAGGGAAATGAGCTCGACGTACTTCGCGCCGCTCTCGGGCTCGGCGCGCCTGAGCACCTCGCTCAAGGGAAATCCCAGCCAGGGGATCACCATGGACCAGCCCTCCACGCAACGCAGCCGGTAGATGCGCTCCTCCATTGGCGCCAGGCGCAGCAGCTCGTCGATGGCGTAGATTTTCGGCCGCCTGACCAGTCCTTCCACCGCTACCGTCCAGGGGCGCGTCACCAGGCTTTTTGCCCGCTCCGCCGGGGACTGCTTGTCGGTGCCGAATTCGTAGAAATTGTTGTAGCTGGTGATGTCCTTGAGCGGCGTCCGGGTTTCCGCAGTGCTGAACTCGCCCTTGCGCACCCCTTCCAGCCGCGTGCCGGCAAGCGCCCCGGCCGCCGCCAGCGACAGGGAAGCCGCGAGAAAATGGCGGCGGTCTAGGTACACCGCCTTGTCCGTGATCCAGGACGGTTTGATGTCGTCCTTTTTCTTGATCAGCATGCGGGCTCTCCGTCTTGCGGTGACGAGCCCGGCCGGGCCTGCACCACAAAAATATGACCCGCGATTGCGGCGCCGGTTCAGCCGCCCGACGGCTGATCTTTCCGCCCGGCCGGACAGGTATTGATCCCGACCAGCTTGCTGATCGGGCACCAGCCGATCAGCCCAGTCGCCACCAGGATGACGCCGATCCAGCCCCAGGGCGTTTTCGGCCCGATGAACACCAGGCCGATGAGAACGAGTCCGACCACGATGCGCAGCGCTTTTTCGATGCCACAAACGTTTTTCGTCATGTTCCTGCTCCTCGGTAAAGAAGTTGCAACGATCCAGGTCAGTATCCGATATTCAGATTCGGGTCCACCTGCCAGATTTCATTAACCACCTTGCCCTGCCGGTACACCAGGACGTAGCGCACCTTGACAGCCGTTTTGCCCTGGAATTCGACGTTGGCGGTTACCGTCGCGCCGTTCGGATTTTCGCTCAGCTCGGTATTGGCGACGGTCGCCTTGAGCGGCCCGCCCGAGCCGGCGGCAAAGCGGCTCCACACCTCCCTCAGCCCCCCCCGCTCCGCATAGTAAACGCCATCGAGCGGCCCTCCCACCCACTGCAGCACCGCGTTGTCGGCATAACCCCGCACGATCCGTTCCACATCGCCGGCAGCGACCGCCTCGAAATGCGCGAATGCGTCCTCGACCGGCGCCGCCGGCGCCGGAAAGGAATATGCGAAGAAGAATGCCGCGGGAACAACGATACGAGAAAACATGATGCCCTCCTTCAGCAAAGTTGCAAGGCTCATGGGCCTCATTCATAAGAACGCGAAGGCGCGTTTTTATTCCCGAAAGGAGAAAAAATCCCGGCTATCCGCCGAATACCTGCTTCACCAATCCCCACCTGGCTGCAAGCGTTTCGGCCGCGTTCTGCAGCCCCTCGGCGCGCGCGGGATGGTTGTAGCAGCTTTGGGAGAATTGCCGGAGCGCGTCCTCGCGGCCGTAATGGAGGGCAATCAGATGAATCAGCTCCCCCGCCTCCGCGCCGGCCACCTCCGCGCCGAGCAGGCGGCCGTCGTCCATGCCCGCGATCAGGCGCACGAAACCGGCGGTATCATCCTGCCCGAGGGCGCACGGGTCGGTTTCGAATGCGGCAAAGCCGGTGGCCGGCTCCAGCCCCTCGTCCTCGGCCTGTTTCTCGCTCAATCCGATGCGCCCCAGCTCGATTGCCGAATAAACCAGTTCCGGCACCGCCAGATTGTCACGCCGGCGCGAGCCCGGCGCCGCGATATTCGCCACTGCTGCGGCGGCATCCGCCAGCGCGTGATTGGCAGTCATGTGCGAATTTGAGACATCGCCGATGGCGTAGATGTGCGGCATGCTTGATTGCAGGAAATCGTTGACGGCAATGAATCCCCTGTCGGTGACGGTCACACCTGCCGCCGCCAGATTGAGCGCAGCGGTATGCGGCCGGCGGCCGGTACCCAGCAGCACCCAGTCCACCTCTGCCGTGCTGCCGTCATCCAGCATAAGGCGCACGCTTTCGTCAGTGATTTCGGCGCCAAGCGCGCGACAGCCGGTGCGCGGCACTACGCCTTGTTCGCGCAGCGCATCATGCAGCAGCTTGAGGGCGGGGGAGCTGAAGCGGCTGTTGGCGAGCGGTGCGGATTGGGCAATCCACACCACTTCCAGCCCGAACATGGCGAGGATGAAAGCGAACTCGGTGCCGATCGCCCCGCTGCCGATGAGTGCCATCCGCTTGCCCGGCGGGGGCGGGACATCGAACAGCTCATCGGTGGTGAGTACTCTGCCTGGCGTCAGAACGAAGGGAGCGGGCACGAACGGGGAAGCACCGGTGGCGACGACGAAGTGCCGTCCCCGCACTTCTTTCTTGCCGTCCACCGCCACCCGGTGCGCGTCAACGAAAGCGGCCTCCCCCTCGATGGCGACGATGCCCAAGCGCTTCAGGTAGTCGCGGTAGCTGTCGCGCACCGCGGCCGACACCTGCCGCTGATGCCGCCACGCCTGATCGAGATCAGCTGTCAGCACCCCCCGCACGCCGCGCCCGGCAAACCCCTGTCCGGATGCGATCAGGCGGGCGGTATGGTGCCAGGCTTTCTTCGGCACGCATCCCCGGTTAAGGCAGCAGCCGCCCCATTGCGCCTTCTCGATAATGGCGACCGACAGGCCGCGCATCACCCCGAGCACCGCGGCGCGGTAGCCGCCCGGACCGGAACCGATCACCACCAGGTCGAATTCGCGCATGTTTTCCTAATTGAGGATCGTATGAGTGCCTGTTTTGTGCCGCACTGCGTGCGGGCTATTTCGTGCCGGCGATGCCCCGGTGGGGCAGCCCGTGTAGGCTGGAGTGAGAAAATCGAACCCCAGCAATTCGATCGGAGGTTCCTGCTGGGGTGCGCTGCGCTTACCCCAGCCTACAGCCTGTTTTTCCTTGCCTAACAGCTTCTCGCTACGTTTTTCAAAACCCCGCTAAAGCAAAAATATCGTAGCCAGCCCCAGGAAGATGAAAAACCCCATGCTGTCGGTCGTCGCCGTCAGCAGCACGCTCGAGCCGAGCGCCGGATCGCGGCCCATCCGGTGCAGCACCAGCGGAATAAAGATGCCGGAGAGCGCGGCGACCAGCAGGTTGAGCAGCATCGCCGCCGCCATCACCACTCCCAGATCGACATTCCGGTACAGCACGTAGGCGAACAACCCCACCACGCTGCCCCACACCAGCCCGTTCAGCAAACTCACGCCGATTTCCTTGGCGATCATCTTGCGGGCATTGGCAATGCTGATCTGGCCCAGCGCCAGCGCGCGGATGATGAGGGTGGTGGTCTGGTTGCCGGAATTGCCGCCGATCCCCGCCACGATCGGCATCAAGGTGGCGAGCGCGACGATCTTTTCGATCGTCCCCTCGAACAGCCCGATCACGCGCGAGGCAACGAATGCCGTCACCAGATTGACCGCCAGCCACATCCAGCGGTTGCGCGCGCTTTGCCACACTGTCGCGAACAAATCCTCTTCCTCACGCAAACCGGCCATGGCCAGCACGTCGCTGTCGGCTTCTTCGCGGATGAAGTCCATCACGGTGTTGACCGTCAGCCGCCCCACCAACCTGTTGTCGGCATCCACCACCGGCGCCGAAACCAGGTCGTAGCGCTCGAACGCCGAGGCGGCATCGCGCGCTTCGTCGTCAGGACTGAAAACCACCGGATCGTCCGCCATCACCGCCGCCACGGAAACCTCCGGGTCATGCAGCAGCAGGCGCTTCAGCGGCAGCACGCCGTGCAGGATATTGTCGCGATCCACCACGAACAGCTTGTCGGTATGGCCGGGCAGCGCACCCAGGCGGCGCAGGTCGCGCAGCACCACTTCGAGGTTGACGTCCTCGCGGATCGTCACCATATCGAAATCCATCAGCGCGCCGACCGTGTCTTCCGGATAGGAGAGCGCCGATTGCAGTTGGGCGCGCTCCTCGCTGCCGAGCGACTTGAACACGTCCGCAACCACTTCCCGCGGCAGGTCCGGCGCAAGATCGGCGATCTCGTCGGTGTCCAGTTGCTCCGCGGCGGCGCGCAGTTCCTCGCTGTCCATGCTGGCGATGAGTGTTTCCCGCACCGCATCGGACACTTCCAGCAGGATTTCGCCGTCCCGCTCTGCCCTGACCAGATCCCACACCAGCAGCCGCTGATCCAGCGGCAGCGCTTCCAGAATGTAGGCCACGTCCGCAGGGTGCAGCTCATCGAGAACTCCCTGCAATTCCGCCAGACTGGGATGCTGCGCCAACGCCTCGGCCAGCTCGGCCTCGGTTCTCTCCCGCCCGCGCACCAGGGTCTCCGTCAGATCCTCTTCCTGCAGCAGCTCGATCACCCGCTGCAGGCTCTCCTGAACGCTTTCGTGCTGCGCGCTTTCTTCGTTTTCGGTCATCGCGGGAGGTTCCGGCTATTGTCGGCAAAGGCTGAATTTTAAAGGAGACGGCGAAGATACGTCCAATAAAAAAGGGCGGGAAATCCCGCCCTTTTTAGGTGAAAGCCTGTTTAAAGTCTTACAGACTGTAGTACATCGCGAACTCGACCGGATGCGTGGTCATGCGGAAGTTGGTGACGTCTTCCATCTTGAGCTCGATGTAGGAATCGATCCAGTCGTTGGAGAACACGCCGCCGCGGGTGAGGAACTCGCGATCCTTGTCGAGGTAATCCAGCGCCTGATCGAGCGAGGAGCACACGGTCGGGATCTTCTTCTCTTCTTCCGGCGGCAGATCGTACAGGTTCTTGTCCATCGCGTCGCCCGGGTGGATCTTGTTCTGGATGCCGTCCAGGCCAGCCATCATCAGCGCCGAGAAGGCCAAGTACGGGTTGGCGGAAGGATCCGGGAAGCGCACTTCGATGCGCCGCGCTTTCGGGTTGGTGACGTGCGGAATGCGGATCGAGGCGGAGCGGTTGCGGGCGGAGTAGGCCAGCATCACCGGGGCTTCGAAGCCGGGCACCAGACGCTTGTAGGAGTTGGTGCCGGGGTTGGTGATCGCGTTCAGCGCACGGGCATGCTTGATCACGCCGCCGATGTAATACAGCGCCAGCTCGGACAGGCCGCCGTAGCCGTTGCCGGCAAACAGGTTCTGGCCGCCCTTCCAGATCGACTGGTGGACGTGCATGCCGGAGCCATTGTCGCCGACGATGGGCTTGGGCATGAAGGTCGCGGTCTTGCCGTAGGCGTGAGCAACGTTGTGCACCACGTATTTCAGAACCTGGGTCCAGTCGGCACGCTGCACCAGGGTGCTGAACTTGGTGCCGATTTCGCATTGGCCGGCGGTGGCCACTTCATGGTGATGCACTTCGACCGGCACGCCCATTTCCTCCAGCGCCAAGCACATGGCGGAGCGGATGTCCTGCAGGGAATCGACCGGGGGAACCGGGAAATAGCCGCCCTTGACGGCCGGGCGGTGGCCCAGGTTGCCGCCCTCGAACTTCTCGCTGGAAGCCCAGGCCGCTTCTTCGGATTCGATCTTGACGGACGCGCCGGACATGTCGATGTTCCAGGTCACGCCATCGAAAATGAAAAACTCGGGTTCCGGGCCGAAATAGGCGGTGTCGCCGATGCCGGTGGACTTCAGATAGGCTTCGGCGCGCTTGGCGAGGGAACGCGGGCAGCGGTCGTAGCCCTTGCCGTCGGCGGGTTCGACCACGTCACAGGTGATGATCATGGTGGATTCGTCCATGAACGGATCCATGTTGGCGGTTTCGGGATCGGGCATCAGCAGCATGTCGGAAGCCTGGATGCCCTTCCAGCCGGCGATGGAGGAGCCGTCGAAGGCGTGGCCGTGTTCGAACCAGCCTTCGTCCACCACGTGCGAAGGAATGGAAACGTGCTGTTCCTTACCCTTGGTATCGGTAAAACGCAGGTCAACGAATTTGACTTCGTTGTCCTTGATCATCTTCAAAACATCGGCTGCCGCCATTTTCTTCTCCTAAAATGCAATGTGAGTAAAATTCAAAGCCAATCTTATAAGCACAAACCGTACCAACCCGGAAACGAAAAACTTTCATTTTGCCATAACCGCTTAGCTTCGGGCCAAAAAAATATCCGCACCATCGCAATGCACCACCACCCTTCGGCGCACCGTCACGGTGCACCTAGCCGATGGAGATGGATCGAACGAAAATACTCGTCGGCGCGCACAATCTCGGCAATCCCGATTTTCAGCGCATGAACGCGCTGGTGATCAGAAAAAAATTCCGCAGGGAGAAAAATCTCGGCCTCCGCCTTGCCGTCGAGATAGTGAAGAGTGATTTTTTCGGCCGCCGCCAGACTCATTCCCAGCCGCTGCTCCAGATGCTGCAGCAGTTGCTGGCGCCCCGGCAGATGGGCATTCGGCTTGGCCACGGCATCGTCTTCCGGATCAACGTGCACCATCACATCCAGCACCTCATGCCGCTCCAGCAGCCGGTTGCGCGCCCGCTCGGCGATGTGGTGGCCCTCCGACACACTAATCCGCGGATCCACCAGCACGTGCGCATCGACCAGAGCCTGGTTGGCCATCTTGCGCGTGCGCAGCTCATGCAGTCCGCGCACGCCGGGCGTTTCCAGCAGCGTGGCGCGAATGGCGGCCACCTCTTTTTCGTCCAACGCGGTGTCCACCAGTTCCTGGAGCGCGTCGAACCCCAGCTTCCAGCCCATGTGCGCGATCATGAATGCGACCAGCACCGCCGCAACCAGATCGAGGAATGCGAACCCGGCCAGGTTTCCCGCGATGCCGAGCGCCACCACCAGGGAGGACGCCGCATCGGAACGGGAGTGCCAGGCATTGGCGATCAGCATCTGCGAGCGCAGACGCTTGGCTTCGCGCAGCATATAGCGGAACAGCCCTTCCTTGGCGGCGAGCGTCAGGATCGCGATCCACAAGGTGGCAGGATGGACCGTCTGGATTGCCTGCGGCGCCTGCAACCGCATCCCCGCCCCCCACAGCAGCGCGATGCCCAGCCCTACCAGCATCGCCCCCAGGATCAGCGTCGTTGCCGTTTCGATCCGCCCGTGGCCGTAGGGATGCTCCGCGTCTGCCGAACGGCTGCCGTGGCGATTGGCAAACAGCACCAGAAAATCCGCCAGCAGGTCGGAAAGGGAGTGGAGCCCGTCCGCGATCAGCGCCTGGGATTTTCCGAAAAAACCCACGACGATCTGCAACACGGTCAAAACCACGTTGGCCGCCACGCTGACCCAGGTTACTTTCTGCGCAGCGCGGTAGCGTTCGGAATTTTCCGGCCCGAAACCGGCGTTCGCGTTTTCGTTCAATTCGCTCATCAACTGCAAAAAATTACGGTTTATACGTCAAAGCCTGCACGAGGGCAAGGAGAGGTGCCGGATGCGCCGCATTGCGCTAAAATGCGCCCTCCGGGCTTACTTTGACCATCACCATGACCGATCGTTACGCCGTCATCGGCAACCCTGTCGCGCACAGCAAATCGCCCCTGATCCACGCAGAATTCGCCCGCCAGACCGGCCAGGACCTGAGCTATTCCGCCCTTCTCGCGCCGCTCGACGGCTTCGTCGAAACGGTGAGGAAGTTTCAGGCCGAAGGCGGCAAGGGACTGAACGTGACGGTCCCGTTCAAGCAGCAAGCCTGGAAATTCGCCACCCGTCTCACGGCGCGCGCCGAGGCGGCCGAGGCGGCAAACACCCTCCGGTTCGAAGGCGAGGAAATCCTCGGCGACAACACCGACGGCGTGGGGCTGGCGCGCGACGTCACGCAAAACATCGGCTTCATCATTGCCGGGAAACGCGTCCTGCTCATGGGTGCGGGCGGCGCCGCCCGCGGCGTGATTCTGCCTTTGCTCGAGCAGGCGCCGGCGCAACTGGTCATCGCCAACCGCACCGTGGGCAAGGCGCGCGAACTCCAGGAGCATTTCGCGGGACGCGGCCCGATCGAAGCCAGCGGCTATCCGGAGCTCGCAGGACGGCAGTTCGATCTGGTCGTCAACGCCACTGCCAGCAGCCTGCACGGCGAACTCCCTCCCTTGCCTGAAGGCATATTCGCACCCGGATCGCTCGCCTACGACATGATGTACGGCAAGGGGCTGACGCCCTTCCTGCAGTTTGCCCAGGCGCACGGCGCGGGCCGGCTCGCCGACGGCCTGGGCATGCTGGTCGAGCAGGCAGCCGAATCGTTTTACCTGTGGCGCGGCGTCCGCCCCCTGACCCACCCTGTCATCGCCCTGCTGAAGCCATGCTGAAAACCCTGTGGCGCTGGCTTTGGCGCGGCGTCGCCGTCCTGCTCGCGGTCGTCGTGCTGTACCAGGTGTGGATTTTCGGCCACGTTTGGTGGTGGGTGGACCACAATCCTTCCACCAGCGCGTTCATGGAAGACCGGCTCGCCGCCATGCTGGAAAAAGACCCGGATGCGGAGCTGAAGCACAAATGGGTGCCCTACAACCGCATCTCGATGAACCTGAAACGCGCGCTGATCGCCGCGGAGGACGCCAAATTCGTCGACCACGAAGGGTTCGACTGGGAAGGCATCCAGAAAGCCTACGAGAAGAATCTGAAAAAGGGCAAGGTCGTCGCAGGCGGCTCCACCATCAGCCAGCAGCTCGCCAAAAACCTATTCCTCTCGACCAAACGCACGCCGTGGCGCAAGGCTGAGGAAGCGGTGATCACCCTGATGCTGGAGCAGATGATGAGCAAGCGGCGGATCTTCGAAATCTATCTCAACGTCATCGAGTGGGGCAACGGCGTATTCGGCGCAGAAGCTGCCGCGCGCCATTACTACAAAACCAGCGCCGCAAACTTGTCTCCCGAGCAGGCGGCGAAGCTCGCGGCAATGGTGCCCAACCCGCGCTACTACGACACCCACCGCAACGCCCGCGGGCTGGCCCGCAAGACTGGGATCATCCTGGCGCGCATGAGCCAGGCCCAGGTGCCTTGATTTTAGCCGGCTAGCCGAACAGCCGCGCCAGCTCCATGCCGGGGTCCTCCGCCCGCATGAACGCCTCGCCCACCAGAAAGGCATTCACCTCATGACGGCGCATCAGCGCCACATCGTCCGCCTTCAGGATGCCGCTTTCGGTCACCACGATGCGGCCGGCGGGAATGCGCGGCAGCAAGTCGAGCGTGGTTTGCAGCGTGACTTCGAAGGTGCGCAGATTGCGGTTGTTGATGCCGATAAGCGGCGTTTCGAGCCGCAGCGCCAAATCCAGCTCCTCGGCGTCATGCACTTCCACCAGCACTGCCATACCCAGTTCATGCGCCAGTTTTTCCAGCGCCTGCATTTGCGCCAGACTCAGCGCCGCTACGATCAGCAGGATGCAGTCCGCCCCCATCGCCCGAGCCTCGTATACTTGGTAAGGGTCGATCATGAAATCCTTGCGCAGCACCGGCAATCCGCAGGCCGCGCGCGCCTGTCCGAGATATTCCGGGCTGCCCTGGAAAAATTGCACATCGGTCAGCACCGACAGGCAGGCCGCACCGTGGCTGGCATAGCTTCGCGCAATGGCGGCAGGGTCGAAGTTTTCCCGGATCACTCCCTTGCTCGGACTGGCTTTCTTGATTTCGGCGATCACCGCCGGCTTACCTGCCGCGATCCTGGCGCGGAGGGCACCGACGAAATCCCTTGCCGCCGGCATCGATTCAGCTTCCGCCCGGATGGCAGCAAGCGGTTTTTTTGCCTGACCGGCTTCGATTTCCTCGGCCTTGACCGCGAGGATTTTTTTCAGGACATCGGACATCAGGCGAACCGCCGCGAAAATTCGATCAGCTGTTCCAGCTTGGCCTTGGCCGCGCCGCTGGCGATTGTGGCTTGAGCCTTGTGCACGCCTTTTTCCAGCGTTTCGGCCAAACCCGCGACGTAGATCGCCGCGCCGGCATTGAGCGCGACGATATCGCGCGCCGCGCCCGGACGGTTGTCCAGCACTTGCAGCAGCTTGGATTTGGCTTCCTCGCGGTCGTGCGCCTTGAGCTCATCGACGGAGCCGCGCGGCATGCAGAAAGCTTCCGGATCGACTGCATATTCCGCGATGCCGCCGTCTTTCAGTTCGGCGACATGGGTTTCGGTGGTGACGGAAATCTCGTCCATGCCGTCCGCACCGTGCACCACCATCACATGCTTGGCCCCGAGTTCGCGCAAGGCATGCGCCAAAGGAAGCGCGAGCTTCCTGTCGAACACGCCCATCACCTGGTTTTTCGCCCCCGCCGGATTGGTAAGCGGCCCCAGCAGGTTGAACAGGGTGCGCACGCCCAGCTCGCGCCGCACCGGTGCGGCGTACTTCATTGCGCTGTGGTAGTTGGGTGCGAACATGAAACCGACGCCGATCTCGCGGATGGCTTTCGCTACCTGATCCGGCGAGAGATTGACGTTGACCCCCAGCGCCTCCAGTATGTCGGCCGAACCGCAGGTGGACGAAACCGAGCGCCCGCCGTGCTTGGCCACCTTGGCGCCCGCCGCCGCCGCGACCAACGCGCTGGCGGTAGAAATGTTGAAGGTGTGCGCCCCATCGCCGCCGGTGCCGCAGGTGTCCACCAGATGGACATCCTCGGCCACCGGCACCTTGGCCGAAAGCTCGCGCATCACCTCGGCCGCCGCGGCGATTTCGGTCACCGTCTCGCCCTTGCAGCGCAAGGCGATCAGAATGCCCGCGATCTGCACCGGCGTCAGCTCGCCGCCCATGATTTGTCGCATGATCGAGAGCATTTCTTCGCGGGAAAGATCGCGCTTCTCGATCAGCGCGGTCAGTGCTTGCTGCGGCGTCATGGCGTTCCTCCCGAAACTCCCTCCCCCTTCACGGGGGAGGGCAGGGGAGAGGGTGGCAGGGCCGCTTGAATGCGCGTCAGCACCCCCTCGAGATTGGTCAATAATTCGTTATTCCAGAATCGCAAAATTTGGAAACCTTGTTCGTTCAGCCACTTGTCGCGACGCGCATCAGCTTCGCTGTCGGCGTGCTGCCCGCCGTCCAGCTCGATAATCAACCTGTGTTCCAGGCAAACAAAATCCACAACAAATCTGCCAATCGGCTGCTGCCGTCTGAACTTGTGGCCTGCAAGCCGCCTTGCCTGCAAATGCCTCCACAATGCACGTTCGGCATCGGTAGAATTTTTCCTCAGGAATTTCGCAACGGGCGTCAAATTTCCTGGCATTTCCACCCTCTCCCCAGCCCTCCCCCATCGAGGGGGAGGGGGTATTTGTAGCTATTTTTCCCGCTTCAGGAAATTCGCCAGCATCGCATGCCCATGCTCGGTCAGGATGGATTCGGGATGGAACTGCACGCCTTCCACCGCCAGGGTCTTGTGGCGCACTCCCATGATCTCGCCGTCCTCGGTCCAGGCGGTGATTTCCAGGCATTCCGGCAGGCTGTCGCGCTCGATCACCAGCGAGTGGTAGCGCGTGGCGCGGAAGGGGTTGGGCAGGCCGCGGAACACGCCGATGTCCTTGTGGTGAATCTGCGAAGTCTTGCCATGCATCAATTGCCTGGCGTGGACGATTTTTCCGCCGAAGGCCTGGCCGATGCTCTGGTGACCGAGACAGACGCCCAGGATCGGAATCTGGCCGGCAAAACGCTTGATTGCCGGCACCGAAATGCCCGCCTCGTTGGGCGTACAGGGGCCGGGCGAAATCACCAGATGGTCGGGCTTGAGCGCCGCGATTTCGACCAGCGTGATTTCGTCGTTGCGGAAGACCTTCACCTCCTCACCCAGCTCGCCGAAATATTGCACCAGGTTGTAGGTAAAAGAGTCGTAATTGTCGATCATCAGCAGCATGTTCAGCTCTCCCCGCCATCAAGCCCGGCTGCGGCCATTTCCGCCGCACGCAGCACGGCGCGGGCCTTGTTCTGGGTTTCGATCCATTCGCTCTGCGGCACGGAATCGGCGACAATGCCGGCGCCGGCCTGGACGAACAGGGTCTTGTCCTTGACCACCGCGGTGCGCAGCGCGATCGCCAGATCCATGTCGCCATTGAAGCTCAGGTAGCCGACCGCACCGGCATAGATGCCGCGCTTCGACGGCTCCAGTTCGTCGATGATTTCCATCGCCCGCACCTTGGGCGCGCCGGAGACGGTGCCGGCGGGGAAGGTGGCGCGCAGCACGTCCATGGCGTTGAGGCCCGGTTTGAGCTTGCCTTCGACGTTGGAGACGATGTGCATGACGTGCGAATAACGCTCGATCACCATTTCCTCGGTGACCCTGACCGAGCCGGTCTGCGCCACGCGTCCGGCATCGTTGCGGCCGAGGTCGACCAGCATCAGGTGTTCGGCCAGCTCCTTGGGGTCGGCCAGCAGATCCTGCGCCAATGCAACATCCTCCTCCCGGGTCTTGCCGCGCGGGCGGGTGCCGGCGATCGGGCGCACGGTCACGGTTTCGCCTTCCAGCCGCACCAGGATTTCCGGCGAGGCGCCGACCACATGGTGGTCGCCCATGTCGTAATAGAACATGTAGGGCGAGGGGTTGAGGCCGCGCAGGGCACGGTACAGCGCCAGCGGCGAAGCGTCGAAGGGCTGGCGCATGCGCTGGGCCAGCACCACCTGCATGATGTCGCCGTCGAAGATGTACTGCTTGGCGCGTTCCACCGCCCGCTTGAAGGCTTCCTCGCCGAATTCGGAGACCGCCTGGGCCGGCGTGGCGGGGCCGGATGCGGGGATGGCGGTCGGCTGTCGCAGCTGCTTGCGCAGTTCCTGCAGGCGCGCCCGGCCCCTGTCATAAGCGCCCGCTTCGCCCGGATCGGCGTAGACGATCAGATAGATCTTGCCGGACAGATTGTCCACCACCGCCACTTCTTCCGACAGCAGCAGCAGGATGTCCGGCGTGCCGAGCGCATCGGGCTTGTCAAATTTGGCCAGCCGCGGCTCGATGTAGCGGATGGTGTCGTAGCCGAAGTAGCCCGCCAGTCCGCCGGAAAAGCGCGGCTGACCGGGGCGCGCCGGCACCTTGAAGCGCGCATGGAAATCCTGCACGAAGCGCAGCGGGTCGGCGGTTTCGAGCTGTTCTGTCACCGCGCCGTCGCGTTCCACGGTGACGGTGTTGCCGCGCACCGTCAGGCGGGTCCGGGCCGGCAGGCCGATGAAAGAATAGCGGCCGAAGCGCTCGCCGCCGACCACCGATTCCAGAAGATAGGAATACGGCCGGTTGGCGAGCTTGAGGTAAAGGGAAAGCGGCGTGTCGAGGTCCGCCAGCGTTTCCAGCGTGAGCGGAATGCGGTTGTAGCCTTGTTCCGCCAGCCGGTTGAATTCTTGTTCGGTCATAATTTTCACCACAGAAACACAGAAGTACAGAGAAAAAACTTGTCGTTGAGGCGTAACACGCCCTGGCTGCTCAGGCCATCCGCCATCGCCATGAGACAGGATTTGATCTTCTCTGCGTCTCTGTTTCTCTGCGGTTCATGCTTTCAAGCCTTCTCGATCAGCTTCAGCGCTTCCGCAATATTGCCGATCACCGCGTCGGGATCGAGTTCGCGCACGTCCTTGCCGCGGTTGTAACCGTAAGGCACGCAGAACACCGGGCAGCCGGCGGCGCGCGCGGCCTGCACGTCGTTGAGCGAATCGCCGATCAGCAGCACCTCTTCCGGTTTGGCGCCGAAGTGCGCCGCCGCGTGCCGCAGCGGCAGCGGATCGGGCTTCTTCTTCGGCAGGGTGTCGCCGGAGAGCACCAGCTCGAAGAAATCCAGCAGGCCCATTTCCTTCAGCAAGGGCAGGGTGAATTTCTCCGCCTTGTTGGTGATGCAGGCCAGCCGGAAACCGGCGCCACGCAACGCTTCCAGCCCTTCCTTCACGCCGGGGTAGGGGTTGGTGTGCAGGGTCAAAACGTCGGCGTAGTGCTTCTGGTAGAGCGGCAGTGCCCGTTCGAACAGGGCGGCATCCGGCTCGCCGTCCATGCTGCCGGTCAGCGCGCGCTTCACCAGCCGCGCGATGCCGTTGCCGATGTAACCCTTGATCGTTTCCACTTCCGTCGCCGGCCGGCCCAGCTCCCGCAGCATGCGGCTAGCCGCTTCGGCCAGATCGCGCGCGGTGTCGAGCAGCGTGCCGTCGAGATCGATGACGACGGCTTTGACCGACAGCGGGCGCTTTTCGTTCGCGGTCATCACGCCTTGGCCAGTTCGGCGCGCAATGCTCCGATGATGGAGTCGTAGCGGTGCGGGTCGCTGTCCTTGCCCGCGCCGAACACGGCGGAACCCGCCACGAAGGTATCCACGCCGGCCTTGGCGACTTCCAGGATATTGGCCGGTCCGACGCCGCCGTCGATTTCCAGGCTGACGTTCAGTCCTTTCGCGTCGATCATCTGGCGCACCTTGCGTGCCTTGTCGAGCACGTAGGGAATGAATTTCTGGCCGCCGAAGCCGGGATTGACTGACATCAGCAGCACCATGTCGAGCTTGTCCAGGGTGTATTCCAGCACGTCCAGCGGCGTGGCGGGATTGAACACCAGGCCGGCCTTGCAGCCGCTGTCCTTGATCAGGCCGATGGTGCGGTCGATGTGCTCGGAGGCTTCCGGGTGGAAGGTGATGTAGGTGGCGCCGGCCTTGGCAAAGTCGGGAATGATGCGATCCACTGGCTTGACCATCAGGTGCACGTCGATCGGCGCGGTCACGCCGTGCTTGCGCAGGGCCTCGCACACCAGCGGGCCGATGGTCAGGTTGGGCACGTAATGGTTGTCCATCACGTCGAAGTGAACGATGTCGGCGCCGGAGGCGAGAACATAGTCCACCTCCTCGCCCAGCTTGGCGAAATTGGCCGACAGGATGCTCGGCGCGATGCGGTATTGCGGCATGGTACTCCCTGGAAATTAAAGAGAAAAAACCGGCATTTTACCCGAGTGCGGCGCGGGTGTCAGGCGGGTTTGCGGTACGACCACCACAGCAGGCAGGCGCCCGCCAGAACCATCGGCAGGCTGAGCCACTGGCCCATGCTGAAGCCGAGCGCGAGCAGGCCGAGGAAGCTGTCCGGCTCGCGGGTGAATTCGGCCAGGAAACGGAAGCTGCCGTAGCCGATCAGGAACACGCCGGAAACCGCTCCGGTCGGCCGGGGCCTGGCGGAGAAAACCCACAGGATGGCGAACAGGGCCAGCCCCTCCAGCGCGAACTGATAAAGCTGCGAGGGATGACGCGCCAGGCCGTCGCCCGCCTGCGAAAAAACCATGCCCCACGGCACGTCGGTCGGACGCCCCCACAATTCGCCGTTGATGAAGTTGCCGATGCGTCCGGCGCCCAGGCCCAGCGGCACCAGCGGCGCAACGAAATCGGCGACCGCGAGCCAGGGCTTGCCGCTCTTGCGCGAGAACAGCCACATCGCGGCCAGCACGCCCAGAAAGCCGCCGTGGAAAGCCATGCCCCCTTGCCAGACCGAGAATATTTCGGCCGGGTTGTGGAGATAATAAGCCGGCTTGTAGAACAGCACGTAGCCCAGCCGCCCGCCCAGCACCACGCCGAGCACGCCGTAGAACAGCAGGTCGTCCAGCTCGTGCTTTTTCCACCCTGCATCCGCCCGGGCGGCGATGCGCAGCCGTCCGAGGATCAGCACGAAGGCGAACGCGAGCAGGTACATCAGCCCGTACCAGCGGATGGCGAGCGGGCCGAGGTGGATCGCGACCGGATCGAACTGGGGATGGACAAGCATTCGGGCGGTTTCCGGAGTTTGCTAAAAATCGGTCATTATACTAAATTAACCGGTTTTCAATTCGCGTTTAAGCAAGGTCAAGTATGCCCGCCTACCGTTCCTGGACCACCACCCGCGGCCGCAACATGGCCGGCGCGCGCGCCCTGTGGCGTGCCACCGGTATGAAGGACAGCGACTTCAACAAGCCGATCATCGCCATCGCCAACTCCTTCACCCAGTTCGTGCCTGGGCACGTGCACCTGAAGGATCTCGGCCAGCTGGTGGCGCGGGAAATCGAAGCCGCCGGCGGCGTGGCCAAGGAATTCAACACCATCGCCATCGATGACGGCATCGCCATGGGCCATGGCGGCATGCTCTACAGCCTGCCGTCGCGCGACCTGATCGCCGATTCGGTGGAGTACATGGCCAACGCCCACTGCGCCGATGCGCTGGTGTGCATCTCCAACTGCGACAAGATCACCCCCGGCATGATGATGGCGGCGATGCGCCTCAACATCCCGGCCATCTTCGTTTCCGGCGGGCCGATGGAAGCCGGCAAGGTGGTGTGGGGCGGCAAGGAAATCCATCTCGACCTGGTGGACGCCATGGTGGCGGCGGCCGACGCCAGGATCAGCGACGAACAGACCGCACAGCTCGAACAATCGGCCTGTCCCACCTGCGGTTCCTGCTCCGGCATGTTCACCGCCAACTCGATGAACTGCCTGGCCGAAGCGCTGGGACTGGCGCTGCCAGGCAACGGCTCGTTGCTGGCGACCCATGCCGACCGCAAGGAGCTGTTCCTTGAAGCCGGGCGGCGCATCGTACAACTGGCGCGGCGGTGGTACGAGCAGGACGACGCCTCGGTGCTGCCGCGCTCGATTGCCAGCTTCCAGGCATTCGAAAACGCCATGTGCCTGGACATCGCCATGGGCGGCTCGACCAACACCGTGCTGCATTTGCTGGCGACCGCCGCCGAGGCGGGCGTCGATTTCACCATGCAGGACATCGACCGCCTGTCGCGCAAGGTGCCGCACCTGGCCAAAGTGGCGCCCTCCACCCCGGACTACCACATGGAGGACGTGCACCGCGCGGGCGGCGTGATGGCGATCCTGGGCGAACTCGACCGCGCCGGACTGCTGCACCGGGACGTGCCCACGGTGCACAGCGCGTCTCTCGGCGAGGCGCTGGAGCGCTGGGATGTGCGCCGCAGCGGCGATCCCGGGGTGCAGGAGTTCTTCCGCGCCGCGCCCGGCGGCATCCCCTCCCAGACCGCCTTCAGCCAGAACCGCCGCTATCCGTCGCTCGATCTTGATCGCGCCCACGGCTGCATCCGCGACCTCGAGCACGCCTACAGCAAGGATGGCGGGCTGGCCGTGCTTTACGGCAACATCGCGCTGGACGGCTGCATCGTCAAGACTGCCGGGGTGGACGAGAGCATCCTCAAGTTCACCGGCACCGCGCGCGTGTTCGAAAGCCAGGATGCAGCGGTGGCGGCGATTCTCGGCGACAGGATCAAGCCCGGCGACGTGGTGGTGATCCGCTACGAAGGCCCGCGCGGCGGCCCGGGCATGCAGGAAATGCTCTACCCCACCAGTTACCTCAAGTCCAAGGAACTCGGCAAGGCCTGCGCGCTGCTCACCGACGGCCGCTTCTCCGGCGGCACGTCGGGCCTGTCGATCGGCCACGTTTCGCCGGAAGCGGCGGAAGGGGGCGCCATCGGCCTGGTGGAGGAAGGGGACGCGATCGAGATCGACATCCCGCATCGCTCGATCCGACTTGCTGTTTCCGGCGAAGCGCTGGCCGCCCGCAGAAGCGCCATGGAAGCCAGGGGCGCGCAAGCCTGGAAACCCGCCGACCGGCAGCGTGAAGTCTCCGCAGCGCTCAAGGCTTATGCCGCCATGACCACCAGCGCGGCAAAAGGCGCGGTGCGCGATGTGACCCGGCTCGAAAAGATGCGCTGAGCGGCCTCCCGCGCGTCTCGGTCAACGCCGGGAGGGTGCGGGACGTTAATTGCTTGCCGCCGATTTTGCAAAACCGAAGGATTCGTTTAATATTGCGACTTTTTTATCGGCTGTTTTTTTCATTAACCAACCAAAGCAAGGGGTAACAGTATGAAAGCAACCTGGATCATGGGGATCGCCGCTGCCGCGGCCCTGACCGCTGCCGCGCCGGCCAATGCCGCGCTGGATTTCGAAGCCGGCAAGAAGCTCGCTGGCGCCAAGAACTGCCTGGCTTGCCATGCGGTTGACAAGAAGCTGGTCGGCCCCTCCTACAAGGAAGTCGCCAAGAAATACGCCGGCGACAAGGCCGCCGAAGCCAAGCTGATCGAGAAGGTCAAGAAAGGCGGCAAGGGCGTGTGGGGCGATACCCCGATGCCTCCGAACAGCCCGGCGGTCAAGGACGATGACATCAAGGCCCTGGTGCAGTGGATTCTGGCCATCAAGTAATCCAGGCATAGTCCAGACAAGAGCCAACCTTCGGGTTGGCTTTTGTTTTTTCTGGGAAACCTTTTAAAATAGCGGCTTTTCCGTCCATCAAACAATCCGGCCTTGCGAAGGAGACGCCGTTGAGTTCCCGACTGCTTGCAGCTTGTCTGTTGCCCGCGTTGATTCTGAATCTGGCCGCCTGCGGCAAAAAGGAAGCGCCGCAGCCCGGCACGGCGAGCGAAGATCTCGTCAGGATCGGCTCGGTGTCGCCGCTCACCGGCCCGCAATCCCATCTCGGCAAAGACCAGGAAAACGGCGTGCGCATGGCCGTCGAAGAAGCCAACGCCAAGGGGCTGACCATCGGCGGCAAAAAAGTGAAGTTCCAGTTGCTGAGCGAGGATGATCAGGCCGACCCCAAGACCGCCACCATCGTCGCGCAAAAAATGGTGGATCAGCAGGTCAAGGGGGTGATCGGCCATCTCAACTCCGGCACCACCATTCCCGCTTCCAAGATTTATTCCGATGCCGGCATCCCGCAGATCTCCCCTTCTGCCACCGCGGTCGCCTATACCGCACAGGGTTTCAAGACCGCCTTTCGGGTAATGACCAACGACCGGCAGCAAGGCAAGGTGCTGGGCGAGTTCGCTGCCGCCAGGCTGGGCGCGAAGAAAATCGCTATCATCGACGACCGCACCGCCTATGGCCAGGGCTTGGCCGACGAATTCGAAAAAGCCGCCAAGGCCGCCGGCGCCGAAATCGTGGCGCACGAATTCACCACCGACCGGGCCACCGATTTCATGGCGATCCTGACCGCGGTCAAGGGCAAGAACCCTGAACTGCTGTTCTACGGTGGCATGGACGCCCAGGCCGCGCCGATGGCCAGGCAGATGAAACAGCTCGGACTGAATGCCCGGCTGCTCGGCGGCGACGGCACCCAGACCGCGGAATTCGTCAAGCTCGCCGGCGATGCCGCGGAAGGGACGACTGCCTCGTCGCCCGGCCTGCCGTTGGAAACCATGCCGGGCGGCAAGGCGTTCGCAGAAAAATTCACCGCCAAATACGGCAAGATCCAGCTCTACGCGCCTTATGCCTATGATGCCGCTTCGCTCATGCTCGAAGCGATGAAGCAGGCCGATTCCACCGAGCCGTCCAAGTACCTGCCGTACCTGGCGAAAATACAGCACACCGGGGTTTCCGGGCGGCTCGCCTTCGACGACAAGGGCGACATCCGGAGCGGTGCGGTCACGCTTTACCAGGTGAAGAACGGCGCCTGGCAGGTGGTGGAAACCATCGGCGGCGAAGCACCGGCCAAGTAAGAGGCAAGGTTGGATATCTTCCTGCAGCAATTGATCAACGGCCTGGTGCTGGGCAGCGTGTACGCGCTGATCGCGCTGGGCTACACCATGGTTTACGGCATCCTCGAACTGATCAATTTCGCCCACGGCGAGGTGGTGATGATCGGGGCCATGGTCAGCCTGGCGGTGATCAACGCGCTGATGGGCAGCGGTCTGAACATTCCTTCCGTTGCCATCGTGCTGACCGGGCTGCTGGTGGCGCTGCCGGTGTGCGTGGCGCTCGGCTTTTCCATCGAGCGCATCGCCTACCGCCCCTTGCGCCGCGCACCGCGGCTGGCTCCGCTGATTACCGCGATCGGCGTCTCGATCGTGCTGCAGAACGTGGCGATGATTCTCTGGGGCCGGCAATACGTTTCCTTTCCGGCGCTGCTGCCGGCGACGCCTCACAAAATCGGCGGCGCCACCATCACCGACCTGCAGATCTTCATTGTCGCCCTGTCCTTCCTGCTGACGGCCGGACTCGTGCTGCTGGTGCAAAAAACCCGGATCGGGCGCGCCATGCGCGCGACCGCCCAGGCCCCGGAAATCGCAGGTCTGATGGGCGTCAACATCAACACCGTGATCTCCCTCACCTTCGTGCTGGGCTCGGCCCTGGCCGCTGTCGCCGGCCTGATGGTAAGCGCATACTACGGACTTGCCCACTACTACATGGGCTTCCTGCTTGGCCTCAAGGCGTTTTCCGCGGCGGTGCTGGGCGGCATCGGCAACATCGCCGGGGCGGTGCTGGGGGGGCTGCTGCTGGGCGTGATCGAGAGCATGGGTGCAGGCTACATCGGCGACCTCACCGGCGGTTTCCTCGGCAGCCATTACCAGGACGTGTTCGCCTTTTTCGTGCTGATCCTGGTGCTGGTGTTCCGCCCCTCCGGCCTGCTCGGCGAGCAAGTAGCCGAAAGGGCATGATCGTGGGAAAAGCTTTTAACCACGAATTCACACGAATGACCACGAATAATCGCGAGATCATCCGGATTCTTGCTGCCACCCGCACCCCGAGCGGTTGTTTGACCAAGCTCCTTCGCGGCGCATTGCCGTTTTCAGGATGATGCACGGGGCGAAATTGCCGGCCGGCGGCCGCAGGGTATGGATCGCCTTCGCTGCGCTCGCCGTGCTGCTCGCGCTGGTGCCTTTCCTGGTCGGCGCCGGTCTGGGCCGCGGCTGGGTGCGCATCCTGGATTTCACCCTGCTCTACATCATGCTCGCACTCGGCCTCAACATCGTGGTGGGGTACGCCGGGCTGCTGGATCTGGGCTACATCGCGTTTTACGCCGTCGGGGCTTATCTCTATGCCCTGCTCGCCTCCCCCCATTTTGGCCTGCACCTGCCTTTCTGGGCCCTGCTGCCGCTGGGCGCGCTGCTTGCCGGCGCCTTCGGTGTCCTGCTCGGCACGCCCACCCTGCGCTTGCGGGGAGACTATCTGGCCATCGTCACCCTGGGCTTCGGCGAGATCATCCGCATCTTCCTCAACAACCTGAACGCCCCGATCAACATCACCAACGGCCCGCAGGGCGTCAACCTGATCGATCCGGTGGCGCTGGGCGGATTCTCATTCAGCCGCACACACCACCTGCTCGGCATGGAACTGCCGGGGGTTTATCTCTACTACTACCTGTTCCTGCTCTTCGTGCTGCTGGTGATATTCGTCTCCCTGCGGCTCCAGGATTCGCGGATCGGCCGCGCCTGGGTGGCAATCCGCGAAGACGAGGTGGCGGCCGAAGCGATGGGAATCAACACCCGCAACGTCAAGCTGCTGGCTTTCGCCATCGGCGCCTCGTTCGGCGGGCTTTCCGGCGGCCTGTTCGCTGGCTTCCAGGGATTCATCAGCCCGGAAAGCTTCAACCTGCTCGAGTCGGTGATGATCCTGTGCATGATCGTGCTGGGCGGCATGGGGCATATTCCCGGCGTGATCCTGGGCGCGGTGCTGCTGACCGTTCTGCCGGAAGCGCTGCGCTACATCGGCCCGCTGGAAGAATGGCTGTTCGGGCGAGTGGTGGTGGATCCGGCCGACCTGCGCATGCTGCTGTTCGGCCTGGCGCTGGTCGCGATGATGATTTTCCGTCCGGCGGGACTGCTGCCTTCCCTCACGCGCCGGCGCGAGTTCGCGTCCGCCGCGCCGGTGCTGGAGCAGGAACAGGCTTCGTTCTACGACGCCAGAAAATAGCCCGCGATGGACGCTTCCGTTTTGCTCTCGGTTGAACAGGTTTGCAAACGCTTCGGCGGGCTGGCCGCGCTGAGCGGCGTGTCGTTCGCCATCCGGCGCGGCGAAATCTTCGGTCTGATCGGCCCCAACGGCGCCGGCAAGACCACCTTGTTCAACGTGCTCACCGGGCTGTACACGCCCGACTCCGGGCGCATCGCCCTGGACGGCCGGCCGCTTCACGGCTTCAAGCCCAGCCGGGTGGCGCGGCTTGGCATCGCCCGCACCTTCCAGAACATCCGGCTGTTCGCCAACATGAGCGCCCTGGAAAACGTCATGGTGGGCCGACATGTGCGTACCCGTGCCGGCATTCTGGGCGCGGTGCTGCGGGGGCCGAACACGCGCGCTGAAGAAGGTGCAATCCGCAGCCGCGCGCTGGAACTGCTCGATTACGTCGGCCTCGGCCGGCACGGCGCAAGACTGGCGAAGAACCTGCCCTACGGCGACCAGCGCCGCCTGGAGATCGCCCGGGCGCTGGCGACCGAACCCAAGCTGCTCGCCCTCGACGAACCTGCCGCAGGCATGAATCCGAGCGAAACCGGCCAGCTCAAGGATTTGCTGCAAACCATCCGCAACGACGGCGTGACGCTGCTGCTGATCGAGCATGACGTCAAGCTGGTGATGGGGCTGTGCGACCGGGTGGCCGTGCTGGATTACGGCAAGAAAATCGCGGAAGGCGTGCCGGCCGAAGTGCAGCGCGATCCGCAGGTGATCGAGGCCTACCTGGGAGGGGCGCTGGCATGAAGCTGCTGGAAGCGCGCGGTCTGGCGGTATCCTATGGCGGCATCCGCGCGGTCAAGGGCATTGACCTCACCATCGAGGCCGGCGAGCTGGTGTGCCTGATCGGCGCCAACGGCGCGGGCAAGACCACAACCCTCAAGGCGCTGTGCGGGCTGCTTTCCCCAGCCGACGGCGACATCGTCTATTCGGGCGCCTCGATCGCGCGGCAGCCCAGCCACGAACTGGTGCGCCTGGGTATCGCCCTGGTGCCCGAGGGGCGCGGCATTTTCGGCCGGCTGACGGTGGAAGAGAATTTGCTGATGGGCGCGTACAGCCGCAACGACAAGCCCGGCATCCGGCAGGATCTGGAACGCATGTACGGACTGTTTCCCCGCCTGGCGGAGCGGCGCGGCCAGAAGGCCGGCACCATGTCCGGCGGCGAACAGCAGATGCTCGCCATCGGCCGCGCCCTGATGAGCCGGCCCCGCCTGCTGCTGCTCGACGAGCCCAGCATGGGGCTGGCGCCGATCATGGTGCAGAAAATCTTCGAAACCATCCAGGCGATTTCCAGCGAAGGCGTGACCCTGCTGCTGGTGGAACAAAACGCCCTGGCGGCGCTGGAAATCAGCCATCGCGGCTATGTGATGGAAAGCGGGACAATCACCCTCGCCGACAACGCCCAGTCGCTGCTCGCCAATCCGCAGGTCAGGCAGGCCTATCTCGGCGAATAGCACAGCGGCGGCTTTGCCCAGCCAGCTATCATTAACCTTAGAAAAAGCGTTTTAGCCACGAATGACACGAATGAGCACGAATAAGAACAATGAAGCGCGACCGATTTGCAGCACACCATCCCGGTGGGCGCGGCTCCATGAGTAACGGCATGATTATTCGTGAACATTCGTGTCATTCGTGGCCGAATGCCGAATTCAAGATCACATCTCTTCCACCGCGAACAGGCGGCGGTGCTCGCGGTAGGCGTAACGGTCGGTCATGCCGGCGATATAGTCTGAAATGGCGCGTGCCTTGTCGTGCCTGGCTTTTTCCTGGTACTGCGGCGGCAGCAGTCTGGGATTGCCGGAAAACGCCTCGAACAGCTCGCGGATGATGCGGCGCGCCTTTTCGCTCATGCACGCGACGCGGTAGTGCTGGTACAGGTGCAGGCGCAGGAACTGCTTCAGTTCCTGCTGCTCGTGCCGGACTTTCGGGCTGAAGCCGATCAGCGGCGGCGCCAGGCGCACCTCGTCGAGGCTTCCGGGTGCGGCGGCGCGGATGTTCTCGCTGCTCTGCCGGATGAGATCGGTGATCAGGGTGCTGATGATGCGGCGCACGACTTCATGGATCAGCCGGCGGCCGGCGAGGCTGGGGTAGAGCTTTTGCACTGCCTCCAGATGGCGGGCGAACAGGCTGACGCCGGCCAGTTGTTCGATGGTGATGAATTCCGAGCGCAGGCCGTCGTCCACGTCGTGGTTGTTGTAGGCGATCTCGTCCGCCAGGTTGGCGACCTGCGCTTCGAGCGAGGGCTGCCGGTTCTGCAGGAAACGTTCGCCGACGGGGCCCAGCTCTTTCGCATGGGCATGCGAACAGTGCTTGAGGATGCCTTCGCGCGTCTCAAAGCACAGATTCAGGCCGTCGAATCCGGCATAGCGCTCTTCGAGAAGGTCCACCACCCGCAGCGACTGCAGGTTGTGTTCGAAGCCGCCGTGATCCTTCATGCAGGCGTTGAGCGCGTCCTGCCCGGCGTGGCCGAAGGGCGTATGGCCGAGATCGTGCGCGAGCGCGATGGCTTCCACCAGGTCTTCGTTGAGGCGCAGGTTGCGCGCGATGGAGCGGCCGATTTGCGCTACTTCCAGGCTGTGGGTGAGGCGGGTGCGGAACAGGTCGCCCTCGTGATTGACGAACACCTGGGTCTTGTATTCGAGGCGGCGGAAAGCGGTGGAATGGATGATGCGGTCGCGGTCGCGCTCGAACTCGGTGCGTCCCGGCGGCGGCGGTTCCGGGACGCGCCGCCCGGCGGAAACGGCAGCGGCGTAGACGGCAAGCTCAGCCATGGGCGACGTGGCCGGTCAGCGCAGCGGCCAGTTTGTCCTGCGGCACGTCTGCAGTAATCACCGCCTCGCCGATGCGCCTGAGCAGTACGAAGCGGATGCGCCCGGCTTCCACCTTCTTGTCCAGCGACATCAGTTGCAGATAGGTTGCGGCGCCTAGATCGGGGGCGGCATCGGGCAGCCGGGCGCGGGCGAACAGGGCGCGGATGCGCGCAACGTCCTCCTCCTCCAGCCACCCCAGACGGCGCGACAAGTCGGCCGCCAGCACCGTGCCGGCGGCCACCGCCTCACCGTGCAGCCAGTTGCCGTAACCCAGGCCGGCCTCGATGGCGTGCCCGAAAGTGTGGCCCAGGTTCAGCGCCGCACGGCCGCCCGCTTCCCGCTCATCCGCCGCCACCACCTCCGCCTTGTTTTCGCAGGAACGCCGCACGGCGTAGGCAAGCGCTTCGCGGTCGCGCGCCAGCAGCTTTTCCATGTTCCCTTCCAGCCAGCCGAAAAATGCGGCGTCGCGGATCAGGCCGTACTTGATGACTTCGGCGATCCCGGCGGAAAGCTCGCGGTCGGGCAGGGTATCGAGCGTGGCGATGTCGGCCAGCACCAGCCTGGGCTGGTAGAACGCGCCGATCATGTTTTTGCCCAGCGGATGGTTGATGCCGGTCTTGCCGCCGACGGAGGAATCCACCTGGGCAAGCAGGGTAGTAGGCACCTGGATGAATGGCACGCCGCGCAGATAAGTCGCCGCCGCGAAACCGGTCAGATCGCCGATCACGCCCCCGCCGAGCGCGATCAGCGTGGTCTTGCGCTCGCAGCGGTTGGAAAGCAGCGCATCGTAAATCTGGTTTAGCGTGGCGGCATTCTTGTACTGCTCGCCGTCGGGCAGGACGATGGGCACCACGCCGACGCCATGCTCCTTCAGACCGTCGGCCAACACATCCAGATACAGCGGTGCCACGGTAACATTGGTCACGATCGCCACCTGCTTTTGCGGCAGCGCCGGGACGATCAGCTCCGGCTGGCGCAGCAGGTTTTCGCCGATGCGGATCGGATAGGAGCGTTCGCCCAGGTCAACAGTCAGGGTTTGCATCATGGTCTGGTCGGGTGATTGATTTCAATTGCTGTTCCAACTGCCGCACCAGGGAATGCACGCTCTGCTCGCCGGTATCCACGACAATGTCGGCAACCTCGCGGTAGAGCGGATCGCGCTGGGCGAACAGCTCGCCCAGTCTGGCCCGGGGATCGGCGGTCTGCAGCAGCGGACGGTTGCGGTCGTGGCGAGTGCGCTGCCACAAGTCCTCCAGCCCCGCCCGCAGATAGATCACCGTACCGTTGCGGCGGAGATTCTCGCGATTTCTCGGGTCCAGTACTGCGCCGCCTCCGGTCGCCAGCACGATGTCCTGCCTGCCGGTCAGCTCCCCGATCACCGCAGCCTCGCGCGCCCGGAAACCGGCCTCGCCCTCGAGCTCGAAAATCAGCGGGATATTCACACCGGTGCGTTGTTCGATCTCGTGGTCGGAATCGACGAAGGTCTTATGAAGATGTTTGGCAAGCAGGCGGCCGACGGTGGTTTTCCCCGCCCCCATCAACCCCACCAGAAAAATGTTGCCGGTCATAGGACAGGCATTTTAGCGCGTGTCGGCCGGAAACAGAAACCCCGCGCCGGCGAACGCCGGCACGGGGTGGGGATACGCCAGGCCGGTCAGCGGAGGTTCAGGCTTTCTTTCAGAATCCTGGGCGTGACGAAAATCAGCAATTCGGTCTTGTTGTCCTGGGTGGTGGTGGTCTTGAACAGGTGGCCGAGCACCGGGATGTCGCCGAACAGCGGCACCTTGGAAATCGACTTGCTTTCGTCCTGCTGGTAAATGCCGCCGATCACCACGGTGCCGCCGTTTTCCACCAGCACTTGGGTGTTGATCTGCTTGGTGTTGATCGGCGGCCCGAAAATCCTGGCGGTTGCGGCATCAAAATCCGGGCTGTCCTTGTTCACCTTCAGATCCATGATAATGTTGTCGTCCGGCGTGATCTGCGGCTTCACCTTGAGGCTCAGCACCGCCTTCTTGAAGGTGATGCTGGTGGCGCCGCTGCTGGTCGCCTGCTGGTAGGGGATTTCGGTGCCCTGCTCGATCGTGGCTTCCACCTGGTCGGCGGTCACCACCCGGGGATTGGAGACGATCTTGCCGCGCCCATCCACCTGCAGGGCCGAAAGCTCGAGGTTGAGGAACTTGCTGCTGCCGGCCCGGAACAGGGTCAGCGCGAGCGCTCCGGGCGTCGCGCCGGTGATCTTGGCGGGCAGGTTGACGTTGAGGAGCTGGTTCATGCCCACGGTGCTGTCCAACTGAGGGCTGCCGGTGTGCAGCATGGTGTCCTCCAGGCTGCCGCCGGCCTTGACCGTGGCGGGATCGCCGCCGATCTTGAAGCCCGAATTCAGGCCCTGGTCGTGGAAACCCAGCCGCGCCCCGAGTGCCTTGCTGAACTTGTCGCTCGCTTCGACGATGCGCGACTCGATCATCACCTGTTTGACCGGCACGTCAACCTGGGCGATCAGCTTGCGGATTTCCTCCAGCCGGGTGGGGGTGTCCTGCACGAACAGGGTGTTGGTGCGCGCATCCACCACCACGCTGCCGCGCTTGGAGAGGATCTTCTGCTTGTCGTCGCCGATGATTTTCTGCATCGCTTCGGCTTTCTGGTATTTCAACTGGAAGCTTTCGGTGCGGGTCGGCTCCAGCTCCGAAATCTGCTGCTTCGCTTCCAGCTCGAGCTTCTCCTTGGTCGCGAGCTCGTCGGTCGGCGCAATCCACACCACGCTGCCGTTCTTGCGCATGCTCAGGCCCTTGCTCTGCAGGATGATGTCCAGCGCCTGGTCCCACGGCACGTCCTTCAGCCGCAGCGTCAGATTGCCGCTGACGGTCTCGCTGGTGATGATGTTGAGACCGGTGAAGTCCGCGATCACCTGCAGCACCGCCCGCACTTCCACGTTCTGGAAGTTGAGCGACAGCTTTTCGCCCGCATAGCCCGGCTTCGCGCCCTGCACCAGCTTGTTGGGGTCTTCGGCCACCGGCTTGACCTCCACGGTGAAGCGGCGGTCGGTCTGATAAGCTGAATGCTCCCACAGGCCCTTGGGTTCGATCACCATCCGGACGTTGCTGCCCTGGCGGAAGGTCGATACCGCCTGCACCGGCGTGCCGAAATCCAGCACGTCGAGCCGCCGCTCCAGGCTCGCCGGCAGGGAGGTGTCCACGAAGTCCACCACCAGATTCTTGCCTTGCTGGCGGATGTCAATCCCGGTCGAGGTATCGGAAAGATCGATCACGATCCGGCCCTCGCCGTTCTTGCCGCGGCGGAAATCCACGTCGCGCAGGCTGTGCTTTTGCGCAGCCGCCTTGCCTTCTGCAAAGCGCGGCGCAACGTTGACGGTGGACGTTGAAACCCCGGCGGTTTGCAGGGTGACCACCAGATTTTTCCCGTCGGCATGGGTTTCGTAGCCGGCCGGCGCAGTCAGGTTGATGACCAGCCGCGTGCGGCTGCCGGCCTGCACCACGTTGAGGCTGCGCAAAATACCTTCACCGACGGTGACGGCGTTCTTGCCCAGAGCGTTGGCGGTATCCGGAAAATCCAGCGCGATCCGCGGCGGATTATTGATGGCAAAACCAGCCGGGGGATTGGCGAGTGGCTGTTTCAGGCCCAGCTTGATGACGATTTTTCCGCCCGGCAAGGTCGAATAATCCAGGCTTTCGATGCTGTTTTTCGCCGCTTCGGGTGCTTGCGTTGGCGTGCTTGTTGCCGGCGCTTCCGCCGCCGATGCTCCAGCGCCGGCAAGCAGCACCGCCATTGTCCAGGCCACGCAAAGAATGGACTGTCTAACCCCTTTAGCTGTATTCATGGCGCCCTCTACTTTTGCTTTTGATCCTGTTCTTCCGACAGGTTGATGCTAGTGCTTTTTTCGGTCCAATCGCCTGCGCTGTCCTGGACGATTTCGGTTAGCTTGACTTCGGTTTCGGTAATGTGGGTAATGATCCCAAAATTCTGCCCGACGTAGTTGCCAATCTTCACCCGGTACAGATTTTTGTCCGGCGTCTTGATCAAGGCATAGGTAACCCGGTTTTGCTGCAGGGTGCCCACCATTTTCAGGTTTTCCAGGGGGTAGGACTCCAGCGGTTCTTTCCGGCGGTTGAGGTCGGGCTGCATGCCACCGCCGCCTTTCGCCGGCTGCAGCTTGCGCGGACGGAAGGGATCCGGCAGATCGAAGCCGGCGTAAGGAAAGGGCTCGTAGGGCTTGACCTCAGGCAGCGGCTCGACATTGCCGCGCAGGTCCTTCCCCGCCTCCTTGACGAACTGCACCAGATCGTCATGCTGGCCGCCGCCGCAGGCCGACAAGACCAAGCCCAGGAGCGCGACCGCAACCGCCCTCATTTCTTGCCTCCCTTGCTCTTGTCTTTCTCTTTCGCTTCCCTCGCCGCCTTTTTCTGTGCCGCAACTTCTTCCTCGTCGAGGTAGCGGTAAGTTTTGGCGACCGCATCCATGACCAGGAGATTGCCGTCCTTGCCCGCGCCGATGCTGACGTCGTTCAGCGTGACGATGCGCGACAGCTGGGAAATGTCGCTGGCGAATGCGCCCAGGTCGTGGTAGCCGCCGGTCACACGGATGGCAATCGGCAGCTCGGCATAGAACTCGCTCATCGTTTCCTGGCTGGCGGGCTTGAACAGTTCGAACTCCAGCCCCCGCCCCAGCCCGGCCTGGTTGATGTCGGTCAGCAGCGCGTCCATTTCCGACTTGTTCGGCAATTGCCGCAGCAACGCGCCAAAGGATTGCTCGATTTCTTTCAGTTGCCGGCGGTATATGTCCAGGTTGATGGCCTGCCTTTTCTTGGCGACGAACGCATCGCGCAGCTTCGCTTCTTCCTGCCGAACGCCGTCCAGTTGCTCGATCTGGGCACCCCAGTCAAGCCAGTATGCCGCAAACAGGCTTCCTGCGAATAGTGCGGCCAGCACGATGGCCTTGGGAACAACCGGCCACCCGCCCATGTCCTTTACATTCAGCTTGTTCAGTGCGTCCAGGTTCAGATTCATGCTTTCTTGTCCTTGGCTTTTTTCGCACCGGCTTTTTTATCCTTGTCTCCTTCGTCCTGCTGCAGCGGTGAAGTCAGTTTGACGTTCAGGGAAAACTCGCTGACGCGCAGATTGTTTACCGTGGCCGCCTTGGTTTCGATCAATTCGGGCGAGGCAAGCCAGGGTGAAGCTTCCAGGTTCCGCATCAGGGACGCCACGCGCGCATTGGATTGGGCATACCCTTGAAGGTTGATGTTGTTGCCCGCCTGCTTCACCGCTTTCAGGTATACCCCGTCCGGCAGCTGGCGCACCAACTGATCCATCAGGTGCACGACCAGGGAGCGGTTTCCCTGCAGGGTTTCCACCACCTTCTTGCGCGCCAGCAGCGCCTGGGTCTGCTCCTTCAGAATTTTGATTTCCTCGATCTGCTTGTCCAGCTTGACGATCTCGGATTGGAGAAAGGCATTACGGCTTTTCTGGTTGTCGATGCGGCTGCTCAGAATGGTATGTCCCAGCAATGCCACGACGACTGCAAGCCCGAATACCAGCCCGGCCAATACGGCGAACTGGCGCTGGCGGGCAGCTCGTTTCTGCTCGCGGTGCGGCAGCAGGTTGATTCGTATCATTCGCCAAACCTCCGCATGGCGAGTCCGCAGGCGATCAGCAGCGAAGGCGCATCCGCGGTCAACTGCTTAGGCTTGATGCGGGGCGACAGCGCCATGTTGGCAAACGGGTTGGCGATCAGGGTGTGTACCTGGGTGCGGCTGGAAACTACCTCGTCCAGTCTCGGCAGCATGGCGCACCCCCCTGCCAGCAGGATGTGGTCGACCCGGTTGAACTGGGTGGAAGAAAAGAAAAACTGGAGCGCGCGCGCGACTTCCAGTGCCAGCGTGTCCATGAAAGGCTGCAGGATTTCCGGAGCATAATTTTCCGGCAACCCCCCCTGGTGTTTTGCGATTTCCGCCTCCTCCTCGGAGATGCTATAGCGCCGCTGAATTTCCTGAGTTAGCTGGTTGCCGCCGAGAGGCTGTTCACGCGAGTAAACCGGCTGGTTGTTGTGCAGGATGGTGATGTGCGTCATCGCGGCGCCGATGTCCACGATCGCCACGGTTTGATCCCGGCCGCCGTTGGGCAGCTGGCGCGCAATCAGTTCATACGCCGCCTGCGTTGCGTAGGATTCCACATCCATCACCAACGCCTTCAGGCCGGCAGCCTGGGCGGCAGCGACCCGATCTTCCACCTTTTCCTTGCGGGAAGCGGCGATCAGCACCTCCACCTCTTCCGGCCCGGTGGGTGCCGGCCCAAGAACCTGGAAATCGAGATTCACCTCGTCGAGGGCGAAAGGAATGTACTGGTTGGCTTCGGTTTCCACCTGAAGCTCCATGTCTTCCTCGCGCAGCCCGGCCTGCATGATGATTTTCTTGGTAATGACCGCCGCTGACGGCAGCGCCATTGAAACATTCCTGGCGCGCGTGCCCAGGCGTTTCCAGGCGCGCTTGACGGCCTCGCCGACTGCCTCCAGATTGGCAATATTGCCATCCGCGACGGCGTCCTTGGGAAGCGCCTCGATCGCATAACGCTCAACACGATAAAGGTCCTTGCCGGCGTCGCTGAGTTCAACCATTTTGACGGAGGATGCGCTGATGTCGACCCCGATCAAGGGCGATGATTTCGCTTCCAGAAAGTCAAATCGGAAGTCAAATTGCAAGCCAATTTCCCCTTAAAGACAGGCCAGTTATGCGCGATACGTATAATTTACATTAAATGCTAGCAACAAGCATAAATCGTGTAAAGCAATTTATTGTTAAATTTCTTTTAGAGTATTCTTTTATAGTGGCTTAACGACTATAATCGCACAAAACTTTAACCACTGGTTTTTTGAGAGCAGCACGATAATGTTTAAGCGTTGGTGGCATTATGCTGCGGCGGCATTGCTGGCTTGCGGCTTGTTTTTTGCCGCCCTGCTGATGCTGGTGGCAACCCTGATCTATCCGAAACTTCCCTCCCTGGACGTTTTAACCGACTACCGACCGAAAATTCCACTGCGCGTCTATACCGCGGACGGGGCGCTGCTCGGCGAATTCGGCGAAGAGCGGCGCGCCCTGGCAAAAATCGAGGCGGTGCCAAAAACAATGCAGCAGGCAATCCTTGCTGCGGAAGACGATCGTTTCTACCAGCACGGCGGAGTGGATTATCTTGGCGTGGCACGGGCCGCCTTCGCCAACCTCACCGCTGGCGGAGCAAGAGAAGGCGCAAGCACCATCACCATGCAGGTGGCGCGCAACTTCTTTCTTTCCAGCGAAAAAACACTGGCACGCAAGTTCAGTGAAGTGCTGCTAGCCATGAAAATCGAGCACAGCCTGAGCAAAGACCAGATACTGGAGCTCTACATCAACCAGATCTACCTCGGTCAGCGCGCTTACGGGTTCGCCGCTGCTGCCCAGCTGTATTTCGGCAAGCCCCTGGCCCAGCTGAATCTGGCCGAAACGGCAATGCTCGCGGGCCTGCCCAAGGCACCTTCCCGCTACAACCCCGTGGTCAATCCCAAACGCGCCAAGGCGCGCCAGCAGTACGTGCTCCGCCGGATGCATACGCTTAAATACATTACCGACGCGGAATACGAAGCCGCACTGCGGCAGCCTCTGAGCGTTCACCGCGACCTGCAGGTCGCCGACGTGCCCGCGGATTACGTTGCCGAAATGGTGCGCCAGACCTTGTTCGAACAATTCGGCGACGCCATCTACAGCGGCGGTTTCAAGGTCTACACCACCCTGCGCAAAAACGACCAGGAAGCCGCGAACCAGGCATTACGGCAGGGCCTGCTGGATTATGACCGTCGCCATGGCTACCGGGGCGCCGAAAGTTACGTCGAGTTGCCGCAGAATGGGGACAACCTCGATGAGATCCTGGAAGACGCGCTGCAGGATGTTGAGGAAAACAATGGCCTGGCGCCGGCGGTCGTTCTGGAAGCGAACCCGAAGCGCATCAGGGCCTACCACAAGAACGGCGAAACCATCGAGATCAACGGCGACGGCCTCAAATTTGCGCAAAAGCTGCTGGGCGACCAAGCCGGCCCGAAGCAGCGGCTGCGCCGAGGCGCGCTGATCCGGGTGCAAAAGGATGTCAAAGGAAGCTGGCAAATCTCCCAGTTGCCACAGGCAGAGGCCGCACTGGTGTCGGTCGATCCGATGGACGGCGCAATCCGCGCGCTGGTAGGCGGCTTCGACTTCAGCCGCAACAAGTTCAACCACGTCAACCAGGCATGGCGCCAGCCGGGATCAAGTTTCAAGCCCTTTATCTATTCCGCTGCGCTGGAAAAAGGCTTTACCCCGGCCACGGTGATCAACGACGCGCCGCTGGTGATAGCCGGCGCGAATACGGGTGGCGGCACCTGGGAGCCCAAGAACTTCGATGGCGACTATTCCGGGCCGATCCGCCTGCGCACTGCCCTCACCAAATCGAAAAATCTGGTTTCCATCCGGATCCTGCAGACCATCACGCCACAATACGCTCAGGACTACATCACCCGCTTCGGTTTTACTGCCGAACAGCATCCGCCCTACCTCACCATGGCACTGGGCGCCGGCTCGGCCACCCCGCTGCAGATGGCGTCGGCCTATTCGGTTTTTGCCAATGGCGGCTACCGGATCAAGCCCTATTTCATTGACCGCATCCTGGACTCCCATGGCAATGTGCTGGCGCAGTCCAAGCCGGTGCGGGCAGGGCAGGACGCCGAGCGGGTGATCGATGCGCGCAACGCCTTCCTCATGACCAGCATGATGCAGGATGTGGTGCGATATGGAACGGCAGCGCGGGCCATGCAGTTGGGGCGACACGATCTGGCCGGGAAAACCGGCACGACCAACGATCAGGTGGACGCATGGTTTGCCGGCTTCAACCCCAGACTGGTCGCCATTTCCTGGATCGGCTTCGACAAGCCACGTTCGCTGGGGGGGGCCGAAACCGGCGCCCAGGCAGCCTTGCCGATCTGGATGAGCTACATGGGCAAGGCGCTGAAAGACGTGCCGGAGCAGGGGTTGTCCATACCGGAAGGCGTCGTCATGGTGAATGTCGACCCGGCAACCGGCCAGCCGGCAGCAGACGGCAAAGACAGCATTCCCGAATATTTCTACCAGGAGAATCTCCCCTCCGCCTCGGCCTCGTGGGCGGGAGGAAGCGGTGCGGGGAAAAGCCCGGAAGAAATAAAGGATCAGCTATTCTAGGAACCGGCATGAGCAAGGAACACGGCCCGCAGCAGCGCCACATGCGGGAGCAAATCGCCCAGCTCGCCGCGCGCCTAATCGCCGAAGATGAGGTTCACGACTATGCGCTGGCGAAGCGCAAGGCGGCGCGTCAGCTAGGCGCGCCGGCCACCCACAACCTGCCTGCCAACGCGGAGGTCGAACAGGCCTTGCGGAGCTACCAGGCGATTTACCAAAAAGATGAACAGGATCAGCGACTGCGCCTGTTGCGGCAACAAGCACTGGAAGCAATGCGCCTGCTGACGGCATTCAACCCGCATCTGACCGGTCCGGTTCTGAACGGCACCGCACCCCGGCATTCCGATATCCATTTGCAATTATTCGCCGACAGCAGCAAGGAAGTCGAAATGTTCCTGCTGAACCGAAAGATCCCTTACCGCTGCGGCCAAAAGCGCTTCCGCATCGGCGACGAGCGGGTGCAGGTTCCCGCGTTTACTCTGGGGGGCGACCCGGCTAGAATCGAGATCGCCGTATTCGCCACCGGCGATCTGCGCAAAACACCGACCGATCCGATCGACGGCAAACCGCTGGAACGGGCAAAAATCGCGGAGGTGGAAGCGCTGCTCGCTCTGGCAGACATTAACGTCTCCCGGAAAACACCGCATTTGGACTGGCCTTGACCCGGGATTTCAGTCAAAATGTTGCACCGTGATAAATTTCCCGGGTACCGGTATTTTTCCCTACATCTAGCGATGCAAAAATGTCCACTCAGGATGCCCTGAAAACCGAGCCCGACTCCGCCGAGGACGAGAGCAAGTACATGATCCATTCCAAGATGGAGATCGTCCATATTCTGCGCGCCATTCAGCAAAAGAACGCCTTGGTGACGGCTTACTTCAACCACGGCGAGGATTTCATCCTTACTTCCGTCCTGCAGGTTGATCCGGAACAGAGCTCGCTTATTCTGGATTTCGGCGCCGATGAGGCATCGAACCGGCGAATACTTGAAAGCAAGAAAATCACGCTTGTTACCGAACAAGATCGGGTAAAGGTTCAGTTCACCGCAGAGCACTTGGAGAAAGCCTTGTTCCTCAAGCGGGACGCTTTCAGGACTAAGCTGCCGTCCAGTCTTCTGAAGCTGCAGCGGAGAGATTTCTACCGCCTGGCGACGCCGATAACAAACCCCTTGAAGTGTGAAATTTCCAAGAAAGGCGGAGGAAAAGCGGAAGTCGTCGTGGCCGATATCAGCCTCGGTGGAATCGCCCTCTCTGGCTTCCCGCCCGAGCTAGGGCTTGAAACAGGAGATACTTATACTGGCTGCAGGATCGCTTTGCCCGACATCGGCGCGATTACGGCAACGATCCTGATCCGAAGCATCTATGAGGTGACGGCGAAAAACGGCACCAAGTCCAACCGTGCCGGCTGCCAGTTTCTCGATTTGCCGGCAAGCGCGCAGGCCACCATCCAGCGCTACATCATCAAGCTTGATCGCGAAAGAAGGTCAAGGTTCGCGGACGACTAACCCCCGCTCTGTTTCAACCAGCCCGCTGCATCCAGCGCATAATAGGTCAAAATGCCGTCTGCACCGGCACGCTTGAATGCCAGCAGCGCCTCCATGACGCACGCCTGCTCGTTCAGCCAGCCGTTTTGCGCTGCTGCCTTGAGCATGGCGTACTCGCCGCTGACGTGATAAACGAAGGTCGGTGCGCCGAATTCCTCCTTGACGCGCCGGACGATGTCGAGATACGGCATGCCGGGCTTGACCATCACCATGTCCGCCCCTTCTTCAAGGTCGAGACCCACCTCCCACAAAGCTTCGTCTGAATTGGCTGGATCCATCTGGTAAGTATATTTATTGCCGCCGCCAAGATTGGCGGAGGAGCCGACCGCGTCGCGGAATGGCCCGTAAAAGCTGGAGGCATATTTGGCCGAGTACGCCATGATACGGGTGTGAATGTGATTCCGGCTGTCGAGGGCGGCGCGAACTGCGGCGATGCGGCCGTCCATCATGTCGGATGGCGCCACGATGTCCGCCCCGGCTTCGGCGTGGCTGAGCGCCTGCCGCGCCAGTACGGTCACCGTCTCGTCGTTCAGGACGTAGCCCGCATCGTCGATCAGCCCGTCCTGGCCATGGCTGGTGTAAGGATCGAGCGCCACGTCGGTCATGATCCCGAGTTCGGGAAAGCGCTGTTTCAGGGCGCGCACCACACGCGGAACCAATCCGTTAGGATTAAACGCCTCGGCTGCATCCAGGCTTTTCAGGGAAGAGTCGATCACCGGGAAAACGGCCATAACCGGCACACCCAGCCTGACGCATTTCTCGGCCACGTGCAGCAAGCGGTCCAGTGTCAGCCGTTCCACCCCAGGCATCGAAGCCACCTGCTCGGTGCGGTTTTCGCCGTCCAGCACAAATACGGGGTAAATCAAATCGTCTGCGGTTAGGCGGTGTTCCCGCATCATGCGCCGCGAGAAATCATCGCGCCGCATGCGGCGCATCCGTTTGTGGGGGTACTTGCCCAAAGTATGCATGGTGCGCTTTCGGGTATAAGGTAAAAAAGAAAATTATAGTATTTCCGTCAGCGTTTAAAAACGGCCGAAACGGAAATCCGCCATTACATGCGTAACATATTGAATTAACTGCAATACTTTTTTGGCCGCGAGCGGGAACTTTCGCGGCGACGGGATACTCTTATGTTGCAGACGATTTGATATCGTCTCCCGCTTCTCCTCCCTGAGCGGGCGCCTTAATCCTAGTTAAGGCTTTGTTGCCCCCGGTTTTACTCCCCTTTAGCCGGGGGCTTTTTGTTTCTTCCATCAGGGCGGCAATCGCCTCCTCGGCCTCTTCGACCCCTTGGCGTTTCAAGCTGGAAAAAAGCTGCGCCGTACAATTGGGGTAGCACCGAGCAAGCTCCTTCTGCAGGCCATCCAGGGCTCGCATCGCGCCCTGCCGGCTCAGTTTGTCCGCCTTGGTCAAGAGGATATGCACGGGTTTTCCGGTCGGCAGGAACCAGTCCAGCATTTGCCGGTCGAGTGGCGTCAGTGGACGGCGGGCATCCATGATCAGCACCAACCCCCTTAGCGAAACCCGGTTTTGCAGGTATGCGCTCAGCACCTGCTTCCAGTGGCTGCGGATTTCTTCCGGCACGTCCGCGTAGCCATAACCCGGAAGATCCACCAGAAAACGGTTGTCGCCCAAGCTGAAAAAATTGATCAGTTGCGTTCGCCCCGGCGTTTTACTGACAAACGCGAGCCGGCTGCGATTAACCAGGACATTGATCGCACTGGACTTGCCGGCATTGGAGCGTCCGGCGAACGCGATTTCCGTCCCCAGGGGCGGCGGCAAATCGCGCAAGTGATGGGCGGAAAGATAGAATGCGGCGTGCTGAAAAAGCGACATACCGAAAAGTCCTTGATTAAGCGCCAGCCGGTTTCTTCAAGGAGGATCGGCTACAAGTGTTTCCTTGCCCCGATCCTTCAAGCCCGGCAACCTGCTGGCATGATAGCGCAAACTTGGATAAAATCATGCTTTTCTTGATCTTACGCAACGGCAAGGAGTCGAACGAATGAAACGAACGATAGCGGCGGCAATTATCGGCATGATGGCAACATCTTCTGTGTGGGCAGAAACTGCCGCCAAAGCAGACCCTGCAAAAGCGGAACAATATGTGACGACCGTTTGCGCCGGCTGTCACGGCATGGACGGCAACAGCCCGATCCCGGCCAATCCGAACCTGGCCGGCCAGCACCCGGATTACATCGCGAAACAGCTCGCCGACTTCAAATCCGGCGAACGCAAGAACCCGATCATGACCGGCATGGCCGCCATGCTTGCCACGCCGGAAGACATCAAAAACGTGAGCGCCTACTTTGGCCTCAAAACCGCCAAACCGGGAACGGTCAACGACAAGGATCTGGCTGCGCTGGGACGGAAGCTGTATAAGGGCGGCAACATGGCAAACGGCCTCCCCGCCTGCGCCTCCTGCCATGGCGCAAACGGCGCCGGCGTTCCGGCCCAGTTCCCGCGCCTGGCTGGGCAATACCAGGATTACACCATCGCCCAGCTGACCAATTTCCGCACCGGCGAACGCGCCAATGACAGCGCGAAAATGATGCGGACGATCGCCGCAAAAATGACCGATCAGGAAATCAAGGCCGTCGCGGAATATATCGCCGGGCTGCAATGATTTCTGCGTGATCAAAAACGAAGGGCGGCAAAGCCGCCCTTCGTTTTTTCCAGCGTTGTTATTACGATGCCATTTTCCCGAACACGCGCCGCGCCGCCTCCAGGGTCTTGTCAATCTCTGCCGCGCCGTGCGCCGCGGACACGAACCCCGCCTCGAATGCGGAAGGCGCGAGGTATACACCCTCGTGCAGCATGGCGTGGAAAAAGCGGTTGAATGCTTCCTTGTCGCATTCCATCACCTCGGCATAGCTCTGCGGCGGGGTTTTGCGGAAATAAAGCCCGAACATACCGCCTACCGCCTGAGCGGAAAAGTCGATTCCCGCTTCTTTAGCCGCAGCGGCCAACCCATCTGTCAGCCGGCGCGTCGCCGCCCCCAGTTTTTCATGGAAACCCTCGGCCTGGAGCAATTTCAGCGTCGCCAGCCCCGCCGCCACCGCGACCGGGTTACCGGACAAGGTGCCGGCCTGGTACACCGGCCCTAGCGGCGCAAGCTTCTCCATGATGTCGCGCCGCCCGCCAAAGGCACCAACCGGCATTCCCCCGCCGATCACCTTGCCCAGCGTGGTAAGGTCGGGCGTGATGCCGTACAGCCCTTGGGCGCATTGCGGGCCGACGCGGAAGCCGGTCATGACCTCGTCGAAAATCAGCACGCTGCCGTGTTTCGTGCACAGCACGCGCAGCGCCTGCAAAAACCCCTGCCGCGGCGCCACCAGGTTCATGTTTCCGGCCACCGGCTCGACGATAACCGCGGCAATTTCATTCCCCATTTCGGCAAAAACCTGCTCCAGGGCAGCCGTGTTGTTGTAATCGAGCGTCAGCGTATGCGCCGCGACCTCCGCTGGCACGCCGGCGGAGCTGGGCTGGCCGAAGGTGAGCGCGCCCGAGCCAGCCTTGACCAGCAGAGCGTCGGCGTGGCCATGGTAGCAGCCTTCGAATTTGATGAATTTGCTGCGCCCGGTGAAGCCGCGCGCCAGGCGGATGGCGCTCATCGTCGCCTCGGTGCCGGAACTGACCAGCCGCACCTGCTCCATCCCCGGCAGCAACTTGCACAAAAGATCCGCCATTTCCAGCTCGAGCGCGGTGGGCGCGCCAAAGCTCAGCCCCCGGGCGGCAGTCTTCTGCACCGCAGCGACGACTTCCGGGTGGGCATGCCCCAGGATCAGCGGTCCCCAGGAGCCGACGTAATCGATATAGACGTTGTCGTCTTCATCCCAAACGCGGGCGCCCTCTCCGCGCTTGAAAAACAAGGGGGCGCCGCCTACCGACTTGAAAGCGCGCACCGGCGAATTCACGCCGCCGGGAATAACTTTCTGGGATTGCTCAAACAATTGCTGGTTGCGTGTTGTCATCGCTGTACCTTTTTATTTATCGCTGGCAGCAACACCCGCCGCCGTTGTGGAATCAAATTTTTCAAACAACCGGCTAAATTCCCGAGCCGTCGCCCTGACATCCGCGCTATCGAACAGCGCGGAGATCACCGCCACCGCATCCGCGCCTGCTGCGAGAAGCTCCCCGGCATTTGTCGGCGTGATGCCTCCGATCGCCACCACGGGGATTGCCACGCGACGCCTCGCTTCGCTCAGTAAACTCACTGGAGCGACCACCGCAGCGGGTTTGGTGGGAGATGGAAAGAAACTGCCGAAAGCGACGTAATCTGCGCCCCGGCTTTCCGCCTCCAGCGCCAGCGGCAGGCTATTATAGCAAGAGACGCCAACGATTTTGTCCGAGCCGAGGACGATCCTGGCCTCAGTCACGGAGCCGTCGCCGGCCCCTAAGTGAACGCCGTCTGCACCTACCAGAGACGCCAGGCGCAGATCGTCGTTGATGACGAGCGGTGCGCCAAACCCGCGGCAAAGCGGGAGCAACTCACACGCCTGTTCATGCTGCAAGGCCACATCGGCACCTTTGTTCCGGTATTGCACCAGCCGAGCGCCCCCTTCCAGCGCCAAGCGTACGGCAGCGAGCAATTCACCGGTGTCGGCCCGATCCGGCGTGATCGCATATAAGCCTTTAATCGCTGCTTGCATCTTCGGCAGCTTCCTCCGCCGCCTCCTCGCGGGCCCAGAACAAGCGGTCGGGGATATGCTGCCCCATCCCCGGTCGAAAGGCCGCATGCAATGCGTGCCAAGTAAAGTCCTGCGCCTCCTTGACGGCATCGGGGATATCCAGTCCGTGCGCAATCGAAGCAGCAATCGCCGAAGCCAGGGTGCAGCCCGAACCATGGTAGCTGCCTGGCAGGCGCTGCCAGGCATCGCTGCGCAACACGCCCTTCTCGCCATAAAGGGTATTGATCACCTGCGGCGTGTTTTCGTGCGTGCCGGTAATCAGCACGTATTCGCACCCCATCTCCAGCAGCCGCTGCGCACACTCTGGCAGGGTCAGCCGGCCCTCATCCTCGCCCTCTTGCAGGGCGAGCCGCCGCGCTTCCAGGCTGTTCGGCGTGATCAAAGTGGCTTGTGGAATCAGCAACTCCTGCATCGCGGCCAACATGTCCTCCGATGTCAGCTCGTCCCCCCGACCGGAAGCCAGCACTGGGTCGAGCAGCAGCGGGATATCAGGGTAATCGGCAACAATCCCCGCGATTGCGGCGATATTCTCGACGCTGCCCAGCATGCCGATTTTAAAGGCGTCCACCGGCATATCCTCCAGAACGCTGCGGGCCTGGTCGACCACCCATTCGCTATCGAGCGGAAATATATCCTCCACGCCCAGCGTATCCTGCACGGTAACGGCGGTGGTTACGGAAAGGGCATGGCACCCCATGCTGGATAGGGTCAGAATATCCGCCTGCAGGCCGGCGCCGCCGCTCGGGTCGGTGGCGGCGAAGGTCAAGACGATCGGGGGGGATTCGGGCATGATGGTGCTTTCGGCAAGCAGCCGGAATGGCGGCGCAACCGTCGCCACATCTGCTTATTCAGAATAAAAAATATGAATTTTACCCTAAAAATCGCATCCACATAAGATCAGAGCTGCTCCGCGCCCTGCGGGGAGCCTTCGCGGACGAGTTCCGGCCTAGAGCACACAAAATATTGCTTTCTTCCCTTAGTGCAGTTATTTTATGCGGACAACAGCACGCCCTGACCCAGGGTGAAAATTCCGCACCAGCGCGGGTTTTCTGGTGCGCATAGAAAGCCAGGAGAATGGCAGGTGAACGAGGACAGCAATCTGGCCGGAATCAAGGTAATGGTGATTGACGACAGCAACACCATTCGCCGCAGCGCTGAAATTTTCTTGGTCAAGGCCGGCTGCGAAGTGATTCTGGCGGAGGACGGGTTTGATGCCATGGCCAAGATTGCCGATCACCAGCCGGACGTCATCTTCGTCGATATCATGATGCCGCGCCTGGACGGCTATCAGACCACCATGCTGATCAAGAAAAACCCGAAATTCAAAAATATCCCTGTGATTATGTTGTCCAGCAAAGACGGTCTCTTTGACCGCGCGCGCGGCAGAATGGTGGGTTCGGACGAATATCTTACCAAACCGTTTACCAAGGAAAGCCTGTTGCAAGGTATCAGGAAGCACATGGCCGCCCATCACGAAAGATGAATTTTGAAGAGGAAGCATCCGTGGCTATCAACAAGATCCTGGTAGTGGACGACTCCCCTACCGAGCGGCATTTTTTGGGAGGAATCCTAACCAATCGGGGATATCAGGTCATCATGGCGGAGAACGGCGAAGAAGCCATCGCAATGGCCAAACAGGAAAAACCCGACCTGATTCTGATGGACGTCGTCATGCCGGGACTCAACGGGTTCCAGGTGACTCGTGCCATCACCAAAGACGATGAAACCAGACATATCCCCGTCATCATGTGCACGACCAAGGGACAGGAGACCGACAAAATATGGGCCATGCGCCAAGGCGCCAGGGATTATGTCACCAAACCGGTGACACAAGACGTGCTGCTGAAAAAAATCGCCGCACTCGGCTGATTTCCGGAAATATTGCCCGGCCGGGAGTCTGAATGGCAAAAAGAATCAGCCTGCGCGAATTCCAGGAAAGCGTCGTAGCCAAGCTGCAGGGCTTGTCCGGCAAAGAACATGGCCAGAATCCATCAAAACTCGGCATCCTGGCTGGCACTGAACGTTGGCTGGTGGATCTGGAGGAAATCAGCGAAGTGGTGCCACTGCCTGAACTGGCGGCAGTGCCGCTGACCCACCCGTGGTTCGCCGGCGTGGCAAATATCCGCGGCAATCTCTATAGCATCGTCGATCTCTCCGCCTTCACATGCGGCGTCCCCGCCCAACCCGGCCCTGAGCGCAGACTGCTTCTGGCCAATCCGAAATTCATGGTAAATACCGGGCTGATCGTCAGCCGCCTCCTCGGGCTGCGCAATCCCGAGCAAATGCAGCCCGGCACCGGCAACAACACCCTGCCGCCCTGGGTTGCCGCCGAATACGCCGACCCTGAGGGGCAGACATGGAAGGTGCTGGACATGCGGGCGCTGGTCAGCACCCCGGCCTTCTTGCAGATAGGAATTTGACGGCAGGCGACCCCGACCACCGCCGGAAAGCAGCCATCGCAAAGCGACACAACGGGAACAACCATGGCATTCAAACTACCGGGTCTCAAGTCTTTACGCGGAAGCACGGCAGCCAGCCGGACAGCAGCGCCAAACACCATGCTTATCATGCAAGGAAGCCGCGCGCTGACCGACAAGGAACCTAGGCGCGTCCCGCTTATCGGCCACCTGCCCATCGGAAGGCAGTATCTCATTCTGGCCACCCTGCTGGTGGCGTTCTCCGGGCTCACGCTGTCGGCCCTGGGCTATTACGCCGTCCAAGTCGGACGCAACGCAGAATATCTGACGATCTCCACTGAAATGCAGATGCTTTCCCAGCGGATCGCCAAAGGCGCGCAGCAAGCGGCTCTCGGCAATTCCGCAGCGTTCAGGCAGCTCAAGGAAAGCGAAGATCAGTTCGGCAAGGACCTGCGAATCCTGATTCAGGGCGGGGAAAGCCTGCCCCCATCGCCGTCCTCGATCCAGCCGGCGCTGAAAGAACTGGACCTGAAACAGTGGAAACCCACCGAAAAATGGATTTCCATGATCCTGACCCAGCAAACCAATTTGCTCGACCTCGACCGCGGGGTGGCGGCCATTAACCGCACCAATACCCGGTTGCTGGAACTCGCCGACCAGCTCGTGGCACTGAAAATCCAGGCCGGCGCCGCTGCGCATGAGGTGGCGACCGTCGGACAATTGCGGATGCTGAGCCAACGGATGGCGAAAAATGCCAATATCCTGCTCGCCAGCGATGTCATCGCCCCTGAAACGTCGTTCCAGCTCGGCAAGGATGCCAACACCTTCCGCGAAACGCTCGAAGGACTGGCCCACGGCAGTGCGGAATTGCGCTTGTCCGCGACTGCCGATGCCACCACCCGGCAAAAGCTGGGAGAAATGGAAGAAGTGTTCAAGGAATTTTCGGGCCATGTCGGCAAGATTCTGCAGCACATGCAGGACGTGGTTAATGCCAAACAAGCCAGCCGGGCCATCTTCACGGGGAGCGACGGACTCCTGAAAACCACCTGGAAGCTGACCGCCGACTACCAACGGTTGGCCGAAGACAAGGGAATGCTGGCCTTGGCCGCGTTATTCGCCGTGCTGGCGGGAGCAAGCCTGATGCTGCTCGGTATGGCAAACATCAATGAAGCCAAGCGTGTCGCCCTCCAGAACGAGCGGGAAAACAAAACCAATCAGGAAGCCATTCTGCGGCTGCTGAACGAGATGGGCGATCTGGCCGAAGGCAACCTGACGGTGCGGGCTAAAGTGACTGAAGACATCACCGGAGCCATCGCGGACTCCATCAACTTCACCATTGACGAACTGTCCGGCCTGGTCAGGGAAATCAATAAAACCAGCGAGCAGGTCACGCATGCTTCCCAGCAGGCGCAAGCCATATCGAACCGCTTACTGGAGGCCGCGCACGAGCAGTTCAGAGACATCGAGGAAACGAGCGCGCAAGTGACGCAAATGGCACAATCCGTCACGGAGGTATCGGCCAATGCGGCGGAAGCCGCCAAGGTGGCGAAGCACTCTCTAGAAGCCGCGGAAAAGGGCGCCGCGGCGGTGCAAAACTCCATTTCCGGCATGAACCAGATCCGCGAGCAGATCCAGGAAACGTCGAAACGGATCAAACGCCTGGGCGAAAGCTCGCAGGAGATCAGCGAAATCGTGGAACTGATTTCCGACATCACCGAGCAAACCAACATCCTGGCGCTGAACGCCGCCATCCAGGCAGCCTCGGCAGGCGAGGCCGGCCGGGGCTTCACGGTAGTGGCGGAAGAGGTGCAACGCCTGGCGGAACGCTCTGGCGAAGCGACCAAGCGCATCGGCGCTATCGTAAAGACCATTCAGACCGACACCCATGACACCGTCGCGGCCATGGAAACAAGTACCCAGGGCGTGATCGAATGGACCAAATTGTCCGACGCGGCCGGCAAGGCGCTGGGCGAAATCGGCCGGGTTTCCCACAATATGGCCGAGCTGATCGAATCCATCTCCCAAGCCACCCAGCATCAGACCGGCACCGCCGCCCTCGTGGTAGAAAATATGCAGGAAATCCAGGGCATCACCAAGCAGACGACGGAAGGCACCAAACAGACGACGGTTTCGATCGGCCAGTTGGCCACCCTGGCGACCGACTTGCGGAGTTCGGTAGCCGGCTTCAAGCTTTCCTGAGCATTCCGCCGTGAGCGCGCTGACCGAATTCGATACCGGCCCTCTTACCTGGGTCAAAGGCGAGATAGACCAAGCCTTGCAACTGGCTCGGGAAAAGCTGGCGCAATTCGCCGGCAACACCGCCGACCCCACTCCTCTCCGCTTTTGCTCGACTCATTTGCATCAGGTAACGGGAGCGATCCAGATGGTCGGGCTGGAAGGCACGGCGCGCTTTAGCGAAGCCGCGGAAAGGGTGGTCGAAGCGCTGGATAGACAGGAAATCCCCCCCTCCGCCCAAACCCTGGAGCTGGCTGACGCCGCCCTGACTACCCTGTCGCGCTACCTGGAGGGCTTGCTGAACGGCCAGCCGGATGTGCCGCTCAGACTCTACCCGATATACCGAAGCTTGCGGGAAGCCAGCGGCGCGGAAAAATTTTCCGAATCTGATCTGTTTTATCCGGACCTGACGGAACGCGCCCCGAAATCCCCGGATATGCCGGTGCTGGACGAAACCGAGCGGATCAGGCTCGTCAAGACGGAACGCGCCCGCTTCCAGCGCGGCCTGCTGGAATGGCTGCGCGGCAACGGCGAGGGCGGCCTTCCAGCCATGCACGCGGCCTTGCAGGCTATCGAACGCACCCAAACATTGCCGGCTCATCGCACGTTCTGGTGGACGATGGTCGCCCTGATCGAAAGCCTGATGGCGGGAGGCGCCACTGCCGACCCCGGCATCAAACTGCTATGCGGCCAGATCGACCAGCAAATCCGACGGCTTTCCGAGGGCTCCCCCAAGGTAGCCGAGCGCCTGTTGCGCGAAGCGCTGTATGTGATCGCGCGCGGCCAGCCGGCAAGTGAGCGCATCAGGCAGGCAAAACAGATTTTCGATCTGGATGCCTATCTGCCCCAAGCTGGAGAAGAACCCCGGCTCGAAACCGAAGATGGCTTCATTCCCCTGTTGCGCGAACTGCGCGACACCCTCTCCGCGGCGAAAGAAGCCTGGCTCAAATTCAGCGGGGGCAGCACGAACAGCCTGGAAAAATTCCGCACCCAGGCAAGTGTGCTGCTGGAAAAATGTGCCGCACTGGGAAATCCGGCACTGCAGGAATTGTTGCGGCATATGCGCGACAGCGCCGCCGGATTGACCACCGATCCCGCCGAATCGGCAACGATGGAAATGGCAACCGCTTTGCTGCTGGTCGAACATGCCTTGGACAACTTCCCTGGCCTGACCGATGAATTCGTCAATCAGGCCGAAATCCAGGGCCGGCGGCTCGACGCCAGTTTCCGCGGCGACGCGAGGGAAATTGCGGCTGGCGGCATCCCGGTGCTCGACGAAATCAGCCGCAAGGCGCAGGAAAAAGTGCTGCTCGCCCAGGTTGGCCGGGAAATCCAGATCAATTTGCAGCAAGTCGAGGAAGTGCTGGACGCTTTCTTCCGCGATCCCGGCCGGCGAAGCGAGCTGTCAGGCCTAACGCCGCTGCTGGGGCAAATCCGCGGTGCCCTCAAGATTCTCGAACTGGCGGAGGGAGCCGCCCTGCTCCATGAATGCGAGACGCTGATCGAGCGCTTCGCCAGCCCGGAAAATGCGGTGCAGCAGGAGGAGCTGGAGCTCGTGGCCGAAGGGCTGAGCAGCCTGGGTTTTTATGTGGAAGCGGTGCAGCGGGGACAGCCCGACGCCCCGCAAATCCTGCGCCCGGCGCTGAACCGGCTTGCCGCATACGCCGGAAAGCCGCCGATGGCTACGGACACAGCCATCGAAACGGCAGCGCAAGCCGAACGGGAAGCCAGCCTCGAATCCAGCCTCAGGGAACAGAAACGCCAAATCCAGGAGCTGCTCGCCCAATGGCAGCGGAAGCCCGAGGACGCTCACCTGCACGATACCGTGTGCAAACTGCTGGCAGCCTTACAGAGGGACGCAGATCTGGTAGCCGATCCGGAATTGAAGGCCTACGCGGCCGACAATTTGCGTCTGCTGGAATCTCCCCGGCCCGAACCAGAAATAGCCGCCGCGGCGCCCGCTGTGGTAGCGGATGAGGCTGTTGATGCAGAGCTTCTGGAAACCTACCTGGAAGAGGCGGACGAAGTGCTGGCGGCCGTCGCGGAAAATCTTGAGATATGTGGTGCAGACCTGCAGAACCGCGACGCGCTGACCGCCATCCGGCGCAGCTTTCACACCCTCAAGGGCAGCGGACGTATGGTCGGCCTGCACGCGCTGGGCGAAGTAGCGTGGGGCGTGGAGCAACTGCTGAACAAATGGCTGCAGGAGGAAAAAAGCGCCACGCCGGAGCTGCTGGCGCTGCTTACCCTGGCTCATGGCGCTTTCGGGCAATGGGTCGCGCGGCTGAGGGCGGACGGCTCGGTGGAAGTGCATGCCGAGGATCTGCTGGCGCAAGCCCAGCGTCTGAAAGAAGGCGTCGTGCCGATGGTGGAAGAAAGCCCCACCCCCCCGGGCGTGGGGGCTCCCGCGGCGGAGCAACAGGAGACCGAAGAAGTGCTCCGGGCTGCCGAAGAAGCGCCCGCGGCCGCAAGCAGCGTCTTGATCGGCGACGTGACCTTGCCGGCAGAGCTGTACCGTATTTTTATGGGCGAAGCCAGCCAGCACCTGGCGACCCTGGCGGCCGAGCTCGAACGACTGCGGCTTCGGCCGGATGAGCCAATCCGCCACGATTTCATGCGTGCGGCCCACACCCTCTGCGGCATTTCGCGTACCGTCGGATTCCCAGTGCTGGCGGAACTTGGTAACGCCCTGGAGCAGTGGCTGCAAGAAATTCTCGAACGGCCGCAACCGGCTACGGAAAAGCATCTCAAGGTAATGGGCGACAGCATCGCCGCGCTCGGCAAAATGGTGCAGACCATCAGCGGCGGAGCGATGCCCAAACCGGCGAAACAGCTGATCCGATCGTTGCAGTCCATGCTGAAAAAGGCACAAGGAGCGCAGAAGAAAACCGCGGCTGGGAAAACGGCGCCCGCCCCGGCTGCCGGGATTCCTGGCGTAACAATCGAACGGCGCGCCCAGCCAGCCATCCGGGATGACATCGACGAGGCTCTGCTGCCCGTTTTCCTGGAAGAAACGCAGGAACTGCTTCCCTTGGCCGGCGCCCAGCTCCGGGCATGGCGGGAAAATCCGGCCGATGCCCAAACTCCCAAAAATCTGCAGCGCAACCTGCACACCCTGAAAGGCAGCGCCCGCACCGCCGGAGCCATGCGCCTGGGCGAACTGACGCACACCATGGAAACCCTGGTGTTGGCCGCAATGAAGGCGGAAGAACCGCCCGCGGACCTATTCGACCAACTCGAAACCTATTTCGACCGGATCGGCGACTTTCTGGAAGGTCTGCAACAGGCGCCGCAGGCGTCGCCCGGAATCGCCGCGCCGGCAGCCTTCCCCGCTCCGGGAGGCAAAGTCAAAGCAATGTTGAGGGTATCCGCCGATCTGGTGGATCGGCTGGTAAGCGAGGCGGGGGAGGTCAGCATCGCGCGCTCGCGGCTCGACGGCGAGATACAGGGAATCCGGCGCTCCCTGCTGGATCTGACGGACAGCGTAAACCGCCTGCGCAGCCAGTTGCGCGAAATCGAAATCCAGGCGGAAAGCCAGATGCAGGCAAGGCACGCCCAGACCCGGGAAACGGAGGAAATCTTCGACCCCCTCGAATTCGACCGCTTCACCCGGCTCCAGGAACTGACACGGCTGATGGCAGAAAGCGTCAACGACGTTTTCACCGTGCAGCAGAGTCTGCTGAAAAACGCGGACGAAGCCGAAGCGGCGCTGCTGCAGCAGGGGCGCATGACCAAGGAATTGCAGCAGGAGCTGCTGCGCGCCCGCATGGTGCCGCTAGCGAGCATTTCCGAGCGGCTCCACCGGATGGTACGCCAGACGGCGAAGGAACTTGGAAAAAGGGCGATGCTGGAAATAAGGGGCGGCCAGGTGGAAATGGACCGCAGCGTACTGGAGAAAATGGCGGCGCCGTTCGAGCACCTGCTGCGCAATGCCGTTGACCACGGCGTGGAAAGCGAAGCCGAGCGGATCCGGGCGGGCAAGCCGAACATCGGTGCAATCACGCTGGAAGCGCACCAGGAAGGCAATGAAATCACGCTAACGGTGAACGATGACGGTGCCGGCCTGGATTTGGCCGCGATCCGAGCCACGGCGGCGCGGCAGGGGATGCTCCCGGCGGAGGACGAACCGACCGCCGCTCAGCTCGTGAATTTGATCTTCACCCCCGGCTTCTCGACCGCCGCCGAAATCACGCAAGTTTCCGGGCGCGGCATCGGCATGGATGTGGTGCGCAACGAAATCGCCGGACTGGGCGGACGCATCGAAGTGTCGTCCGAGCCGGGCAAAGGCACGACATTCCGCATCTGCCTGCCGGTAACCCTCGCCGTCACCCAAGTGGTCCTGGTACGCGCCGGCAACGCCACCTACGCCATCCCCGCACCGATGGTGGACCAAGTGCAAGAGCTCAAGCCCAATGCCTTGGCGGAAGCCTACCGGCAGAACGAAATCCGCTGGCAGGGCAAGCGCTATCCGTTGTTCCACCTGCCGCGGCTGCTGGGCAACCAGGAACAGGCGCCAGCAGCGCAGCTCCGCACCCCAGTCATGCTGCTCCACAGCGGCGCTCAGCTCGCCGCGATCCACGTGGACGAGCTAGCCGGCAACCGCGAGGTCGTGGCCAAGGACATTGGCCCGCAGCTCGCCCGCGTGGCCGGCGTGGCCGGCGCCACGGTGCTGGGGGACGGCCGGGTGGTGCTGATCATCAACCCGGTGCAACTGGCCCACCGCCAGGAACTCCCCGTCGCCGCCGCCTCGGGAATCCCGCTGGAAATGAAACCGGCCGCGGCGGCGCCGCTGGTCATGGTGGTGGACGACTCGCTGACGGTGCGGAAAATCACTTCCCGCCTGCTGGCCCGTGAAGGCTACCAGGTCGTCACCGCGAAGGATGGGGTGGATGCGCTGCAACTGTTGCAGGACGCCTCGCCGGCCATCATGCTGGTGGACATCGAAATGCCGCGCATGGACGGCTTCGAGCTGACCAAGAACGTGCGCGGCAACCCGCGCACCGCGCAGACTCCGATCATCATGATCACCTCCCGCATTGCGGAAAAGCACCGCAACCACGCGCTGGAACTGGGGGTCAACGAATACCTGGGCAAGCCCTACCAGGAAGAAGAACTGCTCGGGCACATCGAGCGCCTCGTCAAGCAGCGCACCGTGCACTGATCCGGCGCCTCGGGCGCCTTTCGTCATCCCGCCGACCAGGTGACCAGGCCGCTATAAGCCGTTGCCAGCACCACCCCGCCGAAGACGATGCGGTACCAGGCGAATGCCGAAAAATCGTGGCGCGAAATGAAGCGCAGCAAGCCCCGTACCGCCAGAAACGCGCTGATGAAGGAGGCTGCGAATCCCACCGCAAACATCCCCACGTCATCGACATGCAGCAGATGGCGGTATTTCACCACTTCGTAGGCCGTCGCCGCAAACAGCGTCGGGATCGCGAGGAAGAACGAGAACTCGGTCGCCGCGCGGCGGCTCAAGCCGAAAAACAGGCCGCCAATGATCGTGGCGCCGGAGCGCGAGGTGCCGGGAATCAGCGCCAGCGCCTGCGCCAGGCCGATTTTCAGCGCGTCCTGCCAGCGCATGTCGTCCACCTCCTGAATGCGGACGACATGGCGGCGGCGCTCGGCCCACAAGATCAGCAGCCCGCCGACGATGAACGCCAGCGCCACCGGCACCGGCTTGAACAGATAATGCTTGATCCTGCTGGCAAACAGCAGGCCAAGGAAAGCGGCGGGTAGGAATGCGATCAGCAGGTTCGCCACGAAGCGCCGCGCGGCCTCGTCCGTGCCCAGTCGGGACACCACCCCCCCCAGCCGCGCCCGGTATTCCCAGCACACCGCCAGAATCGCCGCAAACTGGATGATGATTTCGAATGCCTTGCCCTTGTCGTCGTTGAAGTCGAGCAAATCGCCGACCAGGATCAGGTGACCGGTGCTGGAAATGGGGAGAAACTCGGTCAGGCCCTCGACGATGCCGAGAATCAGGGCTTTGAGTAGCAGGATATCCATGGGGAGGCGTAAAAAGCGGCCATTGTACCACCCCCTGCTCAACCCGGACGGACTGCAATAGAGGGCGCTATCTTTTTGCCATAAGGTTTGCCCTCGCTGGATGAAGAGACAGCTCCGGCCACGCCAAGACGCATTCTGCGCCTAGCCATCTTTGAAAAAACACCGTTCGATCAAACGGTTACTAATGTGTGATACAATCACGCATTGCCCTCGCAGTAGTTTTTCAACACCCTGTTAATCAATTGAATCCATTCGACCAAATTCCCGGACACTGTCGGTAAATCATGCGACAAGAAATCGTCATCATCGGCCTGGGCCAGCTCGGGCGGGTCTTCGCCGGCGGTTTTCTGCGCGCGGGCTACACCGTGGTGCCGGTCAACCGCGGCGATGACATGGACCGGATCGCTTCCCGCCATCCCGAGCCGGCGCTGGTGCTGGTCGCCGTGGCCGAAGGCGATCTCCATGGCGTGCTGGCGGCCCTGCCCCCTTCCTGGAAAGGCCGCGCCGGGCTGCTGCAGAACGAGCTGCTGCCGCGCGACTGGCAGCGGCACGGCATCGGGAATCCGACCGTGTGCGTGGTGTGGTTCGAGAAGAAAAAGGGCGTCGAGGCCAATGCGCTGATCGCCTCGCCGGTGTTCGGCCCGGCGGCAGAAGCGGTGCTGTGCGGGCTCGCAGCCGTCGATCTTCCCGCCCGTCCGCTTGGCAGCGCCGATGAGCTGCTGTTTGAGCTGGTGCGCAAGAATCTGTTCATTCTCACCACCAACATTGCCGGGCTGAAGGTCGGCGGCACCACCGGCGAGCTGTGGGCTAATCACCACGACCTTGCCCTCACTGTGGCAAACGAGGTGCTGGACATCCAGGAATGGCTGACGGGACGCGCGCTCGACCGGGAAAAGCTGATCGCGGGGATGGCCGAGGCCATCGAAGCCAAGCCCGGCCACGGCTGCACCGGGCGCAGCGCGCCGATCCGTCTGGCGCGCAACCTCGCCTTCGCCGACGAAGCGGGGCTGGCGGTGCCGATGCTGCGGGAAATACGGGCGGCCTCGGGCCGGCGATAAACCCGAAAAACTCCATTGAACCGCAGGGGCACGGAGGCGCAAAGTGCCACCTAAGGAAGCTCTGAAAAAGTGCGCGAGCGGGATGAAGCGCAAGGCGCCCGGCGCACAGCGACCGAGACATATCTAAAGGATAGGCGAGGGAGCGAGCACCGCGCAACGCAGCGATTCGCCCGCGCAGCTACTTTTTCAGAGCTTCCCTAATGGATAATCTGGGTTCAAATGTGGTAGGTGGTTTCGGTCATCACCTTCGCCGTCAGCTTCATCGCCAGCACCACCGGCGCCGGCAGCGGCGCGCCGCCGCTTTCCATGGCGGTGGCGGCGTGCTTCACCTCGTCTTCCTTCATCTGCTCCAGAATGGCGCGGCTTTTCTGGTCCTGCTGCGGCAGACGCGCGAGATGGCCTTTCAGATGATGCTCCACCTGGTATTCGGTTTCCGCCAGGAACCCCAGGCTCCACTTGTCTCCCAGCGAACCAGCGAGCGCCCCGAGCGCGAGCGCGCCGGTATAGAACAGCGGGTTGAGCAGGCTTTTGTGTCCGCCCAGCGCTTCAATGCGCTGCTCGCACCAGGCGAGGTGCTCGGTTTCTTCCTGCGCCGCCCGTTTCAGCACGGCCTGGAGCTCCGGTGCGCGCGCGGTCAACGCCTGGCCCTGATAGAGCGCTTGGGCACAGATTTCCCCGCTATGGTTGACCCGCATCAGCGCCGCCGCCAGCCGTTTTTCCTCTGCGCTCATTTCCGCTTCCGGCAGGTCTCTTCCCGGCACGGAACGCACCGTGCGCGCCGGCGCAAACAAGGTGCGCAAGCCTTTATCGAACTCGACGATGAGTTTATCAAGGTTGGGCATTTTTAATGGCTCCACCTGAAAAAACCGAAAAAAACATACGTAACGGCCTGATGTTCCTAAGTGCCTTGCTGGCTCTTCTTCCGCGAGCGGATTTTATTATCGGTACGGTACCGCAAATGACGCAAACATTTTGTTTTGCGAAATTAAACCCCTAGGTTGACAAGGTTTTTATGTATACAATTTGATGCATCTTTATATTCCTGCAAAAAGTCAACGTAATTCGCGTACCAGAAAGACAAATCAAGCAGAAATAAAAACCTATGGCTTCGACTTATAACGCCTGGCTTGTCGCGCTTTCCATCGGCATCGCGATCCTGGCGTCATACACCGCTCTTGATCTGGCCAGCCGGGTAGCGTTCTCGACCGCGCGGGCGAAGAGATATTGGCTTGTCGGCGGTTCCTTTGCGATGGGTACAGGCATTTGGTCCATGCATTTCATCGGCATGCTGGCCTTTCACCTCCCCATTCCCCTGGCTTACGACATTCCGCTGACGCTGGCCTCGATGGTGGTTGCGGTGGCCGCGTCCGGTCTGGCCTTGCTGGTCGTGCAGCGCGGCAATCAGGATACGCCGACGCTGCTGGCTAGTGCCGTCCTGATGGGTGCTGGTATCGCGACAATGCATTACACCGGCATGGCCGCCATGAAAATGCAGCCGCCGATACACTATGATCCGTGGCTTTTTGCGCTCTCCGTCGCCATCGCCATCGGGGCTTCCCTGGTTGCGCTACGGATTGCTTTCAGGCTGCGATCACCTTACGGGGCGTCGGCGTTTATCGGGCAAAAGCTGGGAAGCGCGATCGCGATGGGAGCGGCGATCGCCGGCATGCATTACACGGGGATGGCAGCTGCCATCTTTGCGCCAGGCAGCATTTGCAGCGCGAGTCCCCAGGGAATAGATCCTGGTTGGCTGGCAGCGCTGGTGGGGACAGCATCGTTCCTGATTCTCGTGTTGACCCTGGCCGCTTCGATTTTTGATGCGCGGCTGGCGGACCAGAGTGCGAACATGGTCAAGCAGCTGGAAAAAGCAAACAGCGAGCTGCAACAGCGGGCCAGCGCGCTTGCCGAGGCCATGACCGAAGAAATCCGCACGAATGCATCGAGAAACAGGATGCTGGCCGCCATCGTGGAACAGTCCAGCGAAGCCATCATTACCCGGGATTGCAATGATGTAATCACAAGCTGGAATAATGCGGCGGCCCGGATGTTCGGCTATCTGCCGGAGGAGGCGATCGGCATGTCCGCCGCCATGCTGCGCCCGCCGGAGAGCGGGACCGATGGCCACGACGAGGCGCTGACGCGGGTTAAAACACCGGAATCCGTTTTCATCGAAGCCAGGCGCATCGCGAAAGATGGCGCGATTCTTGACGTCGCGGCGAGCGTATCCCCGCTCTACGACGAAGACGGCAGGCATATCGGCGCAATTAGCATCATCCGAGACATCACGCTCCAGAAGCGGAATGAGGAGGCGCTCTTCGAGGAAAAGGAGCGTGCGCAGGTTACCTTGGCATCGATCGGCGACGCTGTTATCACGACCGATGCCAGGGGGCGGGTCGAATATCTGAACCTTGTCGCCGAGGAATTGACCGGCTGGCACACAGAAGAAGCATCCGGGCTGCCGTTGCCCGAAGTGTTCAGGATCATCAACGAACATACGCGGAATCCTGTCGAAAATCCCGTGGAAAAATGCTTGCGGGAGGGACGGGTAGTAGGTCTTGCGAACCATACGCTATTGATAAACCGCGAAGGACGGGAGGTCGCCATCGAAGATTCGGCGGCGCCGATACGAAACCGCACTGGAGAAATCATTGGCGTCGTCATGGTTTTCCACGACGTAAGCAAGGCGCGAACGCTGGCCAAGCGGCTTTCCTGGCAGGCGAATCACGACATGCTTACCGGTCTTTCCAACCGCTTTGCGTTCGAGAATCGCCTTAACCACCTAATTGCGGGTGCTCTTGAGGACAACCAGCAGCATGCACTGCTATATCTGGATTTGGACCAGTTCAAGGTGGTGAACGACACTTGCGGCCATATGGCCGGGGACGAACTGCTGAAGCAGCTTGGCATTCTGCTGCAGGGAAAAATGCGCGAAAGCGATATGCTGGCGCGGCTGGGGGGCGACGAGTTCGGCGTGCTTCTCCTGAACTGCCCCATTGGCCAGGCGCGAAGGATTGCCAACGAGATTCGAAATGCGGTGCAGGATTACCGGTTTTCCTGGCGCGACAAATCTTTCGCAATCGGCGTCAGCATCGGGGTGGTGAGCATTCATGCCGGCAGCCATCAGCTTGCCGACGTGTTGAGCAAGGCGGATGTAGCCTGTTATGCGGCGAAAGAAGCGGGGCGAAACAGGGTGCACGTATATGAGGCGGGCAACTTTGACATGGAGCGGCAGCATGGCGAGATGCAATGGGTTTCCCGCATCACCAAGGCCATCGAAGAAAACCATCTCGCGCTCTATTATCAGGCGATCAAACCCATCTGTGGCCACGACCGTGGGCCGGCCCATTGCGAGATTCTGCTGCGGATGGTAGGGGATTCAGGCGACATCATCGCGCCGGCGGCATTTCTTCCCGCCGCCGAGCGTTACGGCTTGATGCCCGCCGTAGACCGGTGGGTGATCCAGCGGGTGTTTGAGTGGCTAAAAAAACACCAGGCCGATCATGTCTGTACCGGGCTGTTTTCCATCAACCTTTCCGGACATTCTTTAAGCGATGAAAAGCTGGTCGAGTTCGTTATGGCCCAGTTTGGCAAAACCGGCATCCCGCCGGAGAAAATCTGCTTCGAGATTACGGAAACCGCAGCCATCGCCAATCTTGGCGGGGCGCTCAGGTTTATCAACGTGCTCAAGAAACGGGGCTGCAGTTTCGCCCTCGACGATTTCGGCAGCGGGCTGTCTTCCTTCGCCTATTTGAAGACGCTGCCGGTGGATTACCTCAAAATTGACGGAGGCTTCGTCAAGGATATCGAGCGCGATCCGATCGACCATGCCATGGTGGAGGCCATAAGCCGAATCGGCCAGGTCATGGGGATAAGCACGATCGCGGAATTTGTCGAAAACGACGCGATTCTGGAAAGGCTGAGAACGATCGGTGTGAATTTCGCCCAAGGATACGGAATCGCCGTGCCCCAGCGCCTGGATGGCGATTAAAAGCCTATTTCGGCAAGATTTCCATTCCCATCTGCCTTGCCAGCAAGGTAACCGGGTGTCGCATGCCCGTCGTCATGCCCGCGGCCCGCAGTCCAGCGGCAAGGTGCATGGCGCAGCCCGGGTTGGTGGTGGCGGCAATGCTCGCACCGCTTGCCTTCACCGCCTCGATTTTATCGCGCAGCAATGTATCTGCCATTTCCGGCTGCTCCAGCCGGTACAACCCGCCCGCGCCGCAGCACTGGTCATTACCCGGAAGGGGAATGACCGTTGCGCCGGGGATGCGCGCAAGCAAGCCGTAGGGCGCCTTTTCCCCATGCAGCACGTTGCGCAGGCTACACGGTTCATGCACGGCGACGACCGCCTCCAGCGGCGCGATCCGCACCCCTTCCCAGCCTTCGGCCCGATGCAGGAAATCGCAGATTTCCCGCACCGGCGCGGGGAATGCTCCTCCGTCGCCGGCACTATCCCGCAAGGTCGCGCCGCAGGCCGATGCGGCATGAACCACGGCTGTCAGTTCGAGTCCGCGGAAGGCAAGAAGGTTCTGCTGCTGCAGCAGCCGCGCTTTCTCGGGTGCGCCCTCGTGCAGATGCAACGCGCCGCAGCAGGTCTGACCAGGCGGCACGTGCACCGTGTAGCCCAGCCGGTTGAGCACGTAGATCGCCGATGCGAGCGTTTCGGCGTCGGTCAGCCGCGCCACGCACCCCAGAAACAGGCCGATCTCGCCGCGCGGCTGCCCGGCCGCCGGGTACACGGTGCGCCCATGCCGAAACGGCCTGATTTCAGGCAACCCTCTGCGGCCGGCAACCCCTTGCCAGCCGCGCAGCAGATAGCCTCCCAGTTTCAGCCACGCCGGCCGCGCCGCCCCGGCCAGCAAGGCTTGGCGCGTCAGCTTCCGCAGAAGCGGACGGCGACGGCGGGGCTCGATGATCTCGCGCATGCCGTCCGCCAGCTTGCCGTATTCCACGCGGGAGGGGCAGGCGTTTTCGCAGGCGCGGCAGCCGAGGCACAGATCCAGGTGGCCAACGAGACGCTCGTTGAGCGGAACGCGCCCCTCCAGCACGCCGCGCATCAGTGCGATGCGGCCCCGCGGCGAATCCGCTTCGTTCAGCGTCTTGCGGTAGGTCGGGCAGTGCGGCAAACACAGCCCGCAGGCCACGCAACGGCCCGCTTCTTCGAGCAGGTCGGGGTTTGGGGGCAGGGAGGGAGCGCGGCGGAACAAGGGTAAAAAACTGGCCTAAGAATCGCTGTTAGCCACGAATGGGCACGAATTTACATGAATTAAAAACAAGCTCTGACCAAAAACCACGGCCCGCCTTCTCTGGTGATCGGGACGGCTGCTGTAATCGGCGGATTATTCGGGAACATTCGTGTTCATTCGTGGCTGAATTTGGTTTTTGAGCATCAAAGCTCGATCTGCGTGCCGAGTTCGACCACCCGGTTGGTCGGGATTTTGAAGAATGCGGTAGCGCTGCCCGCGTTGCGCATCATGCTGACGAACAGTTTCTCGCGCCACAGCGCCATGCCGGGGGCAATAGTGGCGATGAGGGTTTCGCGGCTGAGGAAGAATGAAGTCTCGAGCATGCTGAATTCGAGGCCGAACGGCTTGCAGAGTTCCAGCGCTGCAGGGATGTCCGGCTCGTCCTTGAAGCCGTAGGTAACCACGATCCGGTAAAATTCGCCGCCCAGCGGTTCGACCTGGACCCGCTCCGCTTCCGGCACCCAGGGAATGTCCCGTGTGGTCACCGTAAGCAGCGCGACGCGCTCGTGCAGCACCTTGTTGTGGGCAAGGTTGTGCAGCATCGCGTGGGGCACGCCTTCGCGGCTGGCGGTGAGAAATACTGCCGTGCCGGGGACGCGGGTTGGCGGGTGGCTGGCGATGCCGGAAAGGAAAGGTTCGAGCGCGATGGCGCCGGTCTGGAGGCGGTCCATCAGGATTTCGCGCCCGCGCTTCCAGGTGGAAAGCAGGGTAAAGACGGCCATGCCAACCGCCAGGGGAAACCAGCCGCCCTGGAGGATTTTCAGGGCGTTGGCGCCGAAAAAGGACAAATCGATGACCAGGAAAAAGGCGATGACCAGACCGCCAAACAGCTTGCTCCACTTCCATACGGTGACTGCAACCACTACCGCCAGGATGGTGTCGATCGCCATGGTGCCGGTTACGGCGATGCCGTAAGCAGCTGCCAGATTGCTGGAAGACTGGAAACCCAGAACCAGCGCGATGATCGCCGCCAGCAGCGTCCAGTTGATCGCGGGCAGATAGATCTGGCCGATTTCCTTCTCCGAGGTGTGGAGCACTTCCAGGCGCGGGCAGTAGCCGAGCTGCATGGCTTGACGGGTGACCGAAAAGGCGCCGGAGATGACCGCCTGGGAAGCGATCACCGTTGCCAGCGTGGACAGCGCGACCAGCGGATACAGCGCCCACTCCGGCGCCAGCAGATAAAACGGATTCTTCGCGGCGTCGGCGTTGTGCAGCAACAGCGCGCCCTGGCCGAAATAATTCAGCAGCAGCGCCGGCAACACGAACCCGAACCAGGCCAGCTTGATCGGGCGTCGGCCGAAATGTCCCATGTCGGCATACAGCGCCTCGGCGCCGGTCAGTGCCAGCACCACCGCGCCCAGGGCGAGGAATGCGTGCCATTTGTGGTCAAGGAAAAAGTGCAGGCCGTACAGCGGGCTGAGCGCCTGCAGGACAGAGGGGTCGTGGGCGATATTCAGGATGCCCAGTCCGGCCAGGGTGACGAACCAGATGCACATGATCGGGCCGAACAGCGCGCCCACGCTGGCCGTGCCCCGGCGCTGGAACATGAACAGGCCGATCAGGACCGCCAGCGTGACCGGGATGACGTAGGGCTTGAGCGCCGGCGTGGCGATTTCCAGCCCCTCGACCGCCGACAGCACCGATATCGCCGGGGTAATCACGCCGTCGCCATAGAACAGCGCGGCGCCGAAAATTCCCATCGACATCAGCAGCCAGCGATTGCGTCCGCCCGGCACGCCGCGCAGCGTCAACGCCATCAACGCCATGATGCCGCCCTCGCCGCGGTTGTCGGCGCGCATGATGAAAATGACGTACTTGAGCGAAACGACGATCAGCAGCGCCCAGAACACCAGCGACAGGATGCCGAGCACGTTGTCGTGGGAAAGCTGGACGGCGTGCGGACCGTTGAATACCTCTTTCATGGTGTACAGCGGGCTGGTGCCGATGTCTCCGTAAACCACGCCGATCGCGGCAATGGCGATTCCGGCCAGCCCCTGACTAGGCGCCGCGGAAGGATTTTCGGTCTGGTTCATGCTTTGAATGGTCTTCTGCGTGGGGAAGGGCGCGTGGATCTGTATTTTGGATGGACACCATGAATTCAGCGCGAATTATACCAATAGCGGCATATTTCTGTGAGATTGGGCGCGAAATTCCCGAATATGTTACCCTTGGGCGACATACCCCAAGAGACTGAATGTTTTCCCCCAACCCCCTCGGCAGACGCCCGCCGTGCCGCTGACAGCAACCTCTTTCCCGCAACCGCCGGCCGAAAACCGGATTCCCGGCAACAAGGGCATCTGGGCCGGCATCCTGGCCGAAATGACCGAATTCGCGCTGCTGTTCGGCGTCTATTTCCTCGCCAAGGCGCACCACCCGGAAGCGTTCCGGGACGGCCCGCCCAGGCTGAGCACTTGGGCCGGCACCATCAACACGATTCTGATGATCTCCGGCAGCTATTTCGTCGCCAATGCGGTGCTCGCAATCCGGCAGAACCAGGCGAAAATTTGCGCCCGCTGGCTGTATCTGGTGCTGATGTGCGCTTGCGGCTATTTTGTCACCAAGTATTTCGAGTTCCAGTGGAACGCCAGCCGGGGCATCACCGGCAGCGCCAGCATTTTCTTCACCGCCTATTACTACCTGACCTTCACGCACATGGTGCATGTGCTATGGGGGATCATGGGGTTGTTGTGGGTGATCGTGCGCACCACCGCCGGCTCTTATTCCCCCGCTCAGTACGAGGGCCTGGAGGCATTCGCTTCCTACTGGCACGCCACCGACCTGGCGTGGCTGGTCATCTTCCCGCTGCTGTACGTGTTGCGCTGAAATGACGACGCACGGAAAGCTCATAACCCGCCTCTGGCTGCTGCTGTTGGCGCTGACGCTGGGCGGCAACGTGATTGGGGAGTCCGCCGAACCGGGCTTCACCGTCACGCTGATCGTCTCCCTGATGATGGCTGTCAAGGGCAGGATCGTGGTCGATCATTTCATGGAATTGAAGACGGCGAACCGCACCATCCGCAACCTGATGCGCGTCTATTTCTACGTGCTGCCGGCGGTGACCGTGCTGGTCTGGCTGTTCGGCGACCGGATCGCTAGGCTGACGACGCTCTGAAAACACGAGGGAAGCTTGGGGGTTTGCACATGAAGATCACCTTCGTTCGCCATGGCGAGAGCGAAGCGAACGTTGCCGGCCGCATCAACGACGACCCCGCCCGGCCCATCCATCTGACGGAGCGAGGCCGGGCGCAGGCCGAATCATGCGCTCTGAGGCTGCGTTCGGTACCGTTTACCCACGCGTATGCCTCGCAGTTTCCGCGCGCCAGGGAAACCGCCGCAATCCTGCTGTGCCACCGCGCTTGCCGGCTGACTGTCGATTCCCGCCTGAACGAACGCCGATCGGGAATGGACGGCTTGCCCGTCGAGGTTTTCAACGATCTGGTGAAGCCCGATCCGGTGCGTCTCAAGCCCGAACAGGGCGAATCTTTTCTGGAGCAAATGGAAAGGGTGCGGAGTTTTCTCGACGAACTCGCCGAACGCCACCCGGCGGCGGTCGTTCTGGCGGTATCACACGAAAACCCGATTCTTGCAGCGCTGGCGCTATCCGGCCGAGACCCGGAAGAAACTGCCCGGGGCAGCATTGCCAACTGCGGATGGGTCGAGCTGATCTGGCCCGGATGATCGCCGCTTTTTAACACCCTGTTAAGCGTTTCCGCCGGAGCGCACCCCCATCACTTTCAGCCACAGCACCACCGAAGCCGGCAGCAGGGTGACGGCATTGGCGACGATGACCGGGGCGCTGCCCACCACGACGCCATAAACCAGCCATAAAGCCACGCCCAGGGTGAACAGAAAATACATGGGCAGGGATACCCCCGACAGATCGCGCGTGCGCCACGACTTCCATGCCTGCGGCACAAAGGCGACGGTGGTCAGAAACGCGGCGGGGTAGCCAAAAAAGTCGGCAAATTCGGCGCTCATCGCCTCTCCTTGAAAATCGGGACAGGTGTCGAAAAAGGTATAATTCTCTCCGTCCACGCCATTTTTTACCAGCCTGAACCATTTCCCTCTTCCGCCATGATTGCAGAACGCAACAAACTGGAACTGCTCGCCCCCGCCAAGAATCTGGCTTTCGGCATCGAGGCGATCAATCACGGCGCAGACGCGGTCTATATCGGCGGACCGCAATTCGGCGCGCGGGCGGCGGCGGGCAATCCGGTGGCCGATATCGAAGCGCTGGCCGCCTATGCCCACAAGTATTACGCCCAGGTCTTCGTCGCGCTCAACACCATCCTGCGCGACGACGAACTCGCCGAGGCCGAACGCCTGGTGCGCCAGCTTTACGAGGCCGGGGCAGATGCGCTGATTGTCCAGGACATGGGTCTGCTGCAGCTCGACCTGCCGCCGATCGCCCTACACGCCAGCACCCAGACCGACAACCGCACGCCGGAGAAGGTGCGTTTCCTGGAACAGGTCGGCTTCTCGCAAGTGGTGCTGGCGCGGGAATTATCCCTGCCGCAAATCCGCGCCATCGCCGACCAGACTGCGGTCCGGCTCGAATTCTTCGTGCACGGCGCGCTGTGCGTCAGCTACAGCGGCCAGTGCTACATCAGCCACGCGCAAACCGGCCGCAGCGCCAACCGCGGCGAATGCGCACAACCCTGCCGGCTGCCCTATACCCTGCTGGATACCGACGGCCGAGTGCTGGCGCGAGACCAGCACCTGCTCTCGCTCAAGGACATGAACCAGGGCGAGAACCTGCGCGCGCTGATGGAAGCCGGCATCAGTTCGTTCAAGATCGAGGGGCGGCTGAAGGATCTGTCCTACGTCAAGAACGTGACCGCCTATTACCGGCAGCGCATCGACGAGCTGCTGCTCGACGCGCCCGACCGCTCTCACAGCTCGTCCGGGCGCTGCACCTTCTTCTTCGAACCGCAGCCCGAAAAAAGCTTCAACCGCGGCGCGACCGACTATTTTCTGCGCGGCCGCCAGGCCGGCATCACCTCGTTCGCCACGCCCAAGTTCGCCGGAACGGCCATCGGCAAGGTAGCGCGCCTGGGGCACGGCTATTTCGAAATCGAAAGCAAGACCCTCCTCAACAACGGCGACGGACTCAGCTATTTCAACGCCGGCAACGAACTCGTCGGCCTGCGCATCAACCGCGCCGAAGGCAGCCGGCTGTTCCCCGCCGAACTGCCCGGCGATCTCGCGGTCGGCACCACCCTGTACCGCAACCTCGACCACGCATTCGAAAAACAGCTCGAAAAGAAAACTGCCGAACGGAAAATTCGCGTGTGCATGACCCTGGAAGAAACCCCTGAAGGCTTTGCGCTGCGCATCACCGACGAAGACGGCATCACCGCCACGGCCAGCCTGGCCCACACCAGGGAGCCGGCCCAAAACCCCGACAAGGCCGTCGCGCACATCCGCGAACAACTGAGCAAACTGGGCAACACCCCGTTCGAAGCCGAAGATATCATCCTGAAACTCTCCGCCCCCTGGTTCATTCCGGTTTCCGCCCTCAACGCCCTGCGCCGCCAGGCCGCCGAACAGCTCGAAGCGGCCCGCCAGGCCGCCAGGCAGCGCCCGCCGAAAGCCCCCGTCCAGGCACCGGCGGCGCCCTACCCGGAAACCACGCTCAGCTACCGGGGGAACGTCTACAACCGCCAGGCCCAGGCTTTCTATGCCCGGCACGGCGTGACGCACATCGCCCCCGCATTCGAATGCAACCAGGAACGCGATGCCGTCTCGCTGATGATCACCAAGCACTGCCTGCGCTACAGCTTCAACCTCTGCCCAAAGCAGGTCAAAGGCATCCGCCCCGACCCGCTTTCGCTGGTGCGCGGCAACGAAGAACTCACGCTTCGCTTCGACTGCCGGCGCTGCGAAATGCATGTGGTGGGCAAACCGAAGGGGCGGCGAGGAAAAAGCGAGCCGAAAAGCCGGTAATAAGCGAATGCCGCCCGCGGATTCGGCTGGGGCCAAATGCCTGTTGCTGCCTTGCCCTGGGAACGGAAGGCTGCCGCCTTGTCAGCGCGACAACAGCTCGATGTACGGCTGGTAGCTGTAACTGCGGTTCTTCTTCTGCCCGGTCATTTCCTTCACGATACCCAGGTCGACCAACTGATTGACCGCCGCGCTGGCCGTGGGGAAACTCGTGTCCAGAATCTGGCGTGCGCGCTCGATGTTGAAGCGCGGCATCATCGGCAGCATCTCGAACAGGCGATAGGCTGCCGGCCCCGACTTCGGCGATTCGAGCAAGCGACGACGATCCGCCGCCACCAGACTGGCGATGGCCACGATGCCGCGCTCGGCCGCGCTTGCCGCATGGGTCACACCCTCCAGGAAGAAGGCCACCCAACCCTCCCAGTCGCCTTTGGTGCGGATGTTGGATAGGCGGCGGTAATACTCGGTCTGATGCTGCTTGAGATAGGCACTGAGGTAGAGCAAGGGCTCGGGCAGCAGACGCCAATGTTCAAGCAGCGCGGCAATGAGCAGGCGTCCGATACGGCCGTTGCCGTCCAGGAAGGGATGGATGGTTTCGAACTGGGCATGGATCAGGGCGATGCGCACCAGCGGCGGCAGCGCAGGCGACGCATCGTGGATGAACCGCTCCATGTCGCTCAGCAGGCCCGCCACGCGGTCGGCCGGCGGCGGCACGAACACCGCGTTGCCCGGCCGGGTGCCGCCGATCCAGTTCTGCGAACGGCGCAATTCGCCCGGCTGCTTGCCCGCACCCCGCGCGCCATCGAGCAGCAGCCGGTGAGCCTCGCACAATAGACGCACGCTGATCGGCAGTCCCTTGGGATCGCGCAAGTTGTCCTGCACCAAGCGGAAAGCCCGCAGGTAGTTGGTGACTTCCTCGACGTCTTCCGTGTTGCTGACGGCAAATCCCGCCTCCTCGTCGAAGAGGTCGGTGAGTGTGGCCTGGGTGCCTTCGATCAGGGAGGTGAGCAGTGCCTCCTTGCGGATCGCGCCGTAGAGCAGCCAGTCCACCGATGGCACCAGCCCCGACACCCCGGATAGCCGGGCCAGCGCCAGTTCCGCCGCACGATTGGCATCGACGAACGACTCCGTCGCCAGCGGGGGATCGCTCGGCGGCAGCGAGTTCGGTACAAAGGCCTGGACGGCCTCGCCCGATGTAGTGGAAGTGACGTAAGTGCCGGTGGTACGGTTCACGCTAAAGAGTCCTTGAATTTCATGGCGCCATATTAAAGCAATGTTTAATATAAATGCAAATATTCAAGAATTCTTTAACAACGCTGCCTTGGCGTGACACACTGTCGCCAGATTCTTGCTCGGCAACTCGCCCCTCAAATCACGCAGGCGATTCTTGAGGGCAGACAACCCGCACCTTCTCGCTGCCCGTCGATTCTTCCCTTCCTGCCATCGTCCCCTTTCGTCCCTTCTATCGCCTGTCCGCAAGGTTGTTTAGCCGATTCGCGCGATAGAAAATATTGTCAATTCAAAGCACTGCGCTTCTATCGCGGCCACCATATCGCACGTTACCCCTCGATTCGGGTCATTTTGTGCGATAGCTCACGCCGCGACCCGATACCGGCGCCAGCGTTTCTCTCCCTGGTACTGCACGGTCCCATCTGCGGCCAGCAACTCCAGCACCCGCTTGACCTGACTGCGGGGAATCTCGGCGCCGATCCGCCGATGAATCTCGCCAATCGCCGAATCCGGATAACGCTCAAGGTCTTCGACAATCAGCGCCCTGAGCCGATGGGGTTCGATGCGCTTGAGGCTCGTGGCCGCGGGAAACTCGAGCCAACGCACCAAGCCGGGATCGACAAAGTAACGAGTCGCCTGCGTGCGGCCTGTTTGCCTTACCAGCCCCCAGTCCAGCAGTCGGGCTATCCAGGGACGCAGCGACTCGGCATCATCGAGTTCGAGTTGCCTTCCGAGTTCTCGGGCGGTCATCGCTTCATGCTGAACGAGCAAGCCGAGCGCGATGCGCTCGCGCTGGGTGAGTGGATAAGCCTGACTCGCCTTGGCAATGAAATCGATGGAGTGGGGCTTGGGTGCCGCCCGGACAACAGTGACCTTCACCCAGTCCGGGCCTTCCGCGACACGCGGGACTGGGCGTCCCTGCGACAGCAGCACCTCGTAGAGGGTGTCGAAGCCGGTGCCTTCCCGCTCCATCAGCTTGAGATCGTGAAACAGGCGCGTGAGGTGCTCGTTGCGCCGGCGGGATTCGTGCAGGACGTTCTTCGGCGTCACCCCCAGCGGGAGCGGCCCGGGATTGACCACTTCAAGGCGATCCGGGTGGAGGCTGATGAAGATGTCGCCGCGCTGGGTATAGGGGCGATGGGCGAGCGCATTGATCAGCAGCTCGCGCACCACCACCTCATCGAACACTGGCACGTTCTGCCGGAACAGTCCGTCCGGAATCTCGTAGAACTCGCGGAAATCGGGAACCTCGCGCCACACGTGGTCCACCAGTTCCATCGGGGAAAGGGTGTGGTCATCCCAGACGAGTTTGTTGACCTTGCGCTCTTGGGCGTCGTACTTGATGAACTGGATGACTGGCGCCGTGCCCAGCCGTGCCCGATCCGCCTGTGTGCCCACACATAGTACGCCGAGATTGGTAAGCCACTCGCCGTGGGCGAGCAGATAGTGGCTGAGCAGCTCGGCGTCGGTCTTCTCCTTGACCGAAGGCTTGACCCGGTCGGAGGCATGGATGCCAGCGACCAGGGCATCAAGTTTGGCTCGATCCACCGACTCCCTTGGCACTTGGAGCGTCGTCTGCGTTTCCCACGGCAGTGCCGAGCGCTCGGCAGCAAGCCGCATGACGTCGTCGCCAACGACCGGCTTGCTCTCCTCGGCAATTCTCAGGAAGTAGCGGCCGTCGGTGGTCGATGCCACGGCCAGCGAACGGCGCACGTGCAACTCGATGTATTCGCCGCCATTCTCGGAGTGCCGGATTTCCGGCAGCACGGACACATTCACCGTCCGCTCCCCGAGCTTGCGCCGAACGACATCGACAAGGGACGGATCGATCCGCTGACTTGGCGCAGGCAGCGTCGCATCGTCCTCGATGCCGATCAGCAATCGACCGCCTTGGGCATTTGCGAAGGCGACACAGTCCTTGGCGAGGCCATCCCAGTCGGTATTTCGTCCGGTGACGGCGCGCAAGGACTTCTTGTCAATCAACTGCCCTTCTTGGGTCATTTCTCCCCTTGGCGTTCAGTCCAAAATCACCAGAAATTCCGTTGCCTTGACCACCGGCACCAGCCGCCCCTTGTCCCGGCGCAATTCAACTAGCCCGTAGCTCGCCATCGTTTTCAGCGTCCTCGACAGGTTTGGTGGCCTGCGGCCGGTCAGTTCCGCCAGCTCGGCAAGCGACCCCGGCTTGGAATCCCGAATCGTCCGCAGCACCGCCCGGTTGTCGTCCGACAGCACGGCGGCGAGGGAGCTGGTCGAGTGGAACCACACAGTGGGCTCCCCATGGCCGGGTTTGTACCTCCCCTTTGCAATCGCCCGTTCTCGCTCCTGGAGCTTGCCCGGGGCCATAACACCGACTATGCAGCGGCTCATATCGCTTGACTTCTCACGGAAACTGTCAATCGAGCATCATCTTATCATGGGTTCATAAGTGCGGCCACACCGTGGATTTCGGCAAAGAAGCCGCTTGGCTTCCTGATCGAACAGCGCGTTCATGGTGGCGTCGTCAATCACAGGCCGGCCCACGTCTGTCGATGAGAATCTGATGAGCGCATTGGCCCGAGCGTTCTTCTGGCAGGAGAGGCTGGACTCGGGCCGGGTGAAAAATATGACCGAACTGGCCAAGGCCGAGAAGATCGGCCTGGCCCGGATGCAGAAGATGCTCAAGCTCGCGCGACTGGCACCGGACATCGTCGAGGACATCGCCCGTGGCCGGCAACCGGTCGGGTTGTCGTTGCTGTTCTTCGTCGAGTGTGGGGAGGTGAGCGTATTGGCACAGGCCATCACCGACCACCCGGAACCGGGAAGGCCCGCAACCATGCGGGATGACGCGGGATCGGGGACAAAAATCGGCCGGTCACTATTTCGCGGTTCATCGAGCGGCGGCCGGTCAATTTAGCGGGCGTATTGGCACAGCCAGCGTTACATGCGGCGGCCAGTCCAGACGACGCGGCCGATGATGGCCAGCTCATCCCCACCAACGTCGGCGGCCTTGATCTCGAACGGCAAGAACGCCGTGTTGTCGCTGATCACGCGCACCACACCGCCAGGCAGGGCCTGGAGCCGCTTCACCAGCAGCATCTCATTCATTCGCAGGATATAGACGCCCTCGCGGTCTGGCCGCGTGGCGCGCCGATCCACCAGGATCACATCGCCTGACCGCAAGGTCGGCTCCATCGAGTCACCGGCCACCCGGATCAGGTAGAGATCCTGCGGCCGGGCGCCCAGTTCGATGCGCACCCACTCTTCCTTGAACACCAGGGCATCGTCAGGCGTTTCGTGCTCGACGATCGCGCCAGCGCCCGCTGCTGCGCGAACGCCGTTGTAGAGCGGGATGGCGACATATCCGGCGAGCGGCTGCTCAACGCGATGCGGCGCCTGTACTGGCGTGCGCTTCACTTTGGCCGGCGCGGCCTGCGACGGCTCGCCGACGGAATTGATGGCCGCCAGAAGCGCCGTGGGCGGCTGGTAGAGCGTCTTGATGCCGCCCTTGCCACCTTTTCCTTGCACTTGCCTCGATGGCCACTGCTCGCGCTGCGCCTTCTTCGTGCAGCCACGCGGCGTGCCAGGAAGCCCGGCGCGCTTGCCGTATTCAGCAAGATCCTCGGCCGAGAGCCATACGTCGTCGTGTTCGCTACTCATGGGACAAGTAGCGAACTGCGCGTAACGAACAAATTGCGAGTTGCGAACAAACGTAAGGCATTGAAGTAGCGAACTAAACCAAAAACAGCGGCGGGGAGGGGTGTATAGCGAGTTGCGAACTGTTGACAGTGCAGAACAAAGTTCATAACATGGCAGCTATTGAACACCGGAACAGGTCTCAAATACATGACAACACGCCCCGCAAAAAAAGCCAGTCGAGAGGACTGGCACCCGGCCGACATCAAGGCGGCCTTGCACAAGCGCGGCATCACGCTGGCCGGCATCGCCAAGGCTCACGGGCTGCGCGATTCGACGTCGCTTTCCTCATGTTTCGTGAGGAGCTATCCGGCGAACGAGAAGCGCATTGCCGACGCGCTTGGCCTGCATCCGAAAGAGATCTGGCCGTCGCGTTACTACGAGAACGGGGAGCCGAAGCCGAGAGGATTCCGCGCCGTACAGTGTAACGCGGCCAGCCGTGTGGTCAATGGCAACCTCGCATTAGCAGCCTAGACATGCGTCGTCAGATAGATCGCCTCACCGGCGACCTTTTCGAGGTTCCGGTACCAGCCGAGCCGCTTCCTGGTGCAATGGACTACAGCCTGGCCGTGCGCCGCCTGATGGCCGACGCCATCAAGGCCAGCCCCTACAACGCCGCGCAAATCGCCGCGCGCATGGCCGAACTCACTGGCCAGAACATCACCGAGCACCAGCTCCATGCTTGGACGGCGCCGAGCCGCGAATCCTGGCGCGCCCCCCTCGAATTCATCCCGGCCTTCGAGGCCGCCGCCGAGACAACCACCCTCACGGCCTGGCTGGCCGGTGTGCGTGGTGGCCGGCTGCTGATCGGCCGCGAAGCCCTGAACGCCGAACTCGGCCGCCTGGAGCGCCAGCGCGACGAGGCCGCCCGCAAGATCAAACAACTCAAGACGCAGATGGGAGATGGCGAATGACCGCCGCGAAAACCCACTATTCGGCCACCGAACTGGCCGGCCTCCAGCTCCCCGGACTACCAGGCACAACACGCGGAATTGAGAAGCTGTCGGCGCGCAGCGCCTGGTCATTCCGCGAAGTCGCCGCACGCGGCGGCCGCAACGGCACCCGCAAGGAATTCGCCGTCGCCTCGCTGCCCGCCCAGGCACGCCAGGCCCTCCTGGAGCGCAAGCTCACCGCAACCACCGTCTCCTCCAGCGCCGCCAACCTCCCGGCGCCTTTGCCGGCAGCGCCATCGCTCGCCGGCCTTCTTATTCCACAAGCCTGCGCCGACCTCACCGATGACCAGCGCATCGAGCGCGATGCCCGCGCCGGCGTGGTCACCGCGATCCGCCGCTTTCAGGCCGAGGCCGGATGCAGCCAGGAAGTGGCCATGCAGACGCTGCTGGCCCTGGCCGCCAGCGGCCGCGCCGAGCCGGTCATCGTCCGCTCGCTGCAACTGGCCCGCGACGGCCGGGGGCGCAAGGGCGCCAACGACACCGGCCTGCCGTCGATCCGCACCCTCAAGCGCTGGCTGTCCGCCGGCGACCTGACGCCCCGCGTGGCCCAGCGCGACATGACAGTGCCGCCCTGGGCTAAGGTCTTCCTGGAGCGTTACCAGCAGCCGCAAAAACCCTCCGTCGAGGCCGCCTACCGGGACGCTTGTAACGTCTGGACGGCCGCCGAGCGCCCCTCGATCCACCAGGTGCGCCGTTTCCTCGACAAGCTCGGCACCGTCACGCGCGAACGCGGCCGCATGGGGCCGCGCGAACTCAAGAACATCCAGCCCTTCATCCGGCGCGACTTCTCGCAACTGGAGCCGAACGACATCTGGACGGCCGACGGCCACTGCTTTGACGCCGAAGTGCAGCACCCGCTGCATGGCCGCCCCTTCCGGCCTGAAATCACCGCCATCCTCGACATCGCCACCCGCCGCTGCGTCGGCTGGAGCATCGACCTGGCCGAATCCGGTATCGCCGTCGCCGATGCCATTCGCTACGCGGCCGAGCGCAACGGCATCCCGGCCATCTTCTACGTCGATAACGGCGGCGGCTACCAGAACGCCATGATGAAGGATGAGACCACCGGCCTGATGAGCCGGCTGGGCACCGACATGCGCCACAGCATCGCCTACAACTCGCAGGCGCGGGGCGTCATCGAGCGCGCCCACCAGACCATCTTCGTCCAGGCCGCGAAGCAACTACCCAGCTACATCGGGGCCGCGATGGACAGGGAAGCCCGGCTCCAGCAGTTCAAGGTGACCCGCAAGGCTTTGAAGAGCGGCGGCGCCATGCCGCTGATCCCTTTCGACGTCTTCATCCAGTTCATCGACGCCCGCGTCGCCGACTACAACGCCAAGGCGCACCGCACCCTCAAGGGCACCTCGCCGGATCTCGCCTGGCGCGCCTTCGAGGCCCGTGGCTGGAAGCCCGACGTGCTGCGGCCAGAGGACACCGCCACCCTGTTCCGACCGCGCGTTACCCGCACCATCCAGCGCGCCGAGATCAACCTCTTCACCAACATCTACTTCGCCCGCGAGCTGGCCGAATTCCACGGCATCGAGGCCCAGATCGCCTACGACATCCACGACCCGTCGCGGATCTGGGTCTATACCCCCGAAGGCCGCTTCATCTGCGAGGCACAGGCCAACGGCAACAGCCGTCATTACATGCCGGTGGCGGTGGTTCAGCAGGCCCGTGAGAAGCGCGCCAAGGGCCGCTTGGCCCGCGTGGATGCCAAGCGCGAAGAGATTCTGGAGGAACTGCACGGCGCTCCGGCCATCGCCGCCCCGGCATGCAATCAGATCGTGATCGGCGGCCGCGTCATCGACGCCGAGGCGCTCTCGTCCATTCCGGTGCCGGTCGAAACCGAGGCGCAGCGCGCCTTGCCGCCGGCTGCGGACGAAAGTGCAGCGGAAAACTGCAATTTCGTCCAGGCACCGCCGGCGCGCTCCCGCTCGGAACGCACCCCCGCCGAGAACTACGCCGATTGGCTCGCGCTCGATGCCGCGATCGCCGCCGGCGACACCGTCACCGAAGCCGATGCCCGCTGGCACCGGATGTACCCGAATTCCGCGCAATACCGCGCCGAAGCGGGAAAGAGAAAGGCCGCTGCGTGACGCCATCACGCAACGGCCCGTTTGCTGCAACTACATAGGAGCTTCAAGAATGTCACAAACCGCTCAGATTCACAATCTTGACCTGGTGCGCACCGCCGTCGAACGGCTCAACGGCCGTGCCAACGGCCTCCCCGGCTTCGCCGTGCTCTACGGCCCGGCAGGTTACGCCAAGACCACCAGCTTGCTCGCCGCCGCAAACACCACGCGCGCCTACTACGTGCAGATGCGCAGCGCCTGGGGCCGCAAGGCCCTGCTGGAGAAGATCCTCGTCGAGATGGGTATGCGCCAGAACGGCACCATCCCGCAGATGCTCGACGCGATCTGCACCCAGCTTGCCGCCAGCCGCCGGCCGCTGATGATCGACGAGTTCGACCACTGCACGCGCAGCGATGGCCTCGTCGAGCTGGTGCGAGACATCTACGAGGGTAGCCAGTCGCCCATCATCATCGCCGGCGAGGAAATGCTGCCGCAGAAGCTCAAGAAGTGGGAGCGCTTCCACAGCCGCGTGCTCTCCTGGGTGCCGGCGCAGCCGGTCAGCCTCCAGGACGCCAAGGCCCTGGCGCCGATCTACGCCGCCGGCATCAAGGTCGCCGAGGATCTGCTCGATCACCTGGTCAAGCTCTCCGGCGGCAGCGTGCGCCGCGTCTGCGTCAATCTCAACGGCATCGCCGAAAAGGCCGCTGTCGAGGGCTGGGAGCGCGTCGACCTGCGCGTCTGGGGCGACACCCCCATCTACACCGGCGAAGCGCCCCGGAGGGCCGCCTGATGGCTCGTAAGCCCGCCCACCTCGAACTCGTCGGCGGCAAGGGCCAGCGCCAGCGCGTCTGGGATCGCATTCGCGCGCTCAAGGGGAGCGACTTCGACCTGGCCGAGATCACCCTCGGCGCCGAGTGCAAGGCCACGGTACGCGACTACGTCGTGGGCCTGGAGCGCGCCGGCTACCTGGTGCTCACGCAGGCCAGCGATACCCGCACGCCGAAGCGCTGGAAGCTCGCCCGCGACGCCGGCGCCGAGGCCCCGCGCGTGCGCAAGGATGGCACGCCGGTTACCCAGGGCCTCGCCCAGGAACAGATGTGGCGGACGCTGCGCATGATGAAGGCCGACACCAACGCCCGCGAGCTGGCCGCCCACGCTGGCACGCCGGACATCCCGGTGCGCGAGAGCGCCGCCCACGACTACCTGCACAACCTGCACCGCGCCGGCTACCTGGAGTGCGTCAAGCCCGGCAAGGGAGTCGGGCGCGGCGGCATCCAGGCGCGCTATCGCCTGCTGCCGACCCCGCACGGACAGCCGCCCGGCCCCCGACCGCCAATGGTCTGCCGCGCCGACGCCGTCTATGACCCCAATCTCGGCAAGACCGTCTGGGTCAAGCCCGTTACCGAAGAGGACGCAATCTATGGAACTTGAATCCGCAGTAACGCCGACGCCAGCGACTCCCGACTGGCGCGCCATCCTCGCCCGCGAGGTCGATCTGCATCCGCGCGGCAAGGCCGGCGTCGCCGAGCGCCTGGGCGTCTCGCGCTGCTACGTCAGCCGCGCCCTGTCGGACGGCACCAGCGCCTACGCCAAGGTGCCGCAAACCTTCATCAGCCGCGTGCTCGATCTCGAATCCGACGTCGATTGCCCGGCCACCGGCGGCCGCGTCGCCCGCGCCGAATGCCGCAAGGCCCTGCTGCCCGCACCGACCCACAACCCGCTTGCCATGCGCATCTGGCGCGAGTGCCAGACCTGCGCCATCAAGCCCCGCCAGGAGGTCAAACCATGACCGCACTCACCAAGGAAGAGCGCGCCGCGCTCAACGCGATGGCCGTCAAGGGCCAGCTCGATGCCGCCCGCTGCATTGAGCGCCTGCTCATGGACGGCGAAACTGTCCTCATCGTGCGCATCATCGGCGGCCGCTCCAAGGTCGAGATCATGCCGCCGCACCAGAGCAGCCCCCTCTGGAGCGACGCCTCGACCTACCGCACCACCCAGGCCGACGTCACCTTCGTCACCGTGCGCTTCAACTGCCAGATCCGCTGGACGCTCACCCGCGCCGAGGCCGAGCTGCTGCGCATCGCCCGTTTCGCCAGGCAGGTGCACTGATGAACGCCCCGGAAACCAAGGTGCTCGAACGCCCGGTGCCGCAGTTCCTGCTGCGCCAGCAGCCGGCCCGCTTCGGCTGGTGGTCGGATCGCTCACTGATGATCGTCAAGGGCGACGAGACCATGACCCTTGACGCCGACGACATCCGCGCTCTGGCGCGCTTCGTCGAAGGCTGCAACGCGGTGGATCAGCTATGAGCACCTGCCACGACATCCACGGCCTGCGCGCCGCCGGCGCCACCATCGCCGAAATCTCGCAACTCACCGGCCTGCCCCGCTCCACCGTGCACAAGCGGCTGTCGCCGGAGGCGCCGCAGGAGATCAAGCCGCATCGCCGCAAGGGCAGCACCGCGCGCGCCTGCATGTGCTGCGGCAAGACCTTCCTGTCCGAGGGCGCACACAACCGCCTCTGCGGCGCCTGCCGCAATCGCAGCGCCAGCCCCTACGACACCCCCGCCATCGTGCGTTACCGCTAGGAGAAAAGCGCCATGAAACATGCCCGCCTCGAAACCTCGCCGCGCCTGCAACGTGTTGCACGGCTGCTCGAAGGCGGGCGCGAATACAGCACCGCCGAGATCGTCGCCCACGCCAGCGTCTGCGCCGTCAATAGCGCGATCGCCGAGCTGCGCGAGAACGGCCTCGACATCGTCTGCCGCCGCCAGGGCGATCTCTGGCTCTACCGCCTCAACACCCCTCAACCCACAGGAGAAACCGCATGACCTCCCTCGTCGACATCGAAACCCGCGCCAAGAAATACGCCGAGGCGCGCGAACACCTCGCCGGCATCGTCGCCGCCCTCAATGAAGGCATCGAGGGCCTGAAACGCGACCACATGAAGCGCCTCAAGAAAGCCGTCGCCGA
>JBFMFB010000069.1:0-5155 GCA_040752115.1 Pseudomonadota bacterium | reverse complement strand
GTCCCGCCTTCATCAGGTTCTTGGCGCGAGTATAGGGACGTTTCCACTGTCACCACAGGATGCAGCGCAGTTTGTGCCTGATCCAGCCATCCAACTCTTCCAGCGCCTTCTTGGTCTCGGTCAGCTTAGAATACGCCATCCAGCCACGAAGGGGCGGGTTGAGTTCGGTGATGACTGTCGTCAGGCTGCGGCCTCTCGCGCTCTTGAGCACTTCGCGGATTTTGTCTTCCAGCCGTTTCAGGCTGGCCGGCGCGATCTTCAGTTTCGGGGCCTTGTGCCACGTCAGACTGTAGCCCAGAAACTTCCTCTGCCACGGACTCGCCACCGCGCTTTTGGCCGCATTCACCGTAAGCTTGAGCGTGTCCGCCAGAAACCGGGTAATGCTCGCCATGACCCGTTCCCCCGCCTGCCGGCTTTTGACGTGGATGTTGCAGTCGTCCGCGTACCGGCAGAAGGCGTGGCCCCGGCGTTCCAGTGCCCGATCCAGTTCCGTCAGCTGAATGTTCGACAGCAGCGGACTGAGTGGCCCACCTTGCGGCGTGCCCTCCGTCCGTTGGGATACCCTCCCGTCTGCCATCATGCCCGCTTCGAGATACCGGCGAATGAGGCGCAGTACTCGCCCGTCGTCGATCTTCGCCGAGAGTTTCTGCATCAGCAGGTCGTGATTGACGCGGTCGAAGAATTTCTCCAAGTCCATGTCGATCACTATCCTGCGGCCTTCGGCGACATACTGCCTGGCCGCCTTGACCGCTTGATGGGCGTTCCTCCCCGGTCGAAAGCCGTAGCTCGATTCGGAAAAGGTCGCCTCGAAGATCGGTGAGAGCACCTGATGCAACGCTTGCTGGATCATCCGATCCGTAGCCGTTGGAATGCCGAGTGTCCTGGTTCCGCCTTGCGGCTTCGGTATGTCCACCCGGCGCACCGGCTGGGGCATGTACTCCCCCGCCAGCAGCCTGGCCTTGATCGTCGGCCAGTGTTGCATGAGGTGGTCTTTGATCTCGGCTACACCGATGCCATCGACACCGGCAGCACCCTTGTTCTCGACCACTCGCTGATAGGCAAGCTTCAGGTTGCCGCGTTCCACCACGGCTTCCGTCCGCCCACTTGCCTGCTTCAACCCCGCTTTCGTCCGCAAACGGGGCGTCACGTCAGCCTCGGCGCCAGACGAAACCATGCCAGCGTTCCGCGCAAGTTTCGGGCTTCGACGATATTGGCCGCCTCACCCCGCCGTGCCGCCTCGTATCCGCTTCCTGTTCGTCAGGCCAGCGCTTTGCCTTCGGCTTCCTCCAGATTTCCAGTCGCCCAGAACACCCTTGCCGTTCGGCTAACTCTTCCCCTTGCCGGGCGAGTAGAGGACTTCCACCTCCAAGTGAGTGCGCCCTGCCGGGCGCACCAACAAAAAAGCCCCGAGGCGCAAACCCCGGGGCTTTTCGCGGATCATCCTACAGACCCGCGTAGGATGTCACAAATCTTGCGAACAACACGCCGCAAATAATCACCGTGATAATACCGATTATCGTCGGTGCGATATCCTTCAACCGGTAAAGCTCATCGACATCCTTCTGCTTGTTTGAATGCATAACCTTCCCCTTACAGTGAATACTATGGAATCGTAGGGCGCATCTCACGCACCTCGAAACCCGGGGTACGGACAACGCCATTATGGTGCGTACGGCGCACCCTGCAACTGCCCATGTATCGGAACTTACCATTCAACATGCACGGACCACAAAGCTCCGGTACATCGACTCCAGTTTAGCAAAAATTCCCGAGATTCCAAGTAGGATTTTTCTGCTAAAAGGTTATCGGACAGTCGTCAAACTTCTTGAGATCGATGATGCGGATTTTAGGATATCAACAACGTGGCATTCCCTCCCACGGCGGCGGTGTTGGTGCTGACCACCCGCTCCACGGCAAAGCGCAGCAGAGTATGCGGTCCGCCCGCCATGGGGCCGGTACCGGATAGTCCTTCGCCGCCGAAGGGCTGAACACCAACAACAGCGCCGATCATGTTGCGATTGACATAGATGTTACCGGCGCGCGCGCGATGCCGGATATGGCGGATGGTCTCTTCGATGCGGCTGTGGATGCCGAACGTCAACCCGTAGCCCGTGTTATTGATCGCCTCGATCACCTGATCCAGCTTGCTCGATGAATAGCGGACGACATGCAGGCAGGGACCGAATATCTCGCGTTCCAGACGCGCGAGGCTGTCGATTTCGAACAGGCGCGGGGCGAAGAACGTGCCGTGTTCCGTACCCGCAGGAAGGACGAGTTCGCGGATGATTTTTGTCTGGGCTGACATATGCCGCGCGTGCGTCTCCAGGTTTGCTTTGGCGGTGGCGTCGATCACCGGGCCGATGTCCGTGGCCAGATGCGCGGGATCGCCGATACGCAGTTCGTCCATCGCGCAGGCCAAAGCGTCGATGGCGCGCGATGCGATCTCTTCCTGCACGAACAGCACACGCAACGCCGAGCAGCGCTGTCCGGCGCTGTTGAAGGCGGAGCGGATGGCGTCGTTCACCACCTGCTCGATCAGGGCGGAGCTGTCGGCGATCATGGCATTCTGGCCGCCGGTTTCGGCAATGAAGGGAACGATGGGGCCGGAGCGGGCGGCGAGCGCCTGGTTGATCGCCCGCGCTGTTTCGGTGGAACCGGTGAAGGCCACGCCGGCGACGCGCGGATCGGCGACCAGTCTGGCCCCCGCCACGCTGCCCCGTCCCGGCAGCAGATGTAGCGCCTCGCCCGGTACACCGGCCTCGTGCAGCAAGCGCACGGCGTGGGCGGCGATCAAGGGTGTCTGGGTGGCAGGCTTGGCGATCACGGCATTGCCCGCAGCCAGGGCGGCGGTGATCTGGCCGATGAAAATGGCGAGAGGAAAATTCCACGGGCTGATGCAGGCGAAGACGCCGCGGCCATGCAGGCTGAGCCGATTGGATTCGCCAGTGGGGCCAGTCAAGATGCTGGTCGCGCCAAAATCGCGCCGCGCGAGCATGGCATAGTAGCGGCAGTAATCCACCGCCTCGCGCACCTCGGCCAGCGCATCGGGTATGGTCTTGCCAGCCTCGCGCACGCACAGCGCGATGAACTCCGCATATCGCCGCTCGAACAGATCGGCGGCACGCTCCAGGATCTGTGCGCGCGTCGCGGCGGGTGTGCGATCCCAGTCGGGCGCGGCAGTGGACGCGAGCTGGAGCGCCTGTTCCACCATCGCGGTACCGGCCAATGCCGCCGCGCCGGCCTCGCGGCGGCAATCGCCGGGGTCATGCACACGCTGGAGCGGCCCGGACAATTCTTTGCCGCCGACGATGGGGGCGGCTGACCAGCGGCGCGCCAAAGGCTCATGCAGGGCCTGATAGAGATTCTCCACCTCGACGGGATCGGCGAGGTTGACGCCACGCGCATTGCGGCGATCCGCGCCATACAGATCGACGGGCAATGGCAGGCGCGGATTGGGCTTGTCCGCGAGGGCGCTCAGCTCAGCCACCGGATCCGCGATCACCTGCTCGACGGGCAATCGTTCATCGACAATGCGATTGACGAAAGAGGTATTGGCGCCATTCTCCAGAAGCCGCCGCACCAGATAGGGCAACAGATCGGTTTCACTGCCCACCGGCGCATAGACCCGGCAGGCCACACCGGGCTCACAAATGTCCGGCAACGCGCCATACAGCGCCTCACCCATACCGTGCAGGCGCTGGAATTCGAAATCGCGACTCTGACCGGCAAGCTCCAGGATATAGGCCACGGTATGCGCGTTGTGCGTGGCGAACTGCGGATAAAAAACATCCTGCGCCGCGAACAACCGACGCGCGCAGGCGAGATACGAAACGTCCGTCGCAGCCTTGCGCGTGTATACCGGGTAACTGGCCAGACCCTGCACTTGGGCACGCTTGATCTCGCTGTCCCAGTACGCGCCTTTTACCAGGCGTAGCGGAATACGTCGCCCCACGCGGCGCGCCACGGCGGCCAGCCAGTCCAGCACGGCGGGCGCACGCTTCTGGTATGCCTGGACGGCAAGGCCGAATCCCTCCCAATCCTTGAGTGACGAATTACGGAACACGGTTTCGAAAATATCCAGGGACAGTTCCAGACGCTCCGCTTCTTCGGCATCCAGGGTAAGAGCGATACCCGCCGCCTTGGCCTGCCGCGCCAGCGCCAGCACCCTGGGCACAAGTTCGTTCAGGACACGCTCACGCTGGGCGGCTTCGTAGCGCGGATGCAACGCGGAAAGTTTTACCGAGACACTCGGGGCGCTGAACACATCACCCCCGCGATCAGGATCGACCAGGGTGGTGACGGCCTGGGAATAGGCGGCGAAATAACGCTCGGCATCGCCGGCGCACAGCGCCGCCTCGCCGAGCATATCGAAGGAGTAACGATGATTCCGGTTGTCCGCCGGCTGGCTGCGCGCGAGCGCCTCCGGCATCGTCGCGGCCATCACGAACTGCTGTGCCAGGATATGCATCGCCTGTCTCAGCGTTAAGCGGATCAGTGCCGCGCCGCTTCTTGCCGCCAGGCGCTCCAGCACAGCGGATATGTGTTGTGGCGTAACCGTTTCGAACTTGATGGCGCGCCCGGTCAGCATCAGCCCCCACGTCGCGGCATTGACCAGCAGGGAATGGCTATGACCCAGATGCGCGTCCCATTGCCCTTGGGAGAGCTTGTCGCGGATCAACCGGTCAGCGGTCTCGGCATCGGGGATGCGCAGCAGTGCCTCGGCCAGACACATCAGGATCACACCTTCTTCGGAAGACAGATCATACTCACGCAGAAAGGCATCGAGTCCCTGTTCCCCGCGCTTCGCACGTACTGCGGCGACCAGTCGAGCCGCCCTGGCCTGCACGCGCTGGATTGCTTCCTCGGTGAGTTGCGCTTCTTTCAGCAGGGCTTCGACACAGGTAGTTTCGTCCGCGCTGTAAAAAGCACGGATGGCGGCGCGGAGTGAATCACACACGGCTGGCAATCCCTGACTCATCACTTTATCAACCCGGCAATGAAATGCGTACGCGCAGCGCACGCTACCTTTGACTATTACATCGGCAGGAGCCTTATTTAATCAAGGCAACTTCAATTTACGCTCTCGCTGCGCCAGACACGAATGATCCGTATTTTATTGGCATCGCACCGATAAACGATGCGAAGGGGCGGGTGA
>JBFMFB010000068.1:0-5195 GCA_040752115.1 Pseudomonadota bacterium | reverse complement strand
AAAAACTCTTGGAGATCAAAAGAGACCTCCTGGCCGCTGGAGTACTTGATGCAACCTAGGCCCAACCCATCATTCCACCGGACGCTCCGCCTATCAACTGTTGGGGTCAGGTCTTGGTTGCGGCTTGGCAATGCCGTGTAACCGAGCGGGTGGAAGTCCCGCCCTGGAAACCGCTAGCCACGGGCCAGGTATCGAGCCTTGCAGGTGCGTCGGTAACGCCGCACTTGATGCGTAGGCACGAAAGCAGGCGAGGTGCAATGGTAACGGGTAAAGCCGACCGTGAAGGTGATGAGTCCCGAAATGACGCATGGGAGCGGGCCGATGGTTTCAAGACGCCAGCAGGCAACAGGTTCCCCGACGTATTGGCGAGTCGGTGAAGCCCACCCGGGATGGAAAGCCGTAACGAGCCTGACATTGCGATTGCACGGTAACCAAGGAGACCCAGGCATCGGCGCATGAAGTTCGGTGCGCACCCTCGGACAAGTCTAAACAGCGAGGAAGAGGACGGCGATGTCTGGGAGTCGGAGGCGCCCATAGTAGCGATGAACGCGGGTAATGCCACGGGAGCGAAGGGGCGTCGGTTTGAGATAACGGACAGGGGAAACATGCCCCGACACCGAGCGGACTCTGAGCATGACCACCGAACTTGTTCGTTTCACGCAATGGGCGAGGGAAGCGCCGCAAAGGCGCTATACCTCGTTGATGGGGATGCTGTGCGACCCGGCGGGGTTGTACGCGAGCTTCGAACGTCAGCCGGGCAACAAAGCGGCGGGTGTGGATGGGATGCGGAAAGCCGACTACGGCGCGGGAGTGGAGGTGCGGCTCGCCGCGCTCTCGACCGGACTGCGCTGCATGGGTTATCGCCCCCAGCCGGCACGTCGGGTGTATATCCCGAAGGCGAACGGCGGCTCGCGTCCGTTGGGAATTCCCTGCTTTGAGGATCGAATCGTCCAGGATCGGCTGGCCGGCATACTGGGGGCCATCTGGGAACCGGAATTCCGGGACTGCTCGTACGGGTTCCGCCCCGGCCGTAACGCCCATCAAGCCTTGAAGCGCTTGGGGGAGGTTGTGATCAAGGGCGGCACGCAATGGCTGGTGGAGGCCGACATCAAAGGCTTCTTCGACCATGTGAGCCATGATTGGCTGATGCGTTTCCTGGCGCACCGGATTGCCGACCCGAATCTGCTGCGAGTGATCCGGCGATTTCTCAAGGCGGGGATATTGGAAGATGGAGTGTTTCAGTCGAGCGAAGAAGGGACGCCGCAAGGCGGGCTGGTCTCGCCCGTGCTGGCCAATATCTACCTGCACTATGTACTGGACGTGTGGTTCGAGAAACGTTTTGCTCCGGCCTGCCGGGGCAGAGCCCATCTGGTGAGATACGCCGACGACTTCGTGGCGTGTTTCACCGCCGAAGCCGATGCCCGGCAGTTCCAGGAGGAGCTGATCGTCAGACTGGCGCAGTTCGGACTGGAAGTCGAGCCGAGCAAGACAGCGCTGATCCGCTTCGGCGGACAGGCGCTCCGTCTCAGCCGACAGCCGGGGCAGGGCAAGGCCGCCACCTTCAACTTTCTGGGTTTTACGCACTTCGTCGGGCGCAGCCGCCGCGGCTGCTTCATGGTGGGCCGCAAGACGCAAAAGGAGCGCATGACCAAGCAACTGAAGGCTTTCAGCGAGCGGCTCAAGATGCTTCGTACGCAGGGCGGCAAAGCCATGATGATCTACGCGCGGCAGCATCTGCGCGGACATCTGGCGTATTACGCCGTGAGCGGCAACAGCAGAAGCCTGCGGCAGTATTTCTATGTCGCCAGCCGAATCCTGTTCAAGTGGCTCAATCGCAGGAGCCAACGCCGAAGTTTCCCATGGAAGCGTTTCGGTCCGCTGCTGCGAGAATGGCTACCGCCCATCCGCATCGTTCATAACCTCTACCCCTCCTACTGCGAATGACTCAAGCTGGGAGCCGGATGGTGTAATACTCCAAGTCCGGTTCTGCGAGGGCGGCGGAACGTACCGGAATCGGGATTTCCGCTGCTACTCTCCCACTAACACACCCCATCCGCTATCCTTACCCCCATGGCACGACCTTTAAGACTTGAGTTGTCCGGCGATGTGTACCACGTCACTTCCAGAGGCGATGGAGGGGAGGATATTTATCTCTCCGATGAGGACAGGGAAATCTGGCTGGAGGTGTTCGGGCAGGTCTGCGCGCGCTTCAACTGGGTTTGTCATGCGTGGTGCCAGATGACGAACCACTACCATATTCTGATCGAAACGCCGGAAGCGAACCTGGCGCAGGGAATGCGGCAGCTCAACGGGGTTTACACCCAGCGCTTTAACCGTGCCCATGGGCGGGTGGGGCACGTGTTCCAGGGGCGCTACAAGGCCATTCTGGTCGAGCGGGACAGCTATTTGCTGGAGCTGGCGCGCTACGTGGTGCTCAATCCGCTGCGGGCAAACATGGTAAAGCGCCTGGAGAACTGGCCGTGGAGCAGCTATTTGGCGACTTGCGGGCAGGCGGCCTCGCCGAAATGGCTGCAAACGGACTGGATGCTGGCGCAATTCGGGCGGCGGCGTTCGAGCGCCATTGCCAAATATGTGGCCTTTGTGCACGAAGGCACCCGTCTGCCGAGCGTATGGGCGCAGTTGCAGGGGCAGATTTTCCTGGGCTCGGAAGCGTTCGTGCGCAAGATGCAGGCACAGATAGAACAGAAGCCTACCCTCGATGAAATCCCCCGCGCGCAGCGCCGTGCCATGACGCAACCGTTGGCGGAGTTCGAAAAGCGTTATCAACGGGACGAAGCGATGGCGCGCGCATACCTGTCAGGCCAGCACACCCTGGCGGAAATCGCCAGGCATTTCGGCGTGCATTATTCGACAGTGAGCCGGGCGGTAAGAAAATTCGAAGGGGCATCGGGGGAATGATGTGGCTTTGCAAGGCCTGGTCCTCACGATCCGCTGGCATGTTTTGTGCGTTCATTCTCCTGGGGGAGGCTCTTCCACAACAGGAGGCGGAGGGTAGGTGCATGAATATCAACGCAATACAGCAATCCTATGACATGGTGCAAAGTCCGGCGACGGCAAAAAAATCCGATAGTGGCAATAATTTGCCAGGGGTGACAAACAACAGTGGAGTAGCAGACACGGCAAACTTGTCAACGCGGGGAAAATCCTTGTCCGAACTACCGCCGCTTATGTTGCCAACACGCGATAATGTTCAGAAGCTATCCTCTGCTCTTTCCAACGATCTAAAAGAGCTATTCAGTCAGGCTGGCATCAACCCTGCCCCATCGGTTAAGTTCGCCGTGGATCCATACACAGGGCAGGTTAGCGTCAAGGAAAACAGGCCGGATGCGCAGCAAATTACCGACTTGACCAAGAAAAATCCTGATATTGAGGCGCAGATACGCAATGTCGCCGCGATAAGCAGCCATGTCGTCGCAATGGACAAAGCCATGGAAGCGGCCAAGGCGTACCGGGCAGCACAAAATGCGGCAGAAATAAACAATGCCGTTGCCAGGTATTCTTCTGTTTACGGAGGCCAAATAAAAGTTACCGATTTTTCGTTGATCTTCAATGGCGCTGACGTTCAAGTAAATGCTGATGGGCAAGCTTGGATGTCTTCCAGAGCATAGTTTTGCCGCGTCATCGCCTGACGGGCTTTGCCCGTCGAAAGCTTGAATCTGCAGTACCATGGCGGCCTGCCCTCATTCTGGCGTTGTTCCCATTACAATGGTGTTAAGGGTGTTGAAACTGCAAAACCGATCAAAACAGTTACCCAAGAATCGCTCCGCTGGAGTGACGGCGGCAGCTCCCTGGCGAGTACGCACAGTCAGTTCGCTACCGGGCTCTATCCATCTGTTTCAGCAGGTCAGCATCGAACTCGGTGCCCTCACTTGGCCGAACGGCTGTGATCTTGATCCGGCGTAGGTGCATGAAGAAATTGGGAAGAATCAATTGTGGTCTGTCCCCGATTAGTTCGGGCGGTAAGAAGATTCGAAGGATCATCGGGGGAATGATGTTGCTTTGCAAGGCCTAGTCCTCGGAATCCCTCGCGAAAGTTCGCTGATCCGGTCACCCCACACGCCCAATCCTTCTCACGCTCCGCCCTTCGGCCAGCAGCCAAGGGCATCCAACACAGGATCAGCGCCCTACTCTGCGCCGCCGTCGAGGCAGCTGGCATCCAGCAATACGTCCACTTCCGTATCTGGCCGGATGGCGCGCGCCGGGATATCCCCACCCGCCTGCCATGCCGCGACCGCATGTCTTTTCGAGGCGCTGGCGGCCAGGAACATCACCTGCCTTGTCTGGCTCAAACGCCAGGCGCTGAGGCTGATGCGGTCGGCCGGGAGTTTTGGCGCGCCGTGCACCGCCAGCACCGGCGGGGCATCGGGCGCGCGCCCCCAATCGTGCCCCGGGAAAAGGCTGGCGGTGTGGCCGTCCTCCCCCAGCCCCAGCAGCACCAGATCAAACGGGCCCACGCCCTGCAGCGTCTGCGCATACTCGCGCGCACCTGCCTCCGCGCCTTTTTCGGCGGGAATGACATGAATCTGGCTGCGGGGCAGCGGAACATGGTCGAGCCAGGCGGCGAAGGCCATCGCGCTGTTGCGCTCGGGATGCTGCGGCGGCAGGCAGCGCTCGTCGCCGAAATAGACGTGCCATGCCGCCCAGTCGGTGGCGATGTCGCGCAAGCTTTCATAGACGGCACGCGGTGTGCTGCCGCCGGCCAGGACGACATGAAACGTTCCACGCGCGGCGATCGCCTGGGAAGCTGCGCGGACGACCGCCTGTGCCGCCCGCTCCTGAAGCAGCGCGACATCGGGATAGACATGCCAGCAGCAGACCTGAGTCGAATTCATTCCTCTGCCTCCGCTACAGTTCGTTGCGCCATACCTGGTCCTCGTTGTCGAACAGCCGGTTCGCCTCGTGCAGCCCCCAAGTTCCCGCCGGGTAGGTGTGGATGTAATCGCGCTCCTGCTCCCAGTACTTGAGGATCGGATCCACTACCCGCCACGACCATTCCACCTCGTCGAAGCGGATGAACAGGGTACGGTCGCCCTCGATCACGTCGAGTAGCAGGGCCTCGTAGGCTTCCAGCGCCACCTCGTGGGTCTTGCGGTAGGAAGCGTTCAACTGGATGACACGGGTGTTCATCCCCAGACCGGGCTGCTTGACGTGGATTTCCATGTGCATGCTCTCGG
>JBFMFB010000067.1:1964-5459 GCA_040752115.1 Pseudomonadota bacterium | reverse complement strand
TGGCGCGGGAAATCACGGTGGTCGCCCCGTGCGGCGCATGCTGCCGCTGGTCGTCGTTGCCCAGGGGCACGGCAGTGTACCCCACCCCGAAAGGCCCCTCCACTGGGAGGAAGCGGCGGGCGGTCAGTGTTTCGCGGGCTTCGGCCACCGCCGCCTCTTCCATGCGCGCCAAGATGGCCGGGTCGAAAGGCAGGTTCGCGGTATTCATGTCGCGCTCCTTTCAAAAAAAGCGTTTTAGCCACGAATGACACGAATGTTCACGAATAATCGTGCGCTACTCGTGGAGCCGTGCTCACCTGGATGGTGTGCTGCCAATCGGCCGCACTTCGTTGTTCTTACCCTAAAAACGGCTATTGGACGCAGATAAAATCCGATTACCGCCGATAATTCAATTCGCTGAAGATGTACTCCCTTCACCCCTAGGCGAGTGCAGATATGCCGGCAATTTTCTGTTCTGTCTGCGCTTATCTGCGCTCATCTGCGTCCAATTGCTTTTTTTAAGCTTATTCGTATTTATTCGTGTCATTCGTGGTGAATTGCCGGGTTTGAGTTCTTCATATCGCCGACGGTGAAGCGTAGCGCCGGTTTTGGCGCGCCGCCCGCGGATGTTTCCTCGATCCGCACGATTTCCTCGGCGGTGAAAAGATAGGTGCGCAGCGCCTCGCTCAGCTCGGGAATGCGGCGGCGCAGCCATTCCAGCAGCATGGCAGCGTGCTCCAGTTCCTCGTTCAGGTTGTGGATCAGCACGGCACGGAGCTCCGGGTCCGCACAGGCTTCCGCGCGCTGGCGGTACCAGTCGGCCGCCTCGAACTCTTCCATCAGGGAAATAATGGCGCGGTGAGCGTCGGTCGTAGCGGGGGAGAGTTTTTCTTCGCTTTCGTGCAAGCCTTCGTGCGCCATATTCCAGCTCCTTTTTTACGTTAGGCTGGAACGCGCCGCCACAGTTCCATTTTTCGGCGTGGCGGGCCGGAAGGAGGGATTGGCAAAGCTTAGGGCAGCTGGCTCAAGACGGGGCCAGCGCGATTATCCTGAAAAAAGCGATTAACCACGAATTTGCACGAATAAACCACGAATGTTCACGAATAATCAATGAACTTAGAAAAAGCAGTCCAACCGCAGAGTCGCGGAGACGCAGAGGAAAAACAAGGGGTTGGCAACGCCCCTCGTGTCCCCGATTGGTGAAGGCAGAATAAGCTTCAACGTGTTGTTTTCTCGGCGCCTCCGCGCCTCTGCGGTTAGTGAAATGCCGTTTTTAGGATGAATTAACCATTCCTGCCCGTTCATCCATTAGGTAATGGCGAAATTATGTTCTAACTATTTGTGTTCATTCGTTAAAATTCGTGTCATTCGTGGTTAACTGTCATTTTAAGGATCATTGCATATACGGTGAAGCAGCCTTACTTATGTTCTTGCGCACATTCGGAGGTATTCGAGCGCAGGCAGCAGACATAACCCCATTTGTGATTGTCCTCGATATTGAGATCCTGGGCCTTGATTCTGGCGAGTTCGCGGCACCGGCTGATGCCCTCGACCTGTCCTATCAGGACTTTTTCGCCGCTCGGCTGCTGGAACCAGGTATTGAATGTTGCTTTTTCCAGATCGGGCCCGCACGCCGACAGCATAACCGGCACCAATACAAGAGAAATGCATGCAATCAGCGCAGTCTTCATTTTTATCATATTCACGCCCCCAAGATAACGCCAATAAACGAAAAACCTGTCTCGGTTTTTTGGAAACCACTCCCTAAAACGTGTTCACGACTTCCGTGACCTGCGGAAAATGCTTCCTGATTGCCTTTTCCACGATGTTCTTCAGGTCAAGCGGTGCGCGCGGACAGCCGACGCAGTTGCCTTTCATGCGCACTTTCACCACTGTTCCTGAAACCTCCACCAGTTCGAGGTCGCCGCCGTCGCGCAGCAGGACTTGCCGCGCGCTTTCCAAAGCACGGGCGACCGCCTCGAATTCAAGCGGCGGCCCGTCCTGCGCGGGTGCGCGCTCGGCCTGCCGCTTCGCCAGCTCCCGCTGTCGCGAGATGCGCATCGCCTCAAGCGGGTCGCGCTCGTACAATGCGTCAAGATCCTCCTCGGTGTAGAAGCGGATCGCCTTGGGGTCCTGTCCTGTCATGACCAATCGGTGAGTTTGATCAAATAAACCAATTTTTGTTCTCAGCCCACCCACTTGCGCGCGTTGCGGAACATGCGCAGCCACGGGCCGTCCTCACCCCAGCCTTCCGGATGCCAGGAATGCTGCACGGCGCGGAATACCCGCTCGGGGTGCGGCATCATGACGGTGAAGCGCCCGTCCGCCGTGGTGAGGCCGGTGATGCCGCGCGGCGAGCCGTTGGGGTTGAGGGGGTAGGTTTCGGTCGGCCGGCCGCAGTTGTCCACGTAGCGCAGCGCGACCAAGGCGCCGTCCAGCTGCGTTTCCGATTTGAACTCGGCGTAGCCTTCGCCGTGCGCCACCACGATCGGCATGCGGCTGCCGTGCATGCCGTCGAAGAACAGCGACGGGCTCTTCGGCACTTCCGCCATGACGAAGCGCGCCTCGAATTGTTCCGATCGGTTGCGCACGAAATGCGGCCAGCTTGAAGCCCCCGGAATGATGGGGGCGAGGTTGCTCATCATCTGGCAGCCGTTGCACACCCCCAGCGCAAAGGAATCGGAGCGACGGAAAAATGTCTCGAATTCGTCACGGGCCCGGCTGTTGAACAGGATCGATTTGGCCCATCCCTCGCCGGCGCCGAGCACGTCGCCGTAGGAAAAGCCGCCGCATGCCGCGAAGCCCTTGAAGTCGCGCAGCGATACCCAGCCGGCGATGATGTCGCTCATGTGCACGTCCGCCGCCTCGAAGCCGGCGCGGTCGAAGGCGGCGGCCATTTCCACCTGGCCGTTCACCCCCTGCTCGCGCAGAATGGCGATGCGCGGCCGCTTGCCGGAAGCGATGAAGGGAGCGGCGATGTTTTCGCCGGGATCGAAGCTCAGCCTCGTGTTCAGCCCAGGATCGGCGGCGTCGAGGATGCGGTCGTATTCCTGTTGCGCGCAATCCGGGTTGTCGCGCAGCTTCTGCATGTGCCAGGTAGTTTCGGACCAGGCGCGCTGGAGCTCGACGCGGCTGCCGCGGAATTCCACCGCGCCCTTGCGCAGGATGCGGACTTCGTCCTCTCCGTTCAGGGTACCGATGACGTGGCACTCGCTGCGCAGGCCTGCGGTGGAGAATGCCTCCCTCACCGCCGGGGTGTCGCTGCGCCGGACTTGCAGCACCGCGCCCAGCTCCTCGTTGAACAGCACGGCGAAAATATCGCTGCAAGTCTGCCCGGCGCCCAGCTCACCCACCTCGACGGTCACGCCGGCGTGGCCGGCAAAAGCCATCTCGCACAGGGTGACGAACAGCCCGCCATCGGAGCGGTCGTGATACGCGAGAAGCCTGCCGTCGCGGTTGAGCTGCTGGATGGTGGCGAAGAAGGCCTTGAGCTGCGATGCAGCCGGCGCGTCCGGC
>JBFMFB010000067.1:0-1864 GCA_040752115.1 Pseudomonadota bacterium | reverse complement strand
CTCGCACAGGGTGACGAACAGCCCGCCATCGGAGCGGTCGTGATACGCGAGAAGCCTGCCGTCGCGGTTGAGCTGCTGGATGGTGGCGAAGAAGGCCTTGAGCTGCGATGCAGCCGGCGCGTCCGGCGCCTCGTTGCCGATCTGCTTGTAGACCTGCGCCAGCGCCGAACCGCCCAGGCGGCAGCGCCCGCGGCCGAGATCGATCAGGATCAGGTCGGTCTCGCCCGCATCGGTGCGCAACTGCGGCGTCAGCGCCTTGCGCGCGTCCGGCGTGGGTGCGAAAGCGGAGACGATGAGCGACAAGGGGGAGATCACTTCTTTTTTGCGCTCTGGAACGTCTTGGCTCCGACTAACCTGCTCCGCAGGTAAGTCTGCACCGAAACCACCTGGACTTTCAATCCAGGTGGTTTTCATCGACATGGAATCCTTGCCCACCGGGATGCTGATGCCGAGCTCGGGGCAAAACTCCATGCCAACCGCATGGACCGTGTCGTAAAGAACCGCGTCCTCGCCCGGATGCCCTGCCGCTGCCATCCAGTTGGCGGAAAGCTTGATGTTGCCGATATCCCCGATCAGTGCGCCGGCGATGTTGGTCACCGCCTCGCCCACCGCCATGCGGCCCGAGGCCGGCCCGTCGATCAGCGCAAGCGGCGTGCGTTCGCCCATGGCGAAAGCCTCCCCGCGGCAGGTGTCGTAGCCCATCAGCGTCACCGCCGCATCCGCGACGGGCACCTGCCACGGCCCGACCATCTGGTCCCGTGCGGTCATGCCGCCCACGGTGCGGTCGCCGATGCTGATGAGAAAGGTCTTGTCCGCCACTGCCGGCAGGCGCAGCACGCGATAGGCTGCCTCAGCCAGATCCAGTCCGCCCGCATCGAAACCGGGCAGCGGCCTGTCGAGATGCGCCACATTGCGGGTCATGCGCGGCGGCTTGCCGAGCAGCACGGAAAGCTCCATCTCCACCGGGCGATTGCCGAAGTGGCTGTCCTCGACCACCAGCCAGCCCTGGTCGTCGGCCGTGCCGACCACCGCGAAGGGGCAGCGCTCGCGCTCGCAGATCGCACGGAACATATCCAGACTGGCGGGCTCGATCGCCAGCACGTAGCGCTCTTGCGCCTCGTTGCACCAGATCTGCGCCGGCGACATGCCCGGCTCCTCGCTCGGCACCTCGCGCAACTGCAGGCGCGCACCGCGATGCGAGCCATGCACCAGCTCGGGCAGCGCATTGGACAGCCCGCCCGCGCCGACGTCGTGGATGGAGAGAATCGGATTGCCCGCGCCCAGCTGCCAGCAGTGGTCGATCACTTCCTGCGCGCGGCGCTGCATTTCCGGGTTGCCGCGCTGAACCGAGTCGAAATCCAGATTTTCGGCATTGGCGCCGGTATCCATGCTGGAAGCCGCGCCGCCGCCCAGTCCGATCAGCATGCCGGGACCGCCGAGCTGGATCAGCAGCGCCCCGGGCGTCACCTCGCGCTTCTCGACATGGCGCGCGGAAATGTTGCCCACCCCGCCGGCCAGCATGATCGGCTTGTGGTAGCCGCGCACTTCGCCCCCGACCGCTTCCTCGTAGGTGCGGAAATAGCCGGCAAGATTGGGGCGGCCGAACTCGTTGTTGAACGAGGCCGCGCCGATCGGCCCTTCGAGCATGATCTGCAGCGCCGAGGCGATCCGCCCCGGCTTGCCGTATGTGTGAGGCGTGAGGGGCGAGGGGTGAGGGGTGGAGCGGTCGCCATAAATGTCCCAGGGCTGAATGAAGCCGGGGACGTTGAGGTTGGATACTGAAAACCCGCACAGCCCGGCCTTGGGCTTGGAGCCGGTGCCGGTCGCGCCCTCGTCGCGGATCTCCCCGCCCGAGCCGGTTGCC
>JBFMFB010000066.1:4625-5810 GCA_040752115.1 Pseudomonadota bacterium | reverse complement strand
ATTTGCCGCCGTTTAACGTAAAATGCCGTACATTATGACCGATTTGGCCCAAAAACGCCTCCTCCTTGGCATTAGCGGCGGGATCGCCGCCTATAAGGCGGCGGAGCTCACCCGCCTCCTGGTGCAGCGCAACATCGAAGTGCAGGTGGTGATGACCCAGGCGGCATGCCAGTTCATCACACCGGTCACTCTGCAGGCGCTGTCGGGCAAGCCGGTGTTCACCGATCTGTGGGACAACCGCATCGACAACGGCATGGCGCACATCGAGTTTACCCGCGACGCCGCCGCCGTGCTGATAGCGCCGGCAAGCGCCGATTTCATCTCGAAATTGGCGCACGGCACCGCCGACGACCTGCTTTCGACCATCTGCCTTGCGCGCACCTGCCCACTCCTGGTGGCGCCGGCAATGAACCGGCAGATGTGGGAAAATCCGGCCACCCAGCGCAACCTCACACAATTGAAACGCGACGGCACTGTTCTATTCGGCCCGGAAAGCGGCGCGCAGGCATGCGGCGAGACCGGCATGGGGCGTATGCTGGAGCCGGAAACCCTGGTGGAGGAAATCGAGGCGTTCTTCCAGCCCAAGCTGCTCAAGGGCAAACGCGTGCTCGTCACCGCCGGCCCCACCTTCGAGGCGATCGATGCGGCGCGCGGCATCACCAACCTGAGCTCGGGCAAGATGGGCTATGCCGTGGCGCGCGCGGCGCTGGAAGCGGGGGCGGAAGTCACCCTGATCAGCGGCCCGACCTGCCTTGCGCCCCCCGCCAGCGCAACGGTGATTCGGGTCACCAGCGCGCAGGAAATGCTGAATGCGGTGAACGCGCATGTCTCCGGCGTGGACATCTTCATCGGCGTGGCCGCGGTGGCGGATTATTACGTGCTCAATCCGAGCGAACAAAAGATCAAGAAAGACGCCCACATTCTCACCCTGGAACTCGCCCCCAATCCCGACATCGTAGCGAACGTGGTCAACCTGCCCAACCCGCCGTTCTGCGTGGGGTTTGCCGCGGAAAGCGAAAATCTGTACGAATTCGCCGAAACGAAGCGGCGCCGCAAGAACCTGCCGCTGCTGGCCGCCAACCTGATCCAGAATGCCTTCGGCAGCGACGAGAACGAACTGATCCTGTTCGACGACGATGGCGCACACCCTTTGCCGCGCGCGCCGAAAATCGAGCTTGCCCGCCA
>JBFMFB010000066.1:0-4525 GCA_040752115.1 Pseudomonadota bacterium | reverse complement strand
ACCTGCCGCTGCTGGCCGCCAACCTGATCCAGAATGCCTTCGGCAGCGACGAGAACGAACTGATCCTGTTCGACGACGATGGCGCACACCCTTTGCCGCGCGCGCCGAAAATCGAGCTTGCCCGCCAGTTGATCCGGCATATTGCTGGCCTTTATCACCAGACAGCCGGATCCCCCGCCAACGCCTGACCGAAGCGCCGGCGCCCTGCTCCTCCGGCACATGCCCTCATGAAAACCATCGACATCAAAATCCTCGACGACCGCCTGAAACAGCAACCGCCCGCCTACGCCACTCCCGGCTCGGCCGGCCTCGATCTGCGCGCCTGCATCGAGCGGGCGCTCACCCTGGAGCCCGGCCAGACCGAGCTTATCCCCACCGGCATCGCCATCCACCTGGACGACCCGGGATACGCCGCGCTGATCCTGCCCCGCTCGGGTTTGGGCCACAAGCACGGCATCGTGCTGGGCAACCTGGTCGGGCTGATCGATTCCGATTACCAGGGGCAGATCTACGTTTCCTGCTGGAACCGCAGCCGCACTTCATTCGCCGTCAACCCCATGGAACGCATCGCCCAATTGGTGGTCGTTCCCGTAGCCCAGGTCGGGTTCAATGTGGTGGAAGACTTTGCCGCGAGCGAGCGCGGAGAAGGCGGCTTCGGCAGCACCGGCAAGCATTGAAACATTAACCACGAATGACACGAATGTTCACGAAGTTGCACGAATGAAGGAATCTGCCGGCGGCAAGCGACTCATTTTTCCGCTCGCCAGCCGCCGTTATTCGTGTACATTCGTGCGCAATTCGTGTCATTCGTGGTGAATATATTTTTTGGCCGTTTTATTACTGTTGAGAACAGAAGATGCTACAAGCCTACCGTGAACACGCCGCGCAGCGCGCCGCCCAGGGACTGCCGCCGCTGCCGCTCAATGCCGAACAGACCGCCGCGCTGGTGGAATTGGTGAAAGCACCACCGGCAGGAGAAGAACGATTCCTCCTCGACCTGCTGGAAAACCGCATCCCGGCCGGCGTGGATCAGGCGGCCTACGTCAAGGCGGCATTCCTGGCGGACATCGCCAGGGGCAAGGCGGCTTCGCCGCTAGTTTCTCCCCGGCATGCAGTCGATCTCCTCGGCACCATGCTCGGCGGCTACAACGTCAGCGCACTGATCGAGCTGCTGGATTCGCCGCTGGCGGCTGAGGCGGCCAAGGCCCTGTCGCGCACCATCCTGATCTTCGATGCCTTCCACGACGTGGTCGAAAAGATGAAGGCCGGCAACCCACACGCCCGGACGCTGGTGCAATCCTGGGCCGAGGCCGAATGGTTCACCGCGCGCCCGGCCCTGCCGGAACGCATCGAAGCAGTGGTGTTCAAAGTGCCGGGCGAAACCAACACCGACGACCTGTCGCCTGCGCAGGAAGCCTGGTCGCGCCCCGATATTCCGCTCCACGCCAAGGCCATGCTGGCGAACAAGATGCCCGGCGCGCTGGAAGAAATCGCGAAACTCAAGGAAAAAGGCCTGCCGCTCGCCTACGTCGGCGACGTGGTGGGCACGGGCTCGTCGCGCAAATCCGCCATCAACTCGGTGCAATGGCACATGGGACGGGACATCCCCCACATCCCCAACAAGCGCACCGACGGCATCGTGCTGGGCGGCAAGATCGCGCCGATCTTCTTCAACACCGCCGAGGATTCCGGTGCACTGCCGATCCAGTGCGACGTCGCGGCGATGGACACCGGCGATGTCATCGCCATTTACCCCTCCCGGGGCGAAATTCAGGATGCTTCGGGCAAGGTGATCAGCACCTTCCGGATCGAGCCGGTGACTCTGCCGGACGAAGTGCGCGCCGGCGGCCGCATCCCGCTCATCACCGGCCGCGGCCTCACCAACAAGGCGCGCGAGGCGCTGGGGCTGCCCCCTTCTGACCTGTTCATCCGCCCCGTGGCGCCGAAGGACACCGGCAAAGGCTACACGCTCGCGCAGAAGATGGTCGGCCGCGCCTGCGGCGTGAAGGGCGTGCGGCCCGGTACCTATTGTGAGCCAAGAATCACCACCGTCGGCTCGCAGGACACCACCGGCGCCATGACCCGAGACGAGCTGAAGGAGCTCGCCTGCCTGGGCTTCTCCGCCGACCTGGTGCTGCAAAGCTTCTGCCATACCGCGGCCTACCCCAAGCCGGTAGACATCAAGCTCCAGCACGAGCTGCCCGGCTTCTTCTCCTCGCGCGGCGGCGTGGCGCTCAAGCCGGGCGACGGCGTGATCCATTCCTGGCTCAACCGGATGCTGCTGCCCGACACCGTGGGCACCGGCGGCGATTCGCACACGCGCTTCCCGATCGGCATTTCTTTCCCCGCCGGCTCCGGGCTGGTGGCGTTCGCCGCGGCGATGGGCGCGATGCCGCTCGACATGCCGGAATCGGTGCTGGTGCGCTTCAAGGGCACGATCCAGCCCGGCATCACCCTGCGCGACCTGGTCAACGCCATCCCTTATGTCGCGATCCAGCGGGGCCTGCTGACCGTGGGCAAGCAGGGCAAGAAGAACGTGTTCAACGGCCGCATCCTGGAAATCGAGGGGCTGCCGGACCTCAAGGTCGAGCAGGCGTTCGAGTTCGCCGACGCCTCCGCGGAGCGCTCCGCCAACGGCTGCACCGTGCGGCTCAACAAGGAGCCGGTGATCGAATACCTCAACTCCAACATCGTGCTGCTGGAACACCTGATTGACCGCGGCTATGAAGACAAGCGCACGCTCGCGCGGCGCATCGACGCCATGCGCGCCTGGCTCGCCAAACCCGAACTGCTCGAACCCGATGCCGACGCCGAATATGCCTGCGTGCTGGAGATCGATCTCGACGAAATCAGGGAGCCGCTGGTCGCCTGCCCCAACGACCCGGATGATATCAAGCCGCTGTCCGCCATCGCCGGCGACCGCATCGACGAGGTATTCATCGGCAGCTGCATGACCAACATCGGCCACTACCGTGCCGCCGCAAAAATCCTGGAAGATGCCGGCATGGTGCCGGCGCGCCTGTGGATCGCGCCGCCTACCCGCATGGACGAGGCCGAGCTGCGCGAAGAAGGCGCCTACGCCATTTTCGGCCGCACCGGCGCGCGCACGGAAATGCCCGGCTGCTCGCTGTGCATGGGCAATCAGGCGCGGGTGGCGGACAATGCCACGGTGTTCTCCACCAGCACGCGGAATTTCGACAACCGGATGGGCAAAGGCGCGCGGGTGTATCTGGGCTCCGCCGAGCTCGCCGCCGTGTGCGCGCGGCTGGGCCGCATCCCGGATGTGGCGGAATACCTCGCCGTCGTGCAGGGCAAGATCGCGCCGCTGGCGGGCGACATCTACCGCTACCTCAGCTTCGACCGGATGGAGGCCTACGCCCGTCCAGGCAAGGTGATCCCGATAACAGAGGTTTAAGGAAAACAATATGAAACTGCTTATCTCGCTGACCAGCCCGTATGCCCGCAAGGTCCGCATCGTCATGGCAGAAAAGCGCATCGACTGCGAAACGGTGGTGGACGCCCCCTGGAGCGAAGGCACGCACGTGCCGGAATACAACCCGCTGGGCAAGGTGCCGGTATTGGTGATGGACGACGACAGCACGCTGTTCGATTCGCGCGTGATCATCGAATACCTCGACACCGCCACCCCGGTCTCCCGTCTGATCCCGAAAGACACGCGCAAGCGCGTTCACGTCAAGCGCTGGGAAGCCCTGGCAGACGGGGTTTGCGACGCCGCCGCCGCGGTGGTGCTGGAAAAGCGGCGCCCGGCGGCGCAGCAAAGCGCAGAATGGATCGTGCGCCAGGAGCGCAAGATTTTCGCCGGCCTGGAAGCCATGTCCGAAGAACTGGGCGAGAACAAGTGGTGCACCGGCGACTTCTACACCCTGGCCGACATCGCCGTCGGCTGCGCGCTGGGCTACCTGGATTTCCGCTTCCCAGCGATCAAGTGGCGCGAAGCGCACCCCAACCTCGACCGCCTCGCCGGCAAGCTGGCAGAGCGGCCTGCGTTCAGGGACACCGTGCCGCACGATTGAGGATGAAGCAGCATGTAAGTCGGTTCAAGCGCAGCGGAACCGACGTATTTCTGTGCGGCGAGCTTGTCGGCTCCGCTGCGCTTGAGCCGACCTACCCCGGTTTCCTTCTGTCTCTCCGCGCTCGAACGCATTTTCACCGCTACGCCAGCAGCACGGCGACGATCCCCGTAATGAAAATCCCGTCGAATGTCCCGCCCCCGCCGATGGAGGCAAACGGCGCGCCGATCTTGCGCACGTCGTTCAGATGCATCAGATCCGCGCCGATGATCACCCCCAGGGTGCCGCCAATATAGGCGAGCTGGGCACTCTGGGCGGAATCGAGCAGCACCGCCACCAGCGCCGCGGTCAGGGGCGCGATCAGCATCGGCATGGCGATTCCCAGCCCGGGCAGCGGACGGCTGATCTTGTAGCTGACTGCCGCCACCGCGGCCACCGCCAGCAGCGCACGCAGCGGATCGACCGGGCCGTTCACCAGCAGATAGCCTGAAAAC
>JBFMFB010000065.1:3812-5928 GCA_040752115.1 Pseudomonadota bacterium | reverse complement strand
GCGCATATTTTTCCGCGATCGCCTTGACCTGCTCCGTCACCCATTGATAATCCGCTTCCACCAATCGAAGCCCGGCCATCTCGTCATCGCGGTGGGCATCGAATCCCGCCGAGAAAAAAACCATCTCGGGCTCGAACCGCTCCAGTTCGGGTAGCCAGCGCCGTATTACCGCCTCACGGAAGCCCGCGCCGTCGGTGCCGGCCGGCAGGGGAACGTTGATGATATGATCGCTTACCGTGTCCGCGCCGCAGTGGGGATAGAACGGGTGCTGAAAGGTCGAGCACAGCATCACGCGCGGGTCGTTGCGGAAAATCTCCTCAGTGCCGTTGCCGTGGTGAACGTCGAAATCGGCGATCGCCACTCTCGTCAGACCATGTTCTTCCAGAGCATGCGCCACGCCGACGGCAACATTGTTAAAGATGCAGAAGCCCATGGCGCGGGCGGATTCGGCATGGTGCCCGGGCGGACGGACATTACAGAAAGCATTTTTCGCTTTCCCCGCCATCCCCAGGTCGACCGCCAGCACGGCGCTCCCGGCGGCCCGGAGCGCGGCTTGCAGCGTGTGCGGATTCATCGCCGTGTCGGGGTCGAGATAAACCATCCCATGCGCCGGCGACCGCGCGAAGATTTCGTTCACGTAGCCGGCTGCATGAACGCGCTCCAACTGCTCGCGGCTGGCGAGCGGCGCATCGTGATGCTGCAGCAGCGGAAACAGCCCGGAAGCAATCAGTTGATCCTCCACCGCCCTGAGCCGGGCCGGGCTTTCGGGATGATACGGCCCCATCTCGTGCAGCAGACAGTCGTGGTGGGATATATAGGCAGTTTGCATGGCTGTTCCCACCTGGCGATAGAATGATTGCATTGTGGCACAAAAAGGACCCCGCTCATTCATGGGAAATCGCAAAGACACTCATCCGCCCCTGATCGAGGCACTTCTGAACCCGGCACTGTACGAGCCCCCGGCGGAGCGCATCGAGCTGATCGAGACCCATATCTCCTGGGTCATCCTGACCGGCCCCTATGCCTACAAGATCAAGAAGCCGGTCAACCTGGGATTTCTCGATTTCAGCACGCTGGAAAAACGCCATTTTTACTGCGAGGAGGAGCTGCGCCTCAACCGGCGGCTGGCGCCGGAACTTTATCTCGAAGTGGTCGCCATCGGCGGCTCACCGCAGTCGCCCGCGCTGGGCAAGGAACCGGCGATCGAATATGCCATCCGGATGCGGCAGTTTTCCCAGGATGCCCTGCTCGACCGCGTGCTGGCCAGAGGCGAACTTGCTCCGCGCCACATCGACGCCATCGCGCGCGAAGTCGCTCGCTTTCACGGACAGACAGCCAAAGCGCCCAGCGGAAGCCCTTTCGGCAACGCACGGGCGGTTTTCGCGCCGGTCGCGGAAAATTTCAGGCAAATCCGTGACCAGTTGGCCGGCGATGCCGCACTGGAAGAGCTCGAAGTCTGGAGCGAAAAGGAATACGCGGCACGCTCGGCTGACTTCGAGACGCGCAAGGCGGCGGGTTTTGTGCGCGAATGCCACGGCGACCTGCATCTGGGCAACATGGCGCTGCTCGACGGGCGGATCGTTCTGTTCGACTGCATCGAGTTCAGCGAGAACCTGCGCTGGATCGACGTCATGAGCGAAATCGCCTTTCTCGCAATGGACCTGGAAGACCGTGGCCAGACCGGGCTCGCACACCGCTTTCTCGGCGCATACCTGGAGCAGACGGGCGATTATGCCGGCCTGAAGGTGTTGCGCTACTATTTGGTCTACCGCGCCATGGTGCGTGCCAAGGTGGCTTGCATCCGCGCCGCCCAGGCCGGCATGGCCCAGGCGGAACGCAACAAGGCGCTGGCCATCTACCGGGAATATATCGAACTTGCCGGGCGCTTCATCCGGCCTGCAAAGCCCTGGCTGGCGATCACCCATGGCCTGTCCGGCTCGGGCAAAACCACCTGTGCGCAAGCGGTGGTGGAAAGACTCGGCGCCATCCGCATCCGCTCGGATATCGAGCGCAAGCGCCTGTTCGGCCTCGCGCCCGAGGCACGGAGCGGCTCCGGCCTGGATAGCGGGCTTTATACGCCCGCTGCGCACGCAAACACCTACCGGCGGCTGGAAGA
>JBFMFB010000065.1:0-3712 GCA_040752115.1 Pseudomonadota bacterium | reverse complement strand
GGGTGCGGCAGGTCATTCGGGATTCCCTGATTCCGCCTCGCCTTCTCGCTCGCTCTGCCGCAACTCGATCCAGAAGGTGCTGCCCTCGCCCGGCACGCTGTCCACTCCGATTGTCCCGCCCATCAACTCGGTCAGCCGTTTTGAAATTGCCAGCCCCGCACCGGCCCCCTGGATTTCTGTTTTGTCCGCATCCAGCCGGCTGAACGGCTGGAACAATTGCGCCATTTTTTCGGCCGGGATGCCCAAGCCGGTATCGCGCACGCTCAAGCGCACCAAACCGCCCGGCATCTCGCGGCAATCTACTGTGATGGAGCCATGATCGCGGTTGTATTTGACCGCATTGGACAGCAGATTGACTACCACTTGCTTGAGCCTGATTTTGTCGCCGGCGATAAAATAGCAGGAGCAGCTTCCTGACTTGATAATCTCGATTCCGCGCTTTCCGGCCAAAGGCGCGATAAGGCCGAGAGATTCTTCCAGCACCGCGCCGAGATCAACGTTGCCTATCGCCAGTGCCATCCTGCCGGCCTCGATACGCGCTAGGTCGAGCACCTCGTTGACCAGTTCCAGCAGGTGCCAGCCAGCTTCCAGGATATGCCGGGTATTTTCGTGCTGGGATGGCGTCAGCGGTTCGTCGGAATCGGTTTCCAGCAATTGGGCAAATCCCAGTATGGCGTTGAGCGGTGTGCGCAGCTCGTGGCTCATGTGCGACAGAAATTCCGATTTTGCCCGATTCGCCTTTTCCGCGGCCTCCTTGGCCTCGGTCAGCGCGATTTCGGCCAGCTTGCGCTCGGTGATGTCGGTACGGATCGAAACATACTGGTAAGGCTTGCCCGTCGCATCCATGAACGGCACGATGGTGGTATCCAGCCAGAAGATGTTGCCGTTTCTTCCCAGATTCCGGATCTCTCCCTGCCAGACCCTGCCGCTGCCGATAACCTGCCACATCTCCTCAAAAAACGCCTTGGGATGATAGCCGGAATTCATTATCCGATGGTTCCTCCCCAACAGTTCTTCCCGCGAATACTGGGAGATTTCACAAAGCTTGTCGTTGGCGTAGACGATCCGCCCCTCGCGGTCGGTAATCGAAACGATGGCGTGTTGATCCAGGGCGAACTTCTGCCTTTCCAGCTCTGCCATCGTTTTTTCCAGTTTTCCGGCATGCTGCGCCAGCGCCTCTTCGATCCTTTTGCGCTCCGCCAGATGACGCTCCAGTTTTTCGTTCGCTTCGGAAAGCAGTTCAGTGCGCCCTTTCACCCGCTGCTCCAGTGTTTCCTTGGTGCGATTAAGCGCCAGATAGCTGCCCCGGAGCGCGCGCACCATGTGCTGGAAATTGCCCACCAGCGAATCGATTTCCCGGATCGAACTTTCCGTGAGCCTGATCTCTTGTCGTTCGGCCAGCCTGAGATCGAGGTCGGCGGTGGCGTCCGCCAATCTCGCCAACGGAATGGTCAAGAGCCGGCTGACCAGGGTGCCGATCAAGGAGGCCAGGATCACTAGCGCCCAGGCTATACCCAGATTGTTGATCAAGCGCTGGATCAGACTGCCGCGATAGGATTGGGTCGGGATTTCAACCCGCAGCGACCAGGAGGTGCCGCCTTTCAGGGGAAGCTCTCGTACATAACTGAAAGCGGCCCGAGAGAAAGGCAGCCCCGCCTCTTCTTCCATCTCTTGCAGGATTCGCCCGGTATTTGCCTCGCTACGCGGAACAGGCAGCTCATCCATCGGCTTGAGCTCCTCCCGGCTGCTGGCGATAACACGGCGCCGGCTGTCAAACAAGGTGGTCTGCACACCTGCTTCCCGGGCGTGCACCGCCAGTATCCGGCCAAGATCCCCCAGGCTCAGCAAGGCCGCCGCAAAGCCCTGGAAGCCGTGTTCGCCGCTGCCTGGCGACGACACCACGGGCACGCCGATGCTGACTGCCGGCATGCCGGTGGATTTGACGACAAAAACATCCGACACCACCGGCCGAACGGTGCGCTTCAGCTCTCCGAACCATGGATTGTCCGACACGTCGAGCGACTGTTTTCCGCCGCCAGCCGCATAATGAGAGCCTGCCGTCACCGCTCCGGCGGCGTTGCCGATGTACACCGCGTCCAGGTCGGGGAACAACTGTTTCGCCAGTTCCACATCATGCTGCAAGGAACCGGAGGAGCCGCCGGGCCGCGCAGCGATCTCGGCAAGCCTCGCCACAACGTAGCTGCGGCGCTGCTGCCAGATGGCCAACTGGCCGGCGATGCCGGTCGCAAAATCGTCAAGCTGGCGCTGGACGCCGGCATCTATTTTCTTCGCCTCGTCCCCGCCGCTCAGCGACAGCAGGGCAAAAACGGGAAAGACAATGGATGCCAGCAACAGGTTGAACACCAGCCGGTGCAAAGGAATTTTTTCCTTTTCTGCAACCGCTCCTCTTGCCCACCTGGAAACCGGCAGGAAATCCAGGATCAGGCTCGCCGCCGTGGCGTTGAAAATGCCGTTGAATCCCTGCTTGAGCGCAAGGTAGGTCGCGACGGAAACATCGAAATGCAGCAGCTTATACTGAGCCGCCCATATCAGAGGCATGCCCAGGAGCAGCCAGAAGGTGCCGTCAAACAGTACAATGTTTTTGCGCTGCCCTGCCAGCGTGCGTCCCACCAGCAGCGCTTCCAGGACCGGCATGACTGCCGCATAAGGATCCCACCATTCGTTCAATGCATATACCGCCATAATCGCCGCGATCAGCGTCCCCCAGGCGGTCCCGAACAGCCTGAGTGCGACCAGCACGGCAATGCTGCCGAATACGAAGTCGGTGCCAAAAAGGAGGTGGGAATGGATATGGTTGCCGGCCAGACCGGCGATGGCCAGCACCGTGAGTGCTAGTGCAGGACGCGGGATAGAACGGAATGGCGAAAGGAGTTGCAAAGCCTGCCTTTCTTAACCCGGATGTTTCATAAATTCGCGCGATGATCGCGCAGGATTTTGATCGATAGGGAAATTCCGCGAAGAAGTGGCGTAGTTATTCATACGCCCGACGGAGCGGAATCTTTCCTGTCGATCAAAAGACAAGCGAGGGCGTGCGTCAATTTATGAAACATCCGGGTTAAAGCTTAGTTCGGCATTGCGGCCGAAGCCGCACCATCCTGCCTGAGCAACCGCGGCCGCGAAGGGCCGATTCATCGGGGTTTCTCAAAGGCCGCCCCCTCGCGAACTAAGGATCATCGCAATTATAACCACAATTTTAAACTTTTGAACTCCTATTTCATATTGTGCAATTGTCTGTTATTCTTCGCTCTCGAATAGGCTGGAAGCATGGACAAGCCCAATGAACTCCGTGCACCGTCAATGCCAAGCGACACTGATTCGGTAAAAATTTAGAGGGGGATCAGGCGGTGAGCAAACATCCCGGCAACAAGCCATCACGTTTCGGCAAAGCCGTACTCCTGGGAACGATGCTCGCCATTGCGGCAATAGCGGTGGAATGGTTCCTCGACACCCGACTCCAGTTAAACCCAGCAACCGAGAGCGTTATCCACGTGCTGTTGCTCGTCAGCGTCTATGTCGGCTGGATGCTGATACTCAAAGCCGCTATCCGGCGCATGGAAAAGGAAGAGCTGAAAAACTGGGAACAAGTCGACCTCGAAATCAAATCGCTGACTGCGGACACGCATGCGCTGTTCAGTCAGCTGGCCAATGAATTCAACAACCAGTTCAACAGCGCCAAGCAGGAAATCAAGCA
>JBFMFB010000064.1:0-5955 GCA_040752115.1 Pseudomonadota bacterium | reverse complement strand
TGTTGGTCGGCTCACGGCCGACGGCCGGAGCCGACGAAATGGATGCCGGCTCCGCGCTGCGCGCTTGATCCGACCTACACCTGAAAAAATGTTCAGAGCATAGAAACTTTGAGGAATTGAATCATGCGTGAAAAGATCAAGCTGGAATCGAGTGCCGGAACCGGGCATTTTTATACCACCACCAAGAACAAGCGCACCATGCCAGAAAAGATGGAGATCAAGAAGTTCGACCCGGTGGCGCGCAAGCACGTGGCGTACAAGGAAACCAAGCTCAAGTAAGAAGTTGTTTAACAGCTTTCAGGGCTTCCCCCCGGCAGAAATGCGTAAAACCCCAGGACCTCCGCGGTTTCTGGGGTTTTTTGTTGGTGCGGCCAGACACATGAAAAAATTGCTCGTTCTTCTCGCCCTGGTGTCCTTTTCGGCTGATGCCGAATGGGGGCAATTCGAAGGGGATTTCGACAACGAAAAGCCCTGGGTCGAGCTGCAGGCGCAGCTGCCTGCCTCCCCCAGGGAAGAAAACCTCCTGCCGTTCTTCGTCAGCGCGGTCAGCGACAACCGGTTCTTCGTCGACGCGCCCTCCATCAGCGTCGGTAGCGACGGCGTGGTGCGCTATACCCTGGTGGTGAAATCAGATGGCGGTGCGGTCAACGTTTCGTTCGAGGGTATCCGCTGCGGCGCGCGCGAAAGGAAGCTGTATGCGTTCGGCCGTGCGGACGGCAGCTGGTCCAGGGCGCGCGCCGCAAAGTGGGAAGCGATCCGCTACCAGGAACGCAACCGCCAGCATCACATGTTGTCTGACGATTTCTTCTGTCCCGGCGGCATGATCGTCGGCTCGCCGCAAGAAGCGGTGGAGGCCCTGCGGCGCGGAATGCACCCGAGGGCGGCCGGCGCGACCCGGTAAGCGCCTCCGGCGAATGGGCCGGAGCACCAGTCTGAAGTTAACGCGGAAACGGCAGTATGGCAAACGGCCCCTACGATCCCTGCCCGTGCGGCAGCAGCAAGAAAGCCAAATTCTGTTGCGGCGCCGGCCCTAAGGCGGCGAGCAAAGCGCCCGCGCCACCGTCGCCGTTCGGCGGCGTGCCGGCGGTGAATATCCCCTTCATGATCCAGCAGGCGGTACGGTATCACCAGGCGGGCCAGCTGCCGCAGGCCGAAGCGCTATATCGGCAGGTGCTGCAGCTCGACCCCGACAACACCGATGCGCTGCACCTGCTCGGCGTGGCGGCCCATCAGTCGGGCCGCAGCGACATCGCCGTGGACTACATCAGCAAGGCGATCGCCCGGAACCGGCGCGTGGCGGATTTCCACAACAACCTCGGGCTTGCGCTGCAGGCGCTGGGCAGGCTTGGCGAAGCAGCGGCGAGCTACCGCGAGGCGCTCAAATTGAGGCCGGATTTCGCCGAAGTGCGCAACAATCTGGGCAACACGCTGCGCGATCAGGGTCGGATGGATGAGGCGGTGACCTGCTACCGCGAGGCGCTGCGCCTCAAGCCGGGATACGCCGAGGCGCACTACAATCTGGGAACCGCGCTCCAGGCGCAGGGAGCGCTGGATGAGGCGGTGGCGAGCTACCGCCAGGCGCTCAGGTTCAACCCGGCCTATGCCAAGGCGCACAACAATCTGGGAACCGCGCTCCAGGCACGGGGAGCGCTGGATGAAGCAGTGGCGGCCTACCGCGAGGCGCTCAGATCCAATCCGGGCAATGCCGAGGCGCATAACAACCTGGGAACCGCGCTCCAGGCCCAGGGGGCGCTGGATGAAGCGGCGGCGAGCTACCGCGAGGCGCTCAGGCTCAATCCGGGCAATGCCGAGGCGCACAAAAACCTGGGCGGTGTCCTGCAAAGTCAGGGGCGGTTGAGCGAGGCGATTGCCTGCTATCGCCAAGCGATCGCGCTGAAGCCGGACTACCACGAAGCGCGCAACAATCTGGCGATAGCGCTGGATTTTTGTGGGCAGCGCGACGAAGCAATCGAGGCTTACCGGGAGTTGATGAACCTGCGGCCGGATTATGCCACGGCGCACAGCAACTACTTGATGTGTATCCACTACAGCCCATCATATTCCCAGGAGGCGTTGTTCCGGGAGGCGCTCGCCTGGGGGGAGCGGCACGCCCCGCCTGAATTGCGCATGATTCCGCCGGCGAATGTCCCAGACCCGGAGCGGCAGCTGCGCATCGGCTATGTCTCGGCCGATTTCCGCACTCATCCGGTGGGCTATTTCATCGAAGCGGTTCTGGGCGCACACGACAAATCGCAGGTAGAAGTGTTTTGCTATGCCAACCAGCGGCTGAATGACGACATCACCGAGCGCCTGCGCCAATTCGCCGACCAGTGGAGAGACATTTCGTCATTGTCAGACGACGAGGCGGCGAATCTGGTGCGCCGGGACGGCATTGATATTCTGATCGACCTTTCCGGGCACACCGGCCACCACCGGCTGCAACTGTTCGCGCGCAAACCGGCGCCGGTGCAGGCGACCTGGATGGGCTATTACGCGACCACCGGCGTGCGCGCCATGGATTACATCATCGCCGACCGCTTCGTGCTGCCGCCGGAGGAAGAGCGTTTCTTTGTCGAGAGGCCGGCCAGGCTGCCCCACAGCTACCTTTGTTTTACGCCCCCGCAACTGGATATCGAGGTTTCCTCCCTGCCGGCGCTTGCCGCCGGCTGCGTCACTTTCGGCTGTTTCAACGGCATCGTGAAAATCACCCCCGAGGTCGTGCGCCTGTGGGCGGAAATCTTGCGGGCGGTGCCGAACTCCCGGCTTTTCCTGAAAACCATGGCGTTGGGTGCTTCGACCGTGCGCGATCGCTACCAGGAAATGTTCGCGGAGCGCGGCATTTCTTCCGATCGGCTGGTGTTTTCCGGAGGATCGTCGCGTGCCGAGCTCCTGGCCGCTTACAACCAGGTGGATATCGGTTTGGATCCCTTTCCGTTCAACGGCGGGACGACTACCGTGGAGGCGCTGTGGATGGGGGTGCCGGTGCTGTCGTTGAAAGGCGACCGGTTTGCCGGTCACGTCAGCGAAAGCATTCTCGCGGCCACGGGCTTGGCCGAATGGGTGGCGGAATCGGAGGAAACCTATGTCGCCAAGGCGGCAGGCTGGGCGGCGGACCTGCCCAGATTGGCCGAACTGCGCAAGACGCTGCGCCAGCGGCTGCTAAGCTCGCCGCTGTGCGACGGCAAGGGATTCACGCGCGGCCTGGAGGCGGCCTATCGCGAGATGTGGCGCAACTGGTGCAGCGGCGTCAGAGAAGCCTGAAAAAACGATTAACCACGAATGACACGAATAAACACGAATGTTCACGAATAATCGGTAAAACATCGACGGCCTCGCTTTCACCGATAAGACGAGCGACCATCTGGTGATATCTTTTTGCTTTTATTCGTGCTCATTCGTGTCATTCGTGGCTAAAACGCTCTTTTAGCAATAGCCGATCTCAGCACGCCCCGCAGATTCTGCGGAAATATCCGATCGTTTCCTTCAGACCGTCCTCCAGGGCTACTTGAGGCGTCCACTCCAGGTTCTCCTTCGCCAGGCGGATATCCGGCTGGCGCTGGCAGGGATCGTCCGCCGGCAGGGGCTTGAATATGATCCTGGAGCGCGAGCCGGTGAGCCTGAGCACCGCTTCGGCGAGCTCGAGGACGGAAAATTCCACCGGGTTGCCCAGATTGACCGGGCCGACAAGGCTGCCGTGCTCCATCAGGGCGAGCAGCGCGTTCACCATGTCGTCGATGTAGCAGAACGACCGGGTCTGCGAGCCGTCGCCGTAGACCGTGATGTCCTCGCCTGCCAGCGCCTGGACGATGAAATTGGACACCACCCGCCCATCGCGGGGGTGCATCCTCGGGCCATAGGTGTTGAAGATGCGCGCCACCCGGATGTCCACCCGGTTCTGGCGGTGATAGTCGAAGAACAATGTCTCGGCGCAGCGCTTGCCCTCGTCGTAGCAGGCGCGCGGGCCGATGGGGTTGACGTTGCCCCAGTAGGCTTCGGTCTGCGGGTGTTCGAGCGGGTCGCCATACACTTCCGAAGTGGAAGCCTGCAGGATGCGCGCCCGGCAGCGCTTGGCTAAGCCCAGCATGTTGATCGCGCCGAGCACTGAAGTTTTCACCGTGGCGACCGGATCGTTCTGATAGTGGATCGGGCTCGCCGGGCAGGCGAGGTTGTAGATGCGCTCCACCTCGATATAGACGGGAAGCCAGATGTCGTGCCGGATCAGCTCGAAATTGGGCTTATCCAGCAGATGGCGGATGTTGTTCTTGGAGCCGGTGTAAAAATTGTCCAGGCACATCACTTCCTTGCCTTGCGCGACCAGCCGGTCGCAGAGGTGGGAGCCGATGAAGCCGGCGCCGCCGGTGACGAGGGTGGCGGGTTCCATGTCTGTCTATGCCTTGTAGGGGTGGGGATCGGTATGATAGTTGATCAGCCGGCCGTGATGCTCGATCAGAACAATGGCGCAGCGGATGCCGCAGCGCTCCATCTCGGCCACGATGTCCTTTGCCCGCCATTGCGTCGGGATCAGGATTACTTCGGCCGGGTGCTCCAGCAGGTCATCGCGGAAGCGGATCTCCTGCCCGGTGCCCGGCACGAAAGTTCCCGCCTTGTCCCGGTCGGAGTCCACCACCACCGGGAAGCGCGCGGCATCCGCGCCGAAGTAGTTGATGAACGCCGCCGCCTTGCCGGTGCCGCCCCAGATCGCCACACGCTTGCCGGAAGCATGGAGCTCGGCTAGTTGCTTGCCGATCGTGGTCTTGGTTTCCTTTGCCTGGCTGTGGAAAGCGAGCGATTCACGGGCCAGCGCCACGGGCTCTTTCTGGCTGCCCAGCCGGGCCAGGCCGAAAATCACCTCCCCGTCGTAGCCGTGTTCGATCAGCTCGACCTCTTTTGCGCAGTGATTGAGCAGCCGGGTGAACGAGGCGGTGGTGAAGTGCGAATTGTGCTCGTAATAAAAGTCGGCGATGCGCCCGCTCTCGAATACCCGGTCGATGCACGGCACTTCGATGAACAGCCCGGTTTCCAGCTTCATCCACTCGGCCGAGAAAGCCAGCTTCTGCACGAAGCCGAGCGGGTTCATCAGGTGTTCCAGCACATGGCGGCTCACCACCATGTCGGGGCGGCATTCCTCCAGGTGCTGCGCCGGATCGAACAGTTCCTGGCGCGCCTCGACCCGGCCGTTGCCCGTTTCCACCGTGGCGTTCGGATCGAAACCGATGTAGCGTCCGGCCGGGCGCGCCTCTGCCAGCGCGCGCAGCAGGTGCCCCTCGCCGCAGCCGATTTCCACCACCACCGGTTTTTCCGGCAGATGCGCCAGAATCAGGTCGCGCACCGCCTTTAGATGTTCGCTCCAGATGGCGGCGCGGTTGAACATCAGGTTGGGCTTGTCGCTGTACGGCACATGCGCGTAATCGAAATCGGCATTGTAGACATGTCCGCAATCCACGCAGCGCACGAAGGACAGCGGGAGGCGCGGCATGGCCTGCGCCTCGGCCGCGCTTGCCGGCCAGGCGATGGTGGCAAGCGGCTGGCGCCCGCCGTCGAAAAAGACCACGGCGACGTGGTGGCCGCAGGCGGGGCAGGTGGATTGCCGGAGGAAATCGGAAAGCTGGCTGTCAGGCATGATCGGACTCGTTTGTTTTTGGGTTGGCGGGATTTTCTCTCAGGGCATCCACAAAGAATTTCTCCAGTTCCCTCAATGCCCCCGCGTCTTCATACAGGGCGGAATTGGAAGCCAGGATTTTAGCCCTGATTTCTTCCCGGAAGGAACGGTCGCAGCCGAGGCGAACTGCCAGCTCCGCATACTGATCGGGGCTGTCGGCCACGCAGTTCATGACGCCCATCTTGCGGTAGCAGGCATAGGTCACCCGGCCGCGCATATAGGCCCCGGGCCAGGTCACGATGGGCGCGCCCACCGCCAGCGCCTCGTAAGCGGTATTGCCGCCGCCGAAATGGAAG
>JBFMFB010000063.1:0-6467 GCA_040752115.1 Pseudomonadota bacterium | reverse complement strand
ACCCATCCTACAAATGTGCAGTTATTGATTTCGTAGGATGGGTGGAGCGCAGCGCAGCGCAACCCATCGCCCCGCTTTCCATCCGGCATTCACGCCTCGCCAAATCCCCCGTCGCCTGCCTGCCCGCTTCCCGCCCAATCCTCGGGGTACATACCGGCCTCAACATAACGTCGGAAAGTGGAGTACGGCCAATCGCCAACCCGCTCGACATGGCCATGCTTCACCGGGTTGTAATGGATGTAATCCAGATGACGCCGCCAATCTTCCGCGTCGCGCAAGGTATGCTCCCAATAGCGGCGCTGCCAGATACCGCGCTCACCCTTTGAAATTTTGCTGGCGGAGCGAGGATTGCAATGCTGCAAACTACGTGAAAACGCCGTCTTGATGCGCCGCCAGCGGTCGGGATAATCGGCGTCACCATCGGGCAGCGTCCAGATGCAATGCAAGTGCTCCGGGAGGATAACCACCGCGTCGAGTTCGAAGGGATATCCGGCTTTGACTTGGCGAAACGCGTCGCGCAAGGCTTTGACATGATCCACCAGCAGGCGTTGACTGCGATCCGCCAGCGCCACCGTAAAAAAGTAGCTGCCGCCTTTGCTGAAATTACGCCGGTAGTCGGTCATGGTTTGGGATGCTGGTTTTGATGTTGATGGGTTGCGGCTCCGCCTCCACCCATCCTACGAAGCCGGTAAACGCGCGTTTGTAGGATGGGTGGAGCGCAGCGCAACCCATCAGCCCCGGCTCAAACCTACTGGAACAGATACTGGCTGTGGACGCTGCCGCGGATCATCAGCAGTCCGTAGGTGGTGAATAGCATCATCAGGTAGGGGATCAGCGCCAGCGCTCCCCAGCGCCGTCCGCGCCAGGCGGGCTTCAGGCGCAGATGCAGGAAGAAGGCGTAGCCGAGCACCGTGGCCAGCGACCAGGCTTCGATAGGATCCCAGCCCCAGTAGCGCCCCCAGGCGAGGCTCGCCCAGTACGAACCGGCTGCAACCATCGCCGCCCACAGAAAAAACGCCCAGTCCGTCAACCGCCCCGCCAACGCGGGCAGCTCGGGCGCGCTCCGCCTTTGCAGCGCCAGCATCAGGCAGGCGCCGGCCGCCAGCGTGCCTGCGCCGAGAGCGAAGCTGTTGAGCTGGGCATGAATAATCATCCAGTTGGTGCGCAGTGAAGGATCGAACGGGAAGTGCCCGCGCGTATAGAATAGCGCCCACGCCGTTCCTGCGGCCGCCAGCGGCAGCACCAGCATTCCCGCCCGGCGCAGCAGCGGCAGGCGCCACTGGGCGGCGAGATAAAACCCCGCCATCGTCAGCGCGTCCACCGTCAGGTCTTCGTAGCGCGTGACGATGGGGATCTGCCCGATCGCCTGCCAGCGCCACAATAGGAGGCCGAAATGGGCCAAAAAACCACAGCCGGCCAGCCAGGCACCGGCGCGCTCCGCCCGGCCGAACCTGCCGCCGAGGGCAAGCAGCAGCGCGGCCGCCAAGTAGAGCGCCGCGATGCCCCCCTGAATCGCCGCTTCAAATTCCGTCATCGCTGCCCATTCCAAGGAAAAAACACCGTAGGATGGGTGGAGGCCGTCAGGCCGTAACCCATCAAAACGATGGGTTGCGCTCCGCTCCACCCATCCTACTACCTCTCTCAGTACGAATCATCCCGCCCTCGCGCTTCGGCCTGCCACTCGCGCCATTGCCGCTCGAATTGCCAGTCGTCGCGCATGGCCCAGCCGGAAAGCTCCCAGCCGTCCTCGCGCCGCACGAGCTGAAGCCGCCTCGGGCGCACCAGCAGGTGCAGGAGAAATCCGCCCAGGGTGATGACAAAGCCGGCGAACACCAGTTGAATCGCGCGGTCGGTGGTCAGGTACAGCCCGACCCAGGGCGCCGAGCCGAGGAACACCAGCCGGTACGGCCCGAGATCGGCTGCCTGCCCCGGCAAGAGCGTGCCGCCGAACACCTGCCGGCCGCCCCGGCTGGCCTCCAGCCGGAAGCTGGGCGGCTCTCCGGGCGTGAACGCCATGCGGTAGGATATCGGGAAATTGTCCAGCATCACAATCTCGTCGCGCTCGATCGCTTCGCCCCGCCCCCACTTGCCGCGCGGCACCTTGAAATTGATCAGTAGCGGACGAATGCTGCCATCGGCCAGGATGCGGTCGAACGCCGCGCTGTAGCCGAAGTTCTTGTCCAGATAAACCGTGTACTTCCCGATTTTGAGGGGGTGATTGACCGACAGCACTGCCTCGTACGGCGCACCGCCCTTCTCCTGGACCGTGAGGAACGCCTGTAGCTCACGCAGGTACTTGCCCTCGGCGACTTGCGCCTCCAGCCGCTCGAGCCGCAACGAGCCGAAATCGGGGTCGAGCGCGGTCGAAAAACGGTCGGCGATCAGCTTGTTCGGCTGGCCGGAGAACGCCTCCCCCTGGGCCAGCTCCAGATGGGCGCCGAAACGCTCCGATGCGCTCAGCATCGCGCCGGCGACGATCACGACGATGCCGAGATGAAACAGGGGTGTGCCCAACAGGCCGGCCGAACCGCGCTGGACGTCCGCCTGCCGGCCGGATACGGAAGGATCAACGGAAGGGAATTGCCGGAGCAGATCTTCCGGCGGAGAGACGTTTCCTGCCAAGCGGAAGCCCGGCGCGCTCCCGCCTTTCAGCCAGGCGCGGACATGCGCCACATGCCATGCCGTCCCGGCAAGGAGATTCACCAGCAGAGCGAAACACAAGGCGTAAAACCACCCCGCCGAAAAAACGCCCGCCAGCCCGGAGCGCTCCAGCCACGCGGCCACCACCGGCCATTGCAGCCGCAGATCGTTCAATTCGGCGGCGGGCAGCCGGGCGAACTGCGGCAGGGTGCCGCCCGCCGCTATAGCCAGCGCCAGCAGCCCCAGCAGCGCGAGCGCGAGATTGGGCGAAGCCAGCCGCTTCCAGAGCTTGCGGTACGCCACCGGATTTATTTATTTCCGCCGCGCACCAGCCGCACCGAATAAGCGGCTTCCTTCCCACTGCTGCCGCATCGCCCTTTTTCATCGAGCGCATTCATGTACCAGGTGTCGAGGTAAATGCCGACCAGCGCCCGGTCCGTCCAGTAAAACGGCCCGGGCGCGTTGGGGAAATAGGCGGGATCGATGGCGGCCTGTTCGCCGGGAAGGCTGAACGCGACCAGCGGGCGCAGCTCCTCCGGCCGCGGCATACGCCAGTCGGTGTAGCCGCACAATGCGGCGGCGTTGACCGCGGCGGCATAGTAGGCAGTATTGCACCGGTTCTTGTAGCCGGAAAGCGTGCCGCCGCAGGTGTCGGTTCCGTAGAATCCGGCGCTGCCGCCGGCGATATCCGGGTCGGTGTTGAACCAGGCGTAGGTATGCTTGCGGTCGCGCAGGCCGCCGTCCGCGGTCTTCATCTCCCACACCAGCCCGGTGGCGTTGTCGCGGGTGCAGGCCCAGTCACCGGGGCCGCTGCCGAGTTTGGCGTCGGCGCCAAGCTCGCTGCCGTTGTTGGCGATTTTGGTGAAGCTGCCGGCAGCGTGGAGAGGAAAGCTCGACAGCGCGGTGATCAGCAAGGCAGCAATGGAAATTTTATGCATCATGACTTAGATATCTCTCCGGTCGAGTAGGGTGGGTGGAGCGCAGCGCAACCCATCAGCATGCACAGCAAAAATGATGGGCTGCGCTGCGCTCCACCCATCCTACAAATATGTTCAGCAATCCATCATCAAATGCTCAGCGCCCCCGGTCGAATGCAGCGAACGGCTGTCCGCCCCGCACCAGGCGCACGGGATAGGCGAACATGACGCGGCCGTCGTCGCCGTAGCCGTCGGCGAAATCCATGAACAAGGCATAGGTTTTCGGGTGGCGGCTGTCGAAGGAGCCCGACCAGTAGCGCTTCGCGGGCGTCTCCGGGAACACTTTGAGGTTGATGGAAGGCTGATAACATTGGATTTCGACAATGGAATCCAGCTCCTTGATGTTCGGCAGCCGCCAGTCGGCATGGCCGGCAAAGCCGCCGGCCGCGTTGAAAGCGGCGGCGGCCTGCAGGGCCTGCTGCCATTCGTAGGCGGCGGCGCCGGTGCAGGTCTTGCCGTTCCATTTCTGGCCCAGCGCGCAGCGCATCCAGATCAGCCCGGTCCGCTTGTGGGTGGCCGTGCCGTCGCGGTGCAGAACGAAATCGGACGTGGGGGTGGAAGCCGGAATGCTTTCCGGCTTGCAGCCCTGCGTCCCCGCAACCGCCGGCAACGCCAGCAAAAAGAGTACGGCTGCAATCCATGAACCATGGCGAGTCCTCATCGCATCATTCCCCTTTCTTTCCGGGCGCACCGCGCACCAGGCGGACGTGGCTCATGCGGTCTTCCTGCCGCCGCTTGACGTTGTTGCCGTCGCCGCCGTCGTAAAAGCTCACCCCCCAAGCGTAATCGGGGGCAAGGGAATAAGGCGAAGCGGACCAATACCACTTGGCGGGGGTATTGGGAAAATAATCCTCATCAATGACCGGCCGGTGGCTGCCGGCCTTGCTGTAGTCCACCAGCGAGCGCAGCTCCCAGCGCTGCGGCAGGCGCCAGTCGGCGTACCCGCACAGCCGTATCGCGTTCACCGCCTGGATGTAGGCATGGGTGTTGCATTGGATGCCCCCCTTGCAGTCCGCGCCCGTCTCTGCGCCGGGGGAACCGCCGTTGGTTCTGGGGTCGGGGTTATACCAGGTGTAATGATTGTTCCCGTCGCGCAGGCCGCCATCATCGGTCTTCACCTCCCACACCAGGCCGGTGACGTTGTCGCGCACGCACGCCCAGTCCTTCGCATCCGCCGGCAGGGGCTTGCCTTCTGCGTCGAGCTTGGTGAAATCGAATCCCTTGGCTCCCGCGCCTTTTTTTTCCAGCTTTCCGGCCGTTGCCGCCGCATCGCGCCCGAAGCGGGCGTCCTGGCCGGGATGGTCGGCCGGCTCGCGGGTCAGCTCGTAGCTGCTCGGGTCGCCGAAATGAACAATGCCGGTATCATTCAGCTCCGCCAGTGCCAGCCCCGGCAGACAGCATGCCAGCAGGGTGCCCGCCAGCCGGGTCCAGCCCGCAAGGCGCACCAATTTCTTGCCTACACCCATTCTTGTCTCCATCGCGCTTCAACCAGAAAAAACGCGCCGGCCGCAAAGGCCGGCGCGCAATGCCGATTTACAGCCGCCTAGCCGCAGGCGCCGACGCTGATCTTCGGCACCCCGTCGTGGCAATCGTCCTGATGCCAGTTGCCGCTGGTGATGGTGTCGAGCGTCCTGCCGAACTTCGAGCCGACGTTGGACGGGATGCCGTAATCGGACGAGCCGTCGAACTTGTACACGACGTGGGAGTTGTACGGCGCCGGATCGGCGCCCGCGTCGCTGGCCAGGGTGCGGCCGAACACCAGCATGCGCTTGCGCTTCCAGCCATGCGGGATGCCCGAATGGCAGCCGATGCAGGGAACGTTCTTCCTGCCCACGTGATAAGCATGCAGATTCTTCCCATTGGTGGTACCGCTGAAGCCGGTGGTATCAGGCTGGGTCACGTAGGCGCTGTTCGTATATACCTCGAACTTATGGCAGCGGAAGCACAGATGGTTGCTGGTCGTACTCTGCCCGGTGGTGTTGTCGTAAGGCCCCCACAGGATCGGCCAGTTATTGGAGCCGTGCGGCCCCTTCGCGCCGGTTCCGCTCGGATCGGCGTCAGAGTGGCACTCCATGCAGGTCATGGTGGTAGTCGGCGTCATGCCGTTGATCAGGGCGGAGCTATAGTCGATGATCGGACCCGCAGGGGGGTAGCCTCGCTGCATCTTAAACGTGTTCTTGCCCTGCTGCACCACCGGATGGTACGACTCATTGTTGGGGTTGAACTCCTGCGCCTGGTCAGTGAGCAGGTGGGTGGTGGACGGCACCAAGCCGTAGGGATCGACCGGCGGGCTCAGGCCGAAGGCATAGTAGGAATGGCATTTCAGGCATATCTGGTGCGCATACTGGGTATCGTCCAGCACGGTGTAGCTGGTGACCGTACCCCAGTTGGCCGGCCAGGTCGGATTCACGCCCCACACCCCCTTCAGCACCTTGGAAGTGAGGTTGTTGGTGACGGCGGGGATGCTGGGAGACACTCCGGCCGAGACCGCGTGGGGATTGTGGCAGTCCGCACATTCGGCATGGCGGTTGTTGAGATCGGTCTGATTTTCCCGCACCTTGTTGTCAGCCTGGCGGCTGGGGTTATGCCGGCCGGTCCTCGTCACGTCCTTGACCGGGTGGGCATACAGCTTGTTAAAGGCGGCGTCGATGTTCTTGTTCGCATTCGCCACGGTGCCGTTGTGGCAGGTCAGGCAGATGCCGGATTCGCCGTCCGCCTTCAGTAGCCGGTTGTTGGGCGCGGTGTGCGGCTGGTGGCAGCTTTCGCAGGCGTTGGTCTTGGGCGTGGAATTGGCGTTGAGCGCCAGATTCTGCCCCGCGATGTGCCAGGGGTTGGTGCCGGCGCCGGTCC
>JBFMFB010000062.1:0-6484 GCA_040752115.1 Pseudomonadota bacterium | reverse complement strand
TGAAGCCGCCGAGTGGCAGGGGAATGTCGGCCTGGTACCACGCCTGGGCCAGCATCACCGCGCTGGTGCTGGCTTGCTCGGCGGTGCCGAGCTGGAAGGCGGTGGCGTTGGCGCCGCTGAAGGCGGTCAGGATGCTGCCCAGCCCCTTGCCCTGGCCGATGCGGAAATGGCCGAAGATCCTGCCGGTGGTGTCGCCCATCGTACCGGCCGGGGTGGCGACGGTGATGTCGGCGCGGTAGTTGAGCTGCACGTCGCGGTCGACACCGCCGCTCGCCTTCTGCGCCACCATGCCGAGGCTGGCGCCGGCGGTGATGTCCTCCAGCTTGTCCACCATGCGCACCTGCTTCTGCATGGAAAGCGCCTGGTACTCGACCGCCTTCAGCCGGCTGGCGATTTCCGGCTCGGTTTCGGAGATGTGTTCATCGGCCATGGCGCGTTCCAGCCTGGCATTCTGCTCCTCCAGGGTACTGATGCGTTCAGCCAGACGCTGCATTTCGGCCAGCAGCTCGGCGTTGGTGGGCTGCGCCGCCTGCGCGGGCACGGCGGAGAGCAGGGCGGCCGCCGAGAGCGTCCGGGCCACGAAGGTCAGGCGGGGCATCGCTCAGTACCCCCCTTTCTTGCCGATGCCGACATAGGTGAACTCGTATTCCACGTCGAACGGCTTGAACCATGGGCGCACGCCGGTGAGCCGGTCGGTGTGGCGGCCGAAATGCCCGTGCTGGTTCATGGAGGGCGGCAGGATGGTGTATTTGACGCGGTATTTGCCGGGACCCGCAAGCTTGACGTTTTCGCCGTAATGGGGGCCGTCGTTGGCGACCATGGGCATCATGGTCCCGGCTATTTTTTCATTGCCGCCGATCTTGTTGAGCTCGAACTTCACCACCAGATAGGGAATCCACGCACCTTCCTCGAAGCCGTTGGGATTGCTCGCCAGCGCCCGGATGTCGGCCTCGATGTGAATGTCCGATTCTTCGGGCTTTTTCATCATGCCGTCGGGTTCCATCAGCACCGGTTGCAGATAAACCGCGCTGATTTCCATGCCGTAACGCTGCTGCGGCACGCCGATTGGGTATTCCACAGCGGCAGCGGCGGATGCGAATAACGCTGCGGCAAGCGCAGCGAAAACGCTCGGATGTTTGATGAATTTCGTCATGGCGGTCCTTTTCCTTGGCCCTATGAGTAACATGCAGGTGAGAATGATTCGCAATTAGATTTATAATATTGAGAATTATTACTATTTGCAAGCGATATTTTTTGATTAAGGAAAAATCTGAGAAGGATCGCGTGTCAATTGTTTTATAATGGTAATTTTGCTCCAGTGGTCTCGCGAATGATTTCCAGACTTTATCGCTCCGTGCTCGTTTTTTTGCTGCTGCAGCTGCTGGCAGCGTGCGCCACCCGGCCTGAGGTCGGGGGTTCGCCCCCGGCTGCGGTTTTGCCGCCGCCGGTTGCCCAAAAACCGCCGAAAGTCGCACTGGTATTGGGCGGCGGTGCAGTGCGCGGCTTCGCCCATGTTGGGGTGATCAAGGTGCTGGAAGCGCAGGGAATCGTGCCGGAGATGGTGGCGGGAACCAGCGCCGGCAGCGTGGTCGGCGCGCTCTATGCGGGCGGCTACAACGGGTTCGAATTGCAGAAGGTTGCGTTCCAGCTCGACGAGGCGGCAGTGGGCGACTGGGTCATGCCGAACCGGGGTTTCCTCAAGGGCGAACAGTTGCAGAATTTCATCAACAAGGCGGTTCAGAACAGGCCGATCGAGAAACTCGGCAAGCCCTTCGCCGCGGTGGCGACCGATTTGCAGACGGGCGAGCAGATCGTGTTTCGCCGCGGCAATACCGGCATGGCGGTGCGCGCTTCAAGCAGCGTGCCGGGCCTGTTTCAGCCGGTCGGCATCAATGGGCGGGAGTATGTGGACGGCGGGCTGGTGAGCCCGGTTCCGGTCAGGGCAGCGCGCGCCATGGGAGCGGACGTCGTGATCGCGGTGGATATTTCGAGCAAGCCGAAATACCAGAAGGTGAATGACTTCGTGGATATGCTGCTGCAAACGTTCAGCATAATGGGTCAGGCCATCAGCACCTATGAAATGGCGGAAGCCGATATCGTGATTCGCCCCAACCTGGCCGCGGTCGGGGCATCGGATTTCGAGAAGAAACACCTGGCGATACTGGAAGGAGAGAAAGCGGCGCAGGCCGCATTGCCGCTTATTCGGCGGAAACTTCAGGAGTTTGACGCGAAAACAGGAGCCGCCGCGCCCCGTTGAAGCGCTTGGCCCAGTAGGATTCCTTCAGGCTGACGATTTCCACGCCGCCGCCGTTGGTGGCGGCGTGCACGAAACGGTTGTCGCCGAGATAGATTCCGACGTGGGAAAACGCGCGGCGCAGCGTCTTGAAGAATACCAGATCCCCCGGCTGCAGTTCGTTCGTCGAAATCTTGCTGCCGAAGCGGCTGATGGCGAGGGCGTTGTGCGGCAGCGAAAGTCCGGTCGTCTGGTCGAACACATGTTTGACGAAGCCGCTGCAGTCCAAGCCGGTGGCGGGGGAGGTTCCGCCATATTTGTAATTCACCCCGATCAGGCTGAGGGCATACATGATGACGTCGGATGAGGGAGCGACTTGCGAAGGGCGGGCAGCGGGAGCGAGCGCTTCACCCGGAGTTGGGACATCGGGCTGCTCCAGCGCCTGTGCCGGCAGGGTCATCAAACAGCTAATCAGGACAAGCCAGTGGGGTCGCATGGCTAGGAATTCTAATGAATTTCGCGGTGGTGTAAAGTGAATTATTGTTCATGGCAGGGCAAAGTTTGGGCTAATATGATCGTATCCCCGACCAATCACCATAAGGAGAACCAGCATGGCAGAAAATAATACATCCAAGCTTTCGGCCGAAGAGATCAAAAGCGCGGCGGTCGAATCGGTGCAGCAGGAAACCGATATCAAAGCAAAAGTTCGCGACCTGACCTTGCGGGCAATTCAAAGCCGCAAGCTGGATTCTGCCGGGATCAAGGAAGTGGTCCGCGCGGTGACGGAGGGTGTCAGCATCGGCGCGGAGAAGCGCGGTGGCGAAGTCCGCGCGGCGCTGTCGCAGGCCATTTCCGGCCTCGACGAGGCGCTTCAGAAATCCGCACAGGCCACCCACCTGGCGTTGCAGCAGCTGGCCTCGCAGAGCAAGGATTTCACCGAGCACGATCTGAAGCAAGCGTTAGACAACCTGAAAAAGATGGAAGAAGATTTTCTGTCGACCGTCAGCCAGGTGGCCGATGCGGCGGGCACCAAGGTCAAGCAGGAACTCAACGAACTGGTGGCGCACGCGCGTCGCACCGGCACCGACACGGGCACCAGCGTCGCCGCGACGGTGAACGAGCTGGGCAACCGGCTGTCCGCCACGCTGGCTGGAGGCAAGGCCGCGGGACAGGAGGCGGCGCATGCGTTCAGCAGCCGCTTGGCGGCGCTGGCAAGCGGCATTCTGGCCGGCATGGCCGACGCGCTGCGCGAGAAGAGCGAGAAAAAATAAGGGCGATTGGAAGAAAGCCGCCGCTTCATGTTTCTGGAAACCATCAACATCATGCGGGATCTTTCCCGCCTGCATGAAATCACTTCCATTCTGATCCGCTACGGCGGGGGGCCGCTGGTGCGCCGCCTCGGCATCGGAACCCTGCTCGAACGCGCCGGCCGCATTCTGCACTGGAAGGAATCCAGCGACATCGCCCAGCTCGAACCCCACGTCCGGGTGCGGCGGGCGCTGGAGGAGCTGGGCCCCACCTTCGTCAAGCTCGGACAGGTGCTGGCGACCCGGGTGGACATGTTCCCGCCCACCTGGATCGCGGAGTTCGAGAAGCTGCAAAGCGAAGTTCCGCCGGTTCCTTTCGAGGCGCTGCTGCCGGAACTGGTGGGAGCGTTGGGGCGCCAGCCGCAGGAAGTTTTTCCGGAGCTGCAGCTCACGCCCGTCGCTTCCGCTTCCATTGCCCAGGTGCATCTCGCCAGGCTGCCGGATGGAACCCCTGTCGCCCTGAAAATCCGCCGTCCCGGCATCCGGCAGAAAATCGACGCGGATCTGCGCATCCTGTCGCACATCGCCCGGCTGGTCGAGCTCGAAGTGCCCGAGATGAGGCGCTATCAGCCTACGCAGATCGTCAGCGAATTTGCGCGCTCGCTGCGGCGCGAGCTCGATCTGGCGCTGGAAGGACGCAATATCGACCGCTTCGTCGCCAATTTTGCCGATGATCCGACAGTGGTAATTCCCAAGCTCTATTGGGAGTGGACCAGTGAAGTAATGAACGTGCAGCAGCGGATCGAAGGCATCCCGGGCAACGATCTTGCAGCGGTCGAAGCGGCCGGGCTGGATCGCAAGCTGCTGGCCGCCCGCGGGGCGGATGCGGTGCTCAAGATGATCCTGATAGACGGCTACTTCCATGCCGACCCGCATCCCGGCAACGTGTTCTACCTCCCGGAAAATCGCCTTGCCATCCTCGATTTCGGCATGGTGGGGCGGCTGACCACGGATCGGCGCAACCAGCTCGTGGATCTGCTTGCCGCGCTGGCGCGGAAGGACGAAGAAGGCATGATGGAGGTGTTGCTGGAATGGACGGGCGAAGCCTATGTGGATGAGCCCAAGCTGGCGAGCGATGTGGGCGAATTTGTGGCGAATTACGAAAATCTCGCGCTCAAGGACATCAGGCTCGGCACCATGCTGCAGGAGCTGACCGCGATCATGCGCGAGCATTCCATTGTCCTGCCGTCCGATCTGACGCTGCTGTTCAAGGCGCTGATCACGCTGGAAGGGCTCGGCCGCCAGCTCGATCCTGATTTTCAGCTCGTCCACCATCTCACCCCCTTCGTGCGCCGCGTGATAACCGATCGCTACATGCCTTCTGCCCTGCTCAGGCGCGGCCAGCGCGACCTCAAGGACATCATGTCGATCGTCACCGGCCTGCCGCGCGATCTGTCCCACGTGATCAAGGAGGCGCGCCGCGGCAAGTTCAAGATCGACCTCGACCTGAAGCGCCTGGACCACTTCGGTCACCAGCTCGACAAGAGCACCAACCGGCTGACGTTGGGGGTGCTGACCGCTTCCATGATCATCGGCTCCTCCATCGTGATGACGGTCGAGGGCGGCCCCTCGCTGCTCGGTTTGTCGATATATGGCCTGCTCGGTTTTTTCGGCTTCCTGCTGGCGTTCGTCAACAGCTCCTGGCTGATCTTCTCCATCTGGCGCTCGAACAAGGAAGAATAGCCTCCTTTAGCCGCGGCCATGCTCGACCTCGAATCCGTATTCTCCGCCGAAGGTGTGCTGGCCGGGGCTGCTTCCAGCTATCGCCCGCGCCCGCAGCAGCTGGAAATGGCGCAGGCCATCGCCGCGGCGATCGAAAAGCACGAAATCCTGGTGGCCGAGGCGGGCACCGGTACCGGCAAGACCTTCGCCTATCTTGTCCCTGCGCTGCTGTCCGGCGGCAAGGTGATCATCTCCACCGGTACCAAGACCCTGCAGGATCAGCTCTTCAACCGCGACATCCCGGCGGTGCGCAGCGCGCTCAAGGTGTCGGTGACGGTGGCGATGCTCAAGGGGCGCGCCAATTACATCTGCCGCTACCACCTGGAGCGAGCCAAAACCGACGGCCGTTTTTTCAGCCGCGAGGACGTGAAATACCTGCCGCTGATCGAGCGCTATGCCGGCATCAGCGACAGCGGCGACAAGAGCGGCCTGGGAGCGGTGCCGGAAGACGCCGGCATCTGGTCGCTCGTCACTTCCACCCGCGACAATTGCCTGGGACAGGACTGCGCCTACCACAAGGAATGCTTCGTGATGGAAGCGCGCAAGCGCGCACAGGCCGCAGACGTGGTGGTGGTCAACCACCACCTGTTCTTCGCCGACGTCATGCTGCGCGATGAAGGCCTGGCGGAGCTCCTGCCCGCCAGCAACACGGTGATCTTCGACGAGGCCCACCAGCTTCCGGAAACCGCCAGCCTGTTCTTCGGCGACAGCGTTTCCACCAGCCAGCTGCTGGAACTTGCCCGCGACACCCACACCGAATACATCGCCTCCGCCCGCGATTTCGCTGCACTAGAGGAGGGAACGGCGGCGCTGGAAAAGGCCGCGCGCGACCTGCGTCTGGTTTTTTCGCAGGAGGGCGGACGGCTGCCGGCGCAAAAGGCGGAAGGTTTTGCCGGCTTCAGGGATGCGCTGGGCGCGGTTCAAAACCGGCTGGACGAATTGATCAGGCTGCTGGAAAGCCAAGCGGAACGCAGTGAAGGACTGAAGAACTGCTGGCAGCGTGGACAGGAACTCTCTGCCCGAACACGACACTGGACCAACGACGAAAATCGGGAATACGTCCGCTGGGTCGAGGTGTTCAACCATGCGCTGCAGCTGAACGCCACCCCCCTGTCCATCGCGGAAATCTTCCAGAAGCAGATCAACGGTCAGCCGCGCGCATGGATTTTCACTTCCGCGACCCTGGCGGTGAAAAAGGATTTCAGTCATTACCAGGGGCAAA
>JBFMFB010000061.1:0-6717 GCA_040752115.1 Pseudomonadota bacterium | reverse complement strand
GCGGGGAAAACATCGAGGTGGATCTGACGGTGCCGCTGGCGCGGGTGATGACGGGTGGAGAGGAAAAAGTCCGCATCTTCCGTCCCGATACCTGCCCAAGCTGCCGCGGGACGGGCGCCGCACCCGGCACCAAGCCGCGCCCGTGCGAGGCCTGCAAGGGAACCGGCCAGCAGACAGTCAGCCGGCGCGAAACCGGGGGAAAAGGCAGCATGGTGATCCAGCAGATCACCGTTTGCCCCGCCTGCCATGGGCGCGGCAGCATCATTGATCAGCCTTGTCCTGCCTGCGCCGGGCGGGGCGAGATCGAACGCGACGAGACGCTGAGCGTCACGATTCCCGTCGGTGTCGAGGAGGGGATGGCGCTCCGCATTCCCGGCCGCGGCTTGCCGAGCCGCGAAGCGGGAGGGTTGCCGGGCGACTTGTTTGTGGTGGTGCATACTGCACCGGACACGCGCTTCGAGCGCGCCGGCGCGGACCTCTGGCGCAGCGAAACGATTACCGTCGCCGATGCGGTGCTGGGGGCGGAACTCACGGTGCCCACGCTCGATGGCCCGGCCGCGGTCGCGGTGCCGCCCGGCACCCAGCCGGAAACCATGTTGCGGCTGCGCGGAAAGGGCTTGCCCGAGTTTGGGGGGAAGGGGCGCGGGGATTTTTTTCTGCGCATCCGCGTCGAGGTGCCGGAACGGCTTTCGGTCGAGGAGCGCGAACTGTACGAGCGGCTGCGTGCTTTGAGCGGAAAGGGGCGGCGCCGGTAGTCACAGCGCCGGCCTCGGCGTAATTTGAAGCTATAATCCTGGAAAAACGGTGGGACGCAGAGGAACGCAGATAAGCGCAGACGGAACAGGAAATTGTTGGCATATGTAAGTTCGCCCTATGGTGAGGAGAGCATCTCTTCAACGAATGGAATCATCAGCGGAAATCGGATTTTATCTGCGTCCAATAGCCGTTTTTGGGGCTAATGCCCCAGCCCCTAACTTGAGAGACGCACACAACAACAAATGACAACAGCCAACCCTCTGGAACCACACAAGCTTTACCATTGCTGCGATCCTGAGCAGCTTCCGTTCGCAACCACTGCAGAACTCGAGGATCTGGCCGAATTCATCGGCCAGGCGCGGGCGCTGGACGCGGTTCGCTTCGGCACTGGCATGCGCCAGGAAGGCTACAACCTCTTCGTGCTTGGGCCGGCAGGCATGGGCAAGCACACCCTGGTACGCCAGTTTCTCGAAAAAAAAGCCGCCGGGGAGGAACGTCCTTCCGACTGGTGCTACCTCAATAACTTTGTGCAACCGCACAAGCCGTGCGCGCTCAGACTTCCGCCAGGCCGGGGAGTTGAACTGCAGCGCAGCATGGAGCAACTGGTCGAGGAGCTGCGCCACGCGATTCCTGCCGCGTTCGAAGGTGACGAATTCCGCACCAAGGCGGAGGCGATCCAGGAAGAATTCCACCAGCGGGAGGAGCAGGCGTTCAAGGAGCTGGGGGAAGAGGCCGCACGGCAACAGATCGCGCTGTTGCGCACGCCTGAGGGATTCGCTTTCGCCCCGACCCGCAACGGCGAGGTGATCGGGCCGGACGAGTATGAAAAGCTTCCTGAGGAAGAAAAGCAGCGGGTGCAGACGGTGGTTGCCGCGCTCCAGCAGCAGCTGGAAAAGGTCATCCGTCACATTCCCAAAGGGCGGAGGGAGAAACACGAAAGAATCAAACAGCTCAGCCGCGAAACCACCACCCATGCGGTCGGCCATCTGATCGACGAGCTGCGGGAGACTTACGCCGATTTGCCGGATGTGCTGAGTTACCTGGACGCCGTGCAGCAGGACGTGGTGGAGAATGCCGCCGACTTCCGCAAGCAGGAAGAGACGCCGGCCAATGTAATGGGCATCCCGATGGTTGAACGCCCTTCGTTCCACCGCTATCAGGTCAATGTGCTGGTCGGTCATAACGACAGGCCGGGCGCGCCAGTCGTCAGCGACGACAATCCGACCTACACCAACCTGGTCGGCCGGGTCGAGCACGTCGCGCAGCTCGGCGCGCTGGTCACGGATTTTACCCTGATCAAGCCGGGCTCGCTGCACCGCGCCAACGGCGGCTACCTGCTGCTGGACGTGCGCAAGGTGCTGACCCAGCCTTTCGCATGGGAGGGGCTCAAACGTGCGCTGCGCGGCCGCGACATCCGGATCGAGTCGCTGGGGCAGATGTTGAGCCTGGTCAGCACTGTATCGCTAGAACCCGAGCCCATTCCCCTCGACGTGAAGGTGGTGCTGTTTGGCGAGCGCCTGCTCTACTATCTGCTCTACACCTATGATCCCGATTTCGGCGAGCTGTTCAAAGTGGCCGCAGATTTCGAGGACAGGATTGAGCGCAGCGCGGAAAGCGATCTCCTTTATGCGCGCCTGATCGGTACCCTGGCGCGCAAGGAGGGCTTGCAGCCCTTCGACCGTGCCGCCGTGGCGCGCGTGATCGAGTATAGCGCGCGGGCTGCCGGCGACGCCGAACGGCTTTCCACCCACATGCAGAGCGTCGCGGACCTGCTGCGCGAGGCGGATTATTGGGCGCGGCAGAACGGGCGGCCGGCGGTCGGCGCCGACGATGTGCAGCAGGCGATCGACACTCAGATCCGCCGTGTTGACCGGATCAGGGCGAGAGTGCAGGAAGAGATCCTGCGCGGCACGATCATGATCGACACGCAGGGTGCGGCGACGGGGCAGGTAAACGCCCTTTCCGTGATCGAGCTCGGCAACTTCGCCTTTGCCCAGCCGACGCGGATCACCGCCACCACCCGGGTTGGCGATGGAGATCTGATCAACATCGAGCGCGAGGTGAAACTTTCCGGCGCGATTCATTCCAAGGGGGTGCTCATTCTCTCGGCGTTTCTCGCCGCGCGCTACGCCCGGAACCAGCCCTTGTCGTTCTCGGCCAGCCTGGCGTTTGAGCAGTCGTACGGCATGGTGGAAGGCGACAGCGCGTCGCTGGCGGAGCTGTGCGCGCTGCTCTCCAACCTAGCGGATGCGCCGATCAAGCAATCTCTCGCGATCACTGGCTCGGTCAACCAGTTCGGGCAGGCGCAGGCGATCGGCGCGGTCAACGAGAAGATCGAGGGGTTCTACGACATCTGCGCGGCGCGGGGGCTGACGGGAGAGCAGGGCGTGCTGATTCCCGCCGCCAACGTGAAGCACCTGATGCTGCGGCGGGATGTCGTGGCAGCGGCGGAAGCCGGGCAATTCCGTATTTTTCCGGTGGAAACCGTGGATCAGGCGATCGAGATTCTGACCGGCATTCCTGCAGGAGAACCCGACGCCACGGGCAACTTGCCAGAAGGCAGCATCAACCGGCGGGTAGCTGCGCGGCTGGCCGAACTGGCCGAGATCCGGAAGGCGTTCGCCGCCAAGCGGGAGACCGAACATGCGAAGAAAAAGGAGAAACCGGAGTGAGGATCGGGCAGGGTTTTGACGTTCACCAGCTGGTCGCCGGCCGCAAGCTGATTATCGGCGGCGTGGAAATTCCCTATCACCTGGGATTGGCCGGCCATTCCGACGCCGACGTGCTGCTGCATGCGATTTGCGATGCGCTGCTGGGCGCGGCGGCGCTGGGCGACATCGGGCGGCATTTCCCAGATTCCGATGCACGCTACAAGGGGATAGACAGCCGCGAGCTGCTGCGGGAAGTCGGGCGGTTGCTGGCGCAAGAAGGCTGGCGCGCGGCCAACATCGACGCCACCATCATTGCCGAGGCGCCCAAGATGGCGCCGCACGTCGGGCGCATGGCGGAACATATCGCCGCCGATCTGGGTATCGCAGTGGATGGCATCAACGTCAAGGCCACCACTACCGAAAAATTGGGCTTCGCCGGCCGCGGCGAGGGCATCGCAGCTCAGGCGGTGTGCCTGATCGAAAGATTTTAAAAACGTTTAACCACGAATTTACACGAATGTCCACGAATAATCGTGGTGGTATCAAGGCCTCCGTAACCAACAAAGGGCCTTTGGGTGGCATCTTTAAATTCGTATTCATTTGTGCTTATTCGTGCCATTCGTGGTGAATTGCCGTTAAGGTAAACCATGCCGGAAGGCACTCAGACTCCCGACAATAAGCCCGAAATCGCGCGGCTGTTTTTCGCCCTGTGGCCCGACGGCAGGGTTCGCTCCCGGCTGGAGCAGGCCGGCAAAAAGCTTCATGCCGCTTGCGGCGGCCGGATCACTCGTGCCGAGACGCTGCATCTCACGCTGGTTTTCCTGGGCGACGTGGAAGTGTCGAAGATCGGGGCGCTGCAGTCGGTGGCGGCGGAAGTGCGTGCCCCGGCCTTCGTCATGCTGTTGACCAGGTTCGGCTGGTGGCGCCATAACCGGGTGGCGTGGGCGGCGCCGGAGAATGCAGTGCCGGCGCTTGCGCAGCTGGTGGGCGAGCTGCAAGCCGTACTGCAACAGGCCGAGTTCAAACTGGATCGGCGTCCGTACGCGCCGCACCTCACGCTGCTGAGAAAGGCGCGGTGCGACCGTGCCGAACTTCCTCTGCTCGCGCCGGTCGAGTGGGCAGTCGATGATTTCGTGCTGGTGCGCTCGGTGACGACGACGGAGGGCGTGGCTTATGAGATTCTCGGCCGCTGGCCGCTGGATTGAGGCAGCCGAATTTTCGCAATCAAAAAAAAGGGGCGCAGCATGCGCCCCCTTTTGGGTTACCGGCGGGCTACAAGTAGACGACGTTTTCCAGGCGTCCCGCCAATTCTCTCTCCGGGATCTTGGTGTAGTCTTTTTCGATGCTGTTGCTGACCATCCCCCGGACACGGTTGTCCAGGCGGTGGTTTAGCTTGCCGATGAAGGGCGATGAGGCAACCAGGATCAGCCGATCATAGCGGTTGGCGGCGCGTCCCTGCTCCAGTTCCCTGGCCAGTTCGTGGGCGAAGCGATCGGCTTCGTGCTGTTTGGGATCCGTCGCCGAGATGAACGATCCGTGGCCGTTGCCCGCGCCCTGGTTGTGGCCGGGGCGGTCGCTCACCAGCGCCGAGACTTTTTCGCGGCTTTCCGGATGGGCCAATTCCTTCAGGAGCTTGAGGCCTTTCTTCGGCCCGTGGTTGGCATACAAACGTGCGGTGCTGGCATTGGAGACGAGTATCCAGGTGGTGCCCATGGTTGTTTCCTCACGGTAACAGTTTTGGGGGATAACCCGATCTTGCACGGCAATATTCAACGTTAAGCCGCGGCGGGCGCGATAACCGGACGTTATGTTCATGTCGGGGTGGCTCGCAGGTAGGTGCGATTGAAAAAACGCTGCCCGAGGCTGTCGCGTGCGGTTTGTGCTGTTCGCGTCTTTAGCGTTGGAAGCCATGAAAATCCAGGTCAGGAGATAACCGAAGGATTGCACTTGCGAACCTGCTTCAGGATTATCAGGACTGAAGCATCCTGAAACAGCGATTACAGGCTAGCACTTTTTCCGGCGGCGTCAAGGGGCGCTCCGGAAGCGCCTGCGGCAGGGGTCATCAGCCAGCGTGCCAGTTCCAGCATGGCGCCGCTGCTCAAGTCTGCCGGCCGCACCAGCAGGCCGTCGGCGTGGTTGGGGTAATGCTTTAGGGTGGATTTGCCATAAGCCGGGTCGTAGTGCCGCTCCAGCAGTTCGGCGACCAGTTGGTCCCATTGCCCGTTTTGCGCCATGGATTGCCACTTGCCGACGAGTTCGCGCCCGTGCAGGCCGGCCAGGAAATCCAGCTTCTTGGCGAGCCCTTCCGGAGCTTCCAGGAAATGCCGGTATTCTTCCTTGAGCAACCCCACCCGCAGGGCCGGATCGGGCTCCAACCGGATGCAGCGGCCGGACCACATGGCGGCGAGCAGCGCATCCGGTACCCTTACCTGCCCGATTTTCTTGCTTTCCGCCTCGACGTACACCGGCTGCTGTGGGACGAAGCCGTGCAGCTTGGACCATACCCTGCTTTCGAAGGTCTTCTGGCTTGGCTGGGGGGTGTCCGGCAGGTTGCCGAGGATCGAGCCGCGGTGTGCGGCCAGTTCCTCGAGATCCAGCACCTGCGCGCCAAGGCTGTCGAGCGCTTGCAGCAGGCGGCTTTTCCCCGAGCCGGTCGGTCCGCAGATCACGCGCCAGTCGAACCGGTTGGGAAGGATTTGCAGTTCTTCAAGCACCAGCCGGCGGTAGGCCTTATATCCGCCTTCCAGTTGGGCTGCAGCCCAGCCGATTTCGGCCAGGATGTGCGCCATCGAACCGCTGCGTTTACCGCCCCGCCAGCAGTAGATGAGCGGCCGCCAGTTTTTCGGCTTGGCCGCAAAGTGCTGCTCGATGTGCCGGGCGATGTTGCGCGCGACCAAGGCGGCACCGGCCTTTTTCGCCTCGAACGGCGATTGTTTGTAAAGCGTGCCGATGCGGGCGCGCTCCTCGTCGTCCAGCACCGGGAAATTCAGCGCGCCGGGAATGTGGTCCTCGCGGAACTCCGACGGCGAGCGGACGTCAATGATGTCGTCAAACTGAGCCAACTGTGCTACGGTTGCGGTGATTGCCATTGTTGCAATTATTTCATGTCTTCATTGTCGTGCCAGGAGGGCATATTTTCGCTTCTCCGGGGCGGCCAATCCACTAAAAATTTTGATGCGCCTGAATTTATGCAGATCAAATTGACGCAGTTTTCTCACGGCGGGGGCTGTGGCTGCAAAATCGCGCCCTCCGTGCTTTCCGAAATTCTCGCCAGGGTTCCGGGGCGGATTGCCCCTCCGGAACTGCTGGT
>JBFMFB010000060.1:0-7065 GCA_040752115.1 Pseudomonadota bacterium | reverse complement strand
TTGCCGGGCAATCCTGTTTCTGCCTTCGTCACCTTCTGCCTGTTCGTCCGGCCGTCTATCCTGCGCCGCCAGGGGGCTGTGGAGGTTGCCCCCCGTACCTATGCGCTGCGCGCCGAATTCGACTGGTCGAAGCCCGGCAACCGGCGCGAGTATCTTCGCGCCCGTTTGGAGCCGGGGGAACCCGGCGCGGCGGGCGTGGTGCTCTATCCCAACCAGGGATCGGGGGTGCTGACCTCGGCGGCGTGGGCAGACGGTCTGGTGGAAATTCCCGAGAGCCGCACGGTGCGGCGCGGGGAAACGGTGAAGTTCATTCCCTTTTCGTCCTTGTTTTGCTGAAGGAGCAGGCATGGTGACCTTGTTGTATTTCGCCCGGCTGCGCGAGACGCTGGGATTGCCTTCCGAAGAGGTGGAGTTGCCCGCCGGCGTTGCGACCGTGGAAGGGTTGACCGAATGGCTGCGGCGGCGCGGGGGCGCCTGGGCGGAAGAGCTCGCGCCCGTCAAGCCGGTGCGCGTGGCGGTGAACCAGGAGATGGCCGCTCCGCAGACGGCGTTGGCCGATGGCGACGAGGTGGCATTCTTTCCGCCGGTGACGGGGGGCTGAACATGACCGTTCGGGTGCAGACCGAAGATTTCGATGCCGGCGCGGAAATCCTGCGCCTGCGCCAGAATGATCCCAGGATCGGCGCGGTGGCGAGCTTCATCGGCCTGGTGCGCGACATCAACGAAGGCGAGAGCGTGGCGGGCATGACGCTCGAGCATTATCCGGGCATGACCGAAAAGGCGCTCGCCGCAATCGTGGAGGAGGCGAAGCGCCGCTGGGACATTTACGGTGCCGTGGTGATCCATCGCGTCGGCCTGCTCAAACCCACCGACCAGATCGTGCTGGTGGCCGTCACCAGCGCCCACCGCGGCGAGGCGTTTGCGGCGTGCGAATTCATCATGGACTACCTCAAGACCCAGGCACCATTCTGGAAAAAGGAAGAAACCGGCGCCGGTGCGCGTTGGGTGGACGCGCGCGAGAGCGACGACCAGGCCGCACGGCGCTGGGAATGAAAGGCAAAACCAAACCGCGCATCCGGGTGCTATTGGGCGCCGCCATCGCCATGGGGCCCGGCAAGGCCGATCTGCTGCTGGCGATCGAGCGCACCGGCTCCATTTCCGGCGCCGCGCGGGAAATGGGAATGTCCTACCGGCGGGCGTGGCTGCTGGTGGATACCATGAACCGCTGCTTCCGCAATCCGCTAGTGGATACCGCTACCGGCGGACAGGGTGGCGGTGGGGCGCGCATCACCGAGTTCGGCCGGGAAGTGCTGCGGCGCTACCGCGAACTGGAGGCGAAAGCGGTTGCGGCGACAGCCGGCGAGATGGCGAAGTTTGAGGAACTGATGGCCAGCCGGCCGGCAGAGTAAGCCGTTGTCTTAAACCACGAAGGGAGAATCGCATGGACAGAAGAGAAATGTTGTTGGGCACTGCCGCGGTAGCGCTTGCGGCTGCGGGAAACATGGCGTTCGCCGAGGGGCATGACCACCAGCATATGCATCACGGCATGAAGAACCAGGGGCTGATCGATGCAACCTTTTATTGCGTGCAGAAGGGCCAGGCCTGCATCCGCCATTGCCTGGAGCTGCTCGGCCAGGGAGACAAGGAAATGGCAGCCTGCGCCATCAGCGTGAACCAGATGCTCGCGGTATGCACCTCGCTTGGGCAGCTCGCCGGCTACGAGTCGAAGCATCTCGCCAAGATGGCAAAGGTCGCCATGGATGTCTGCCGGGAATGCGAGGACGAGTGCCGCAAACATGCGAAAAAGCATCAGGAATGCGCCGACTGCGCCGACGCCTGCGCGGCATGCCTGAAGGAGTGCAAACAGATCGCGGTGTGATTTCCGAAATTCCGGCAATTCTCCAAAGGGCGCATTTCGAAAGAAATGCGCTTTTTTTTGGTCTATAAATTTATTGCAGCAACATATCCCCATTCAAAATATGGTTAAGTTGACATGTTCTTGATGTTTGTCAACTATTGCCGTGACGGCCTGTGCTAGACTTTGCGCCGCAAATGGTTGGTCAAGCCATTTGCATACTGGATGGGGACTGTCGCAATGAAACTCGGCATCACACCGACCCGCCATGAAAAAATCATGCGGGAGAACGATTTCATCGTTTCGAAAACCGATCTGAAGGGGCGCATTACCTACGGCAATCGCATCTTCATCGAATTCTCCGGCTACACGGAGAAGGAGCTGCTCGGCGCGCAACACAATATCATCCGCCACCCGGATATGCCGCGCGCGGTGTTTCAGTTGCTGTGGGATACCCTGCGGCGGCGCGAGGAGATTTTCGCCTACGTCAAGAACATGGCAAAAGACGGCAGTTTTTACTGGGTATTCGCCAACGTGACCGCTTCCTACGACAGTCAGGGGCAGGTGATCGGTTATTACTCTGTCCGCCGCAAACCAAAGGCCGGCGCGGTGGATGCGGCAGCCGGCTTGTACCGGCTGATGCTGGAGGAAGAGCGGCGTGCCGGGCCGCGCGATGCGATCGCCGCCTCGACGAAGCTTCTTGCGGACCTGCTTTCGGAAAAGAAAACGAGCTATGAAAAGTTTGTCCTTAGCCTTTAAAATCAAGGCTGTCACCTATTTTTACAATTTTCTGCTGCTTTGCGCCATTGCCGTGCCGTTTCTCCATTCCGGCCGCCTGGATTTCTTTGGTGCTGCCCTGCTGGCTGTCGGCATGCTGTGGGCGCTGTTCGTTCACTTCAAATTCAAGCAATACCTTGCGCTGCTGGCTGACATTGTGGACGTGGCGCGCTCGGTGAGCGCGGGGAAATTCGATCGGCGCATCGTCCGCATCAGGACGCGCGACGAGTTGGCTGCTCTGGCCTGGCAAATCAACGACATGCTGGACCAGCTCGAAGCATATTTCCGGGAAGTGGCCACGGCTTTCCAGTACGCCAGCGCCGCGAAATTCCATCGCAGAACCATGCCCACCGGCCTGCATGGCGATTTTGTCTCGTCGCTCACCAACATCAATCGTTCGCTGGACTCGATGGAGGAAAACAGCCGGCACATCCTGCGGAATGCGCTGCTGTCCGAGCTGAGCCATCTCAATGCCGCCAGCATGCTGGCAAATCTCGGGCTCAACCAGCAGGACCTTCTCGCGGTGACGGGGGAGATGGAAGGCGTGACGGAAATCTCCCGCAAGACGACCCGGGACGCCGAGGGAAGCAAGGAGTCGGTCGCCAGAATCCTGACGGTGCTGGCCGGGATTTCGGAGAAGATTGGCCACACCAATGCCGCCATTGCTCAGCTCAACGAGCGCACTTCGGAAATTTCGCGAGTGATGGTGCTCATCACCGAAATCGCCAACCAGACCAACCTGCTGGCGCTCAACGCAGCTATCGAAGCCGCGCGCGCGGGCGAGGTCGGCCGCGGCTTCGCCGTGGTGGCTGACGAGGTCAGAAAACTGTCGGAAAACACCAAGCGGGCGGTCTCCGGGATTGCTCTGGTGACGGAAGGATTCCAGGCCGAGGCGGCCGCCATGCTGAACGATGCCCGATCCATGCAGGAAATGGCGGATGCCTCGCAGCACGTGGTGGCCGATTTCGAGTGCAAATTCGACGCGTTCGCAAACTCGGCGCGGCTTACCCAGGAAAAAGTCGCGTTTGCCCAGGATATCGCTTTCGCTTCGCTGATCAAGGTGGACCACATGCTGTTCAAGCAGAGCGCCTATGTTGCCGCCAGCGCAGGCGCATCCAGCGGGGAAGCGGAAGCGGTAAGGGCGGATCACCATCAATGCCGCCTTGGCATGTGGTACGAGAGCGGAAAGGGGTACGAGCTGTTCCGCAGCGTTCCTTCCTATGCCGGCATGGAAGCGCCCCACGCCCGGCTCCACGGTAAGATTCATGAAGCGCTCGCCTACATAGAAACGAACCGGAACTGGCAGCAGGATCCTCACTTGCAGGCCAGGATACAAGCGGCATTTCAGGAAGCCGAGGAAGCGAGCAACGAAGTGCTCGCCGCAATCGATCGCATCGTGCGTGAGAAATACGCAGCCTGACGCCGCGCCCATTGATGGGCGCCGCATTCCCTTTGATATTTGACTTACGCGCCCGGTTGGGGTTAAATGCGCTGCTCGTTATATTTAATCGTATATAGCGCAAGCCGGCAAAGTATGGGCCAACTGTCGAAAAAATTCCTGGGCGCGGTGCTGCTGCTGTTTCCGCTTTCGCTGTGGGGGGGAGAGGTGCTGCATGTTGCCGCCGCTTCCGACTTGATCTATTGCCTGGAAGAACTGGACGGCGCGTTTACGAAAGCCCGGCCGGGCGTGCGGCTCAAGGCATCGACCGGCTCGTCCGGCAATTTTTACGCGCAGATTCAGAACGGCGCGCCGTTCGACGTGTTCATGTCCGCCGACGTGAAATATCCGAAGGCACTGATCGAGGCCGGGCAGGCCGAAGGGGATAATCTTACGGTTTACGCGGCGGGGCGAATCGTGGTGTGGACGGTCGATCCCCGGTTCGATGTTGCGCGCGGGCTGGAGGCGCTGCTCGACCCGGGCGTGCGGCGCATCGCCATTGCCAACCCCGAGCACGCCCCTTACGGTCGGGCCGCGCAGGCCGCGCTGGAAAGCGCGGGCCTGTGGGCCAGGGTGGAGGGAAAACTGGCGAAGGCGGAGAACATCGCCCAGGCCGCCCAATTCGTGCTGACCGGCAACGCAGATGCCGGGATCGTCGCCCTGTCGCTGGTGAAATCGCCCAGGCTCGCCGGCATCGGCAAATACGTCGAGATCCCGCCCCGGAGCTATCCGCGCCTGGAGCAGGCGGCGGTCGTTACCAGGAAGGGCGCTTCCAATCCGCTGGCAAAAGCTTACCTCGATTTTTTGCGCTCCCGTGAGGCGCGAGCGATTTTCGACCGGTATGGCTTTGTCCTGCCGGGAAAAAACGAATAGACAGGATTGACAGGATTTTTCAGGATTTACAGGATTTCTTCCGGGAATCTGGCCTTTCAATTGGCCGCTTGTTCCGACTTCGCCATACATGGGAGCCCTGCTGCCGGAACGAAATCTTTCTTTCCTGTTAATCCTGTCCATTATTGAACCATGCTCGATATTTTCCAGACTCTCGCCATCCTATCCCCCGACCTGTGGCAATCGCTGTGGTTGACGCTGCGCCTGGCGACCGTCACCGCGCTGCTGCTGGTCGCCATCGGCGTGCCGCTCGCCTGGTGGCTCAACACTAGCCGGTTTCGCGGCATTTCCCTCATTGAGACGCTGGTCAGCCTGCCGATCGTGCTGCCGCCCACGGTGATCGGCTTCTATCTTCTGATACTGCTTTCGCCGCAGCAGCCCGTCGGCCGTTTCTGGCTCGAAACTTTCGGCTATTCGCTGACGTTCAGCTTTGCGGGGCTGGTGATCGGCTCGGTGTTCTACAGCCTGCCGTTCGCCGTGCAGCCTTTCCAAGCAGCGTTCCGGGGGGTGCCGCCGACACTGATCGAAGCCTCGGCCGCGCTGGGGGCCACGGCCATGCAGCGCTTCTGGCGCATCGTGGTGCCGGCGGCGCGGCGGGGCATCGGGGTTGGGGCGACGCTGAGTTTCGCCCATACTATTGGCGAGTTCGGCGTCGTGCTGATGCTGGGCGGCAACATTCCCGGCGAGACGCGGGTCGCCTCCATCGCGCTTTACGACGAGGCGCAGCAGCTCAATTATGCCCATGCCCATGCCTACGCGCTGGCGCTGCTGGCAATTTCCTTTCTCCTCATCTTCGCCATGACCTGGCTGCAGCGGCAGGAGCGGCACTGATTGTCGTTCCGCGCGTTGCGGGCTATGATGCACCGAAAGGTCCAGAGGTCTGGTGTCGTGGCGATCAAATCCGTCTTTATTCTGGTTTTTCTGCTTACCGTTATGCCGGCGCAGGCCGTCACTTTCGTGGCGGAGCGCGTCGCTCCCGATGTGTATGCCTTCATCGGCGATACCGGTCCGCGCACGTACGAGAACGAAGGCATGAACGCCAATGCCGGCTTTATCGTTACCCCGGCGGGCGTCGTGGTGGTGGACAGCGGCTCGAGCTGGCAGGTTGCCCGCGCGATGCACGAAGCCATCCGCCAGATAACCAGTCAGCCGGTGAGGTACGTCGTCAATACCGGCGGACAGGATCACCGCTGGCTGGGCAACGGCTATTTCCTCCAGCAGGGGGCGGAGATCATCGCCAGCCGCAAGGCCCGGGCCGACATGGAGGAGCGCGGCGCGGCGCAACTGGAAGATCTGCGCAAAACCATCCGCGAAAAGGCCGACGGTACCTGGCCGGTTTATCCCGAGCGTCTGTTCGACAGCGAAGAAACCCTGTTCCCCGGCGGCGTGGAAATCCGCATCCTTCATTTCTACGGCGGGCACACGCCGGGCGATGCCGTAGTGTGGCTGCCGCGCTGGCGTGTGCTCTTCAGTGGCGATCTGGTCTACACCGGCCGCCTGCTCAGCATTTCTTCCGTCAGCAACAGCCGGGACTGGCTCGCTTCCTTCGGCGAGCTGGAAAGGATCAATCCCGAATGGATCGTACCCGGCCACGGCAGAATCTGCACGCTGGACCAGGCGCGGCGCGATACCCGCGATTACCTGCTTCTTCTGCGCGAGCATATGAGAAAGGCGCTGGATGGCGGTCTCGACCTGCAGGGCGCGATCGGCAGTCTGGACCAAAGCGCTTTCAGCCACCTCGCCAATTACGAGCAGCTCAAGGGCGTCAATGCGAGTCGGGTATATCTCGAAATGGAAAGCGAATGATTTTCGGGGGCAAGGATGAGTGAGTGCAGGAGAGTGTTCGGCGCGGACGCATTGGCACGCTGCGCCCCGTCAGGACCGGAAAAGAACCTCGTCAGGACGACCGCGCATGCGGCAGTGGCGACTTACTGCCTGCTGCCGGGGCAGGAGGTCAAGGCGCACCGCCATCCCGGCGGGCAGGACACCTGGGTGATACTTGCGGGCGAGGGCGAATATTACCTCGGCGACGGCGCCGTGCAGCCGATCCGCGCCGGCGACATCGCCGTGGCGGAAGCGGGGCGGGTTCACGGCGCGCGCAATA
>JBFMFB010000006.1:0-87654 GCA_040752115.1 Pseudomonadota bacterium | reverse complement strand
GCAGGCTCACCCCAGCCTACCCAGAATACGAAGATGCGTAGGCTGGGGTGAGCCAGGCGAACCCCAGCGTCCCCCCTCACCGGCTGATCGGCTTATACCGTATCCGCTTAGGTTTCGCGCCTTCCTCGCCCAGCCGCTTTTTCTTGTCCGCCTCGTATTCCTGGTAGTTGCCGTTGAAGAAGGTCCATTGCGATTCGCCTTCTGCCGCCAGGATGTGGGTGGCGATGCGGTCGAGGAACCAGCGGTCGTGCGAGATCACCAGCACGCAGCCGGCGAATTCCAGCAGCGCATCTTCGAGGGCGCGCAGGGTTTCCACGTCGAGGTCGTTGGAGGGTTCGTCCAGCAGCAGCACGTTGCCGCCGGCGATCAGGGTCTTGGCCAGGTGCAGCCGGCCGCGCTCGCCGCCGGAGAGATTGCCGACGATCTTCTGTTGGTCGGCCCCCTTGAAGTTGAAGCGGCCGATGTAGGCGCGCGAGGGCGTCTCGTACTTGCCGACGGTGAGGATGTCGGCGCCGCCGGAAATTTCCTCGAACACGGTCTTCTTGCCGTCGAGCGCATCGCGCGACTGATCGACGTAGGCGAGCTTGACGGTTGGGCCGATCTTCACCTCGCCGGAGTCCGGTTGTTCCTTGCCGGTGATCATGCGGAACAGGGTGGATTTGCCCGCACCGTTGGGGCCGATGATGCCGACGATGGCACCGGGCGGAATCGAGAAGCTCAGGTTGTCGATCAGCAGGCGGTCGCCGTAGCCCTTGCACACGTCCTTGAACTCGATGACGTTGTCGCCGAGGCGGTCGGCCACCGGGATGAAGATTTCCTGGGTTTCGTTACGCTTCTGGTATTCGTAGTTCGACAGCTCCTCGAACCGGGCCAGCCGCGCCTTGCTTTTGGCCTGGCGCGCCTTGGGGTTCTGCCGCACCCACTCCAGCTCCTGCTTCATCGCCTTCATGTGGGCATCGAGCTGCTTCTGCTCCTGCTCCAGCCGCTGCTCCTTCTGCTCCAGCCAGCTCGAATAGTTGCCCTTCCACGGAATGCCGTGGCCGCGGTCGAGTTCCAGGATCCACTCGGCGGCGTTGTCGAGGAAGTACCGGTCGTGGGTCACCGCCACCACGGTGCCGGGGAAGCGGGTGAGAAACTGCTCCAGCCAGTCTACCGACTCGGCATCGAGGTGGTTGGTGGGCTCGTCCAGCAGCAGCATGTCGGGCTTGGACAGCAGCAGGCGGCACAGCGCCACGCGGCGCTTCTCGCCGCCGGAGAGGTGGCCGATCTTCGCCTCCCAAGGCGGCAGGCGCAGCGCATCGGCGGCGATTTCGAGCTGCTGCTCGGCGCTGTGGCCGTCGGAGGCGGCGATGATCGCCTCCAGCCGCGCCTGCTCGGCGGCGAGCGCATCGAAATCGGCATCGGGCTCGGCATAGGCGGCATACACCGCTTCCAGTTTCTGCTGTGCCTCGAACACCTCGCCCAGCCCCTGCTCCACCGCCTGGCGCACGGTCTGCTCCGGATCGAGCTGCGGCTCTTGCGGCAGGTAGCCGATGGAGAGGTTGGGCATCGGTGTGGCTTCACCTTCGATGTCCTTGTCCACCCCGGCCATGATTCTGAGCACGGTGGATTTGCCCGAGCCGTTCAGGCCAAGCACGCCGATCTTGGCGCCGGGAAAAAAGCTGAGCGAGATGTCCTTGAGGATCTGGCGCTTGGGCGGAACGATCTTGCCCACGCGGTTCATGGTGAAAACGTATTGAGCCATGGCGTTTGTTCGGTGCAAAAGGGCGTTAGTTTAACGCAAGAGAGCTGTAGAGCGCATCAGCCGCTACTTCGCCAGCCCCACCATGTAATCCACCGCCGCTTTCACGTCGTCGTCGGGCAGGCCCGGGTTGCCGCCCTTGGGGGGCATCACACCGGTCTTGCCGGTGAAGCCCTCGATCGCATGCTTGTAAAGCGTGTCCTTGCCTTGGGCGATGCGCGGGCTCCAGGCGGCCTTGTCGCCAGCCTTGGGCGCGCCCGCGACGCCGGCGGCGTGGCAGAGAGAGCAGGTAGTGCCGTACACCTTCTTGCCCTTGTCGGCGTCGGCGGCTGCGATCCTGGTTTCGGGGGCAGGTACGGCGGGGGGGACGGGCGCCGCAGCGGGGGCTTCGGCTGCTGCCTGGGGGGCAGGCTGCGCCTGCTTGGCCGGCGGCTGCTGCTCCGGGCCGGGAAGAGGAGTAACCTGGGGCGCCAGCATATACTTCACGACCAGAAAAATGGCCAGGAGGGCGATGCCCAGTCCGCCCACGATGGCGAGAATAAATGTCCAGCGGGTGGTTTTCGGCATTCCGGAGTGCGGGTCGCTCATTGGTTCCTCCTTTCCTGTGGTTACGGATGACATGCCGACTGGAGCGGCTGGCGGTGATGTTTGTCGGTCACGTGAAATTTCACGGGGCAACCAGACAGTGTGACCTTCCACGGATTTTTTGGTTGCGCTTCGGCCGGGGCGGGTTGTGTTTCGTGGCGAATCGCCTCTAAACTTGCAAAACCCAGGGGAGAATTTCCGCCACCGTGACCAGCCCATCGCTTTTTTACCCGAGCCGCGCCGCGCACTGGCTTGTCCGCGCGGTATTGCTCGGCGCCGCGCTGGGAATGCCGAACGGCATGGCAGCCGGGGACCTGGCCCCAACCGATGCCGAAATCAACGCCGTCGGGAGGAAACATGGACCGGCCGCGGCGGGCCGGCTGCAGAAGTGGCGCGAAATCCTGTATTCGGCGAGGAGCCTGGAAGAGCCGAAAAAGCTCGAACTGGTGAATCGTTTCTTCAACACCTTGCCCTTCGTCAGCGATCAGGAGCACTGGGGAAAAGAGGATTACTGGGCCACGCCGATCGAGTTCCTGGCAACCGACGGCGGCGACTGCGAAGATTTTGCGATTGCCAAGTATCTGACCCTGAGAGAAATCGGCGTGCCCGCTGAGCGGCTGCGCATCACCTATGTCAAGGCGACCACGCTGAATCAGGCGCACATGGTGTTGACCTACTACCCGACGCCGGACGCCGAGCCGGCGGTGCTGGACAACCTGCAGCCCGACATCCTGCCGGCATCGCGGCGCCAGGACCTGATCCCGGTATACAGCTTCAACGGCGACAGCCTCTGGCTGGCCAAGGAACTGACCGGGCGGGGGCAATTCCTGGGCGGATCGGAGCGCATCGGATTATGGCGGGACCTGCTCAGAAGGCTGAAACACGAGCAGGACGCACGAAATTGAACAGATGGCGATTAACCACGAATGAACACGAATGTTCACGAATATTCCGGGACTAATCTGATAAAACCCCGTTTGACCGCCGACGAACGCGGATGGACGCAGATATTTTCGGGCCGTTGCCGATTGCCGGCATCCGCCTGCCAGCCATTCGTGTTCATTCGCGAACATTCGTGCCATTCGTGGTTAAACGGTTTTTCTGGAATCATCATCCCAACGCAAAGGGCATCGGTATGAAATTATCGCGACTGCTTGTGCTGATTATCTCGCTGCTGTGGCTGCTGATCTTCATCGGCACGCTGGCCATCAGCATCCACAACACCAGGGACTACCTGGTCAACCAGATGCGCTCCCACGCGCAGGATACCGCGACCTCGCTCGGCCTGTCGCTCACCAGCAGCGTCGAGCAGGGCGACCTCGCCACCATGAAGGCCATGGTCGATGCCATCTTCGACCGCGGCTACTACCGCGAAATCGCGATCCGCGAAATGTCCGGCGACGCCTTTGTGGAGCGCGCCGAAGAGGTGTGGGTCAAGGGCGTGCCCGCATGGTTCATCGACGCGTTCGAGCTGGACGCGCCGCAGGGCAAGGCGCTGATCATGCACGGCTGGAAACAGATCGGTACGGTGGAGGTGGTGAGCCATCCGGGATATGCCTACAAGGAACTGTGGCGGGTTTCGGTGCAGGCTTTCGGCTTGCTCGCGGCGGCGGGTCTCGCGTCGTTCCTGTTGGTCGTCCTGGTGTTGCGTTCCGCGTTGGCGCCGCTGGCGGAAATGGAGTCGCAGGCGCTCGCCGTTTCCGAACGGCAGTTCCGGCAGCTCAAAAAAATTCCCTGGGCGCGCGAGCTGCGCCGCGTCGCGGCGGCCATGAACACGATGTGCCTGGCGGTCGAGCGCATGCTGAGCGAGCAGAGCGCACTCACCGAAAGGATGCGGGTCAAGGCGTATCAGGACGGCGTGACTGGCCTGGCCAACGGCCGCAGCTTCGGGGAACGGCTGCATCACCTCGTCAGCTCCCCGGAAGAATTTTCGGCCGGTGCGCTGGTGCTGGTCTGCCTGGAGCGGTTCAAGGAATACAACGAGCAGTACGGCCACGCCGCAGGTAATCGCCTGCTGCAAACGGCGGCACAGGTATTGGTGAAAGTCGGCGCCAACTACGAACGCTGCCTGCTGGCGCGCATGAACGGCGCCGAGTTCGCCATGCTGGCGCCGGATATCGGCCCGGACAAAGCCCGCGCCCTGGGCGATGCGCTGGTTGGCGCCTTGGGTCAGGTGAGGGAGCAGGCAGGCGAGGAAGGCGTCGAGGCCTATGTGGGGATTGCCTGCTACCAGCCGGGGCAAAGCACCTCGGATCTGCTCTGCGCTGCGGACATGGCGCTTGAAGCCGCTCAGGATAGACAGGGCGGGCGTTGGCGTCTGTACAGCGGCGAGGGGGCGGCGGAGAAATTCATGTCGACCGACGGCGCCCGAAAAGACGTGGTGGAAAAAGCGCTGGCGACGGGCGGCATCATGCTGGCGTTCCAGCCCGTGCTGGCCGCCGGCGACCAGCGCCTCCTGCATTACGAAGCGCTGGCCCGCATCCCCACCGACGACGGGGCCTTGCTACCGGCCGGCATGTTCATGCCGATAGCCAGGAGGCACGGGCTTGCCGAGAAAGTCGACAGGCAGGTGGTAGCCAAGGTTCTGGCGCATCTGGAATCCCATGCCGGCGGAAGCGAAATGTTCGCCGTCAACCTGTCCGGCGCATCGGTGCGCAACCCGGATTTCGTCGGCTGGCTGTGCACGCGCCTGCTGGAAAACAGGAGCCGCGCCGGCCGCCTGCTGTTCGAAGTCGCCGAGCTGGGCATCATGGACGACGTCCCCGCCATGAGAAACGCCATCGAACACATCCGCCATGCGGGCGCCCGCTTCGCGCTCGATTGCTTCGGCCTGAGCGCCGCTTCCCTCGGGCATCTGCGCAACCTGCACCTGGAATACGTCAAGATCGACGGCAGCTACATCCGGCACATCGACCAAAACGAGGACAGCCAGTTTTTCGTCCAGGCGCTGGCTGGAATCGCGCACGGGCTGGGGATGTCGGTCATTGCCGAGTATGTGGAAACCAGGGGGGAACTGGAAACCCTCCAGCGCCTGGCAGTGGACGGTGTGCAGGGTTATTTCGTCGGCGAGCCGAAGCTGGCGGGTTAGCACACGTAGTTATGGCGCGTAGGCTGGGGTGAGGGAACCGAACCCCAGCGATTCGGCCGTTCCTGCTGGGATGCGCTGCGCTTATCCCAGCCTACGAACTGCGCTTTATCCAACGCGTAGCGCGTAGGCTGGGCTGAACGAACGTGAAGCCCAGCAGCCGAATGGGGGCGCAGCGCAACCCATCAAACCCGGCCCGCCCTGCCGATGATGGGTTACGGCTTGCGCCTCCACCCATCCTACAAAGGATCTCAAGGAGCCTGACCGATGAGCCGCATTCTGTTTGCATGGGAGCTGGGCGGCGGCTACGGCCATATCGCCGGATTTCTCCCGGTTGCGCTGAGCCTGCGGGAATGCGGGCACGAAGTGATCTTTGCCCTCAAGGACGTCTCGCACGCCGCGGCGATCCTCGGCGCCCACCGCTTCCCCTATGTGCAGGCGCCGATCTGGCTGCCGAAGCTGGTGGGGGTGCCCGAACCCGTCAGCTATGCGGAAATCCTGTTCCGGTTCGGCTATCTCTCCGCCAGCGGGCTGACCGGACTGTTCGAAGCCTGGCGCCGCCTGTTCGAATGGACAAAGCCCGGCCTCATGGTGGCCGATCATTCCCCGACCGCGCTGCTCGCCTCGCGGGGCATGGGGATGCCGCGCGCCATGATCGGCAACGGCTTCTTCTCCCCGCCTCGCACGAATCCCCTGCCCAGCATGCGCCCGATGCTGAAGGTGCCGCAGGCCCGCCTCGCCGATAGCGAACGAAGGGTGCTCGAAGTCGCCAACAGCGTATTGGCCGGCGCGCGGGCGCCGCAACTGCCTATGCTGGCCGATCTGTTCGACGTCGAGGAAAACTTTCTGTGCACCTTCCCCGAGCTGGATCATTATCCCGGCCGGGGAGGCGGCAAGTATTGGGGGCCGCGCTTCAGCCTTGAAGAAGGCGCCGCCATCGTCTGGCCGGAGGGTGGCGGCAAGAAAATATTCGCCTACCTCAAGCCTGGCTATCTCCACTTCGAAAAAATCCTCCAGGCGCTGGCGGACCTGCCCGCCCGGACCGTCATTCACGCCCCCAGCCTGCCCGAAAGCTTGCTCAGCCAATACCAGCGGCCGCACATGAAATTCTACCGGCAGCCGGTCCGGATGAAGCAGGCAGCCGAGGAATGCGACCTTGCCGTGTGCCATGGCGGGGCAGGAACGGTTTCCGCCATGCTGCTTGCCGGCCGCCCGATACTGCTGCTGCCGATGCACCTCGAACAGCACCTCCTTGCCTGCCGGGCCGCCGAACTGGGGGCCGCCCTGATGGTGGACCAGGACAACGCCGACCCGAACTACGCCGAACTTCTCGGCCGGCTGCTCGTCGACCCTGCCTATTCGCGGCAGGCCCAGGCGTTTGCGGAAGGACACGCGGATTTCGACCAGCGGGAGCAGAGCGAGCGCATCGCGCGGCGCTGCGAAGAGCTTATTCGCAACGAAAGTGTGTAGGCTGGGGTGAGGGAACCGAACCCCAGCGATTCGACCGTTCCTGCTGGGATGCGCTGTGCTTATCCCAGCCTACGAACTGCGCTTTATCCAACGCGTAGGGCGTAGGCTGGGCTGAACGAACGTGAAGCCCAGCAGCCGGATGGGGTTGCAGCGCAACCCATCAAACCCAGCCCGCCCTGCCAATGATGGGTTACGGCTTGCGCCTCCACCCATCCTACAAAGCACGTGTAGGCTGGGGTGAGGGAACCGAACCCCAGCGATTCGATGGGCTGTTGCTGGGATGCGTTGCGCTTATCCCAGCCTACGAACTACAGCTTCTCGGCCAGCGCCTCGACCGGGAATTTCATGCCGAGGCTGTGCCAGAAGCTCGCCACTTCTTCCATGGCCAAGAGGGCTGCCGCTTCATGGTGCGGCTCGAACGACGGAGGCGGGGCGGATTTGAAGGCTTCCGGTTCCATGCGCAGGCCGAATTCCGCATAAAGTTTCTTCGCCGCACCGGTCATCGGCTCGGCGCCGTAAGGCACGATCCGCGCGGTCCGCATCGAGGGGATGCCGGCCATCGCCATCTGGAAATGGAAGCGCTTCCAGTAGCCGAGAAAGCAGGCAACATAATCCATCTGCGCCACTTCTTCTTCCGCCAGCCCCCAATGCAGCCAGTCTTCCAGCGCCCAGCGCTCGATGGCGCTGCGCACCGCGAATCTGCCCCCGTCCGGCATGCCGCCGCTCTTGTCCAGAACCGAGCGGCAAACGGCAAGCGGGTGGCGCAAGGTGACCAGATATTCGGCATTGGCGCCGAAGGTTTCGCGGATCAGGTCGAAGTAGTACACCGCCTTGGTGAACTTCTTCGGCACGAGAATTCCGCCGCGATAAGCCAGCCTGCCGTGCTCGCCGAAGAACACCTCCACCATGGTGAGATACTCGGCAAGCTGCAGCAGCCCGTTGGTGTGGACGTTGCCCTCCTCCCTGAAGGAAAGCCGCGCCAGATGCGGAAATCCGTCGTGCGCCAGCGCATTCTGCACCGTGGTGTAATTGATGCCGCCCGCGCGGAAAAGCTGCTTGGTCAGATAGGTGCCGCCGGTGCGGGGAATGCCGATGACGAAAAAGAACCGGAAGCGGGCGATGTCCCGCAGGGTGTTCACGTTGCCGGTCAGCAGCTCCTTGAAGAAGCGGTAGGAGCGCAGCAGATACTCCTTCCCCTTCGGGTCGGAGACGACGACATGCGCCTTGCGCTGGATATCGTCGAAGCGGCCCTCGTTGGTGGCCAGCCCCTCTTCTTCCTGCCGGTACCAGCTCCCCGCGTGCTGCGCCTCGCCGGCCAGCGTCGCGTGCAAAAATTCGATGAATGCCGGCGATGCGGGCAAGTCCGCATCGGTGAGCGTTAAAGTCAGCCCCATTGTTCTCCCTGTTTTTTTCTTCCCCCCTTGATAAAGGGGGGGCAGGGGGGATTCATGCGGATCGGCAATTCACGGAGATATTGCCGCAAGCCAACCCCCGCGAATCCCCCTCAATCCCCCTTTATCAAGGGGGAGGCTTTGAATCTCCTCGTTCCCTTTGACCGCTTTCTTCCCCCCTTGATAAAGGGGGGGGCAGGGGGGATTCAAGCGGACAGCCGATTCACGGAGATGTTGCCGTAAGCCGGCCCCCGCAAATCCCCCTCGTTCCCCCTTTGCCAAGGGGAAGGTGTTGAGTCCCCCTCCAGATCAGAAATTCTGCGTCAGGCGCAGGTAGTAGGTGTTGTTGTCGACGTCCGGATCGTTGTAGCTGCCGACGGGGTGGGCCCAGTCGAGGCGCAGCTTGGTGTCGCCAAACTTGAACGGCCTGCTCTTGGCTTCTGCGCCGAGCCCGAGGCTGTACAGGTGGCTGTCCACGGCCGAGGGCTCTATCCGGTTGTACACCGCGCCGCCGTCCAGGAACGGCCCCGCCTTGATCACCCATCCGCCCACCGGCGCGAACTGGTGGTTGTATTCCAGCGAGAACTGGAAGCCGTTCTCGCCGGTTTCCTGCGCCGGGCGGAAGCCGCGCACGCTGCCGTAGCCGCCCAGGATGAACAGGTCGGACGCCAGCAGGGTGCGCGAGGACACCTGGCCGGAAATGATGGTCTGCAGGTAGTCGTTGTCCGTGAATCGGTAGTTCGAATACAGCGTGGGCAGCGCGCGCCATGCCTCGGGGTCGCCGTTCAGGCGAGAAGCGAGCGGATCGCCTTCCTTGTTGGCGCCAAAGGCGTCGATTCCCTTGGTCACCCGCAGGTTGCCGTAAAACACATAGTTGGGCGCGCGCTTGAGGTACGAGCCTTCGGCATAAGCCTGGCTGATGTCGTCCCGGCTCTCCGGCGTGCCTGCCAGGAAAGACTCGTGGCGGCGCGATTCGAGGCCGACGCGCCAGCCGACCTGGCGCTCCAGTTCGTTGATCGCCCTGCCGGAGAAAGCCAGCCCGAAGCGCTCGGTCTTGCCGGTCGCCTGCAGCGCGGCGAGGCGGTCGCCGATGCCGTTGCGGCTGTTGAGGTAGTTCAGCTCCAGCTTGACGTTGCGCCAGCCGATGGGCGTAACGAAGTCGAGCAGCGCGGTTTCGAGGTCGTCATCCGACTTGCGCAAATTCAGCCCGATGGTTTCCCCCATGCCGAACAGGTTGCTCTTGTGCAGGTCCAAGGTCGCCACATTCTTGCCGGTGAGCTCGCTGCCGTAGTTGTCCAGCATGAACGCCTGCACGTCCTCGACCGCGGGCTCCACCGTCAGCAGCAGGTCGGTGGTGCCGAACTCCTTGCCCGGCCGCAGGTTGAGCTTGGACTTGATGTTGGTCAGATCGTCGAGGTCCTTGACCGCGGTTTCCACGTTCTTCTCGTTGAACACCTCGCCCTTGACGATGCGGCTCGACATCGCCTCGGCCACCCTGGGGCTCAGCCCCTTGTTGTCGATCTGTAGCTCGCCGATGCGGCCCGGATACACGGTCACTTCCAGCACGCCCGCGGAAAGATCCTGCGGCGGTGTGGTCACCTTCACCAGCACGTAGCCCTCGTCGTAATAGCGCTTGGTGAGGTCGTACTTGAGGCGGGCAATGTCGGCGCGGGTCAGCGGGCGGTTGAGGTAGGGCGCCGCCACCTTCTGCAGCACGTCTTCCTTCAGGATCGGCGTGCCGGAAAACTTGACCGACTTGAGCGTGGCGACAATCTCCGCCGCCCCCTCCGGCTTCTCCATCTCCGGCCCCTTCTTGGGTTCGAGCTTCTGCGGCTGCGTCACCTCGCCCGGCGCTTCCACTGCCGGCCGGTCCACCACCCCCGGCAGCCGCTCCTGTGCCACGGCCGCGCCGGAGAGCAGCACGCCGGAGAATCCCAGCGCCGCCAGTGATGCCGTTGTCGTGAGTTGCGCGCGCTTTGCGGTTGCACTGCTGGATCGTTGCTTCATAAAACTAACCTCCCTCTTTGAATTTGGTAACCAAACCTGAAACCGATATTCGGCCACGAATGGCACGAATGAACACGAATCGAAACCATCGGGTAACTCAACTTTTAGATGCGTCCTCCCGGTGAGAGATGTAGGTTGGGTTAGCTGCTTCATCGCGTAACCTAACAAACCCAAACTTCAACACCAACGTTTATCCGGATGACTGGGGTTCGTCGAGTTGCAGCGCAAGAAACCGCGCTTAACCCAGCCTGCATAACTGGTTGCGTGGAGCGTCCGGAACCATTCGTGAACATTCGTGCCATTCGTGGCTAACCGCTTTTCCTGGGTTGAACGAATGCCGTCCCCAACGGGGTCGTCATTTCCGCAAGGTCGTTGTCCCGGATGCCGACCCAGGGCAGCGATTGCTGCACTCCTTGCCCGAAATGACGCCCCTACGCCAATGTGTTACCGGGACTTGCCTTTCTCCTCCACCGCCGGCAGGCAGGCGCCCTTCACCACCTGCTCGCAGTAATCCAGGCCGCCGATACTATAGGCATCCAGCCCGGCCGACAAGCCCTGACCGCCGGCCGCGGTCGCGGGCAGCAGCGTGGTCGGGTCGGCGCCCGCCGCGATCGCGCTTTCGATGTCGGCCGTCACGACCGCGCCGGTGGAGGGCGCCGTCACGCCCGCGCCGGTCGCCCACACCACCAGGCCGTCCGCCATGATCCGCAAGGGATCGCGGCCGGGGAACAGCGGTTCCATCGGCTCCACCGGCTTGAGCGCGGCGACCACTTCGCACTCGTCGCGGGCGCAGACGGGTGCCGACGGTTTGGGTTCGACCTTCACCGTGCCGCCGGCATTGATGTTCACCGAGGCATAGAAGTCGCCTGTTTCCCCGTCACCGCTGAAATCTTCGCCGAAGAAGTTCTCAGCCAGGTGGGCCGGCGCCTGCACCAGCGCATGGGTCCGATCGGCCGGGTCGGGCGCATAGGCCGTCGGCGGCGTCGTGCCGTAGAGGTTGGTGATGTTGCCCGGAGCGGACAGGCTGACGATGGCCGCACCGAAGTTGCGGTCGCCGCCGCTCGCTTCGGCTGTGGCCGAAATGTCGCCGGTGATGAACAAGTCGCCGGTGGCGCCGTTCTCTTCGTCCTCGGCCAGGCCCGCCGCCGCGATCACCGCCGCCCCCGCCACTGCGTCCCCGGTTCCGTTATTGGTGGCGGTCGCTTTCACCGTGATCGGGTCGGTGAGGATGGTCGCGTTGTTGGCAGCGCCGAACAGCGCGGCCGCGCCGGCAAGCGTATTAGCCCATTCGGTTCCGTCGGCTCGCGCATCGGCCGTGACCTTGATATCGCCCTCGATCCTCAGGTTTCCCGAACCGAACTGCACGTCAAAGTAGGGCGACCAGCCGTTGTCCGCAACCGAGGACCGGAGGACAGGCCTGCTTCCGAACCCGATGTGGTCCAGGCCCGCGGCGGCGGCCATTACTCCTAAGGCATTTGCGCTGCCGGAGTAGGAGGACAGATTCGTGGCGGAAGCATTAACTGCGATGTTGCCACGGATAGTCACGTCGTCGCCGGCTACGAGCACCCCCGCGGCGATTGCGTTGGCGGAAGACTCGGAAGCCTCCGTCCCGACGGTCGCATCCGCGGACACGTTGATGTTGCCGGTGATGTTCAGGTTGCCGCTGCCGAACCAGGCGTTACCGCTGAAGGGGAAGCCATCGCCGTCAACGAGCATTTCTCCGCCGACAAAACCGCCGCCTTCCGCGCCGTCAACCCCCGCTGCTGCGAGCAGCACTGCCGCTGCGGTGGCCGAGCCCTCTCCTTCGTTGTTGGCCGTGGCATCCACGCTGGTGTTGTTGTTGCGGATATTCACGTCGTCCGCGGCCACGAGCAGCGCACCGGCTCCGGCGAAGGCGTCGCCATAGCCGTTTTTCCCGACGGTTGCGTCAGCGGACACGTTGATGTTGCCGGTGATGTTCAGGTTGCCGCTGTCGAACCAGGCGTTACCTCCGAAGCCCACAGAGGGGAGACCACCGTCGAATGCGTCGCCAATGACAAAACCGCCGCTGATCCCACCCACACCCGCCGCGGCTACCAGGCCGGCAATCGCGGTGGCCGAGCCGCCGTACCCTCCATAGCCGCTTTCAGTGCTGGCATGGGCGGCCACGTTCACGGTCTCGTTGCCGGTGGTGATGGTTACGTCGTCCGCCGCAACCAGGACGGCGCCCGCCGCGGCTTTGGCGTCGCCGTTGTAGGCCGTGGCGTCGGCAGTTACGTTCATGTCGCCGATGATGTTCAGGTTGCCGCTGCCGAACCCGATCGAGCCTCCGAAGCCCGTGGAGGAGATATGATCGCCGCCGCCGAAGCCGACATCGACCTCGTCGAGGCCCGCCGCGGCCACCAGGCCGGCGACCGCGGTGGCCGAGCCGCCGTAGCCTCCGTAGCCGTCATCCGTTTCCTCCACGTAACCGGTCGTGGCGGTAGCGGCCACGTTGACCGTGTCGCTGCCGGCGGTGATGGTCACATCGTCGGCCGCGGCGAGCACGGCGCTGGCCGCGGCGGTGGCGTCACCGTTGTGGGCCGTGGCGTCCGCAGTCACGTTGATGTTGCCGGTGATGTTCAGGTTGCCCTCGCCGAATGAGATCCAGCCCCCGAAGCCCGGTAGGGATTTGCCGTTGTCAGCAACGCGAGGCCAGCCGTCGCCAAAGTCGTAACTTTCCACGCCGGCCGCGGCGAGGAGGGTGGCGTCGGCCGTCGCGTTCCCGTAAGTGGTGTGCGCATCGGCATCAACCTTCACGTTGCCGGTGACGGTGATGTTTCCGCCCGCGATCAGTTCGGCTTCCGCATTCGCGTATGCGCCGGTGTACACCCACTGTTCGCCGTCCCAGTATTGGTAGCCTTCGCGCGCATTTGCGGTCACCTCGATCGCGCCGGTGTCGATATTGCCGCCGGCGTGGGCGTGCAGCATAGCGGACGCTTCTCCTTCCGCACCGTCAGCCGCCACCGTGATGCCGCCCGTCGTGATGTTGCCGCCCGCGGTCAGATCCGCTTCGGCATGGGCGGAAGAATAATTGTCGGTAGCCGAAACCAGGATCGAGCCGGTTTCGAGGTTGCCGGAAGCGTTGGCGTTCAGGTAAGCCGACGCGCTGTCGGTGCCTTCGGCGATGATGCTGATGTTGCCGGTCTGGATGTTACCGCCGTTGGTGGTGGTCAGCCAGATGTCGCCGGGATGGGCCACGCCAAGCTCTTCGCCGCCAGTGCTCAGGTTGCCGGTGTGGATGCCGCCGCTGCCGGCGTCCACGGTGATATCGGCCTTGTCGTACTCGTCATCGTGGTAGCTTGGTCCGCCGGTGGTCTTCAGGTCGCCCGCGTTGACCGTGCCGTTGTTGCCGTACCCGCTACCTTCTTCGTTCCATGCGGCCAGCTTGATATCGGCACCCCATCCGACGGTCTTCAGATCGCCGACGTTGACCTCGCTGTGGTCGGCGCTTGCGGTCACTTTGATGTCGTCGTACACGAACGTGTTGTCCATGCCGCCGGCCGCCAGCAGGTTTGCGTTGGCTTCGGCGTGGCCGCCGTCCTCTCCCTCTCCCTCTTCTTCCCTCGCCTCAGCCGTGACTTTGGTGTTGCCGTGGATAGTCAGGCTGCCTTCGCCGCCATCGCCGTAGATCACGTCTTTGGGAGCGCCGTCTCCGCCGACGGTGAGCGAGCTGGCACCTGCCGCGGCCACCAGGGCGGCAGTCGCGTCCGCATTTCCGGAGCCGAAGTTGTTGGCATCGGCCTCGACTCTGAGCGTGTCGTCATCGGTGCTGATGTAAACATCGTTGCCCGCGGCCAGGAGAGCGCCGGCCGTGGCGGTGGCGTCGCCGTACGACCCGACGGTCGCGTCCGCCTTCACCTTGATGTTGCCGGTGATGTCAAGATTGCCGCTGCTTGCGGTCAGCGAGACGGAGGGAGCACTGCCTTCGGCTTCGCTGACGTTGAGAGTGTCAAGGCCAGCCGCGGCCACGAGACCCGCGACCGCGTCCGCATCTCCGTAATAGTCGCTGGTGGCGTCGGCCTCGACTTTCAGCGTATCCCAATCGGTGTGGATGTCAGCGTCGTCGCCGGCTGCCAGGATTGCGCTGGCCGCGGCATCGGCGTCGCCGGAGTATGCATCGGCCTCCGCGATCACCTTGACGTCGCCGGTGATGTCGAGGCTGCCTTCGCCGAAGGTCGCTTCAACCGTGGAGACGCCGTCATCCTCGCTCATGGTCAGCGAGTCGAGCCCCGCCGCGGCGAGCAGGTCGGCAGTTGCTTTCGCCTTCCCGTAGCCGTAGTTGTTGGCGTCGGCCTCGACTCTGAGCGTGTCCCAGTTGGTGTGGATGTCCACGTCGTCGCCGGCGACCAGAATGGCGCCCGCCGTGGCGTCGGCGTCGCCGCTGCCGTACAATCCGACGGTCGCGTCCGCCTTCACCTTGATGTTGCCGATGATCTCCAGATTTCCAGTGCCGAAGGTCGCTTCAACAGAGGAGGTGCTGCCTTCGTCGACCGTGATCGTGTCGAGGCCGGCCGCCGCCACCAGACCCGCGACCGCGGTGGCGTCGCCGCCGTAGCCGCCGTAGTCGTCGGCCGATGCATACCAGTAATTACCGGTTTCGGCGGTGGCGGTCACTCTTACCGACTCCACACCGGTGGTAATTTTCACGTCGTCCGCCGCCGCAAGCAGGGCGAATGCCGTGGCGTCGGCATCGCCTTCATAGGTCGTGGCTTCCGCCCTCACCTTGACGTCGCCATCGATGGTGAGGCTGCCTTTGCCGAAGGTCAGTTTGACGCTTCCTTCTTCCACGCTTTCTACACCCGCCGCGGCGATCAGGGTGGCATTCGCGGTCGCGTTTCCGTACGAGCTTTCCGCGTCGGCATCGACTGTCACGTCGTCCTCAACGTCGATGTTGCCGCCGGCGATGAGGATGGCTTCCGCGTCGGCTTTGGTCCAGTAATAGCCTTCCGCATCGGCCTCGACCCTCACATCGCCGTCAACATTGATGTTTCCGCCGGCGCGGGCGTCCAGCTTGGCGTATGTGCTACCTTCGGCGCCGTCTGCTTCAACGGTGATATCGTCCGTCGTGATGTCGCCACCCGCGGTCAGATATGCTTCGGCACGGGCGGAAGACGTGTAGTCGGTGGCCTTGACCAGGATCGTTCCGGTTTCGAGGTTGCCGGAAGCGTTGGCGTTCAGGTAAGCCGACGCGCTGTCGGTGCCCTAGGCGATGATGCTGATGTTGCTGGTCTGGATGTCGCCGCCGTTGGTGGTGGTCAGCAGGATGTCACCGGGATGGGCCACGCCTTCGCCGTATCCGCCGGTGCTCAGGTTGCCGGTGTGGATGCCGCCGTAGCCGGCGTCCACGGTGATGTCGGCATACCAGCCGGTGGTCTTCAGGTCGCCTGCGTTGACCTTGCCGTTGTTGCCGTCACCGCTGCCATATGCGTTCCATGCGGCCAGCGTGATTTCGGCACCATTACCGATGGTCTTCAGATCCCCGACATTGACTTCGCTGTGGTCGGCTTTTGCGGTCACGGTGATGTCGTCATACACGAAGGTGTTGTCCATGTCGTCGGCCGCCAGCAGGTTCGCATTGGCGGTGGCATGACCGCCGTCCTCGCCCTCGTTTTCCCACGCCTCGGCGTTGACCCTTGTGTTGCCAGAGACGGTCAGCGCGCCTTCGCCGTAGCTCACGTCAGTCGGGACGCCATCGGTGCCGACGCCGAGTTCGCTGACCCCCGCCGCAGCGAGAAGGGCGGCGGTTGCATCCGCTTCGCCGTAGCCGTAGTTGTTGGCCGTGGCTTCGACTTTGAGCGTGTCCCAGTTGGTGTGGATGTCCACGTTGTTGCCTGCGGCCAGGAGAGCACTCGCCGCGGCTTTGGCGTTGCCCTTGCCTTTCGACCCGACAGTCGCGTCCGCTTTTGCGTTAATGTCGCCGGTGATGGTCAGGTCGCCGCCGCCGGCGCTCATCGTAGTGGAGGGAGTGCTGCCTTCGGCTCTGGTCGCGGTGATGTCGTTGAGGCCGGCCGCGGCTACCAGGCCCGAGGCCGCAGTGGCAGAGCCGCCGTCGCTGTAATATTCGTCGTCGTAATAAGTGTCCGTTCCGGCAGTGGCGGCCACGTTTACCGTGTCGCCGCCGGTGGTGATATTCACGTCGTTACCGGCGGCCAGGAAGGCCGTGGCCGCGGCGGTTGCGTCGCCGGCATAATGGGCCGTAGCGTCCGCGGTCACGTCGATGTTACCGTCGATGGTCAGCTCGCCTCCGCCGAAGATCGCATGAACGGTGGAGACGCCTTCCTCTTCGCTTACGGTCAGCGAGTCGAGCCCCGCCGCGGCGATCAGGGTGGCGTCCGCAGCGGCATTTCCCCACGCGGAGGTGGCCTCGGCGTGGACTTGCAGCGTATCCTGGTCGGTGGTGATGGTCACGTCATCCGCCGCCGCGAGCACGGCGAGGGCCGCCGCGTCGGCGTTGCCGTAGGAGCTTGCGGCGTCGGCGGTCACGCCAACGTCGCCGGTAATGGTCAGGTTGCCCGGCAGGCTGCCTTCGCCGCCATCGCCGAAGAAGGTCAGTTTGATGCTTCCTTCCTTCAGTGTCTGGACTCCGGCCGCGGCCAGCATGAGCGCATTGGCGTTGGCGTTGCCGTAGGAGGTCGTGGCCTCCGCGGTCACGTTGATGTCGCCGTCGATGCGGAGGCTGTTTTGGTCGTCATCTTCGTCAAAACTTTCCTCGTCATCGTCCTCCACATGTCTGACCGCTGCCGCGGCCAGCATGGAAGCGTTGGCGCTGGCGTTGCCGTAGGAGGTCGTGGCTTCCGCGGTCACGTCGACGTTGCCGTCGATGGTCAGGCTGCCTTCGCCGAAGGTCAGTTCGACGCTTCCTTCTTTCGCGCTTTCCACGCCGGCCGCGGCAAGCAAGGAGGCGCTGGCGTTGGCGTCGCCCCACGAATTTTCCGCATCGGCCCTGACTTCCACATTGCCTTCTACATGGACGTCGCGTACCGCGATCAGGGTGGCGGAAGCGTCGGCGAGTACGGGTGCCGCGGAATCGCCTGCTTTGTGCGCATTCGCCAGAACGGAAATGGCACGGGTGTCGAGCTTCTTGCCCGCGCGGGCGTCGAGGGTGGCGCGCGCCTCCCCGGCGCCCGCGGCAGCCACGGTGGTCGTGCCCCCGAGGCTGACGTCCTTGCGTGCGTGCAGGGTCGCCGAGGCGTTGGCGGCAGAGGTTTCGTCGGTGGCTGTGACCGTTACCGAACCCGTAGTGAGGTTGCCTCCCGCATTGGCGCTCAGGGATGCCGAGGCAGTGCCGGCGCCTTCGGCAACGATGCTGATGTCGCCGGTCTCGATGTCGCCGTCGTTGCTGGTGGTCAGCGTGATGACGCCGGGATTGCTTACTCCGGTGCCGCCGGTGCTCAGGTCCTTGGTCTTGATGCCGCCGCTGCCGGCGGTGAGCGTGATGTGGCCGCCATTATCGTGGGGCTTCAGCTGGCCGATGGTCTGCAAATGGCCGATGTCGATTGTGCCTACACCGCCTTCGCCGGTGACGCTATCCTTGGCGGTAAGCGTGATTTTGCCGCTGGTGGTGGTGATCTTGTCGTTGTTCTTGTCGACGAAGGTGATGGAACAGCTTTCACAGTAACCGCCGCCTGCGGTCATGGTGATGTCGCCGCTGCCGCCCTTCAGTTCGCCGTCGCTGAGGTCATTCATTGTGATCGAATTGGTGGCTTCGAGTTTGACCTCGACGCCGATTCCCGAGGTATGTTCGATGTTCTTTTCGTACACCGTGGCGTCGCCCATCGTGGCGAGGCTGTCGTCCGTGCCCGCGCCGTCGGCGATGGTGATGTCCCAAGGGTCGATCAGCAGGGTGCCTCCTTTGCCTTTGGGGGCGGAGGCATCGGCGGCGCCCCGGTAGATGACCTTGGCGCCGCTCACTTCGATCAGGCCGCCGTTGCCGCCGTCGGTGCCGCCGCGGGCGGTCAGGACGGCGTCGGCGGTGACGCGGTTGGTGCCGTCGGCCCAGGTGTCGATGGTGCCGCCGTTGCCGTTGGCGCCGCCGTCGGCGTGGATGTTGGCGGTGTTGTTGAGGTCACCCACCGAGGTAACCAGCACCGTGCCGCCGTTATGGCCGGCGCCGAAGGCATCGGCGTCCACCACGCCGCCCAGGTTGACCACGCTTTGCACGATGCTGGAGGCCAGATTGGCGCTAATGCCGATCATGCCGGAATGGGCCTGCAGCGTGCCCGAGTTGTCTACGCCCAGCTTCTCGATCTGTTCGGCGATGGCGTCCACGTTTTCCTTGGTGACCGTGAAGCCGATCAGACCGTCGCCGCGCAGGTCCACGGTGAAATTACGCGTGGAGGCGAGTTCGATCCGGCCGAGGTTGGCCAGGATGGTGCCGGTGTTTTGCAGGTAGGACGCGGCCAGCCTCTCCCCGTTCTTCTTATTGCCGCTCTGGATGGTGCCGGTGTTTTGCACATAGGGCGCGGCCAGGATGGCGAAGCCACCTTCCGAGACGTGGATGTCGCCATGGTTGATCACTTTCCCGTAGGCGTTGCCGCTGAAGGCAAAGTACTTGTCGTCATCGGAAACGGTGACATCCTTGGCAGTGGTGGCGATCAACGCACCGACGTTGACCTGCGAGGTGCCGAAGAAGGTGATGCCGGATTCGTTCAGGATGAACACGCGGCCGTTGGCGTTGAGCGCGCCTTCGAGGAAACTCGGTTTGCCGCCGATGACGCGGTTAATGGCCACGGCCATGCTGGTGGGTTGAATGAAATTGACCGATTCGGTTTTTGCCGTGGAGAAAGTCTGCCAGTTGATATCCAGCCGCTGCGAGGCCTGGTTGATTTGGGTGGTGACCGCATCCGGTCGCGTGATGGTGCCGCTGCCGCTGGTTATCTGTTCGCCCGTGGGCCCGGCCACGGCGAAGCTGATCGAGCTGAGCACGATATGGCCGATCACCAGGAGCTTGGTGCAGATGGCGATTTCTTGTTTGTTTTTTCTGGCCCTGCGCCACCGGAAGAGTTCTTTCTGTTCGATATACATGGCACACCTCCACTTGGGATTTTGGGTTCAAAGAATCGCGACTGTTTGTCAGGAAAGGTTCGAATTCATATCGTCAACGCCATAAAGCCGTCCTGCATTCGTTGTTGCATAATCCGTGCCCGCATAAATTTTCGTTAATAATCCGGGAGGTGCGTTTGGAGCGGAAATTGACGCCAAGGGAATGTAAAAAAAACCGTCAAATATCCGTTACAGTCCGGGGCAGAAATCCAGGCGGGCCGGCCGGGCGAAAAATATGCGGAATGATTATCCGGCTGGCATATCAGCCGGTTGTTGTGAGCCGGTTGCGGAAAGGCGGGATGTAAGATATTTCGACACACCGGCCTGAAATGGCCGCCGGTGGCGGGTTTGCGGCATGGGTGGTATAGGTAGGGCAGGGGGAGTCGCTTTCCCCCCTTGATAAAGGGGGGCAGGGGGGATTGAAGAAAACCGCCCCGCAAGCCAACCCCCGGCAAATCCCCCTCGTTCCCCCTTTATCAAGGGGGAGGCCGTTGCTTCCGGCAGCACCTCGTGTTTCAAGTTCGTAGGCTGGGATAAGCGCAGCGCATCCCAGCAGGAACGGTCGAAATTGCTGGGATTCGGTTCCCTCATCCCAGCCTACGTGGTGCGGCTCCCGGCAAAATCGGTGTAGGGCACCCTAAGGAAGCTCTGGAAAAGTGGCTGGCATTTGGCCTGCCCTCGGGAACTTCCTGGTATTTCTGCGTCACTAAGTGATATACTTTCGGCATGAAACGAGTGTTCAAGACCCGCTATTTCAGCCGTTGGATGCGCAAGACGGAATTGACCGACGGGGCCCTCTGCAAGGCTGTCGCCGAAATGGAGCACGGCCTCATCGACGCGGATCTGGGCGGCGGTGTCGTGAAAAAGCGGGTGGGTTTGTCCGGGCGCGGCAAACGCGGAGGCGCCAGAACACTGGTTGCGACCAACAAAGGCACCCGGTGGTTCTTTGTCTATGGGTTCGAGAAAACCGATCGGGCCAACATTTCAGAGGAGGAGCTGGAGGGATTGCAGGACATCGCCGAACAGTTGCTGGCTCGAACGGGCCGCCAGCTCGACGAGGCGGTGCAGGATGGTTCGTCACAGGAGATTTGTCATGACCAGCAAAACCAAGGCCAAAAGCCGAATTCTTGAAGCCGTGCACGAGACGGCCAGCGACCTCCATCGCCTGGGGTTCATCGACATGCGCAAAATGCGCAAATTCGAAGCGCTGTGCCTCGAGCCGGTGCCACAGTACGACAGTGAAAAGATTCGCGCCCTGCGCGAGCAATTTCAGCTTAGCCAGGCTGTCTTCGCGGCGATTCTGAATACGAGCCTGTCAACCGTTCGCAAATGGGAGATTGGGGAAAAGCACCCCAGCGGTCCCTCGCTGAAACTGCTCAATCTTCTGGAGCGCAAAGGCCTGGAGGCGGTGCTTTGATGGCGGGATTGCTTCCCTGGTCGTCCACGGTATAGCCCAGCTTTTGTAGGGCGCAATAACCGCAGGGCATTGCGCCGAATGGGTAAACCCGGCTTCCGGCGCATTACGCCTTCGGCTAATGCGCCCTACGGGGCTGGGGCGAGGTCGTAGGCTGGGATAAGCGCAGCGCATCCCAGCAACAACGGTCGAAATTGCTGGGATTCGGTTCCCTCATCCCAGCCTACCGGCTTGCCGCGCGGGGCATTGTGTGGTGTCATTTCGGCTGTCCGATTGCTGACGAGGCGCACCGATTGCTTACTCCCCGTTCCTCCGTTTCCGACATCGCCTGGCCTGCGCTTCCGGCGCCCGCGGCGGCGGCGATGCTGGCCATGCAGTATCAGCTTGAACAGAGCCAGTGGTGGTCGCCCGAGGCGCTGCGGCAGCAGCAGTCGCGCCAGCTCGGCAAGGTGCTGGCGCATGCCCGCGCCACCGTGCCTTTTTACCGGGAGCGCCTGGGTGCGGTTACGTTCGGGCCGGACGGCGGCGTCGCGCCGGAGGAACTCGCCCGGATTCCGCTGCTGCGCAGGGAGGAGGTGCAGTCGGCGGGCGAGGCCCTGCTCAGCCGGCAGGTGCCGCGCGACCACGGGCGGCTGCTGGAGCACCAGACATCGGGTTCCACCGGACGGCCGATCCGCGCGTTCGGCACCGAAATCACGCAGTTCTTCTGGAATGCACTGACACTGCGCGATCACCTGTGGCACCAGCGGGATCTGGGCGGCAAGCTCGCTTCCATCCGCACCACGGTCGAGGACGGCATGGCGCAGGGATGGGGGCCTTCCACCGACGTGGCGTTCGATACCGGGCCGAGCGCGATGCTGAACATCCGGGCGGACATCGAAACGCAGCTCCGGTGGCTGCAGGAACAGGAGCCGGATTACCTGCTGAGCCATCCGTCCAACATTCTGGCGCTGGCTCGGAGCTGCCTGGCGGCGGGCATCAGACTGCCGAAGCTCCGCGAGGTGCGGGCGTTCGGCGAAACTGTCACATCGGAGTTACGCACTGCTTGCCGCGAGGCCTGGGGTGCGGCGGTTGTGGACGCCTACAGCGCCCAGGAGATCGGTTACATCGCACTGCAGTGCCCGGAGCATGAGCACTATCACATCCAGGCGGAAAACGTGCTGGTCGAGGTGCTGGACAGCGACGGCCGGCCATGCGCGCCGGGGGAGATCGGGCGGGTGGTGATCACGACGCTGCACAACTTCGCCATGCCGCTGATCCGCTATGAGATCCTCGATTACGCCGAAGCGGGGGAGGCGTGCCCGTGCGGCCGGGGCCTGCCGGTCATCCGGCGCGTGCTGGGGCGGCAGCGGAACCTGGTTACCCTGCCGGACGGCAGGCGGCATTGGCCGAGCTTCCCCGCGGAGAGCTGGGCCCACATCGCGCCGATCCGCCAGATTCAACTGGTGCAGCGGGAGCTGGATGGCATCGAGGCGCGGCTGGTGTCGGACAGGCCGCTCGCCGCGGAAGAAGAGCAGGCGCTGGGCGCGGTGCTGCAGGAAAGGCTGGGCTATCCGTTCCGCATCACCTTCCGGTACCTGGAACAAATCGAGCGGAAGGCCAACTTCAAGTACGAGGATTTCATTTCCGAGCTTCCCGCAAGCCGGTAAAGAAATAATGGAAGCCGTAGGGGCGACTTCAGTCGCCCATGGGCGGCTAAAGCCGCCCCTACTGGAATGGCCGATTACCGTGCCAATCCAACCGGGTCAGTGTTGCGGAGGCAAAAGCCATGTAGGTTGGGTTAGGCGCGGCTTTTCGCGCCGTAACCCAACAAACCCCAATAATCCTTCTAAATGCCGGTGTTGAAGATTGGGTTTGTTGGGTTACGCGATAAAGCCGCTAATCCAACCTACATTCGGCAGATGCGCGACGAAAAATACTGATGATTTATCTCGACACCAGCGCTGCATTTACCGCTCTCCCTGTCCCTCTCCCCCAAGGGGCGACGGAACCGGCTGCCAGCTTTTGTAAGGCGCAATAACCGTAGGGCATTGCGCCGGATGCTGGAACTGGATAGGAATCATGCCATGACCAACACGCCCCCCATCGATGGCGATGGCTCCCTGAACCCCGCCCACGCTGTTTATCTGCTTGTTTCCATGACCAAGCGCTGCAATATGCGCTGCCCAGGCTGTTATCTCGCCCAGCAGGAGGAGGGTTTTTTCAAGAACCAGGACATTCAACTCGATGCGGCGAAGTCCATCGTCAACTTCTATCGCCAGGCGGGGATCAAAATGGCTGTGCCCAATGCCGAGGGCGAAGTGCTGTTGCACGAGGGCTATTCTGAACTGGTTGCCCATATCAACAGCTGCGGCTTTCGCAACAAACCATGGCTGGTCACCAATGGCATTCTGTTGACCAAGCACGCCGATTTTGTAGCGAAACATATCGGTGAGGTGCTGGTCAGTGTTGATGGCGCTACACGCGAGGCTTATACCAACTTTCGCGGCGGCAATGAGGCTCTGTTTAACAAGGTTCGACGCGGGATCGAAGCCATTGTCGCTGCCAGGCGTGCGGGGATTGGGCATCCGCAAATATTCATCAATTCGGTCATTTCCCGCGACCGTCTGCAGGACATTCCTGAGCTGATTCGCTTCACAGAAACGATCGGCGCTGACACCATCAAGTTCAGCAACTTTCACCCGACCGGCGATAGCGCCCAACAAAGATCACTTTATTTGGGAGATAAAGAAGTCGAAGCAATGCTGAAAGAAATTGTCAGACGCCATGATTACAAGGTGAACATCATGTTGCCCCAGTTATTCGGGGCTTCTCGCCCGCCTTATTCTTGCAGGATGCTGGCTTCTGTTGTAATTGGTTCGAACGGAGATTTTTCCCCTTGTTGCAGGATCATCCCTGAAGCGAAATGGGGTAACTTTTTTTCTGCCCCGGATAAGCACAATAATGCGCAGTTACTGATGTTCAGGCGAGCGGTAACAGGCGCAAAGCGAGCTGAAGAGCTCCCGGGAATTTGTCGTGAATGTGCACACCTTTCCCCGCGGCGTTTGGCTTTCGCCAGAGATCGCAGTCAGTGGTTTTTGTCTGCAGTAAGTTGATTCGCTGCGGGCACGCCAAGCACACGAGATACCGTTAACCGAAAAAAAACCCACCGCAGTTGCTGCGGAGGGTTTTTTTGTTGCCGATGCCGGCGTTATGGCTTGGCGTTGAAATAAACGTAGAAGTCGGCCACGGCCTTGTTGATCTTGTCCAATCCGGCCTTGCGCTCGGCCGCTGTGGCTCCGCCCAGTTCCTTCGTGCCGTCCAGGATGCGGGCCAATACGATATGCAGCATGGCGTCCGCCTGCGGCTCCAGGTGGCAACTGCCGATGATATTGCTGACCTGGGCTTCCACTTTCTTGGCCAGGGCGGCGGAATCCGCTGCGCTGGGGGCGCCTTTTGGGGCGGGAGAGGCCAGTTTCCGGATGGCGGCCATGCCGTCGCGGAGCGGCTGATCGGTCGCCCACTTGGCGCCGTTGTTCAGCTTGAGCGTCGCTTCAGGCGCGGCCGCTTCGTGGGAGTCGTGGGAATGGTGGTCGTGGGTTTCGGCGTACGCCGTGCCTGCCAGGCAGAGACCAATAAACAAAACACCCAAAGATTTTTTGACCATGAGATTCATACCTTTCGTTCTAACCAAATGAAGGGGACTGCAAAGTCGATGTTCGTAGCATGACGGCTCAAAAATCTGGCCGCCTTGCGCTTCGACATCGCTGCATTTTGGAGTTTAGCCGGGGTTTCTTAACACTGGCTTAATTCCGGCCGCGTAGGCTGGCTGTTCCTGCTGGGGTGCGCTGCGCTTACCGCCAGCCTACAAACTGCGCTTACCCCAGCATGTGTAGGCTGGGGTGAGGGAGCCGAACCCCAGCTCGGCTTAGGCCTGCTCCAACGAGGATCGGTGCAGCAGGTAGCCGATGGTCAGGTTGTCGAACAGCGCCGAGCCGGTGGAGACGAACACTCTGGGGCGGGCGGAGTTCGAGGGTATCGCGTCGCGCAGCAACCGGAACAGATCGACCAGCTTCGCAGTATCGATCAGGCCGGCTTCCCGCCACGAATTGAGATCGCCGAAGCGGGCGCAGTCCTGCGTATCGACGAAGATGTCCGCCGCATCGGCCCACGCCGGATCGAGCTCGCGCTGGCAATCGGTATCCGCGCCCAGGCTGACGGTCAGGTTGGCGCGGGTTTCGCGCGGGCTGCACAGCGGCTCGGTGCTGGTGGTGGCGATCACCAGCACCTCGGCATCATTCGCTTCCCGGCGCTCCCGCGCCGCATGGAAGCGCACCGCCGGAATCTGCCTTGCCAGAAGGTCCGCGGTTTGCTGCGCCCGGTTGTGATCCCGGTCGAAAATGGCGATTTCGTCCACTCCGCCCAGCGCGGCGGCATAGAACGCCGCGTAGTAGCCGACCCGTCCGGCGCCGATGCAGGCCAGCTTGTTTCGGGATCGGGCCAGCAGGTCGATGGCGATGGCGGCGCAGAGGCCGGTTCGCGCCGACGAGAGCAGGCAGGCTTCGAAGACGTGGCTGACAAAGTTTTCCTCGGGGTGCATGACGAAGGCCTTGCCCACGGTGATCTGGTCCGGCACCAGCCGCTGCCGGGTGTTGGTGCCGATCAGCTTGACCGTTTTCATCGCGCCGCCCGCTCCCCGAACCACGCACGGCATGACGCGGAAATCGGCCGTGCTGCCCGGATCGGAGAAAACCTGCTTGGGCGGCAACTCCAGCGCCGTGCGCCCGGCGGCGATGTCCGCCAGCCCGGTTTTGACGAAATGGAAATAGTCCAGGGGGCGGTCGGTCAGGAGGCGGTGTACCGTCGCCTCGTCGAAATAACCGTAAGGCTCCCGGCCGATTCGCAGTACCTTTTGCTGGAGCTCAGCGAGGGACGGCATGGTGTTGTTTTGCCCTTATAAATGGCGATTGACCACGAATGACACGAATTTTCACGAACGAACCCCCGATGCCGGGAGAGGCTTTGATTATTCGTGAACATTTCGTGCCCTATTCGGGCACATTCGTGGTTAATCGCCTTTTCTATGCGGTTTTTTCGGCAGGCTGAACCGTGCGCGCCTGCGCGAAGCTTCCCTGCTCCACGTCGCCCGGCTTGAACCAGGCCAGCTTGTCGTGCAGCTTGACCACTTCGCCGACGATGATCATGGTCGGCGGCTTGAGCTGCGCTTCGGCTGCCAGCGCAGGCAGGGTTTCGAGCGTGCCGATCAGGGTGCGTTGGCGGGGGGTAGTGCCCTGCTGCACGATGGCGGCCGGCCAGGAGGGCGGCAGGCCGTGCTCGATCAGTTTCCGGCACAGCACCGGCAGCCCCATCAGCCCCATGTAGATCGCGACGGTCTGGCGGGGGCGCGCCAAGGCGTCCCAGTCGAGGTTCATGGTGTTGTCCTTGAGGTGGCCGGTGACGAGCACGCACGCCTGGGCGTAGTCGCGGTGGGTGAGCGGGATACCGGTGTAGGCCGCGACACCGGCGGCGGCGGTGATGCCGGGCACCACCTGGAACGGGATGCCGTGGCTGGACAGGGTTTCGATCTCCTCGCCGCCGCGGCCGAAAATGAACGGATCGCCGCCCTTGAGTCGCAGCACGCGCTTGCCCTGCTTGGCCAGCCGCACCAGCAATTCGTTGATCTCTTCCTGCGGCAGGGTGTGGCTGCTGCGTTCCTTGCCGACGTAGATGCGCTCGGCGTCGCGCCGCGTCAGCTCCAGCACTGCCGATGCGACCAGGTGGTCGTACACCACCACGTCGGCCTGCTGCATCAGGCGCAGGGCGCGGAAGGTCAGCAGATCCGGGTTGCCGGGCCCGCCGCCGACGAGGTAAACCTCGCCGCGCAGGGGCTCCTCGGCCGATTCGGCCAGCAGGGCTTGCTGCAGCGCTTTTTCCGCCGATTTCTCCTGGCCCGCGAACACCATTTCCGCCACCGGTCCCTGCAGCACTTTTTCCCAGAACATGCGCCGCTTCCCCGGCCGGGGAAAATGTTTCTTGACCTGCTCACGGAATTTTTCCGCCAGCGCGGCGAGCCGCCCGTAGGACGAAGGGATCAGGGTTTCGAGGCGCGCCCGCAGCAGCCGCGCCAGCACCGGCGAGGCGCCGCCGGTGGAAACGGCGACCAGCAGCGGCGAGCGGTCGATCACTGCGGGCATGACGAAGGTGCACAGGTCGGGGTTGTCCACCACGTTGACCGGAATCCGGCGCTGCTGCGCGGCCTCGGAGACCGCTTCGTTGACCTTGCGGTCGTCGGTGGCGGCGATTGCCAGCGTGGCGTCGTCGAGCTGCTCCGGGCTGAAGCGGGCGCTTACATGGCTGATTTCGCCGCGCTGCGCCTGCTGCGCCAGGACGTGGCACAGTTCGGGAGCGACCACCGTGACCCTGGCGCCGGACTGGAGCAGCATCGCCGCCTTGCGCGCGGCCACCGGGCCGCCGCCAATGACCACGCAAGGCTTGCCCTTGATGGCGAGAAAAACCGGAAAGAAATCCATAATAAAACCCGTTGCTTGGAAAAAGTTTGCGTCTCGGCCGAAAATGCTGGGTTTCGTGCCTCAGCCCAGCCTACTGTGCTGTCTTCATGACCGCGAATTTGCCCGAGCTCGCGGATAACTTTAACAGGATTCAAGCCGCCGCGGGCTTCCTGCCGGTGAGCAGGTATTCCAGCAATTCCCGCACCGGGCGGATGGCGGAGCCGAACGGCAGGCTTTCCGAACCGCGGAAGAACAGGCCCTTGTTGATGTCGCCGCGCAGGGCCGCCGCCAGTTGCGAGTCGATGCAGAACTGCCCCATCTTGGCGAAGCCGTCGCGCAGCCCGCACTGGACCAGGCAGTTGAGAGCGGGGGCGCAGCGGTCCGGTGAGGCCTTGGCGCAGGATTGCAGCTTGCTTTCCCGGTTGAGGTAATTCTTCAGCCAGGGCGTCAGCACGGCGCGGGCCGGAAGGCCGGCGGTGCTCATGAAGGTGACGATGTCTTCCGGCTTGGCTTCGGCCAGGACTTTCTTGAAGTTGGGGTGGGCGTCGCCTTCCTCGGTGACGGCGAACGGCGTGCCGAGCTGCACCGCGCTGGCGCCCAAGCCGAGCAGGCTGCGCACTTTTTCGAAGGTGTTGATGCCGCCGGCCGGGATCAGCGGAATGCGCATGCGTTCGATGCCCAGCTCCTTGAATAGCTGGAGCGCGCCTTCCAGCACGCCGGGAAAATCGAAGCGGCTGTCGCTGATTTCTTCCGGCCTGGGCGCGCCCAGGTGCCCGCCGGCATAGCGCGGATTCTCGATGACGATGGCGTCGGGCAGGCGGTTCTTGCGCATCCATTTCTTCAGGATGACGCCAATGCCGCGCGCATCCGACAGAATCGGAATCAAGGCCACTTTGGGAAAGTCGCTGGTCATTTCCGGCAAATCCAGCGGCAGGCCGGCGCCCATGACGATCGCTTCGGTGCCGCTTTCGCAAGCCTGGCGCACCAGTTCCCGATGTTCGGAGACGGCTTTCATGACGTTGACCGCGACCATGCCTTCACCTCCGGCCAGATCAAGGGCGCTTTTCACCTCCCGGTCCAGCGCAACTAGGTTGGCCTGGTCCAGCTCGGCCTGGCTGCGGCTGCGTCGGGTCTGTTCCATCAGATCGGGATGATGGCGGCGTAGGTCGATGCTGGCGATGGTGCCCACCGCGCCTTCCCTGGCCACCGAGCCGGCCAGCCGGTGCGCCGAAACGCCCACGCCCATGCCGCCCTGGACGATGGGCAAGAGGGATTTGTCTTTCAGTTTGAAGAGCGGCAAGTCGGTGTACAGCATGTGCGGTGATTCCCGGTGACGCGCAATCCAAGCCAGGTTCCGGTCATGGCCGGAAAATTTCCCTGCGGCGCGAAAACCGGGAAATTCGGTTAAAAAAGTCCTCTATTATACATCAAACTGCGGCGAGTTTCGGCTCGATCCGGACGCCCCCCGCCCACCAGATGCGGCAGGCGCCCTCGTCGGACACCATGCATGGTCCGACGGGATTGCGCGGGGTGCAGGCGCGGCCATAGAGGCGGCACTGGTTGGGGTAGATTTTTCCCAACACCACTTTGGCACAGTCGCAGCCGGGCGGCATTTCGCCGGCGCGTCGGCGCGACGCCTCCTGCCAGGACGGGAACAGCAGGCGGGCGTTGTGGTTGCGCAGATGATCGCGCAGCGCGTAGCCGGAGGCGGCGATCATGCCGACTCCGCGCCAGTTGGCGTCCGTGATTTCGGTCACGGCGGCAAGGTGTTTGCGGGCGGCGGGGTTGCCGCCGGGGCGCACGACTTCGGGGTAGCAGTTGTCGAGGAAGCGGCGGCCTTCCAGCTTCTGGCGCAGCACCGAGTACATCGCGGCGAGCAGGCTTTCCGGGCTAAAGCCGGCCACCGCCGCGGGGAGGCCGTGCTTTTCCACGACGAAGTTCCATTCTTCCGGCCCCATGACGGCGGAAACGTGGCCGGGAGCGATCAGGGCGTCGAAGCCCGGCTCGCCGGAATCCAGCAGCATGGCCACAGCGGGCCAGGTGAGCCGCCCCGACAGCAGCACCGAGAGGTTGTCCGGCGCGCCTTCGGCCAGCATCGCCGCCACCGGGGTGGTGGTGGTCTCGAAGCCGGCGGCGAAGAACACCACCCGGTGCGCGGGGGCCTGGCGGGCGATGGCGACGGCTTCCATGGGCGAAGCGATGGGACGGACATCGGCGCCGGCGGCGCGGGCCTGGTCGAGCGTGCGGACCTCGCCCTTGGGCGCATTGACCGGCACCCGCAGCATGTCGCCGAAGGCCACCAGGGTGACTTTTTCGCGCAGCGCCAACTGGATCGCCTGGTAGATGTCTTCTTCCGGGCAGACGCAGACCGGGCAGCCGGGGCCGGGTATGAGCTCGATGCTTTCCGGGAGGGCGCGGCGCAGGCCGGCCATGGTGATGGCGCGTTCGTGCCCGCCGCAGACATTCATGATCTTGAAGCGGGGAGGCAGCGGCAGGGCGCGGATCCTGTCCAGCCAGGTTTTGGCTTCCGCAGTCATGGGTGGCTGTGTTCCGGTGCCGCTTCGCGCGGCGGGTGAGCCGCCACCCGTCGGCGCAGGGCCTCGACTTCGTGCCGCAGCCAGTGCAGCCAGGGCTGGATGCCGCCGTGCTTGTGCCGCGAGGACAGCGGCATGACGGGCGCGGTGCTGGCCAGGGCGCGCAGATTGGCTTCCGCCGCCTGCGGATGGAAGTCGTCGAGAAACATCAGCAGGTCGGTCTTGGTGATCAGCACCAGGTCGGCGGCGCGGAACATCACCGGGTATTTGGCGGGTTTGTCGTCGCCCTCGGTCACGGAAAGCAGCACGACGTTGCGGTGCTGGCCCAGATCGAAGCTCGCCGGGCACACCAGATTGCCGACGTTCTCGATGAAGACGATGTCCAGGCCCTGCAGCGGCAGAGTGTGCAGCGCTTCGTGAACCATCCTGGCGTCGAGGTGGCAGGCGTTGCCGGTGGTGATCTGGACGGCGGGAATCCCCTTGGCGCGGATGCGGTTGGCGTCGTTCTCGGTTTCCAGATCGCCCTCGATCACGGCCATCCTGAATTCGCCCGCCAGTTCCTCGATGGTGGCTTCCAGCAGGGAGGTCTTGCCCGCGCCGGGCGAGGACATCAGGTTGACGGCGAGCACGCCGTAGGCGTCGAAATGCGCGCGGTTGTGTGCAGCCTGCCGGTCGTTTTCTTCCATCAGGCTGGCGAGAACATCTACTGCCGCGGACGGTTCGCAGTCCCGTTTGTCTTCCGGCCGCGGCGCGCCGGGGGAAATGCTGCAGCCGCAAGTGTCGCACATGGTTCACCCCTCAAACTTTCTGTTTCGCTGCGGCCAGTTCCACGCCGGCAAGCAGCAGCTCGTCGCCGCCTACAAGCCGGGTGCGCGGACTGCCGCATTGTCCGCACAGCAGGCGGTTGGGTGCGGCGTCGCTGTCGGCGCCGCAGCTTTGGCAGTTTACCCGCACCGACGGTCGCTCGACCACCAGGCGCGCCCCTTCCGCCACCGTGTCCTTGCTCGCCAAGGGGAAGGCCTGCTCCAGCAGGCCGGGCTCCACTCCGGACAGCGGCCCGATTTTTAGCCGGATGGCCTTGACGCCAGCCGCCCGGTGCTGCCGGACGACTTCGTCCACCTGTCTTATCAGCGCCCGGCAAACCGAAAGCTCATGCACCGGAGCGGCTTCCTTCCTGCGCCTGCATCCGGTCGTGCAGTTCCCATGCAGTGCGCGCCTCGCGCGGCGCCACTTTCTGGATGGCATAGCCGACGTGCACCATCACGAAATCACCCGCCTCGATCGGCTGGTCCTGCAGCAGGAACAGACTGACGTCGCGCTCCACGCCCCTGGCGTTGCACCGCGCCATGTGTCCATCTATTTCAATAACCTGCATGGGGATGCCGAGGCACATTTCGAAAGGAATCCGGAGTCTAAAACGAACCTAAAAACAGTGTTTGGCCACGAATGACACGAATGTACACAAATAAGAACGATGAAGCACGATCGATTTGCCGCGCACCATCCGGATGAGCACGGCTCCATGAGTAACATCATAATTATTCGTGAACATTCGTGTCATTCGTGGCTAAAACGCTTCTTCCAGAATGAACTGAGTATAGTCCTAATTTCCGGGCGGAAGAAGCGGCGATGGACCTTGCGCCGGTTGATTTTTTCAGACCCCGCTGGTAGGTTGAATCTCCTCTCATTCCTGCGAGAAAACGAATGAAATTAAAATATTATGCAATCTCCGGTGTGGCCGCCGCCGGAGTGGCCGCCAGCCAGTCTGCACAGGCCCACGCGCTCGGCGCGCACGATGCCGGTTTCGCGGCCGGCTTCGTCCATCCTTTCCTGGGGGCGGACCACGTTCTGGCGATGCTTGCCGTGGGGATGTGGGCGGTTCGCCAGGGTGGACGCGCGCTCTGGGGCGTGCCGCTGGCATTCGTAGGGACGGCAGCGGTCGGCGCGAGTTTGGGGGCGGCCGGCCTATCGCTGCCGCTGGTGGAAGCGGCAATTGCCGCATCGGTGATGGTGCTGGGGTTGTTGATCGCCGCTTCGGTGCGCCTGAATCCAGCCTGGGGAATGGCGCTGGCGGGTCTGTTCGCGCTGTTCCACGGCCATGCGCACGGCGCGGAAATGCCTGCGGTCGCTTCTTCCGGGCTTTATCTCCTGGGATTTTTGCTGGCAACGTGTCTGCTGCATGGGGCCGGCCTGGTGGCGGGAGTCGTGCTGCGCAGCCGGGATGGCATGCTCAGGCTCGGCGGCGCGGCTATGGCGGGGGCCGGGATCTGGATGTTGGTGGCATAGGCGGCGGCATGATGGTGTTGTTCGCCGGAATGTGCTAGCCTGCTACGCCCGCTTCGCCGCACCGGTGCGCGGAGCAAAAGGCGGCGGGGCTTATTCACAGGTTCTTCAGGAGGTATCGACATGGTTAAACTGACCGAGCAGGCTGCGGAGCAGATCCGCAAGGCGGCCGAGAGCAGCGGGGCGCAGGGCATGGGGCTGCGGCTCGCGGCGCGGCGCGGCGCGGAAGGCATCGAATACGGCATGGGCTTCGACGACGAAGAGGACGGCGATCTGGTGTTCCGCTCCGAAGGCATTGCCCTTCTGGTGGCGCCGAGCAGCCTGCCGCTGCTGAACGGTGCGGTGGTGGATTTCGCCGAACTCGGCCCGGGCGACTTCCAGTTCGTGTTTCTCAACCCCAACGCCGACAACCTCGAAGACGACCCTTCTTCCTGCAGCAGCTATTCCCCCACCTCCGGTTGCGGCGGCTGCGGCGGCGGCTGCCACTGAGCGCGGGTCTCAAGAAACCGCGGCAGCCAAATCGCTGGGGTTCGGTGTCCTCACCCCAGCCTACGCGCTGGCGCAAGATAAGTAGTTCGTAGGCTGGGATAAGCGCAGCGCATCCCAGCAGCAGTCCATCGAATCGCCGGGGTTCGGTTCCCTCACCCCAGCCTACGCGAAATAGGCTCTAAGCCGGCAATGCGATCTTCTGGCCGGTGCTGAACTGGTAGTCGCGGAATACGTGTTCCGCGCTGAGAATCCGGTAGCTGCCGTCTTCCAGGCGCCGCGTGGTGTCCTTGAGGCGGTAGGCGTAATGCCCACAGGTCCAGCAGTCGAAGTTGCGCATGTGGGTGCACAGGCAGGTCTTGTCCTTCACCGAAATCTTCTTCGCGTGCGGGTGGGCCGCCACCTCGCGGTTGTATGAGGTGATGTAGGCGCAGTTGCCCGAACCGTCGAGCAGGTAGCCGAAGGCTTCGCAGTTGGGGCGGATGCCCGAGCCGATTGCCGGGCTGTTCTTCAGCATGCGCATCGGGTAGCCGGTGGGCGAGATGGTGTTGACCTCGATGCCGTCCTCGGTTGCCTTGAAATATTCCTGCTTCACCTTTTCCGGCAGGCCGCATTCGCGCGTGACGGTGAAGCGCGTCGCGACCTGCACTGCCGCCGCGCCATTTTCCAGGAACGATACTGCATCGCTGCCGGTGAAAATGCCGCCTGCCGGGATGAGCGGAATATCGAGTTCCTCCGCCTGCAGGTAATGGCGAATTTCGGCGAAGATTGTCCGCAGGTCGTACTTTGCCCAATCCATGCCGAAGCCGAGGTGGCCGCCGGCGAGCGGTCCTTCCACCACCACGAAATCCGGCAGCCGGTTGAGCCTGGCGTTCTTGCGCAGGAAAAGCTGCAGCGCGCGCAGCGACGAAACGATGATGCCGAGCTTGGCATCGCGAAAGCGCGGGTGATCTTCGATCAGCGCGAACGAGCCGAGATGCAGCCCCGCTGCCAGGGTGATGCCGTCAATGCCGGCATCTAGCGCGGCGGAGAGGCGCACCCGTAGCGTCTCGCGCGGCGCGTTCATGGTGAGCTTTTCCATGCAGTTGATGAAGATCAGGCCTTCGCCGCGCTTGGCCTCCATGGTCTGGCCGACGTGCATGCGCGTCGCTTCCGCGAGCTGCCCAAGATCGAATTGCACCGCGGATTTGTCGGGGTTGGCGACGTTGTGCTTGTACTGCTGGAGCTTTTCCTTGACGAAGCGAGTCTGGAAGCGGCGGTCGGCCACGGTCGGCACCATGGCGTCGGAGATGTGGCCGATGCCGCCCAGGCGCGCGGCCTCGAGCGCGAGCCCAGCGGTCGAAATATCCACTCCCATGCCGCCGATCACGATCGGCACCACTTCCTGCCTGCCGAACCGCAGGCGGAAGTCATCTACACACTTCATTGCTGTCCTTGATAATTGCTAAATGCGGCGTTTGGCCACGAATGACACGAATGTTCACAAATGGTTGTGACATTGCCCATAAACGTGTGCTCACCTGAATGGTGTGCCGCAAATTTCATTGTTCTTATTCGTGTCATTCGTGGCTAAAACGCTTTTTACAGGATTACCGGCGCGCAGTCACCGGCTGGTTTCTTCAGCCTTTTTTCGCTGATCTTCCGCCTGGCCGTCCAGCCGCTGCTGCATCTCCTTGGCTTTGTCCAGCGCTTCGCGCTGTGGCTGCAGCAGTTTAGCGCCGGGCTGTTCCTTGTCGGTATGCGGCAGCGGCGGCTGATACGGTTTTTCTTCGCAGCCGGCGAGAATTCCGCATGCGGCCAGCAGACCGGCGAGCCAGAATGTCTTCATTCTCCATGCCTCCAATCGGGTTATGAATTCGCGTCCAGGCCGGTCGGCAGTCCGTCGATGCTGAACCGGTTTTTCTCGCGGCGGTAATCCCGCAGCCCGGTCTCCCCTTTCCTCTCCGCCCATTGCGCCAGTGTTGCGCGTTCGCCCCGGAATTCGTAGAGCGGCACGCCGTAGCCGCACGAGGTCTGCAGCGATTCGACTTCGACCACGACGATTTGCCGCTGGCCGGGCTGCGGGGCGAAGTGCCGGTGCAGTTCCGCCCACTCCGGCCGGGATGGGCCGACTGCGCGGCCGCGGCCGTAGAGTTTGAGGATCAGCGGGTTTTCCGCGAAGCTGCAGAACATGAGGGTGATGCGCCCGTCGTCCAGCAGGTGCGCCGCCGCTTCGTTGCCGCTGCCGGTGAGATCGAGGTAGGCGACGCGATTGTCGTTCAGCACCCGGAAGGTGTCCATCCCCTTGGGCGAGAGGTTGACGCGGCCGGCGCGCGGCGCGGTCGCGATGAAAAAGATGTGCTGCCGGGCGATGAAATCGCGCAGCTCTTCGGTGAGCGAGGTATAAAATTTGGCCATAATCGCGAAAGGATAGTGGCTTGGCCTACAAACGTAAAGCGCGAATAGTGTTTCTGGACGAGGATCACGGCTGCCGCTCCCGGCTGGCCGAGCACCTGGCCAACGCCATGGGCGGTCGCTGGCTGGAGGCGCGCTCGGCCGGACTTCATCCGCAGCCCCTGGAGCCCGCTCTTGCGGCCGGGCTGCGCGAGTCAGGGGTGGCTGCCGTCGCCGATCCCAGGCCCTTGGGGGACGAACTGCTTGGCTGGGCCGACCTGGTGGTGACCCTAGACGATGAGGCCGGGCGCATGTGTCCGCCGTTGCCGCCGGGCTGTCAGCGGCGGCACTACCCTTTTTCGGCGCCCGCCCCGCAGGAGTGCCGGCAACTGCGCGACAAGATCAGCAGCCGCATTGAAGGCATGATCGGCGGGATGAAAATGCTGGAACGGGATGCGCATGCCGGGCGCCTTCAAAAAAGAACGGGAGGCGCGCATAATGGCCCTTTTTCGCCAGAGGGGGAAGCCATGTCAAGCGAGCAGAACAGGGGAAAATCCAATGCGGAAGGCGGGCATGTGGATCTCACTCAGTTTCTGAGCCATCAGTACCTGTGCGAGTCGCTGACCGTAGCGGAGGTCAACACTCTGTTGAACTACCTGGTGTTACGGCATTTCGGCAAGGGGGAGATACTGGCCGATATTGGGGAGGTGGGCGAGGCGCTGTATTTCGTGGTCAAGGGCGAAATCGCCCTGACGTTTGCGGACGGCAAGCAGGAGCACGAAATCATGCGCTCCGGGCCGGGGGAAATGCTCGGCATCATGTCGTTCTTCGACCGCAAGCCGCGCTCGGTCAGGCTGGTGGCCCGCGCCGCCGATACCCAGGTGCTGCGGCTTTCCCGTGCCATGTACAAGCGCATGCGGGTGGAGCACCCGTATATCGCGATCAATCTGGTGGAGCACGCCATCATCAGCCTGGACCGGCTGTTTCGCCGGGTCAGTAGCGACTTCGCGCAGTTCGCGCATTACTTTTACGGCGCCGGTAAATAATCCTAGCCCGACTCTCCATTCCGCTCGCCCCAGCGCCGCATCAGCTGGTGCGCGATGCCGAGATGGTCGAGGATGCGGGCGACGACGAAATCGACCAGGTCCTCCACCTTGGCGGGATGGTGGTAGAACCCCGGATTGGCGGGGAGGATCACCGCGCCGAGCCGCGCCAGTTTCAGCATGTTCTCCAAGTGGATGGCGGATAGCGGCGTTTCGCGCGGCACCAGGATCAGCTTGCGCTGCTCCTTGAGCATGACGTCGGCGGCGCGTTCGATCAGGTTGTCGCTCAAGCCTCCCGCAATCGCCGCCAGCGTCCCCATGGTACAGGGGCAGACCGCCATCGCATCGGCGGGATTGGTGCCCGAGGCCACCGGCGCGAACCATTCTTCGCGCCCGAACACCCGCAGTTGCCCGGACGGAATCTGGTAATGCTCTTCCAGTTGTTGCTGCGCCTCCCTGGCGGATGCGGGCAGGGTGAGGTCGAGTTCCTGTTTCGCGACAACCTGCGCCGCCTGGGAGTAAAGCAGGTAAATGCGGCTGCCGCTTTCGATCAGGCATTCCAGCAGACGCACGGCATAAGGCATGCCGGACGCGCCGGTAAGGGCCAGGGTAATGGTCTTGGCGGGATTCATCGGGGCATTGTAGGGCACGGGAAGGGGAAGTTCAATTTTCTATCAACTATCGGTTTGTAAAAAATAAGTTTATTGTACAATCCGTGAATCGTACCAAACTGCGCCGATCTCGTGAGATGAGCTCCGGAAAAGGCGTTTCTCCACGGCAAGTTTTTCTGCTGTCATTCCAACAGCATTTTTTTTTAGAAAAAGCGGTCGATGGACGTAGATTCGCAAGAAGGCATCACACAGATCGAATTGCTCGCGCGCGGCATTTTGCCGTTCGTCGTGTTTGCGCTGGTGGCGGCTGCCATCGGTGCGACGGGGTACGTGAGTTTTCAGCGGTACAAGGAAGAGTCCCTGCGGAGCGCATACCGGGAGCTTTCTGCAGTAGCGGACCTGAAAGTGCACCAGGTTGCGGAATGGCGTGCCGCACAGGAGAGAAACGCGGAAGTGCTGTCCCACGATCCGCTGCTTGCAGCGGAGGTCGAGCAGTGGCTGAAACGGGGCGCTCCGGACGACATCAGCCGGCAGAGGATATTCCAGCGGCTGAGCGCGGTGCAGGAGCTTTACGGCTATAACGCCGGTTTTTTGCTGGACGAACGCGGTAATGTGCGCTTGTCACTGTCCTCCAGCGCGTTGCCCCCGACTCCCTATGGCCGCGCGGCTGCGGTCAACGCAATGCGCGCAAGGCAGTCCGATCTGACCGATCTGCACAAAGGCGCGGAAGCGCCGCGCGTCCGGCTCGATCTGCTGGTGCCGATCGTGCCGGCCAGCGGCGGCGCGAACGCTCCTGCCGTCGCGGCGATTTATTTCCGGCTCGATCCGCTGCAGTCCCTTTACCCGATCATAAAATCCTGGCCCACCGCCAGCCCTTCCGCAGAAATCATGCTGGTGCGGCGGGAGGGGGGCGAAATCGTGTACCTCAATGACTTGCGGTTCCGCGACAAAACCGCCCTGAATCTCAGCTCTTCCATCCGCGATGGCATGATGGTAAACGCAGTCGCCAAGGGCGGGGAGGGGCTTCTGGCGGAAAGCGTGGACTATCGCGGCGTCCGAGTTATTGCGGCAACGCGCAGGGTGCCCGATTCGCCGTGGTTCCTCATTGCGAAGGTCGATGCCGTGGAACTCTCCGAGCCGGTTCATCAGTTGGCGTGGTTGGTAGCCGGGCTGGCTTTAACCCTGATCCTGGCAACCGGTCTGGTGACGGGGTTCTGGTGGCGCCATCAGCGCGCGCGCCTTCTCGTGGAGCAATACCAGGGCGAGCTCGAGCGGCAGGCTCTGGTGCAGCACTTCAATTATCTCACCCGCTATGCGAACGACATCATCCTGCTGATGGACGACACGGGGCGGATCACGGAAGCGAACGAGCGCGCCATAACGGCCTATGGCTATACCCATGACGAATTGCTGCAGCTGACGATACGGGATGTGCGCGCTCCGGAGGCGCTGGCCGATCTTGCCTCTGATTGGGGGCGCTGGAACTCGGATGAAGCGGTTTTCGAGACCGTTCACCGGCGCAAAGACGGAACGGCTTTTCCGGTGGAGGAGAGCGCGCGCCTGATCGAGGTGGAAGGGAAGCGATTCCGCCAGAGCATCATCCGCGACATCACCGAACGCAAGGTACAGGAAGAGAAGATTCTGTATCAGGCCACGCACGATGCGCTGACCCGATTGCCCAACCGGGACCTGCTCCTGGATCGCCTGACCCAGGCGATCGCCTATGCGCGGCGCCGCGGGACCGGCCTGGGGGTGGCGTTCCTCGATCTGGATTCTTTCATGTCCGTCAACGACAGCCTGGGGCATGACATCGGGGACAGGCTGCTCAGGGCTGTGGCCGAGCGCTTCGAGACATGTGTGCGCGAGGACGACACCGTGGCGCGGTATACCGGCGACGAATTTGCCTTCATCCTGCTGGACGCCGCAGACGAAAACAAGATTTCTTCCGCAGTGCAGAAAATCATGGCTGCCGTATCCAGTCCCTTCAGCCTTGACGGACGGGAGCTATTCTTGACCTGCAGCGTCGGCATCGCGCTTTATCCCAGGGACGGGGAGGATGCGCAGGTCTTGCTGAAAAACGCGAATACCGCCTTGCATCGTGCCAAGGAGCACGGCAGCAACAGCTTCCAGTTCTATGCCGACGAAATGAACGTCAAGGCGCTGGAAAGGCTGATGTTGGAAAACAACCTGCGCCATGCTCTGGAGCGCAACGAATTGCAGCTGCATTATCAGCCCCAGGTCGATATTCGCAGCGGCAAGGTGATCGGGATAGAGGCGCTGGTGCGCTGGCAGAACCCCGAGTTTGGACTGATCCCCCCCGCCATGTTTATTCCCCTGGCGGAGGAAACCGGCCTGATCCTGGAGATCGGCGACTGGGTGTTGCGCACCGCCTGCGCGCAAAACAAGGCATGGCAGGACAGCGGGCTTGCACCGCTGCGCATGGCGGTCAATTTTTCCGCCCGCCAGTTCAAGCAGCCGAATGTGGTGGAAACCGTCGCTTTCGCCTTGAGGGAGAGCGGGCTTGCCCCCTGCTACCTGGACATCGAGTTGACCGAAAGCGTGCTGATCCATGATGCGGACGCCGCAATCTCGACCATGAGGGCTCTGCGGGAACTCGGGGTGCAATTCTCGATCGATGATTTCGGCACCGGCTATTCCTCTCTCAGTTACCTGAAGCGCTTCCCCCTCAATACCCTCAAGATCGATCGCTCGTTCGTCCAGGATGTGCCCGGCAACACGGATGACGCCGCGATTGCCAAGGCCATCATTTCAATGGCGCACGACTTGAAACTGAAGGTCATTGCCGAGGGCGTGGAAAACGAAGCGCAACGCACATTCCTGAAACAGCACCATTGCGATGAAATGCAGGGCTATTATTTCAGCCGGCCGGTTTGTGCGGACGAAATCGCCGAGCTGTTAAGGAATTCCTGGGAAAATCCCTAAGAAGCTGTTTAAAAAACTGCTGCGCGTGCGTGATGCAGGGTCGGTCAGGGGCGCCGATAAGTGCCCACGAGTTCCGCCTGCGCCAGGATATGGCCGGCCATCGCTTTTTCGAGCGCCGCCTTGGTCGGTTTCTTCAGATCGGGCAACACAGCGTCCAGCGCGTACAGCTTGTGGAAATAACGGTGGCGGCCGATCGGGGGGCAGGGGCCGCCATATCGGGCGTCCTTCCAGTCGTTCCGCCCCAGCAGCGTTCCCGCCGGCAGATTCCGTGCGGCCGCACCTTCGGGCAAACCGGCAGCCGCAGCCGGAATGTTGTAAACCACCCAGTGCACCCAAACCATTTTCGGCGCGTCCGGGTCGGGCGCATCGGGATCGTCCACGATCAAGGCGAGGCTTTTCGTTCCGGCCGGAACGCCGGACCATGCCAGCGGCGGCGAAACGTCTTCCCCGTCGCAGGTATGGCGCACCGGAATTGCGCCGCCGTGGTTGAAAGCCGTGGAAGTCAGGGTCATGGTCATGGGTTTCTCCTCCGGTTGCGCCGCTCCGGCCGAGAGAGCAAGGACTGCGCCTGCGGCCAGCATGGCGAAGAGGCGTCGTGTCTTCATCCTACCAACGGCATTTAGCCACGAATGGCTCGAATAAACCTAAAAACGGCATTTGGCCACGAATGACACGAATAAGCACGAATAAGAACAACGAAGTGCGGCCGATTTGCAGCATACCATCCAGGCGATCACGGCCCCATGAGTAACGTCATGATGATTCGTGAACATTCGTGTCATTCGTGGCCAAACCGCTTTTTCTAGGATAACAACAATGAAGTGCAACTGACCTGCAGAACACCGTCCAGGTAAGCACGGCGCGATGAGTAACGTCATGATGATTCGTGAACATTCGTTTCATTCGTGGCCAAACCGCTTTTTCCAGATTCATTGACCCACCTTTTTGCGGGGGCGTTCCGCGCCCTCTTCGTCACGTGGCCAGCGGCGCCGTTTCCGCCTCTGCCGATTCTTCTTCCGCCCCGAGCAATTTGGCGGCGATGAGGCCGTTCACGGTGCCGAACAGCAGTGCGGCGGCAGCAAATACCGGGAACAGATAGGCGAGGCCGGCGTGCGGAATCAGCCACAGATAAACGACGGCAAGTTGTCCGGCAATGTGGGCGAAAGAGGCGAGGATGCTGTGGCTGACCGGCCCGAACAGCGCGCCGGGCAGCCGGCTGGCGGCGGCCAGCGCCGCCAGGCTGAGCATTGCCCCGCAAAAACTCAGCACGAACGAGGGCGTGAGGAAGGTGCCGAAAATCAGGCTGCCCGCCACCACCCGCAGCACCGATACCCACACCGCGGCGCTCAAGCCGAAGCGATGCAGCACCAGCAGCGTGACGATGTTGGCGAGCCCGGGCTTGACGCCGGGGAGGGGGGAAGGCAGCGTCGCCTCGACCAGCGACAGGCCGATGGCAAAAGCCGCCAGCCGGGCGATCCGGTGGTCCTCGGGGGTGGCGGTGAGGTTAATAACTGAGCGAGTCATACGATTTTTCCGGCCCGGCAAGCTCCACGCTGACCTGATTGGGCAGGCAGACCGCCGCTTCACCCGCGCGGGCGAGCCACCCCTCCATGACGCAATATTGACGGGGGCTGGGGTCGGCCGCCACCCGCGCGCGGCGGTTCTGGACGGTCACCAGGGTAGTGCCGAGGGGGCCCGCCACGGCGAAGGTCTGGTTCAGCGCCAGACTCGCTTCCACGACGATCCGGCCGCCGCTGCGGATGATGACCTTGTCCGTCGCCCCGCCCTGCCACAGCACGGCGAACAGCCATGCCACGGCGGCGATGCCGAGCATCATGACCAGCCAGTCGCCATGTTTGATGTGATGTGTCATGCGAGTCAGTAATGTAGGGCGGCCCGCAGCCGCCATCGCTTGTGCGGGGCACGAGCCCGCCTTATTCAAGGGTTGATTTCGACCCGGTCGCCTTTCGTGCTCAAGCCAGCTCCCGGTGGCGCACCAAAGTCTGATTTTGACCGCGGAAATGCTCCGCCAGTTTCTCGGCGAAGTACACCGAGCGATGCTGGCCGCCGGTGCAGCCCAAGGCCACGGTGAGGTAGTTGCGGTTGTCGCGGATGAAGCACGGAAGCCAGTCTTCGACGAAGCAGCGGATGTCGTCGAGCATCTTCCGGACATTGGCGTCGGCGGCGAGAAACGCCACCACGGCCTCATCCTTGCCGGTGAGGGGGCGCAGCCGCGGGTCGTAATGAGGGTTGGGCAGGCAGCGCACGTCGAACACATAATCGGCGTCGAGCGGGATACCGTGCTTGAAGCCGAAGGACTGAAACAGCAGCGTCAGGCGGGAGCGGTCCAGCGCGATGAAATCCTTGATCCAGGCGCGCAGCACGTTCGGCCCCAGTTCGCTGGTGTCGATGCGGTGGCCGAGGCTTCCGACCGCTTCCAGCATGTTGCGTTCGAGCTGGATCGCCTCCGGCAGGGTTTGCTGCAGGTCGCTCAAGGGGTGGCGCCGCCGGGTTTCGCTGAAGCGTTTGACCAGCGTTTCGGTGCCGGCTTCCAGGAACAGGATGCGCACGTCCACGCCCTCCTCCTTCAGTTCCGCGGCGTGCTGCGGCAGTTGCTGCAGTCCGCTGCCGGAGCGGACGTCGATGCTGACGGCGGCGCGGAGGCATCCGGTGTCGCGCAGATGGCGGATGGTGGGGAGCAGGAGCTGCACCGGCAGGTTGTCCACGCAGTAGTAGCCGCTGTCTTCCAGCACGTTGAGCGCAATGCTCTTGCCAGAACCGGACAGGCCGCTGATGAGGATGAGTTGCATCGGGCCGCTCATTCGTCCTGGATCTTTCCTTCCGCCAGCATTTTGTCGTGCCGCTCGATGAACTGCAGGGTGCTGTTGATGCCCCGCAACTGCAGGATGTGATTGCGCACCGCAACTTCCACCAGCACCGCGAGGTTGCGCCCGGCGGCGACCGGGATGCGCACCTTGGGAATCGGCATGTCGAGGATGCTCTGGGTGCAGGCGTGCATCTGCAGCCGATCCTGCTGGAGGGTCTCGGCGCTGGGTTTTTCCAGGTGCACGATGAGCTTGAGGTTCTTTTTCAGCTTGACCGCAGTTTCGCCGAACAGGGCGCGGATGTTCAGGATGCCCAGGCCGCGTACTTCAATGAAATCCTGCAGCAGCGGCGGGCAGCGTCCTTCCAGGGTTTCCGGGGCAACCAGATAGAAATCCACGATGTCGTCGGCAATCAGGCGATGGCCGCGGGTGATGAGCTCCAGCGCCAGCTCGCTTTTTCCGACCGCACTGTCGCCGGTGATCAGCACCCCCATTCCCTGCACTTCCATGAATACGCCGTGGAGCGACGTGGATTCGGCCAATACCTGGGTCAGGTAGTGGTTCAGCACGTTCATCAGATAGGGACTGGGCTGGGGCGAGGTGAACAGCGGGGTCTGGGTCTGCTCGGCAGCTTCCAGCAATACCGCCGGCACTCCCTCGTTGTTGGAGACGATGATCGCCGCGAGTTCGGTGGAAAAGAGGTTGGCGATGGACTGTGCCAGCATCTCGGGGGAAAGGCTGCGCAGGTAGTCCATTTCTGCGCAGCCCAGCACCTGCACCCGGTTGGGGTGGACGAAGTTGAGGTGGCCGATCAGCGCCAGGGTAGGTTTTTGCACCGTGTCGCTGGTGAGCTGCCGGCTTCCCCCCTTCTTTCCCCCGACCCACGCCAGGCCGAGCTTCTCGCGTTTTTCGTCAAAGAGTTGCTGGACGCTGATTTGGGGCATGAGGACTCCATTCGATCAACAGCCGGTGCAATTCGGCGCTATCCGTGCAGGCGAGCAGCCGCTCGCGCAATTGCCTGTCGCTGAACATCTGCGCCAGTTCGCCGAGTATCTGCAAGTGCAGGTCGGTGGCGCGCTCCGGCACCAGCAGGATGAACAGCAGGGACACATGCTTGCCGTCCGGCGCTTCGAAGGGGATGGGGTTCTTCAGCCTGACGAATGCGGCGACCGCCTCGCGCAGCGCCTTCAGCCGCCCGTGAGGAATTGCAACCCCGTGCCCAAGGCCGGTCGAGCCGAGCTTTTCGCGAGCCAGCAGGCTGTCCGTCACCTTGGCGGCAGCGATATGCTGGCCATCCTCGAACAGCCGCCCGATTTTCTCGAAAGCTTCCTTTTTGCTGCCGGCATCGAGATCGGCGAGCACGTTGCCCGCCGGCAGAATTTTTGCGATCAGCTCCATGAAGGCGTTGCGCCGGGGCCCTGCTTATTCTTCCCCGGCTGATGCCTGGTGTTTCAGCGCGCCGCCGGGATGGTGGATATCGCCGTTCTTTTCCTTGTGCTTGATGATCTGGCGGTCCAGTTTGTCGATCAGCAGATCGATGGCGGCGTACATGTCGGCATCGTCGGTCTGGGCGAAAATGTCCTTGCCGCGGACATGAATGTTGGCCTCGGCCTTCTGCTTGAGCTTTTCCACCGACAGGATCACGTTGACGTCGATTACATGGTCGAAATGACGTGAAATCTTGCCTACCTTGCTGGTAACGTAATCCCGGATGGCGGGGGTGATTTCGAGATGGTGGCCGGTTAGCGTCAGATTCATGATATTGCTCCTTGGGTTAGAGGGACTTGCGAAGGTTGACCGCGGGAATCTGCAAGGACTCGCGGTATTTTGCGACAGTGCGGCGGGCGACGATGATGCCCTGCTGCGCCAGGATCTCCGTGAGCTGGGTGTCGCTCAAAGGTTTCTTGGAGTCTTCTGCCGCCACCAGTTGCTTGATCAGCGCGCGGATGGCGGTTGCCGAGCAGGCGCCGCCGGTTTCCGTGGCCACGTGGCTGCCGAAGAAATATTTCAGCTCAAAGATGCCGCGCGGCGTCAGCATGTATTTCTGGGTGGTGACGCGGGACACGGTGGATTCGTGCAGATCCACGGCCTCGGCGATTTCGCGCAAGACCAGGGGGCGCATGGCGACCTCACCGTGTTCGAGGAAGTGCCGCTGGCGTTCCACGATGGCCTGGGACACGCGCAGGATGGTGTCGAAGCGCTGCTGCACGTTCTTGATCAGCCATCTCGCCTCCTGCAACTGGCTCGCCAGGTGATGACCGGTGCTGTCGCGGTGGCGCTGCAGGATGTCGGCGTAGATGCGGTTGATGCGCAGCCGCGGCATGGCTTCGTGGTTGAGATTGACGGTCCACGCTCCCTTGATCTTCCGGACAATGACGTCGGGCACGACATAGCGCGTGTCGGGGGGGGTGAAATCCGCGCCCGGCCTCGGGTTGAGGTGAACGATCAGGTTTTGCGCGCCGCGCAGGGCCTCGTCGTTGCAATGCAGCAATTTTTTCAGCTTGTTGTAGTCGCGTGCGCCAAGGGCCTCCAGATGCTGCCTGGCGATGGACAGGGCCAGGTCGCGGCCGGGCGTGTCGGCGGGCATGGCCTCCAGTTGCAGCGCCAAACATTCTCCCAGCGTGCGCGCCCCGATGCCAGGCGGGTCGAGATTCTGCAGGTGGTTCAATGATGCGTGCAGTTCCACCGGGTCGATTTCCAGCTCGGGCGGCAGCATGGCTGCGATTTCGTCCAGGCTCTGGGTCAGATAGCCGTCCTCGTTCAAGGCATCGATCAGGATCGAGACGATGGTCTTGTCGCGCGGGGAAAGCTGGGTCAGGTTGAGCTGCCAGTTGAGGTGCTCGCGCAGGGTGGGGGTTTCCGCGGCAACCTGCGGATATTCGGGCTCGTCGTCGCCGTCGCGCGCGGCGTAGGGCGCCGATTCCTCATCCCAGCGGCTTTCCATGAAATCTTCCGGCGCCGGCCCGATGTCCGGCTCGCTTTCCGCTTCGGCCGCTTCGGGCTCATTCCCGGTTTGGGGCGCATCGAAGGTATCCTCGCCGGCAGGAATCGCTGCTTCCGTTCCCGGCTCCACCCGTTCCAGCAGGGGGTTGGCCTCGATGAAGTGCTCGAGCTCCTGATTGAGCTCCAGCGTGGACAGCTGGAGCAGGCGGATGGATTGCTGCAGCTGCGGGGTCAGAGCCAGGTGCTGCGAGAGCTTGAGTTGGAGGGTGTGCTTCATTTTCTAAGGTTCGGGTTTCGAGTCGACGCGCTTGTTTCGAATGGTGGACCTGGAACCCGAAACCTGCAACTGATGAGTCATTACAACCGGAAGTGTTCGCCCAGATAGACTTTTCTTACGCTTTCATTATAAACGATTTCGTCCGGTTTGCCGCTAGCCAGCACCGAGCCTTCGTTGATGATGTAGGCGCGGTCGCAGATGCCCAGGGTTTCGCGCACGTTGTGGTCGGTGATGAGCACGCCGATATTGCGGTCGGTCAGAAAGCGGATGATTTTCTGGATGTCCAGCACCGCGATCGGATCGACCCCGGCGAACGGCTCGTCCAGAAGGATGAAGCGAGGCTGGGTGGCGAGCGCGCGGGCGATTTCGACCCGCCGCCGCTCTCCGCCGGACAGGCTCAATGCCGGGTTGTTGCGCAGATGGGCGATGTGCAGTTCCTCCAGCAGCTCGCTCAGGCGCTGTTCGATCTGGGGGGGCGAAAGCGGCTGCAATTCGAGGATCGCGCGAATGTTTTCGGCCACGGTCAGCTTGCGGAAAATGGAGGCTTCCTGCGGCAGGTAGCTCAGGCCCAGCCGGGCGCGGCGGTGGATGGGCATGCGGGAAAGGTCCTGGCCGTCCAGCCGGATGCTGCCGTCGTCCAGCGGCACCAGCCCCACCATCATGTAGAAGCTGGTCGTCTTGCCTGCGCCGTTCGGCCCCAGCAGGCCGACGACTTCGCCGCTTTCCACCTGGAGGGACACGTCCTTGACCACCAGGCGGGACTTGTAGCGTTTTTTCAGGCTTTGTACGTCGAGTTTGCTCATGTTGTCTGTCGAAGCCATCCTAAAAACCTTTATTGGCCGCAGATGAACACGGATAAGGCACGGATTTCCTGGTGATGTTGTACGACTCGTATCTCGCGCCGCCCGCTTGCCTGCAATAAGTCATTGTTTATCTGTGAACATCCGTGTAGATCTGTGGCTGAAATGCGGCTTTCAGAGTCATTGCCCGGGTGGCCGGGAAATGCTCTCGGCAGGTTTGAGCGGCACCGGTGAAGGTGCGGGCGCAGCCGTGCCGGCCTTGGGTTTGGGCTGAATGACGGCCCGCACCCGGCCTGCAGCGGGCGCTTCCTTGGCTGCGCCGATTGCCTGGAAGAATTCGGTCTTGCCGTCGTAGGAGATGTAGTTGCCGCGCACCTCGTCCCGGTTGCGCTTCATGTGCGCCTGGGTGAAAAGCTGCACCTTGTCCGTCCTGGCATCGTATTCGATGCGCTGCGCGTAGCCTTCGATGTACTCTTCCAGCCCTTCGCGCTTTTGCCGGAAGCTGGCCGGGTTGCCGTAAGCGGTGCCATGCTGGAAGCCGCCGGCATCCTCGGTCACGACCAGCTTGTCGGCGCGGATCAGGAGCGTGCCCTGCGTCAGCCGGACATTGCCCTGGTAGGTGCTGATCTGCCTGGCGTCGTCCAGGAAAACGGTATCCGCCTCGAGGTTGACGGGTTTGTCGCGATCGGCCTTTTCCGCCCGGGCCGCGGCCGGGAGCAGCAGTCCAAGCAGCGACATGGCGATCAGGGGCAGCGCAAGGCTAACGGGCGGTCTTTTCATAATGTCCTTTGACGCGCGAGAGCAGCTTCATGGTGTGGGTTTTGTTGTTCAATTCCAGGCCAACCGCGGTCATGACGACGGTCGGGGTGCGGATGGTGACGGCCTTGTCGGTGAGCGCGAGATCCTTGTCCGGGATGACATGCAGGAACTCGGTGGCGGCCGTAACCTGATCCTTGCCCCTGCCCGCTTCGCGGACAACCTGTACGCCGCCGGTGAAATAGACGTGCTCGCCGTTGCTCGAAACCAGGCCGCGCTGCGCCCGGATGTGCAGCGGCGGTTTTTCCTTGTCGAGGCGCGTGTAATGGGGGTTGGTCAGGTGCGTGCTATCGTCGTCAGGGTAATGCACCATCTTGGCGGCGGCCAGCGTGTGCTGCGGCGCGCCGTCTTTTCCCATGCGGGTCATTGTGAAATTTTCCACACTGTAATCCATGTCATGCCTGCCGCTGCCGTCCCGCTTGGCCTGGGGGGCTTGGACCGCGCGGTCCAGCCAGAAAGTAAGCGCGGCGAGCAGAAACAGCAGGGCAAGGGGAAACCCGGCGGCGAAGCGATCCTTCATCGCAGATAGGGAGCCATCTGCTCTTCGAAGGTTCCCTGCGCTTGCATGATCAGCTCGCAGATTTCGCGCACCGCCCCGCGTCCGCCCGCGAGCTTGGTGACGAAATCTGCGTGCTGCTTGACGAGGAGGGGCGCTTCCGGCACGGTCAGCGCCAGGCCGCAGCGGCGCATCACCGGCAGGTCCACTACATCGTCGCCCATGAAGGCGCATGCCGGCGGTTCGAGCCCGAGCGTGGCGAGCAGCTGCCGGAACGCCTCCAGCTTGTCATGCACGCCCTGGTATAAATGGGTGATACCGAGGTTCTGGGCGCGGTGCAGCACCACCTTGGAAGTTCGGCCGGTGATGATGGCGAGTTCCACCCCGGTCGCCTTGAGCATTTTCATGCCATGCCCGTCCAGGGAATGGAATGCCTTGTATTCCTGGCCGTCGTCGGCGAGGAACAGCCTGCCGTCGGTCAGCACCCCGTCCACGTCGAAGATGGCCAGCTTGATGCGTCGGGCGCGGTCAATGAAGTCGTGCATCGCTCTCGCTTCCGCTCACACCACCCCGGCCCGCAGCAGATCGTGCATGTTGAAGGCGCCGACAAGTTGCCGTTCGGCATCCACCACCAAAAGCCCGTTGATCTTGTGCTGGTCCATGATCTGCACCGCCTCTGCGGCTAGCCTGTCCGCCGTGATGGTGCGCGGGTTGCGGGTCATCACCTCGGCCACCAGCGTCGCATGCACGTCGATGTTTTTGTCCAGCGCGCGCCGCAGGTCGCCGTCGGTAAAGAGGCCAAGCACCCGATCCTCCTCATCCACGATCGCTGTCATCCCCAGTCCCGTGCGCGTCATCTCCAGCAGCGCTTCGCTCACCGTGGCGCCGGCGGAAACCTTGGGCAGCTTTTCCTCCCGGTGCATCACGTCCGCGACATGCACCAGCAGCCGCCGGCCGAGCGCGCCGCCGGGGTGGGAGCGGGCGAAATCTTCCTTGCCGAAGCCGCGGGCGTCGAGAAGCGCGACCGCCAGCGCGTCGCCCAGGGCCAGCGCCGCCGTGGTGCTGGCGGTGGGAGCCAGCCCGAGCGGGCACGCTTCCTGGGCGACCGAGGCGTCGAGATGCACGTCGGCCTCGTGCGCCAGGGTAGATTTTGCGTTGCCGGTGAGGGCGATGAGCTTGGCGCCGATGCGCTTCACCAGCGGCACGATGGTCAGCAGTTCCGGGCTTTCCCCCGAGTTGGAAAGGGCGATCACGACGTCGTTGCGGGTGATCATGCCGAGATCGCCATGGCTCGCCTCGCCGGGGTGGACGAAGAATGCCGGGGTGCCGGTGCTGGCCAGGGTGGAGGCGATTTTGCGCGCGACGTGGCCGGATTTGCCCATGCCGCTGACCACAATCCGGCCCTGGCAGTGTAGAATGAGCTGGAGCGCCTGCAAGAAGCCGTGATCCAGCCTGTCGCGCAAGGCCAGAACGGCGTCCGCTTCGATCTGCAGCACCTGCCGCGCCAGTTCGAGCGCCGCGGATTGCGGCGCCGGCATTTTCGCTGTCTGTCCCGAAGAATTCATGGGTAGCAAGTATATCATCAGTCGCCGGCCCAGAGCGGAGCCGGCGCTACGGCAACCGATACCGCATGCACGTCACCTTACAACTCGTTCTGATCCTGCTCGCGGCCACGGTCATCGTGGTCGCGCTGTTCCGCAGCCTGCGCCTGCCCGCGATGCTGGCCTATCTGCTGGTGGGCTTGGCGGTCGGCCCCCATGCGCTGGGCTGGATTCCCGAAAGCGGAGAAACCCGCCATCTGGCCGAATTCGGGGTGGTGTTCCTGATGTTCAGCATCGGCCTGGAATTCAGCCTGCCGCAGCTCAAGGCGATGCGCAGCATCGTGTTCGGGCTGGGCGGGGCGCAGGTATTGCTGACGCTGGCGCTGGTTCTGATCGTTTGCCTCAGCATCGGCCTGGGCTGGCAGGCGGGCGTGGCGCTGGGCGGCGCGCTGGCGATGTCGTCCACCGCCATCGTCAGCAAGCTGGTGGCGGAACGGGCGGAGCTGCACTCCCGCCATGGGCGCATGATCATTGGCGTGCTGCTGTTCCAGGATCTGGCAGTGGTGCCGTTGCTGGTGCTGATTCCGGCCCTGGGCATGGGCGGCGGCGATCTCGCCGGCGCTTTGGGCATGGCGTTTGCCAAGGCGGCGGTGTTGCTGGCGGTGCTGCTTTATTTCGGCCAGCGCCTGATGCGGCCGTGGTTCCATCTGGTGGCGCGGCGCAAGTCTTCCGAGCTGTTCATGCTCAACGTGCTGCTGATCACGCTCGGGCTCGCCTACCTGACCGAGCTGGCCGGCCTCTCTCTGGCCCTGGGCGCTTTCCTGGCAGGGATGCTGATTTCCGAAACCGAATATCGCTACCAGGTGGAAGGCGACATCAAGCCTTTCCGCGACGTCCTGCTCGGGCTGTTTTTCGTCACCATCGGCATGCTGCTCGATTTTTCCGTGATCGCGAACAGCTTCCCCTGGGTGATGGCGGTGCTGGCGGCCATCGTCGTGCTCAAGACGCTGCTGGTGGCGTTGCTGGGGCGGCTGTTCGGCGAGGATCTCAGCGCGGCCATGCGCACCGGCCTGTCGCTGGCGCAAGCCGGCGAGTTCGGCTTCGTCCTGCTGTCGCACGCGGGCGGGGCCAATCTGCTCGACCCCCAGACCATGCAGGTCGTGCTGGCGGCGATGCTGCTTTCCATGCTTGCCGCGCCGTTCATCATCCAGCACAGCGAAAAGCTGGTGCGCTACGTCTACAGCAACGAGTGGTATCACCGCGCCCGGGAGCTGCACGAGATCGCCGTGCAGAGCGCATCGGCTGAAGGGCATGTGATCGTTTGCGGCTACGGCCGTAGCGGGCAGAATCTGGCGCGCTTCCTGGAACAGGAGGGCTTCTCCTTCGTTGCGCTCGATCTCGATCCGCACCGCGTACGCGAAGCGGCATCGGCAGGCGAAAGCGTGGTGTACGGCGATGCCGGCAGGCGCGAGGTGCTGATCGCCGCAGGGCTGCACCGAGCCTGCGCGGTGGTGGTGACTTACGCCGACGTCCCCTCGGCCCTCAAGGTGCTGCACCATGTCCAGGAATTGCGGCCGGAACTGCCGGTGATCGTGCGCACCATGGATGACACCGACCTGGAGCGGCTGCAGCAGGCCGGCGCAGCCGAGGTGGTGCCGGAAGTGCTGGAGGGCAGCCTGATGCTGGCTTCTCACGCGCTGATGCTGCTCGGCGTCCCTCTCGCCCATGTGGTAAGGCGTATTCGCGAAGTGCGGGAACGGCGCTACAGCCTCTTGCGCGGATTTTTCCACGGCGCCACCGATGTGGATCTGGACAGCAGCGACAAATGCCAGCCGCGGCTGCATTCGATCCCGTTGAACGAAGGCGCCACCGCAGTGGGCAAGACGCTGGCCGATCTCGATCTGGAAAGCGTCCATGTGCAGGTCACGGCCGTGCGGCGGCGCAACATCCGCGGCCTCGAGCCCTCCCCCGAAATCCGCCTGGCGGCGGGTGATGTGGTGGTGTTGTTGGGCACCCCGGAAGAACTGGCAGCAGCGGAGATCAGGTTGTTGCAGGGATAGCTTTCCGCCGGGTTTCATCGTAGAACGTCACCCCGCGGGGCTGCCCCGCTTCCTGCCCGATTTATCCTAGAAAAAGCGGTTTGGCCACGAATGTTCACGAATAATCATGACGTTACTCATGGGGCCGTGCTCGCCTGGATGGTATGCTGCAAATCGGCCGCACTTCGTTGTTCTTATTCGTGTTTATTCGTGTCATTCGTGGCCAAATGCCGTTTTTAGGTTTATTGCATGCAGATCAGAAAATGCTCGTCCCGCCGCAATTGTTCTGGTCGCCCCTGATGTTCCAGCTCACGGGGTTGGTGGTCGCGTCGACGCAGGTTGCGGCGGTGGGGCCGCCGAAGGCGGAAAACTGGAAGGCGCCGCCGGAGGGGTTGCCGTCGTCGATCTTGAGGTCTATTTCGGCCAGGATGTTCACCGGGATCTGGTTGCCGGTCTTGAGGTTGTGCCGCGCAGACGCGGCGCCCGTTCCGTAGTTGTTGTCGTAGATCAGTTGCAGATAGGTGCTGTAGGGGTTCTTGGGGGTGGTGGTGTCGGTTGCCGCGGCGGCGAAGGTGTAGCTGCCGTTGATGAAGCCGGCGCGGCTCAGGTGTTCCCAGGCGAGGATGTGCTCTTCCGGGGCGCTGCCGTTTACCGGCGCTGCAGCCGGTTCGATCTGGCCGTTGCCGTTGCCGTTCCGGGTCGCGCCGTTGATGTTGACGGTCGCCTGCGCATAATCTCCCGGCAAGGCGCGGTAGCGGTCCTGGAAACCGAAATAGGCCGCCTTGATCCCGTCCTGCTGCGAAATCAGGTTTCTGACGCGGGCGCCGGTGATCAGCTCCTGCCCCTTTAGCACCCCGCCCAGCAGCAGGCCGATGATGACCAGCACGATGGCGATTTCGATCAGGGTGAAACCGTTCGATTTATTCTTCATTCCACCTCTCCCTCCCGAGCAAACCGCCGTCATTATTTCACCGGAAGCGGCGATTTTTCAACGGCTTTCTGTTCCAGGTCGTGCAGCCGGCCGGTGAGGAAGCGGATTTCGCCGGGGTCGGTCACGGTGCCGTTGGCGAGCAGGGCGCCGAGCAGAATCCTGGCGCTTTCGGTTTCGCCCATTTCTTCCAGGATGAAGATCGGCATTTGCTGCGCCCAGTGCGGCACGGCCGGGCCGGTGGCATGTTTCGCGATGGCCTGGGCGTATTTCAGCGCCAGGGGCAGATCGCGCAGGCGGTGCTTCGCCGTCACTGCGGCATGCGCGAGCCATGGCCAGCGCCGGTCGGGGTCAGCGAAGAATTCGCGGTAGACGAATTCCAGCATTTGTCGCTGCCTGGCTTCGTCGGGCACCTGCGCGTAGAGCCGGGTGGCCAGCAGCAGCGGATACTGCCCGCGCGGGTCGAGTTCGATCATGCGCGTCAGCCAGTCCATGACGACATCGTAATCGAGATCGCGAAACGGGATGCGGATGCCGGGCGGGTTGTCGAACGCTTGTAGATACAGCGCCAGTAGCTGCGAAGCCGCGATGGGTTCGCCGAAAGCCGCGGCGGCAAGCATGTTTTTCCGGGGCGGGGGCGCCAGCGCGTGCGCGTCTGCCCGCGGCGGAGGGAGGCCGATGTGCCAGGCGAGCTGCAGGCACAGGCTGAGTGCCAGCAGCGCCTTCACGCCCATAGGGACGGTGTGGAGGGGGCGGGCGCGCATCGTCGCTACAGGTTTCTCCGGTACAAGTCGAACAATGCGCCTGAAGCCAGCAGGCCCATGAAAATGAAAGTCTGGGCCGCGATCGGCAGGAGCTGCTGCCAGGTGCCGCTGTCGTCGACCAGCCAGGCGGTCTGGGTGAAGCTGTCCAGTTGCGGCAGCAACGCGGCGATGGCGTCGACGGTATTCACCGCAAACTGTTGCACCGGGCTGTCGGCGTTCATGGTTTCAGAGCGGCCGATCAGCCGGATTGCGGCGATGGAACGTGCCAGCAGGTAGAAGGCTGCCGCGAAGCCGGCGGCGGGCATGATCTGGTTAAACGCGAGCACGCAAAACAGGCTCAAGGCCGCCATGATCCACAGCTCGCACAGCAGCGAGGCGCCCCATAGCGCAACCTGTTCCACCGGCGCGAGCGCCGCCAGCGGCAGGCACAGCGCGACAGCCAGCGGCACCGCAATGGCGGCGAAACCCGCGAGCTTGCCCAGGACATAGCTTGCGCGCGGCAGATCCAGCGACAGGACCAGTTCCTGTCCTTTTTCGTTGAATTCCCTGACCAGACTGGCGATGACGAACAGGCTCAGGACGAACACACCGGCCGGCCGCAGTGCGGCGGCGAGAAAAGCGGTGCGGATGCGCGCGTTTTCGGTGATCGCTACTTCGCCCAGGAAAAGACTTCCGGCGAAGGCTGCCAGCAGGATCAGCAGCACCAGCCGCGGCAGGCGCGCGTGCGCTGCTTCCAGGCAGGTGTAGCGGGCGATGGTGAAGGCCGGGCGAAGCATCGCCGAAGTATAACCCTAGAAAAAGCAGTTGGACGCAGAGGAACGCAGATAAGCGCAGATAGGGCAGGAAATTGCTGGCGCAACTGCTCTTACCCTATGGGCGAAGGGAGCATCTCTTCAACGAACCGAATCATCAGCGGTAATCGGATTTTATCTGCGTCCAATTGGGGTTAACGCCTGCGGAAAACGATGTCCCACACTCCGTGTCCCAGCTTCAGGCCGCGCTGCTCGAATTTGGTCAGGGGGCGGTATGCGGGGCGGGGGGCGTAGTTTTCGGAGGTGTTGGCAAGGCGCGGCTCGGCGCTGAGCACGGCCAGAATGTGCTCGGCGTATTCCTGCCAGTCGGTGGCGGCGTGGAGGTAGCCGCCCGGCTTGAGTTTGTCGCACAGCAGCGCGACGAAATCCGGCTGGATCAGGCGGCGCTTGTGGTGGCGCTTCTTCGGCCAGGGATCGGGAAAGAAGACATGCACGCCGTCAAGCGTTTCCGGGGCGATCATATGGCGCAGCACTTCTACCGCATCGTGCCGGATGACGCGCAGGTTGGTGAGGCCAAGCTCATCCGCAAGCTTGAGCAGGCTGCCCACGCCGGGCGCGTGGACTTCGATGCCGAGAAAGTCGCTTTCCGGATGGGCCAGGGCGATCTGGGCAGTGGTTTCCCCCATGCCGAAGCCGATTTCGAGAATTTTCGGCGCACTGCGCCCGAATGCCCGGTCGAGGTCGAGCGTGCTTTCCGTGTAGGGAATGCCATAGCGCGGCATGAGCGTTTCGACCGCGCGCTCCTGCGCCGCGGACATGCGGCCCTGGCGCAGGACGAAGCTGCGAATGGGACGATGGGTCATTGATAAATGCGGTTAGCCACGAATGGCCACGAATGGCCACGAATTGCCACGAATGGATGGTTGCCGGCGTTTTTACATTCGTGAAAATTCGAGTTCATTCGCGGTTCAAGTTTTTAGGAAATCAATCCGGTGGTTGGCGAGCTGGGGCTGGCGGAGTAAAGCTTCTTCGGCATCCGCCCGGCAAGGAAGGCTTCGCGGCCGGCCTCGACGGCCTTTTTCATGGCCGAGGCCATCAGCGCCGGATTTTTCGCCGCGGCGATGGCGGTGTTCATGAGCACGCCGTCGCAGCCCAGCTCCATGGCAATGGCGGCGTCCGAGGCGGTGCCCACGCCGGCATCGACCAGCACCGGCACCTTGGCGTTTGCGATGATGATCTGCAGATTCCACGGGTTGAGGATGCCCATGCCGGAGCCAATCAGGCTGGCCAGCGGCATTACCGCCACGCAGCCGATCTCTTCCAGTTGCTTGGCGATGATCGGGTCGTCGGAGGTGTAGACCATGACCTTGAAGCCTTCCTTCACCAGGATTTCCGCGGCCCTGATGGTTTCCACCATGTTCGGGTAGAGGGTGTCGGGGTCGCCCAGCACTTCCAGTTTTACCAGATCGTGGCCGTCCAGCAGTTCGCGCGCCAGGCGCAGTGTGCGGATGGCGTCCTCGGCGCTGTAGCAGCCGGCGGTGTTGGGCAGCAGGGTGTATTTGTCCGGCGAGAGAGAATCCAGCAGGTTCGGCTCGCCGGCATTCTGTCCGATGTTGGTGCGGCGGATGGCGACGGTGACGATCTCCGCGCCGCTGGCTTCGACAGCCGCGCGGGTTTCATCGAAATCCTTGTATTTCCCGGTGCCGACCAGGAGGCGTGAAGAGTAGGCTTTGCCTGCGATGATGAGTTTGTCCATGTCTTTAAGTCAGTGAGGGGTGAGGGGTGAGGAGTGAGGAGTGGGGGTTTTTTGCCTCACTCCTCACCCCTCACTAAATATCAGCCGCCGCCGACGGCCACTACGATCTCCAGCCGGTCGCCGTCCGCCAGCGGCGTTTCCTGAAAACGGCTGCGCGGCACGATTTCGCCGTTGCGCTCCACGGCGAGGCGTTTGCCGGCAAGTTCCAGGTGTTCCAGCAGGTGGGCGAGGTCAAGGGGCTGCTCGAAGGCATGAGGCGCGCCGTTGACGGTGAGGTGAATCATGACGGTTTTCTTGGCTGCAAGTTCTGAAGAAAGCGTGGGATTCTAGCACGCGGAGGAAGTTCCGGGAGCTTTCGTTGCCGCGGCCGCTCGCGAAAGCCTTGCGGCGCCGGATTTGGCTGAACGCGGCGGCGTGGTTTAAAATCCGCCTTTCCTGATATATTGCGGGTCACTGATGTCTTCCGAGAACCTGGTCGAGCTTGTCGATGTCAACTTCGCCTACGAAAAGCGGCCTGTTCTGTCAGGAATCAATCTGTCCATCCCCCGCGGCAAGGTGGTGGCCATCATGGGCGGCAGCGGCTGCGGCAAGACGACGACGCTGCGCCTGATCGGGGGGCAGTTGAAGCCCACGCACGGCACCGTCCGGGTGGCGGGGCAGGCGGTGCACGAGCTGGATCGGGAAGGCTTGTACCATCTGCGCCGCCGCATGGGAATGCTGTTCCAGTTCGGGGCGCTGTTTACCGACATGTCGGTCTACGATAATGTGGCGTTCCAGATGCGCGAACACACCGATCTGCCGGAAAATCTGATCCGCGATCTGGTGCTGATGAAGCTGCATGCCGTGGGGCTGCGCGGCGCATGCAATCTCATGCCTTCCGAGCTGTCCGGGGGCATGGCCCGGCGGGTGGCGCTGGCGCGGGCGGTGGCGCTGGATCCGATGCTGATCATGTACGACGAGCCGTTCGCCGGGCTGGATCCCATTTCGCTCGGCGTCATCGGCAACCTGATCCGCCGCCTGAACGATGCTCTGGGCGCCACGTCGATCGTGGTGACCCACGATGTCCATGAATCCCTGGCGATCGTGGATTACGTTTACTTTGTATCGGAAGGAGCGATTGTGGCGCACGGCACGCCGGCAGAGATGCGGGCCTCGGAAAAACCTTTCGTGCATCAGTTCGTCTATGGCGAAATGGACGGGCCGGTGCCTTTCCATTATCCCGCCGCCGCCTACCGTCAGGATCTGGCATTGGAACCGCAATAATGTTCGACCGGCCTGCAAAGACATTGAGAGGGATCGGGCGGCGCGTGATCAACGGCATCTGGCGCCTGGGCTATGCCAGCCGCTTCTTCGCCCTCACCCTGCTCTATTCCGGCACCAGCATCCGCCGCTTCGGCCTGACCATCCGGGAAATCTATTTCAGCGGGGTGCTGTCGCTGATCATCATCCTGGTGTCGGGCCTGTTCGTCGGCATGGTGCTCGGGATGCAGGGCTACGAAACCCTGCAAAAATACGGTTCCGAGGAGGCGCTGGGCATCCTGGTGGCGTTGTCGCTGGTGCGCGAACTGGGGCCGGTGGTCGCCGCCCTGCTGTTTGCCAGCCGCGCCGGTTCGGCCATCACCGCGGAAATCGGCCTGATGAAGGCGACCGAACAACTGTCCGCGATGGAGATGATGGCGGTCAATCCCATCGCCCGCGTGGTGGCGCCGCGCTTCTGGGCCGGCGTGATTTCCATGCCGCTTCTCGCCGCCATGTTCAGCGCGGTGGGGGTGTTCGGCGGCTATCTGGTGGGGGTGGTGCTGATCGGCGTGGACGAGGGCTCGTTCTGGTCGCAGATGCAGGCCGCGGTGGATTTCAGGCATGACGTGCTGAACGGCGTGATCAAGAGTTTCGTATTTGGCGTCGCGGTCACCGCGATCGCCCTGTTCGAGGGTTACGATGCGCCGCCGACGGCGGAGGGCGTATCCGGAGCCACCACCCGCACCGTGGTGACTTCGTCGCTGGCCGTGCTGGCGCTGGATTTTGTTTTGACCGCATTGATGTTACGGGGGAACTGATGGAGCGGACCACGCTGGATTTGTGGGTGGGAGTTTTCGTGGCGGCAGGGCTCGGCGCCTTGCTGATCCTGGCGCTGAAGGTGGGAAACCTGGGCAGTGCCAATATGTCCGACAGCTACCTGCTGGAGGCGCATTTCAACAACATCGGTGGACTCAAGGTGCGCGCGCCGGTGAAGAGCGCCGGTGTGGTGGTGGGCCGCGTGGCCGAGATCAAGTTCGACAGCCAGAACTACGAAGCGGTCGTCATGCTCCGCGTAGATAGGCGCTACCAGTTTCCCCGAGATACCTTTGCCAGCATCATGACTTCCGGTTTGCTGGGCGAGCAGTACATCGCGCTCGATGCCGGCGGCGACAGCGCGCGGCTGAAGGATGGCGATAAAGTCCAGAAAACCCAGTCGGCGGTGGTGCTGGAAAACCTGATCGGTCAATTTCTGTATGGGAAAGCGGCGGAAGGGGGTAAAAATGAATAAGAAATGGTTTTTCGCGCTGAGCTTGCTGATGGCGGCGCCCGGCATGGCCGTCCATGCCGAGACCGTGACCCTCAGGCAGGCGATAGATATGAGCCTGACGGCCGATCCGCGCATCAAGGAGCGGGAGCATCTGGTGGAGCAGGCGCGCGGCCTGCTGGAGGAGGCCCAGGCCAACGCCGGTGCGCGTCTCGAAGCCAATGCGTTCATCGGCTTGGCGCCCCGAGTGGAAGGCGGTTTCTATCAGGGCGGCGCGACTTCCGGCACCACCCCCCGCGGCGACGGCAACAGGCTGCACGGGCTATCGGACTGGTCCATGCTGCAGCTCTCCATCATCAAGCCGCTCTACACCTTCGGCAAGATCGAGCGCTACAGCGAAGCGGCGCAGGGCAACATCGACGTGAAGCGCGGCGACGTGCGCGCGCAGCGCAGCAGCACGGCGGTGGACGTGGCCCGCGCCTACTACGGCTACCTGGCGGCGCGCGACACGCGCTGGCTGCTGGAGGACGTGCAGAAGAGGGTTGAAAGCGCCATCGAACGGGCCGAGAAATGGCTGAGCGAGGACAACGGCATGGTCAAGAATTCCGACCTGTACGCGCTGCAGGCGGGGCGCGGCCTGCTGAACAAGTACCTGGCGCAGGCGCAGGCAGTGGAAAAGATCAGCCTGGACGGCCTGAAGGTGCTGACGGGAATGGGCCTCGACGGCAAGCTGGAAGTGGCGGAGAGCGCCATCCGGCCGGTGCCGCTGCCGGCCTATACGCTGGCCGACTACCAGAGCCGGGCGCTCGCCAACCGTCCGGAAATGGCGCAACTGGAAGCCGGCCTGCGCGCGCGGCGGGCCCTGGTCGCGGCCAAGAAGGCGGAAGCTTATCCGAACATCTATGCCGGCGTCGCCGGCAGCTTTGCCTACGCTTCGCAGCGCGACCGGCTGAACAATCCCTATGTTTACGACCCGTTCAACCACGCTGCGCTGACCCCGGTGGTCGGGATGAAGTGGGATCTGGTGTTCGATGTCGTGCCGGCGCGCGTGGCGCAGGCGCAGGCCGAACTGGAGGCGCTGCTCGCCAAGAATCAGTTCGCGCTGGCCGGGGTGCCGTTCGAAGTGACGGAAACCTATACCCAGATGCAGGCCTATCATCGCGCCCAGACCGACCTCGCTGCGGGTGCCGCGGCGGCGCGGCGCTGGATGGTGGCTTCCTATGCCGACTATAATGCGGGTCTGGAACGGGCCGACAAGCTGGCCGACGCGCTGAAGACCTACGCGCTGACCCAGTCGGAATACCTGCGCACCGTGAACGATTACAACGTCCTGGTGACGCAGATGGCCAAGGTGACCGGAGAGTCGCCGTAGGGGAGGGGCGGCGGAGTTTGCCCGGATCGGAAAAAGAAAAGCAAGGATGAACCGAATGAAGAGAGTGTTGGTTAACTTTTTGGCATGGCTTTTTCTGCTGGGCGGCGGCGCCGCGGTTGCGGCGGAAACGCCGCCCGACGTGCTGGTGAAAAAGACCTCGGAGGAAGTGCTGACCATTCTCCGCCAGGACAAGGAAATCCAGAGCGGAAGCCAGAAAAAAATCCTGGACCTGGTCGAAACCAAGGTGCTGCCGCATTTCGACTTCAACCGCATGACCATGCTCGCGGTCGGCAAATACTGGCCGCGTGCCACTCCGGCTCAGCAGCAGGCGCTGACGAACGAGTTCCGCACGCTGCTGGTGCGAACCTATTCGAATTCGCTGACTGCCTACAAGGATCAGGTCATCGAATACAAGCCGCTGAAAATGCAGCCCGGCGACACCGAGGCGGTCGTCAAGGTGGTGGTGAATCAGCCCGGCGGCCAGCCGGTGCCGATCGATTATTCCCTGGAAAAGACCGCCGGCGGCTGGAAAGTGTATGACGTGGTGGTGGACAACGTCAGCCTGGTAACCAACTATCGCAGCTCGTTCGGCCAGGAGATCCGCGACCGGGGCATCGACGGCCTGATCAAGACCCTGGCCGACAAGAACCGCTCGGAAAGCGGCCAGAAAAGCCCGACGGCGAAGAAGAAATGATCGAAGAAGAGGACGGACGCTACGTCATCCGCGGGGCGATCACCATCGCCAACGCCAGGTCGCTGCTGGATGAAAGCATGAATCTGTTCCGGAACGACGGGCCGTTGGTAGTGGATTTTTCCGGGGCCGAGGAGGTAGATTCGTCGGCAGTCAGCCTGATGCTGGAGTGGATGCGGCAGGCGCGCGGCAGCAACCGGCAGATCCGCTTTTGCAAGCTGCCCGCCAACCTCAAGAGCCTGGCCACGCTGTACGGCGTGCTGGAACTGATTCCGGCCGAGTAATATCCCCGCCCCTCTATCCAGCGGAGAGGCCATCCTCCCCATGATTCCGGCCATCGAAATCCGCCAGGTGCACAAGCATTTCGGCGCGCTCCACGCCCTGCGTGGCGTCGATCTGACCATCGGGCAGGGCGAGTTTTTCGCCCTGCTTGGCCCCAACGGCGCGGGCAAATCCACGCTCATCAACATCCTCGCCGGCCTCGCGCGCGCCGACCGCGGAGAGCTTCGGGTCATGGGGCACGACGTGGTGGGCGATTACCGCCAGTCGCGCCGCGTCCTCGGCGTGGTGCCGCAGGAGCTGGTGTTCGACCCGTTCTTCACTGTGCGCGAAACCCTGGTGATCCAGTCCGGCTACTTCGGCCTCTCGCGCAACGACGACTGGATCGACGAAATCCTCCACCACCTCGACCTCACCGCCAAGGCCAACGCCAACATGCGCGCGCTTTCCGGCGGCATGAAGCGGCGCGTGCTGGTGGCGCAGGCGCTGGTGCACAAACCGCCGGTGATCGTGCTCGACGAACCCACCGCGGGCGTGGATGTGGAACTGCGCCAGACCCTGTGGGCCTTCATCGGCCAGCTCAACCGGCAAGGCCACACCATCGTTCTCACCACCCACTACCTGGAAGAAGCCGAAACCCTGTGCAGCCGCGTGGCGATGCTCAAGCAGGGACAGATCGTCGCCCTGGACACCACGCAAAACCTGCTCGCCGCCCACTCCGGCCGCCAGATGCGGCTCAGGCTCGACCCCGATGTCTTGCCGGAATCGCTGATATCGAGGCGGCTGGCGCAGGAAAACGGCTGGCATACCCTGGCGCTGCACGATTTTGCCGAACTGGAAAACGTCCTCGCTCAACTGCGCCAAGGCGGAGTGCGCGTCGAAGAAATGGAACTGCTCCAGCCCGACCTGGAAGAAGTATTTGTTCAGATCATGGCGAGGCATTGAACATGCGCGGCTTCTACACCCTTTTCTACAAGGAACTGCTGCGTTTCTGGAAGGTGGCGTTCCAGACCATTCTGGCGCCGCTGGTGACGGCGCTGCTGTATTTGCTGATCTTCTCGCATGTGCTGGCGGAGCATGTGCAGGTGTATCCGGGCGTGCCGTATACCGCCTTCTTGATTCCCGGCCTGGTGATGATGGCGGTGCTGCAGAATGCCTTTGCCAACAGTTCCTCCAGCCTGATCCAGTCCAAGGTAACGGGGAACATCGTGTTCGTGCTGCTGCCGCCCTTGTCGCACCGGGAGTTTTTCCTTGCCTATGTGCTGGCCTCGGTGGTGCGCGGGCTGGTGGTGGGCGCGGGGGTGTTGCTGATCGCGGTGCTGTTCATCGATCTGCCGCTGAAGCATCCGCTTTGGGTGCTGTCATTCGCGTTGCTCGGCAGCGCCATCCTCGGCGCGATGGGGGTGATCGCGGGCATCTGGGCGGACAAGTTCGACCAGATGGCGGCGTTCCAGAATTTCGTCATCATGCCGCTGACTTTCCTTTCCGGCGTGTTCTATTCGATCCATTCGCTGCCGCCGTTCTGGCAGCGGCTGTCGCACGCCAACCCGTTCTTTTACATGATCGACGGCTTCCGCTACGGGTTTTTCGGCATGTCGGATATTTCGCCCTGGGTGAGCCTAGCGATTGTCGCGGCCAGCTTTTTGGCGTTATCATTGGCGACTTTGGCCTTGCTCAAGAGCGGCTACAAGCTGCGCCACTGAACAGGAAGAAAATGGTCACCCCGGAAGACATCCAACGCTATATCCAGAGCGGACTCGAGTGCGATCACATCGAGGTCGCGGGCGATGGCCGCCACTTCCAGGCCATCATCGTCAGTCCGGCGTTTGTCGGCAAGCGCACGGTGCAGCAGCACCAGCTGGTGTACGCCGCGCTGGGCGACCGCATGCGCGAGGAAATCCACGCGCTGTCGATGAAGACCTTGACGCCTGAAGAGTGGGCGAACCGGGCGTAAGGCAAGCTTTAAAAAGCGTTTAACCACGAATTTGCACGAATGTTCACGAATGATCACGGGGTTGTCCGGCACCCGCTGTCCCTGCGAGGTGTTTGACTAACCATTTGCTTTTATTCGTGTCAATTCGTGCTTAATTCGTGTCATTCGTGGTGAATCCGAATTCAACGATTTTCAAGGAAACAAAATGAGCGTGCAGGAAACCATCCGCCAAACCGTCACCGAAAACCCCGTCGTGCTGTACATGAAGGGTACACCCCAGTTCCCGCAGTGCGGCTTTTCCGGCGCGGCGGTGCAGATTCTCAAGGCGTGCGGCGCAGACAAGTTCGTCGCGGTGGACGTACTGCGCGATCCGGAGATCCGCCAGGGCATCAAGGACTACGCCAACTGGCCGACCATCCCGCAGCTTTACATCAAGGGCGAGTTCATCGGCGGCTCCGACATCATGCGCGAAATGTTCCAGAGCGGCGAGCTGCAGAAGCTGGTCGCCGACGCGCTCGGCAAGGCCGCCTGAGTTCATGTTCAAGCTGGTCATCCAGGGCGGCGTCCCGCTCTCCGGCGAAGTCCGCATTTCCGGGGCGAAGAATGCCGCGCTGCCGATTCTGTGCGCCGGCCTGCTGACGGACGAGACGTTGCGGGTGGGCAATGTGCCGCACCTGCGCGACATCACCACCATGCTCGAACTGCTGGCGCAGATGGGCGTGGGGGTGTCGGTGGACGAGAAGATGGGCGTCGAGCTCGACGGCCGCAGCATCCACAATCCGGCCGCGCCCTATGAGCTGGTGAAGACCATGCGCGCCTCGATCCTGGTGCTCGGGCCGCTGGTCGCCCGGCTCGGGCGGGCGCGGGTGTCGCTGCCCGGCGGCTGCGCCATCGGTTCGCGTCCGGTGGACCTGCACATCAAGGGGCTGGAGGCGATGGGCGCCGAGATCGCCATCGAGCACGGCTACATCGAAGCCCGCGCCGAGCGCCTGAAAGGCGCGCGCATCTTCATGGACCTGGTCACCGTCACCGGCACCGAAAACCTGATGATGGCGGCCGCGCTGGCCGAGGGCACCACCATCCTGGAAAACGCCGCGCGCGAGCCGGAGGTGGCGGATTTGGCGCAGTGCCTGATTGCCATGGGTGCGCGGATCGAAGGCGCCGGCACCGATGTCATTACCGTCCACGGCGTGGAGCGGCTGCACGGGGCAAGCCACCGCGTCATGCCCGACCGCATCGAAACCGGCACCTTCCTGGTGGCGGCGGCGGCCACCGGCGGGCGGATCAAGGTGAAAGACACCCGCCCGGACATCCTCGATGCCGTGCTGGACAAACTGCGCGAGGCGGGGGCGAAGATCGGGTGCGGCGACGACTGGATCAGCCTGGAAATGGCGGGGCCGGTCACGCCCGTCAATGTGCGCACCGCGCCCTATCCGGCTTTTCCCACCGACATGCAGGCTCAGTTCATGGTGCTGAACGCCGTGGCGCAGGGTGCGGCCACCATCACCGAAACCATTTTCGAAAACCGCTTCATGCATGTGCAGGAACTGCGCCGCTTGGGTGCCGACATCGAAGTGGAAGGCAATACCGCCGTGGTGCGCGGGGTGAAGGGCCTCTCCGGCGCCACCGTGATGGCGACTGATCTGCGCGCCTCGGCCTCGCTCGTGCTCGCCGGCCTGATGGCCGACGGCGAAACCACGGTGGAGCGGATTTACCACCTCGACCGCGGCTACGAGTGTATCGAAGAAAAACTTTCACAGCTCGGAGCCAGGATCAAGAGAGTGCATTAAGATGAAGGCGGAAGGCGGAAGGCGGAAGGATGAGGGCGGAAGGATGAGGGCGGAAAACGAAAAACGTGGAGCGGCGAAGGGCGGGGGTGATTCATCCTTCCGCCTTCCGCCTTCATCCTTTTCCGGCATCACCATCGCCCTCTCCAAGGGCCGCATCTTCGAGGAAACCACGCCGCTGCTGGCGGCGGCGGGCATCGTGCCGGCCGAAAATCCGGAATCCTCGCGCAAGCTGATTCTCCCCACCAACCACGAGGATGTGCGCCTCATCATCGTGCGCGCCTCCGACGTGCCGACCTACGTTCAGTACGGCGCCGCCGACCTCGGCATCGCCGGCAAGGACGTGCTCAACGAGCATGGCGGGGCGGGGGTGTACCAGCCGCTGGATTTGCAGATCGCCCGCTGCCGCATGATGGTCGCGGTGCGCCAGGGCTTCGACTACGAACAGGCGGTACGCCAGGGCGCGCGTCTGCGCGTGGCGACCAAGTACGTCAAAACTGCCCGCGAGCACTTCGCCGCCAAGGGCGTGCACGTCGATCTCATCAAACTCTACGGCTCGATGGAGCTCGCCCCGCTGGTCGGCCTGGCCGACGCCATCGTCGACCTGGTGAGCAGCGGCAATACCCTCAAGGCCAACAATCTGGTGGCGGTGGAAGACATCATGCCGATCAGCTCGCGCCTCGTCGTCAACCAGGCTGCGCTCAAGCTCAAGCGCGCCCGGCTCCAGCCGATCCTCGATGCTTTCGCGGCGGCGGCGAAGCCTGAGTAATGTAGGGTGGGTTAGCGGTGTTGCCGCGTAACCCACCAAACAAAACCTGCCAGCCTGCAATGCCGAAAGCCCTTACCGCAGCCTGCGCAAAAGTTTATAATTCCGCCTTTGTTTTCAATCTACGCAACGCATTGTCGTCGCGAATCTCGCCATGCTGAACCTCAAACGTTATTCCACCGCCCAGCCTGATTTTGATATCCGCCTGAAAGCGTTGCTTGCCTTCGAGGGCGCGCAGGACGAGTCGGTGGACGCCACCGTCGCGGCGATCCTGCGCGAGGTCAAGACGCGCGGCGATGAGGCGGTGCTGGAATACACGCGTCGCTTCGACCGGCTGGAGGCGGCTTCGATGGCGGCGCTGGAACTGCCGAAGGCGCGGCTGGCGCAGGCCTTCGACAACCTGCCTGCCGCCGAGCGCCAAGCGCTGGAGCAGGCAGCGGCGCGGGTGCGCGCTTATCACGAGAGACAGTTGCTCCAGTCGTGGAGCTATACCGAGCCGGATGGCACGCTGCTCGGGCAGCAGGTGACGGCGCTCGACCGTGTGGGTCTGTATGTGCCGGGCGGCAAGGCGGCCTATCCTTCTTCGGTGCTGATGAACGCGATTCCGGCCAAGGTGGCGGGAGTGGGCGAGCTGGTGATGGTGGTGCCCACGCCCGGCGGCGTGGTGAACGAACTGGTGCTGGCCGCGGCGCACGTCTGCGGCGTGGATCGGGTGTTTGCCATCGGCGGCGCGCAGGCGGTCGGGGCGCTGGCTTACGGCACGCAGACCGTGCCGCAGGTGGACAAGATCGTCGGCCCCGGCAATGCCTATGTGGCCGCCGCCAAGCGCCGCGTGTTCGGCGTGGTGGGCATCGACATGGTGGCGGGGCCGTCTGAAATCCTGGTGATCTGCGACGGCCAGACCGATCCCGACTGGATCGCCATGGACCTCTTTTCCCAAGCCGAGCACGACGAGCTGGCGCAGTCCATCCTGCTGTGCCCGGACGCGGCATTTATCGACGCGGTCGCCGCCAGCATCGACAAACTGCTGCCGCAGATGCCGCGCCGGGACATCATCCGGGCGGCGCTGGAAGGCCGCGGCGCGCTGATCCAGGTGAAAGACCTGGGCGAAGCGGCGCAAATCGCCAATTACATCTCGCCGGAGCACCTGGAGCTATCGGTGGCCGACCCCGTCGCACTCGCAGCAAAAATCCGCCACGCCGGCGCGATCTTCATGGGGCGCATGACCTGCGAGTCGCTGGGCGACTACTGCGCCGGCCCCAACCACGTGCTGCCGACCTCGCGCACGGCGCGCTTTTCCTCGCCGCTGGGCGTGTACGATTTCCAGAAGCGCAGCAGCCTGATCATGGTGTCCGCCCAAGGCGCCGCCACGCTCGGCAAGGTCGCCGCCACGCTCGCCTACGGCGAGGGCTTGCAGGCGCATGCCCGGTCTGCCGAACTCAGAATGAAGGGTTGAGCGCAGCATGAGCCGCTACTGGAGCCAGGTGGTGCACGGGCTGACGCCCTATGTGCCGGGCGAGCAGCCCAAGCTGCCCAACCTCGTCAAGCTCAACACCAACGAGAACCCCTACGGGCCGAGCCCGCGCGTGATCGAGGCGCTGCGTGCCGAAGCGGGCGATACGCTGCGGCTGTATCCCGACCCCAATTGCGACCGCCTCAAGGAAGCCGTCGCGGCGTTCCACGGCCTCGCGCCCGCCCAGGTGTTCGTCGGCAACGGTTCGGACGAAGTGCTGGCGCACGTCTTCCTGGCGCTGCTCAAGCACGAGGCGCCGGTTCTGTTCCCCGACATCACCTACAGCTTCTATCCGGTGTACTGCGGGCTGTACGGCATCGACTACCGGCAGGTGCCGCTGAACGAAGCGTTCGCGATCCGCGTCGAGGATTACCTCCAGCCCAACGGCGGCATCATTTTTCCCAACCCCAACGCGCCCACCGGCTGCGCGCTGCCGCTTTCGGACATTGAGCGCCTGCTGCAGGCGAACCGGGATTCGGTGGTGGTGATCGACGAAGCCTATGTCGATTTCGGCGCCGAATCGGCGGTGGGGCTGGTGGATCGTTATCCGAATCTGCTGGTCGTCCACACCCTGTCGAAATCCCGCTCGCTGGCCGGCCTGCGCGTCGGCTACGCGGTCGGCCACTCCGAGCTGATCGAGGCGCTGACCCGCGTCAAGGACAGCTTCAACTCCTATCCGCTGGACCGCTTCGCCATCGCCGGGGCTGCCGCCGCGATGGAAGACCGCGCCTGGTTCGAGGACGCCTGCCGTAAGGTGGTGGCTACGCGCACGCGCCTGGTGGCAGGGCTGGAAGCGCTCGGCTTCGAGGTGCTGCCTTCCGCCGCCAATTTCGTCTTTGCCCGCCATCCCGGCCGCGATGGCGCGGAGCTGACCGCCAGCCTGCGCGCGCGCAGCATCATCGTGCGGCATTTCCGCAATCCGCCGCGCATCGCGCCGTTCCTGCGCATCACGGTCGGGACCGATACCCAGTGCGAAGCGTTGATTGCGGCCTTGAGGGAAATTCTGGCCTGAGCTCCCGCTTCGCTTTGTCCCCTCGCAATGCTGGGTTAGAATGAGCGAATTTCAGTGATCACTCCGATGCGTACCTCTCAAGTCAGCCGCAAAACTCTGGAAACCCAGGTGAGCGTATCCATCAATCTGGACGGCGCCGGCAAGTCGCTGCTCGGAACCGGCGTGCCTTTCCTCGATCATATGCTCGACCAGATCGCGCGGCATGGTCTGATCGACCTTGAAGTGGCCGCCGAGGGCGATTTGCACATCGACGCCCATCACACCGTCGAAGACATCGGCATCACCCTGGGCCAGGCTTTCGCCAAAGCGGTCGGCGACAAGAAGGGCATCCGCCGCTACGGCCATGCCTACGTGCCGCTGGACGAGGCGCTGTCGCGGGTGGTGCTGGATCTTTCCGGCCGGCCGGGGCTCGTGTTCGAAGTGGATTTCAGCCGCGCCATGATCGGCGAATTCGAGGCGGATCTGGTGCGCGAATTTTTCCAGGGGTTCGTCAATCACGCGCTGGTGACGCTGCATATCGACGGGCTGCGCGGCAGCAACGCGCACCATCAGGCCGAAACCGTGTTCAAGGCGTTTGGCCGTGCCCTGCGCATGGCGGTGGAGATCGACCCGCGGGCAGAAGGCGCGCTGCCTTCGACCAAAGGCAGTCTGTAATGGCCGTGGATATCGCCGTCATCGACTACGGCATGGGCAATCTGAAATCGGTGTCCAAGGCGCTGGAGCATGTCGCACCGGCGGCCAGCGTGGCGGTGACCTCCGATCCGGAGACCATTCTTTCCGCCGGCCGGGTGGTTTTTCCCGGACAAGGCGCGGCGCGCGACTGCATGCGCGAGATTCAGGCGCGCGGTCTGAAGAAGGTCATCGAGCAAGCCGCTTGCAGCAAGCCGTTTCTGGGAATCTGCATGGGGTTGCAGGTGCTGTTCGAACACAGCGAGGAGGGTGATACCGCCTGCCTGGGGATTTTGCCGGGCACGGTGCGGCGCTTTCCTGCCGATGCCATGAAGGACGAGCAGGGGCGCAAGCTCAAGGTGCCGCATATCGGCTGGAACGAAGTCCACCAGTCGATGGACCATCCGCTGTGGGCCGGCATCGCGTCCGGGGCGCGTTTTTATTTCGTGCACAGTTATTACGTGGAAGCCGGAAACCCCAGCCTGGTCGCCGGCTATGCGCTCTATCCCTTTCCCTTTACCTGCGCGGTGGCACGAGGCAACATCTTCGCGGTCCAGTTCCATCCGGAAAAGAGCCAGGCCGCGGGGCTGGCGCTGCTTGCCAACTTCGCGCTGTGGGACGGCACGGCGGGAGGCGGATGCCGGGAGCCGGAGGTCTGCCTGTAACCATTGTGCATGCCCGCGAATTCTGTATTTATTTCGTCACTAGCTTAGACTTATCATGTTATTGATTCCTGCGATTGATCTGAAAGACGGCCAGTGCGTGCGCCTGAAACAGGGCGAGATGGACTCGGCCACGGTGTTTTCCGAAAAGCCGGCGGCGATGGCCAAGCACTGGCTGGAACAGGGCTGCCGGCGCCTGCACCTGGTGGACCTGAACGGCGCCTTTGCCGGCAAGCCGGTCAACGAGAGCGCGGTGCGCGCCATCGTCGAGGCGGTGGGCGACGAAATTCCGGTGCAGCTCGGCGGCGGCATCCGCGATCTCGAAACCATCGAGCGCTATCTCGACAATGGCATCAGCTACGTCATTCTGGGCACCGCGGCGGTAAAGAATCCCGGGTTCCTGCACGAAGCGTGCTACGCTTTCCCCGGCCACATCATCGTCGGGCTGGATGCCAAGGACGGCAAGGTGGCGGTGGACGGGTGGTCGAAAATGACCGGCCACGATGTGGTGGATCTGGCGAAAAAATTCGAGGACTATGGCGTGGAGGCCGTGATCTACACCGATATCGGCCGCGACGGCATGCTCTCCGGCGTGAACATCGAGGCCACCGTGACCCTGGCGCGTGCGCTGGAAATACCGGTCATCGCCAGCGGCGGCATCACCAACCTGGACGACATCCGCAGCCTGTGCGCGGCAGAGCCGGAGGGCATCATGGGCGCCATCACCGGCCGCGCCATTTACCAGGGCACGCTGGATTTTGCCGCAGCGCAGAAACTGGCCGACGAGTTGGCAAGGCGGAAGGCGGAAGGATGAAGGCGGAAATCGTCGCAAAGGTTTTCATCCTTCATCCTTCATCCTTCATCCTTGGGGTTTGAAAATGGGTTTGGCAAAACGCATTATCCCCTGTCTCGACGTCACCAACGGGCGCGTGGTGAAGGGGGTGAATTTCGTCGAACTCAGGGATGCCGGAGATCCGGTGGAAATCGCCCGCCGTTACGACGAGCAGGGCGCGGACGAGCTGACGTTCCTCGATATTACCGCCAGCAGCGACGGACGCGGCCTCTTGCTGCACATCATCGAGGACGTGGCATCGCAGGTGTTCATCCCGCTTACGGTGGGCGGCGGCGTGCGCCAGGTGGAGGATGTCCGCAGCCTCTTGAACGCGGGCGCGGACAAGGTGAGCATGAATACCTCCGCCGTCCAGAATCCGCAACTGGTGGCGGATGCATCCGCTCGTTTCGGCTCCCAGTGCATCGTGGTGGCGATCGACGCCAAGCAGGTGGCCGGCGGCGAAAATCCGCGCTGGGAAGTGTTTACGCACGGCGGTCGCAAGGCAACCGGCCTGGACGCGGTGGAATGGGCGAAGAAAATGGAAACGCTGGGGGCAGGGGAAATTCTCCTCACCAGCATGGATCGGGACGGCACCAAAAACGGCTTCGACCTGGCTCTGACGCGTGCCGTTTCGGACGCAGTGAATATTCCGGTGATCGCCAGCGGCGGCGTCGGCAACCTGGATCACCTGGTGGCGGGCATCACCGAGGGGCACGCCGATGCCGTGCTGGCCGCCAGCATTTTCCATTATGGCGAATTCACCATCCGGCAGGCCAAGCAGCATATGGCAGCGCATCAGATTGAGGTAAGATTGTGAAAACAAACGAAACCTGGCTGAACAAAATCAATTGGGGGCGCAACGGGCTGGTGCCGGTGATCGCGCAGGAAGCGGGGACGGGCACGGTGCTGATGGTGGCCTGGATGAACCGCGAAGCGTTGAAGACCACGGTGGACAGCGGCGAAGCGGTGTACTGGTCGCGTTCGCGCAAGAAGCTGTGGCGCAAGGGCGAGGAGTCCGGGCATGTGCAGAAAGTACTGGAAATCCGCCTCGATTGCGATGACGACGTCATCCTGCTCACGGTCGAGCAGCACGGCGGCATCGCCTGCCACACCGGCCACCACAGCTGCTTCTTCCGCAAGCTGGAAAGCCGCGAGTGGGTGGAAACCGCGCCGGTATTGAAAGAACCGACGGAAATCTATCACGAATGAGCGACATCCTGCAGCGCCTGGCGGCGACGCTGGAACAGCGCAAAAATGCGGACTCTGCCAGTTCCTATGTGGCCAGGCTCTATGCCAAAGGGCTGGACGAGATTTTGAAAAAAATCGGCGAAGAGTCCGCGGAAACCATCATCGCCGCCAAGAACGGCGATGCCGGTCAGATTGTGTACGAAATGGCGGACCTGTGGTTCCACAGCCTGGTGCTGCTGGCAAGCCAGGGGCTGCATCCGGACGACGTGCTCAAGGAGCTTGCGCGGCGCGAGGGATTGTCGGGGCTTGAAGAGAAGGCCGCCCGCCGGGATGGGAAGGCGAAATGACCGATTGCATTTTTTGCAAGATTGCAACCGGGCAAATCCCCGGCAACAAGATCTACGAAGACGGCGAGTTGCTGGCCTTCCACGACATTCGGCCAATCGCTCGCGTCCACTTCCTGATCATTCCCAAGGCGCACGTGGATTCGCTGGCGCATTGCGATGCTTCGCATGCCGAATTGCTCGGCCGGATGCTGCTGCTGGCGCCGCAGTTGGCGAAGCAGCAGGGGCTGGACGGCGGCTTTCGCACCATGATCAATACCGGCCGGGGCGGCGGGCAGGAGGTGTTTCATTTGCACCTGCACGTATTCGGCGGCGGCGAGAAGCTGCCGCATCTGTAAGATTTTTCTCGAGGAGTAGGCAAAATGGGCTCATTCAGCATCTGGCATTGGCTGATCGTATTGGTGATCGTGCTGGCGATTTTCGGCACCAAGAAGCTGCGCAACATCGGCGGCGATCTGGGCGGCGCGGTGAAGAGTTTCAAGGACGCCGTGAAAGAGGAAGAAAAGCCGGCGCCGAAGATCGAATCCACGGCTACCGGCCAGACGATCGAGGGCGAAGTCAAGGACAAGACCAAAGCCTGACGTCCGATGTTCGATATCGGCTTTTCCGAGCTCCTGCTCATCGGCATCGTCGCGCTGATCGTGATCGGCCCGGAGCGGCTGCCCAAGGTCGCGCGCACGGCAGGGCTCCTGTTCGGGCGGATGCAGCGCTATATTTCCGACGTCAAGGCGGACATCAACCGCGAGCTGCAAATGGAAGAGCTGAACAAACTGCAGAACGAGATCCGGCAGCAGGTCAGCGCGACGGAGCAAGCCGTGGCGCAGGAAGCAAGGCAGACCGAAGAACAGCTCAAATCCGCGGCAAACGAAGCGGCAGCGCCGGTCCGCGAAATTGTCGAGGCCGGCGAAGCGAAATCGCCGGAGCAGCCGGCCGGTGCCGATACGGCCGAAACCGCCCCGCAGATTGAGCTGCCGCTGGAACCTCCCGCCTCCCGCCCGGCTCCGGAAAAGCACGCCTGATTCCCCGCTGCACATGAAAATCTGAGATGAGCGGCGACCAACCTTCCGAGACTTTCATTTCCCACCTGATCGAGTTGCGGACTCGGCTGCTGCGCTCGATCATCGCCGTGGCGGTGGTGTTCGCCTGCCTCTTTCCCTTGGCCCAGGATCTATATTCGTTTCTGGCGCATCCGCTTCTGGCCGCGCTGCCAGAAGGCGGCCAGATGATCGCGACCGAAGTCACCACGCCGTTTTTCGTGCCGATGAAAGTCGCCATGATGACGGCTTTTCTCATCGCGCTGCCCTACGTGCTGTATCAGGTCTGGTCGTTTGTCGCGCCGGGATTGTACATCCACGAAAAGCGCCTGGTCCTTCCGCTGGTTGTGGCGAGCACGCTGCTGTTTCTGTGCGGCATGGCATTCGCCTATTTCCTGGTGTTTCCCGTGGTGTTCGGGTTCATCGCCTCGTCCGCTCCGCAGGGCGTCGCGGTGATGACCGACATCAACAAGTATCTGGATTTCGTGCTGACCTTGTTCGTTGCCTTCGGCGTTACCTTCGAAGTACCGGTGGCGGTGGTGGTGCTGGTCAGGATGAACGTCGTCAGCGTCGCCAAGCTTAGGGAGCTCCGTTCCTACGTGATTGTCGGCGCATTCGTGATCGGCGCCATTTTCACCCCCCCCGATGTGATTTCCCAGATCATGCTGGCAGTGCCGTTGTGGCTGCTCTACGAGGCCGGCATCGTCGTCGCCGCCTTCATGGGTAGATCCGCTCCCGCCGCGCAGCAGGGCGAGGCGGGCGTCAACCCGCCCAGCGATGAAGAAATGGAGCGGGAGCTGGACGCCATCGAGGCGGAGCGGAAGAAGCTGCGGGAATGAAGCTGCTTTAAACCTAACGGCTGCCGGACGCAGATAAAATCTGATTACCGCAGATGATTCAACTCAAAAAAGCGTTTTAGCCACGAATGACACGAATGTTCACGAATAATCATGACGTTGCTCATAGGCCCGTGCTTACCTGACAGTGTGCCGCAAATCGGTCGCACTTCATTGTTCTTATTCGTGTCATTCGTGGCCAATAGCCGTTTCTAGAATTACTCCTCCTGCTGCCGGAATTTGGGCCGTTTGCCGATGTTGACCCGGAGTGCCACGGTGTTCCGGTTGCGCAGGATTTTCAACATCGCCGGCCGGTTGGGCGGCAGCGCCGAAATCTGGTTGAGCATGGCGGAGGAATCAGCCACGGCTTTGTCGTTGATCGCCACCAGAATATCTCCCGGCCTTATTCCTGCACGGTCGGCCGGCCCGCCGCGCAGCACGCCCGCGATCAGCGCGCCGGTGGTGGAAGGCAGCTTGAAGGACTCGGCCAGTTCTGGGGTGATGTCCTGCACTTCCACGCCGATCCAGCCGCGCGTCACCCCTCCGCTTTGAATGATCTGCTCCATGATTTGCTTGGCCAGACTGACGGGGATTGCGAAGCCGATGCCGAGCGAGCCGCCGCTCTGGGAAAAGATCGCGCTGCTGATTCCGATCAGGTTGCCGGAGGCATCCACCAGCGCGCCGCCCGAATTGCCTGGATTGATCGCGGCGTCGGTCTGGATGAAATTTTCGTAGGTGCTGATGCCGAGGTGGCTGCGCCCCAAGGCGCTGACGATGCCCATGGTCACGGTCTGTCCGACGCCGAACGGGTTGCCGATGGCGAGCACGACATCCCCCACCTGCGTCTGCTCGGTGCGGCCGAAGGTGATCGGGGAGAGATTCTTGAGGTCGATCTTCACCACCGCCAAATCGGTTTCAGGGTCGGTGCCGATGATGCGGGCGGAGGCGGTGCGGCCGTCAGCCAGCGCGACTTCGATTTCGTCAGCCGCTTCCACCACGTGGTGATTGGTCAGGATGAAGCCCTGGGAGCTGACGATCACACCCGAACCGAGGCTGGTCACGCGCTGCGGCGCGGCGTCGGGACGGTCGCCGAAGAAGTGGTGGAAAATCGGATCGTCCTTGAAGGGGCGGCGCGGCGCCTGCACTTCCTTGCTGGTGAAGATGTTGACGACCGAGGGCATGGCTTTTTTGGCGGCGGCGCTCAGTGGCGAAATCTTTTGCGGCGCGGTTTGCGGCGCGACTTCCTGAATCGTGATGCTGGCGCCGCGCCACGGCATCAGCTCCGGCTTCAGCAGCGAAACCGCGAGCAGGATGCCCAGCGTGACGGTTGCGCTTTGCGCGAAGATAAGCCAAAGTCTGCGCATGGTATCGGTTGCCTAAAGAAACGGGGAACGGGGTAAATCAGGCCGCAATGCGGCAAATCGGGGACATCTTCAATGTTACTGGCAGAACTGGAAAGCTATATCGGGCAATTGCTTGAAATTTCAAGATTCCGCGATTATTGCCCAAACGGGGTGCAAGTGGAAGGGCGGGCGGAGGTCAGGACGCTGATAAGCGGCGTCAGCGCCAGCAAAGCGCTGCTCGAATCTGCGACCGAAGCGGGTGCAGACGCGATCCTGGTGCATCACGGCTGGTTCTGGAGAAGCGAGGACGCGCGCGTGACGGGAATCAAGCGCGCCAGACTTTCCCATCTGTTGCGCCACGACATCAGCCTGCTGGCCTACCACCTGCCGCTGGACGCGCACCCCGACCTCGGCAACAACGCCCAACTGGCCCGGCTCCTGGGCTTTATGGCGGAGGGCTGGTTTGGCGAGCAGAACATCGCCGCCTGGGGCACCCCAGCGCAGCCATTGCCGCTGGCTGAGCTCGCGCGGTTGGCCGGTGCGCGGCTGGCGCGCGAGCCTCTGATCATCGGCGACGGCGCCAAGCTGATCCGCCGCATCGCCTGGTGCAGCGGCGCGGCGCAGGACTGTCTCGGCGAGGCGGTAAAGCTCGGGGTGGATGCCTTCCTGACCGGCGAAGCGTCCGAGCAGACCGTCCATCTGGCGCGCGAATCCGGCGTCGCTTTCATCGCCGCCGGCCACCACGCCACCGAACGCTACGGCGTGCAGGCGCTGGGCGAGCATCTGGCACAGAAATTCGGCCTTGCGCACCGCTTCATCGAAATCAACAATCCGGTATAGGAGGCGGCGGCAACCCCCCGCTTATCCTTTCCCAACCTGCTCGCAGAACTTGACTTATCCGGCATTTGAGGTTTTAATGACGGGCTTTGGTTTTGGCATTACCGGACACCACGGCTTCACGTGGCCAAGTCGCTCAGCGGTAGAGCAGAGGGGTGACAAGACGCCGCGTAGCGGCTTCTTGCGGCGCAGGCTAACTTGCGGAGCAAGTTAAGCTTGGCGAGAGCCAAGCGGCCGGAGCCACAATTCGCCGCAAGCATAGCGGCTTCTTGCGGTACAGACTAACCTGAAGGTTAGTCGGAGCCAAAATCCTTGTGTCAAAGCGCAAGGAAGAAAATGCAACATCACTAAGGCCAAGTAGCTCAGTCGGTAGAGCAGAGGACTGAAAATCCTTGTGTCGGTGGTTCGATTCCGCCCTTGGCCACCAAAATTCGAAAAACCAACCGCTCTCGGTTGGTTTTTTTTCGCCTGTACCCGCCAGCGCTGGCGCGGATTCCGGGTATGGCGCTCGCGAGCGCCACCTCCCCGAACCCTGCATTTTCACCCCCGCCCACGCCTCTCTGTTCTCCGTTTTCTCTGTTGGTCTCGCGAGCGTGCGCGAGGTCACTTCCGGTATTGGCGCGGGTTTTGAGGCGGTCGGTTGTGGTTGGCAACTCCTGGGCTGTGTGTAAATTAGTTGAGAAACTGGAACATGGCGGCGCGACGACGAGGCCGGATGGTCCATCGCGATGCGGAGATTGGATCGCTCATCCGCCGCACGTCACGCGGAGAATGACTTGCCCTTGCGGCGAATTGGGTGTTTAATCTCCGCATGGATAGCGGAGAAAAACTCTACATCTGGCAGGCCGACGACTGGCCCAACTGGCGTTACGACCTGGCCGTGCTGACCGGGCCGCTGACCGAGGTCAGCCGCGCCCAGGGCGTGCTGCTGGGCAGGCTGGCCGACGTGGGGCTGGCGCTGCGCGATCAGGCCAGCCTCGCGGTCTTGACTGAGGATGTGGTCAAGACCAGCGAGATCGAAGGCGAAGTGCTGAATGTCGAATCCGTGCGCTCGTCCATCGCCCGGCGTCTGGGCGTGGACATCGGCGCGGTCGCTCCGGTGGATCGGCACGTCGAAGGCGTGGTCGAGATGGTGCTCGACGCTACGTCCCGCAGCGCCCAACCACTGACCGCCGAGCGCTTGTTCGGCTGGCACGCGGCCCTATTTCCGACCGGCTACTCGGGCATGAACAAGATTGCCGTGGGCTGGTGGCGCGACGATGCGGGTGGGCCGATGCAAGTCATCTCCGGCCCGGTGGGGCGTCGCAAGGTTCACTTCCAAGCGCCGCCCGCCGATGCGCTGCCCGCCGAGACGGCGCGGTTCCTGGCGTGGGCCAACGAGGAAAGCGGCGAGCCTGCGCTCGTCAAGGCCGGGCTGGCGCATCTATGGTTCGTGACGCTGCACCCATTCGACGACGGCAACGGACGCATCGCCCGTGCCGTGGGCGATCTGTTCCTGGCTCGCGCCGACGGTAGCCCGCAACGCTTCTACAGCTTATCGGCGCAAATCCAGCGCGAGCGCAAGGACTATTACGACGTGCTGGAGCGGACGCAGAAGGGCACGCTTGATGTCACGGGCTGGTTGTCGTGGTTCCTCGGCACACTGGGGCGCGCCGTCACCAGCGCGCAATCCACGCTGGATGCCGTGCTGGTCAAGGCGCGCTTCTGGCAACGCTGGGCGGGCACGCCGTTGAACGAGCGGCAGGTGAAGCTGCTCAACCGCCTGCTCGACGGCTTCGAGGGCAAGCTCACCAGCAGCAAGTGGGCCGCCATCGCCAAGTGCTCGCCGGACACCGCGCTGCGTGACATTACCCAACTGCTGGAATTGGGCGTGCTGAAGAAGTCGCCCGGCGGTGGTCGCAGCACCGGCTACGAACTGGCGGATTGATGCTCATCTGCGTGCGTGTCCGTGTTGCGGCGGCAAGGCCGTGCCGTTGTTTTCGCCGCTTGCGTTCATTTGAACCTAGAAAAAGCAGTCCAACCGCAGAGACGCGGAGGCGCAGAGGAAAAACAAGGGATTGGCAATATTCCTCGCGCCACCCGACTGGTGAAGGCAGAATAAGCTTCAACGTGTTGTTTTCTCAGCGCCTCCGCGCCTCCGCGGTTAGTGAAATGCCGTTTTTAGGTTGAAGGCGTATGACGGTCTCCTCATTCGCTGCCCCACGGGTACAGGCTCCGAATCCACAGTGTTAGTGCGATGGCTAGCGCGACGGCAATGACTGAGCCTGCAACAAATAGCGTCCAGGATTCGGGTTTCAGCGTACCGAGGGCGATGATCAACGTGAGCATGGGCAGATCGAGGAAGTGCGTGAAGGACGGCACGAGCCTTCCGCGCTCCCGCTCCAGTTCCGGGGTAAAACGTCCTTCCTTCAGCGCCAGGAGGGTAATGCGGCGCAAGCGCATGAAATAGAGGCGTGTTACCGTGTTGCCCTCGATGAATTCGGCAAGGAACAGGATCACCATACCGGCAAGCCATGGGACGCCAAGGAAGGCGAATCCACCGTAGAACTCGGCGATCATCCAGCTGCCGGATGCGAGCAGCAGCAACGCTCCCGGCACGACTAACCCGTCATAGAAGACCGCGATATTGCGCACGGCTTCGGCGAATTGGCGCAGATCCCGCAATTGGCGCGAGCGCAGGTCTACCACCCACACCCCCACCAGGCCTCCGCCCATCAGGATGGCACCAAGGATGTGGCCGAACTTGAGCAGGTTGTAGGTCATGGCCAGATACTCTCTCTCACGGCCGGGCGGGCCGCAGCCGACCGGCGAGCTTCAGTCCGTCGCGGAAGTTGAGCCCCATCAGAAGGAGTTGCGCGACTCCCATGAGCAACTCCACCGCCTGCACGACATGGAACACGGCATCGAATTCGCCGACCGAAGCCTTGCGGAACAGGAAGAAGGCAGCCGGCACCATGATCAGGAGGCCGTTTGCCGCAATAATCCGCATGCGCATCTTCTTGCTTTCGACGAGATGTCCCGAACGCCCGCTGGCGAGCGAGCTTCCGCTGCCGCCGCTGGCAGCCATCGCCGGAATCAGCACCGCCATGCCGTAAAGGATTGCTTGCTTGACGGCGACAATCGCTTCTTGGGAAAGAAACAGCTCCGAGATCGCCGTCGACATCCAGAAGCCGAGTATGGTAAGCATAGCGACTACGCCCGCCGTAGCGGGGACAACAGGTTTCATGATCGAGCAGCCCGGCCGGACGAAACTTCCAGCCGCTCGGAGACGAGGTCCAGCACGCGCTTGGCCGCCGCCAGATCCTCGACGGCGAGCCCCTTGGCGAGTTGGTCGGCCCAGCGGGCCTGAGTCCGATCCAGATCTGCATATATCCTCCGTCCGCGTTTTGTCAGCGCGTAAAGGGGGGAGCGTCTGTTAGCCGGATTGGGCCGCGATTCAAGCAGCCCTTCTTCGACCAATAGCTTGATCTGCTTCTGCGACCCTTGGCGCGTGATCCCCATGGCGGCGCCGATTTGCGGCGCCGAGAGCGGTGCGTCGGACAGTGCGACCGCTCCCAGTACCTGCCAGCGCGCGCTGGTGAGCCCGAAGGGGCTGACAAGGACGTCGCCGTTGCTCAGCAGGCGACCGTTGGTCCGGAAGATGGCGAGAATCACGCCGGTCAGCAAATCAGCTTTGTGTGTTCGCATAAACCTGGAAAAAGCGGTTTGGCCACGAATGACACGAATGTTCACGAATAATCATGACGTTACTCATGGGGCCGTGCTCGCCTGGATGGTATGCTGCAAATCGGCCGCACTTCGTTGTTCTTATTCGTGTTTATTCGTGTCATTCGTGGCCAAATGCCGTTTTTAGAATAAATTGAGAGCTTGGAAATTGTTGACAACCAGTTTCCATCAATTGGCAACCGGTTGTCAACTCCCATTGCTGGTCGCGAAGGAATCGAACGGAGTTGGGCGATATAACCAGCCGAGCCCCGCTGATGGCAACCCATGGGCGGAAAACTGCTTGAACGTCCGCGAGTAGGACGCCCCACCATCCCCCTACGGCAGCTTCCCCGCCGCGACCATCCGGCTGAACAGGATATTGGGCGAAAGCCAGGTGACGACGTCGTCGAATTCGCCGCCGGCCACAGCGGCATTCTCCGTCGGCGTCCGGCTGATGAAGCTGGTGGTGGCGCCGTTGTTGCTGTCCTCGTCGACATTGGTGGCGGAGCCGTCGGCGAATGCATTGCCGCTATCGCCGGTGCCCCAGTTGCCGTTGCCGTGGGAGTAGATGACGGCCGGGGCATTGGTCGCCAGGTTGACGAGCGCGGGGTTCCGCGTCTGAACCGTTTTGGTTCCGGCCGTACCGAAGCCGAAGGCGGCGTCGGCATAGGCCGGCGTGACGCTGTAGCGGACGATCTTGCCCCAGGCGTCGAGCTTCCGGACGCCGAGCGTTTCCCACGGAATGAAGCCGGTGCAGTTGGCTTCCCCCGCCGCCCCCGCGCCGCAGGCCGCCCGCTCCGTGCCGTTGGTGGCCGATTGCGCCGGCCGCGGCAGCCGGCCGTTCACCACGGCATAGCCGATCAGCGCTTCCTTGATTTCGTCCAGCGCTTTTTGCGTTTCCCCGATCCTGCGCTGCTCGATCTGGGTGGAGAGCGGAATCAGCATCCCGCCCAACAGGAGCGTGACGATCAGAAACACGATCGCCATCTCGATCAAGGTAAAGCCTGCTGCACAGCTCTTCATCGCCCTATCCTTCCATCGCGGCTATTACTCCGGCCAGCACTTCGTTAGCCCGCTCATGCCGTCGGTGTAGCAGTAGACCGCCGAGTCGTTGAAAGACGCGGCCGCCGGCTGGCGCGCATAGACATCGGGCGCGGCGGGCGGCGGCGCGTTGGGGTTGTTGTCGTCTTCCAGGTAATTGGCGGGATCTCCCTTGTTCGCGTTGCTGGCGCGAGGCTGTCCGCCGGCGACGCCGGCAAGCCTTCTCCCCGCCACCAGCACCACCGCCTGCTTGTTCGCTCCGCCGGCCAAGGGGGTTACTGTCAGACAGGTTCCGGTGACGCCGCAGGCCGGAGTGGTCAAGGGGCTGGCCGGCTTGAAGGCGTCGGCGAGGGCGAAGAAGGTCATCTGCTTCCAGTTGTTCCACCAGCTCCCGAGATTCAGGTTGCACGCGGTCGTCCAGCCGTTCTTCATCGCGCCGCCGCTGTCCGCGACGGTGCGGGCGAAGGTATCCGGCAGGCGCCCGAAGCGCGCGCCGGAATCGTCGTCATAGTTCGGCGCGGCGCCGCCGTCCAGCTTGGCCGCCCATGGATAGCGCCCTTTGTTCTGCCCCTGGGCGGCGTAGTCGGCAAGGCAGAGCAAGGCTTCCCTGGCCACGCGCTTTTCCAGCAAGGGCATGAGATCGCCATAGGCGACGGCGATCAGCCGGTCGTTGACCACTGGGTTGCCGCCGGTGTCCCGGATCTCCCCTTGGATGAAACCGTTGGTGCCGCCATTAGCGAAATCGCGGTTGTCCTCTATGCCGCAGGCCGGCGCATCCCCGGCGCAATCCAGATAATGCGCGGGGTTGTTGTAATATCCCGCGCTGCGCTCCTGCTGAACACTGTCCCGCCTCACCAACGCGCCGCCGGGCGCGATGACCACGGCAACCGCGCCGCCGGCGCCGCTGCCGTCGCTGACGATTGCACCGCTAGGGTCGCGCACGGTGAGGGTGCCGAAGGTGTCGCTGTTGAGCGTCCCGGTGCGCGGGCTGTTCTTGAAGTTGACCGATACCGCGTACCACAGCCGCTCGCCGCTGCCGTCGCGCAAATCCGGCAGCCCGAGCTTCTTCCATGGCAGCCGCCCGAGCGCGTTGCCGCTGCACGGCGCGGAAGGCGTTCCCTCGAGCGGGTCGCCGGCCGGGTGATTGTCCGGGCAAGGGAGATCCCCGGGCCGCTCGCCGCCGCCGGCCATGGCCACGCCCGCCGCATAGCCGATCAGCGCCGCTTTGGCCTGTGCCAGCGCCTCGGCGGTTTTCCGCTCGTTCTCGATTTTGAGCGCGCTTAGGCTCAGGGAATTGGCGAATAGAGCCAGCGCGGCGACGCCGACGACGACCAGCATCAGCATCAGCGCCATGCCCCGCTGGCCGGGGATCGCAGCCACCCTGCTCACGGTGCGGGAACGGGGGACGGCTCCGCGCCGGCTTTGGATCCAGCGGGGTCGGCGGGTTCTTTCAGCCTTGCCTGCGGCCGGCGGTAACCTTCCTCGATCCTGCCGCTGCCCAAATCCAGGCTTTGTCCCACTTTCAGCGGCACCGGCCGCCCGCCCGGAAGTTTCACGCCGATTCCGCCCTCCGCCGCCCGCACTCCATCCAGAGCAGCCCCCTGCGGCAGCCGCTTGCCATCCAGTGCCCGGTTGTTGACCCACACCGTGGCCTGGCCGTCGCTGCGAACGATGACGCCGTTCAGGGTGAGGCCGGCCGCGGGCGGGGATGCGTCATCCTCATCCACGACCCTGACGCTGCGCGCCTGTTGCCTGGCCAAATCCAGCGTCGCGCGCTGCGCCGGGGTAAAGAACAGCCGCCCCAGGGGCTCGGCAGAAAGCGGCGCAAGATGAAGCAGGCACAACAATCCAAGCGCGAAACGCTTCATGGCTTGCCTTCCCGCGGGGAGGCCGGCAGCCGGTCTGCTGCCTCATCGTTGGCGATGGTCAGCCACGCAAGCGAGCACTCGGCCTGCAGATGCGGCTGAAGCCGGTCGCTCCCCGCCTTGGCCGCGGCGCGGCGCTGCATGACACATTCCCGCAGGGCAAAAATGCCTGCCTGCTGGGCGGACAGCTCGTCGATGAAGCGCATCAGATCCTCTTCATGCAGAAGGCCCAGGCTGATTCTCGCCGGCGACTGCCGCAGCCGGTACGAACCGGTATCGACCGGCAGCGGGGACGGCTGCTGCGCCTCGATCCGATAATCCACGCCGAACAGTTTCACCCGGAGGTTGGCCGCGCGCAGCGCCTCCAGCCAGTTGATGCGCTGCTCCGCGCCGATGAACCCCTGCTGCTGCAAGCGCAGGAAGTCCGGCAGATAGCGCAGAATCACCGCTTTTTCCTCCCCCGCTTTCTGGAGACGCTGCCGGGCTTCGAGCAGCTCGCTTTGCTGCTTCGCCAGCCGCTCCCGCGCGTCCCGCAGCTCCCGGCCGGTGTGGAGCGCCCCCGCTCCGCCGAGCAGCGCCACGGCCGCCAGCGCCAGCAAAGGGCGGCGCAGGGCCCTCAGATCCGCCGCCGAGAATTTCATGCCCCCTCCTTCAGGATCATTCTTATCTTGAAGCGGGCATGCGCGGCCCCGGCGCCGGCGGCGTCCTGCGTATTGCCGCTCATGCCGTTGGCGGAATGGACATCGAGCGGCATCTCCGTCATGTCGACCTCCGCCACCGCCTTGTCGTTCCTGAGCCTTTCGGCAAAACGGCCGACGCTGGCCAGGGCGGCGCGGTAATCGCCATGGAACGGCCTGATCTCCCCTTCGACATGGCCGGTTTCCCGCCAGGCCGCTTTAGCGGCGTGGCGGGCCGCTGCCATCGTGTCGGCGGTTTCCGGGCTGACCGGGCCGAACTTCCAGCGCAGCTGATCGAGGGCAATTTCCGGGCTGGCCTCCAGCGCCCGGCTGACGGCGCGCATGGCCCGCTCCGGCGTGCGGCTGCCTTGCTTGAGCGCGGCCGCGATTTCCACGGCTTTCCGGAGATCCCCGGCAGGGGCGGGCGACCGGGGAAATTCCCTGGCGGCGGCGAGGTAGCGAACCCGTTCCGCTTCGGCCTGTGCGACGAGCGAGCGGGCATGAGCATCGTGATCGGCCTGGCGGTACAGGTTGGCGCCGCTCCAGCCGAGTGCCGCCAGCGCCAGGGCCGTCGCCGCACCGGACAAAATCCGCCGCGCCCGGTAATGCCAGAAGCCGCGTGTCAGAGCCGCCGGCGCGAGGTTGTACGGCGGCGGTTGCCGGCCCACCACGGCAAGGTGCAGGGCATAGCTGGAGCTTTCCAGGATCGGCAGCGGAATGCCGAAGCGCGCAGCGAGATCGGCGCGCGACAGCCGGCGGCAGGCGAAAGACGGATCGGCACCGAGCTGCCGGCACAGCCCTTCCAGAGAATCGTCTAGATCGAGAACCATGACGGTGAGTTTCGCCTGGTGCGCCAGCAGCCGCAGGCTGTTGAGGTAGAGCCGGGTCTGGCCGATTTCATCGACCAGGGCGTCCAGCTGCGCGCCATGTTCCAAGGCGTCGAATGGCGCCAGGCGGCTGGTTTTCAACTGGCGTTGCTGGAAGAAGCTCTGGTGCAGGCCGCTGGGGTGGCGCGACACCAGCAGCAGATCCTGGGCGCCGGCCTGCAGCCGGTCAAGCACCGACTGGCTGACCAGCGGCAGCAGGTAAATGCCGGCCAGCGGCGCTTCGGCGGCGTGGATGATCTCCAGCCAGGGACGCAGCAGGTCGGGGTTGGTCAGCGCCGCGAACAGAAAGCGGTCGTCCAGGCGCTTGTCCGGCTCGCGCCCCTGCAGCCACGCGGTATGGTAAGGGGTGTTGCGAAAAACCTGCTTCAGCTTGCGCAGCACCATTTCCCGCCGCGCGCGGCCGGTCGCATGCGGCAGCAGCTCGGTGTGGTAGTCCTCCTCCACTGCGTCCACCAGCAGGTAAACCGGGCAGCCGGAATGGGCGCGCAGCAGCTCGCCGAGACCGGCCAGCCCGCCCCCGTCGTTGGCGAAAACCCGGCAGGCGCCGGGCTTGCCGCCATGGAACAGGGAGGCAGTGGCCTGGTGAGCGGAAACGCACAGAAGAATTTTGGAAGGCATGGCCAGAAACCTATATTTTCAGCTTCCCGAAAATATCGTAAATCGGCGTCAGCACCGCGAACATGATCAGCGCCAGAATCAGCCCAAGAACCACTGTCAGAGCCGGTTCCAGCAGCTTGAGCAGGTTCTCGACGGAGTCCTCCACTTCGCGGTTGTAGAAGTAGGCGACGTTCTGCAAAGCGCTGTCCAGCGCGCCGCTGGTTTCGCCCACCTTGAGCATGCGCACCACCAGCGGCGGAAATATCCCCACGTTGCGGAAGCTTTCCGCCAGGCCGACACCGGCGCTGATCTGCTGTCCGGCACGCGCCAGTCCGTCGGCGACCGCCCAGTTGGCCACGATCTCCTCGCTGGTCTTCATCGCATCCAGAATGGCGATGCCCGACTGGTACATGAGCGCGAAGAAGTTGGCAAAGCGTGCCAGGATGATCTTTTTCAGAATCGGGCCGACGAACGGCAGATGCAGCTTGAGGTAATCCATCCAGTAGCGCGCCCAGGCGCTCCGCCGCGCCGCCGCGGCGACAAGGGCGCCGATCAGGGGCAGCCCTAGCAGCGCCGGCCAGTAATGCCTGAACGAATCGGAAAAGAAGATGAGCAACCGCGTCTGCGGCGGCAAGGCCTGCCCCATGTTCCGGAGGAACGCCACCAGCTGCGGCACCAGATACATCATCAGAAAGAAAACGACGCCGACCACCACCGCCAGAACCAGGCTCGGATAAATCAGCAGGCGGCGGGTCTGCATGGCAAGCTCGTCCTGCCATTTCAGCGTGGCGCCGAGGTTCTCGAACACCTCGATCAGCCGGCCGCTCTGCTCCCCGGCCTTGATCAGGCTGACGAACAGGTTGTCGAACACCTCGGGGTGGGCGGCCATCGCCTGCGACAGCGTTTTCCCACCCTCCATGCTTTCCAGCAGCGCGGCGGCGATGTCGCGGAAACGGGGCTTGTCGAGGCTGTCGCGCAGATCGGCCAGGCCCTCCAGCAGGGGAATCCCGGCGCGGCCGATCTGCTCCATGTGAAAACAGAAGGCGATCAGGTCCTGGCGCGAGACGCCGCTACGCGCAAATTGGAACGGGGAGGATTTCACCGGGCGAAGCGTGATGAGATCCAGCCCCATGCGCTGCAGGCGCAACTCCAGATCTACCTCGTTGGCGGCAGCGAGCCTGCCCCGCGCCGGGTGGCCGGTCTTGTCGACGGCGGTATAGCGGTAGGTCAGCATCGGTTCTACCCCAATCGCCCGGTCATATCCACCACCCGGGCTATCTCGGCCAGGCTGGTCTTGCCTTCCAGCACGCGCCGGATGCCGTTCTCCGCCAGCGGGCGGAAGCCCTTTTCCAGCGCCGCACTTCTCAGCTCCCGCGCAGATGCGCGGCGCGCGATCAATTCGTCGAGGTCGCTGTCGAGGCGCAGCAGTTCCATCAGTGCCATGCGCTTCTTGTAGCCCTTGTAATGGCATGCCTGGCAGCCGGCCGCCCGGTAAAGCGGATGATCGTCGTCCGGGCGCAGGCCCAGCAATTGCCGCTCATCCGCGCCCGGCCGGTAGGGTTCCTTGCATTGCGGGCACAGCACCCGCACCAGTCGCTGGGCGATCACGCCGATGATATTGCCGGCCAGGATGTCGGGCAGGATGCCGATGTCCAGCAGGCGCGGAAACGCGCCCAGGGCGGAGTTGGTGTGCAGCGTGGTGAACACCTGGTGGCCGGTCATGGCGGCGCGCAGCGCCATTTCCGCAGTATCCCGGTCGCGGATCTCGCCCACCAGGATGACGTCCGGGTCCTGCCGCATCATGGAACGGATGCCGCCGGCGAAATCCATCTTGACCAGCTCGTTGACCGAGGTCTGGCGCATCATGGCAAGCGGGTATTCGACCGGGTCTTCCAGCGTCATGATGTTCACCGTTTCGGTGTTGAGGTGGCTGAGCATGGAATACAGGGTGGTGGTCTTGCCGCTGCCGGTGGGGCCGGTGACGATCAGCATGCCTTCGGGGCGCGCGATCATCCGCTTGAGCATGGCCAGGTCATTCTCGGCCAGCCCCATCCGATCGAGCGGGATGATGGATTTTTCCCGGTCAAGTACGCGTACCACGATGTTTTCGCCGTGGATGGTGGGTTGCGACGCCACCCGGAAATCAATCGGCCGCCCGTTCAGATTGAGCGACAGCCGGCCGTCCTGCGGGGCGCGCGTCTCGGCGATGTTCATGCCGGCGATCACCTTGAGCCGCACCGCGATGCCGGGCCAGTAGCTCTTGTGCAGGCTGCGCACCTGTTCCAGCACGCCGTCGATGCGGTAGCGGATGCGCAGGAATGCGTGTTCCGGCTCGAAATGGACATCCGAGGCGCCCCGCTTGACGGCGTCCGCCAGCAGACTGTCCACCAGCCGTACCACCGGCTGGGTGTACTCCCCGTTGCCCGCCTGGAGGCTCTGGTAGTCGATCTCTCCGGTTTCGATCTCGCGCAGGATGCCATCCATCGACAGCTCGAAGCCGTAGAACCGGTCGATGTATTCCTCCAGCTGCGTTTCACCCGCCAGCACCGTGCGGATTTCAGTCTGGCCGCCAAGGCTGGCGCGCAGCCGATCCGGCGCCGCCGCGCTGAAAACGTCGCTGACGGCGACGGTCAGCGTGTTCGTGCCCGCATCGAAGGCGATCGGCAGCAGCCGGCAGCGGCGGGCGAGGTCTTCCGGAACGAGCTCGAGGGCTTCCGCGTCGGCAACGACGTTGGCCAAGTCAACGCTTTCCTGGCCGAGGGCGTGCGCCAGGATGTCGCGGATCATGGCTTCGGTGACGAAGCCGAGGTGCACCAGCTGGCGATCGAGCGGCGTGCCGTTCCGGTTCTGCTCCATCATGGCGATGCGAAGCTGATCGGGCGTGATCAGTCCCTGCTGCGCCAGCAGCTCGCCCAGGCGGAGTTTCCTGTGCTGCTCCGCCATGCGCCTACCCCGGATCGCGCTCGAGCCGCGCGATGCGCGCATCGAGACGGGCGGGTTCGAATCCGGCTCCGCGGCTCGCCGCAAGCTCACGGGCGCGCCGGTAAAACTCCAGCGCCGGGCCGGCCTGGCCCAGATGTTCCAGGCCGACCGCCAGGTTGAAGGCATAATCCGGCTGCTCCGGCTCCAGGTGGTGCGCCTGGAAGTAGGCCTGCTGCGCCTCAGCCCACCGTTCCTGGCCGGCGTACAGATTGCCGAGGGTGAAGTGTAGGAATGCCGCCGGCCGGCTGGCCAGCAGCTGCTTCAGGCGCGCTTCGCTGGCGGCGGGGTCGGTTGCGCCCAATAGCGCAAGTAGCCCCGCCTGCGCCGCGGCGTTTTGCGGCTCCAGTTCGAGCGTGCGCAGGTAGTATCCGCCCGCTTCCTGCGGCCTGTTGTCGCGCGCGGCGATGGCCGCCAGCCCGAGCAGAGCATCCGGATTGCGCGGCTCGGCTTGAAGGATGCGCTGATAGAGCGTCCGGGCGGCATCGAGACGGCCTTCCTGCAGGGCGCCGTAGGCCCGGATCAGATCGGGGCTGACTGCATCCTCGCCGCCGCGGATCACCTTGATCGCCTCCTCCCCTTTTGCGGGCGGCGCGACAACGGCGGCTGCCGGGCGGGGGAATGCCGCGGCCTGCGCCACGGCGGGCGCCACTTCATTCACGGCCGCCGCCGCGGCGGGAAGCGGCACGGCCAGGCTTTCTGACGATGCGGTCCCGGCCTGAGCGACCGGTTGGGCGGGAGGGGGAGGGAGCGCGACGGGCGCCTGCCGGTCGGCGGCAAGGTAAACATGAATGCCCCACCCTGCCAGCAGCAGCGCGCCGGCCGCCGCCGCCAGCGGGGCACTGCGG
>JBFMFB010000059.1:2408-7074 GCA_040752115.1 Pseudomonadota bacterium | reverse complement strand
GGGGTAGGTCGGACGTTCGATTCGTCTTCGGGGCGCCAGTTTCCGCATTCCAATTTCACTCACTCAAGTCGCAAGCCACCATGTTCACACCGGCAGGAAAACAGCGGCGGTTCCTCCTTTTCGCGCTCCTCGCGGCGCTGCTCGCGTCCGGCTGCGCCACCAATCCGGTTACGGGCAGAAGCGAGCTGACGCTGGTTTCCGAGCAGGAAGAGATCGGCATCGGCGCGAAGAACTACCGCCCTGGCCAGCAGGCGAGCGGCGGTCGCTATCAGCTCGATCCCCGGTTGTCGGCATACGTAAACGAGGTCGGCCAGAAGCTCGCGCGGGTGAGCGAGCGGCCGCAATTGCCTTACGAATTCGTGGTGCTGAACGACTCCGTGCCCAACGCGTGGGCACTGCCGGGCGGAAAGATCGCCGTCAACCGCGGCCTGCTGTACGAGCTCCGGAGCGAAGCGGAGCTGGCGGCGGTGCTGGGACACGAGATCGTCCATGCAGCCGCGCGCCACGGCGCGAGCGCGATGGAAACGAATCTGGTGCTGCAAACCGGCGCGGCCGTGATCGGCGCGGCGGCCGCCGAGGAAAGGCACGGCGAGCTGATCGGCATGGCGGCAAACGTCGGAGCGGGGCTGCTGGGGTTGAAATACGGCCGCGACCACGAACTGGAGGCCGACCGTTACGGCATGATCTACATGGCGCGCGCGGGTTACGATCCCAAGGCCGCGGTCACGCTCCAGGAGACATTCGTGCGCCTATCCGGGAACCGCGACGCCAACTGGCTGGCGGGGCTGTTCTCCAGCCATCCGCCGTCGCAGGAGCGGGTGGATGAAAACCGCAAGCTCGCGACCACGCTGCCCGCCGGCCTGAAGACCGGCGAGCAGGAATACCGCAGCCACGTCGCCTCGCTGCTGAAAACCAGGCCGGCCTACGCGGATTACGATGCGGGCCGCAAGATCCTCAAGGAAAATCCGCAGCAGGCGCTCAAGCTGGCGAACCGGGCGATCGCCGTCGAGCCGCGGGAGGCGCTGTTTTATGGCCTGCGCGGCGATGCCCGCGCCGGAATGCGGGAATGGCGGGAGGCGGAAGCCGATTACACCGAGGCCATCCGGCGCGACGGCGAATACTACGCGCATTACCTCCAGCGCGGCCTGGCGCGGCAGAAGCTGGGGCAGACCGCCGAAGCGAAAGCCGACCTGGAGCGCAGCGTCGCCCTGCTGCCCACCGCCCCCGCCCATCACGCCCTCGGCCGGATGGCCAGTGCCGAAGGAAAGAACGATCTGGCGATCCGCCATTTCCGCGCCGCCGCGGAAGCGGATGGCGAGGTGGGGCGGGAATCGTCGCAACTGCTGGCGCGGCTTGAACTGCCCAGGGAGCCGGGGAAATATTTCTCGCTGGGCAGATCGGTGGACGGCAATGGCAGGCTGGTGCTCGCGGTGCGAAACAATTCGCCGGTCGCGGTGCGCGATGTGGTGGTGTCCGCCCGGCTGGCGGAAAACGGTTGGACAACCCGCTGGCAGGAGCAATACCGGCTGCGCGGAACGCTCCGGCCCGGCGCGGTCGAACGCATCACCCTTCCCCTCCGCCCGGCCGATCTCCAGAGCGGCTCCCGGCGCTTCGAGGCCGCGATGGAATCCGCCCAGGCGGCGGACTGAAGCGCGCCGCCGTCGCGGCGATTTCGGACTACTTGCCTTTCATCGCCAGCGTCTTGTCCCGCACCTGCTGCAATGCCTCCAGGATGACCACGCTGGGCGGGTGCTTCGGTGACTTCAATTTTTCCAGGATGGCCGCGGTCATCTTGCGCAGCTCCGCATCGCTCGGGCCGCCTGCCGGGGCCGGTTTGGGTTTCGGAACGGGCTCGGCCGATGTCTTTGCCGGCGGTTTGCCAGCCCGCGCGCCTGTCTTCTTTGTCTCGGTTTTCTTCATTTTTTTCCGGCAAGTTTTCCATTTTGAATAGCCACCCCGCGGCGATTCCCGCGGCCCTCCAGGGATTGGCCCGCCCCCGGCCCGGATCCCGGAGCGCGATTCACCGTCACTTGACCACCATGGCGTTCTTGACCGACTTCACGCCCTTGACGCTGCGCGCAATTTCGACCGCCTTGTCGATGGCGGCCTGAGAGCTGACGAAGCCGCTCAACTGCACCACGCCTTTAAAGGTTTCAACATTGATTTCGGCCGATTTCAGCGAGGATTCGCCAAAAATTGCGGCCTTCACCTTGGTGGTAATGACGGTATCGTCAAGATATTCTCCGGTTCCCTCCTGTTTCGGCGTCGATGCGCAGCCGAGCAGAGAAGCCAGCAGAATGGCGAAGAATAGAGCGGCAAACCGATTGAATAATGTCATGGTGATACCCCCAAAACATAGCGAACCTGCGAATCTCCCTTGAATTAAGGACAGCCGCTGCCGAAGTAGGTTCAAAGTCGCCGTTGCCCGTTCCGTCACACCGATAGCAATCTCCCTTCCGCTGTACAATGAGGTACATTGCTAGCCGGGGCGAACTTGACTGGATGGTTCCATGCATACGAGCCGAAATATCGTCGTCAAACCGTTTTCCTGCGTTCCAATCGACAGGCGCGAAATCGAGGTTTGCGAGCATAAGGGCATCGGGCATCCCGATTCCATCGCTGACGGCGTGTGCGAGGCGGTCTCGCGCGAACTGTCGCTGGCCTATCTGCAGGAGTACGGGCAGGTCCTGCACCACAACCTCGACAAAGGGCTGCTGGTCGCAGGGCAAAGCGCACCGCGGTTCGGCGGCGGACAAGTGGTCGAACCGATCAAGCTGATCGTTTGCGGCCGAGCGACTTGCATCCGCAACGAAATAGACGTCCGGCAGATCGCGCTGACCGCCGCGCAGCGCTACCTGACGCGGCACATCCGCGCCGGCGCGCAGAGCTTCGAAATCCGTACCGAGATCAAGGAGGGCAGCGGCAACCTTAAGGAAGTGTTCGCACGGGAAGCATCGATTCCGCTGGCGAACGACACCTCCATCGGCGTGGGCTTCGCGCCTTACTCGCGGCTGGAGCTGGCCGTGCTCGGCATCTCGCGCGTGCTGAAATCGCCCGAGTTCAGAAAGGCCTTTCCCTGCGCCGGGGACGATTTCAAGATCATGGGCCATCGCGTGAACGGAGCAACCACCTTCACGATTGCGCTGGCGTTCGTTGACAGGCACATCGAGAGCGCCAGGCACTACTTCGCGCTCAAGGGCCAAATCCACGAATACCTCACGAACCATCTGGATGCGCCTGCGACGCTGCGGCTGAACACCCTGGACAATCCTGCCGCGAAGGACGAGAACGGGCTGTATCTCACCGTCTCCGGGCTGAGCGCCGAAATGGGCGACGACGGCCAGGTGGGCCGAGGCAACCGGGTAAGCGGCCTGATCACGCCGGCGCGTGTGATGTCGCTGGAAGCCGCCGCCGGGAAAAATCCCGTCGCGCACGTCGGCAAAATCTACAATGTCCTCGCCACGCTCATGGCGCGCGACATCCACGCCACGCTCGACGAAGTGGAGAACGTAAGCGTGCAGCTCGTTTCAGCCATCGGCCAGCCGATCGACCACCCGCAGGTCGCCGCCATAGAAATCGGTACTGCCCATGCCGCCAGCAATGGGCTGAGGGAAAGCGTTGCCGCCATCGCAAATGGCTGGCTGCAGCGCACGGATGAGGTGACCGGGCTGATTCTGGAGGAGAACGTGGCGGTTTTTTGAACCCAGCATACTGAAAGGCGCCGGGGAAGCTCCAGAAAAAATATGCGGCTGGGAATTCTTTGCCTGCAGCAAACTCTATAAGCTCGTCGGGCGCGATGCAGCCGGAATCGCTGACCATTTTCGAGACTGGGAACGTTGCTGGGAAACTGTGTTTTTTCCGGTAGAGAACAAAAATCCATTTCGTCCAGATACCAGGCAATAAGCAAGACAAAGGAGTCCCACCATGCTTGATGAATTTGCCCGCGAAGCGCGAATCGCCTATTTTTCAATGGAGATCGCGCTGCGCAATGAAATCCCCACTTACAGCGGCGGCCTGGGCATTCTGGCGGGGGACACGATGCGCTCCGGCACCGATCTGGAGCTGCCGCTGATCGCCGTCAGCCTGGTAAGCCGGGCCGGGTATTTCCGACAGGAAATCGACGCGCAGGGGCATCAGGTTGAACGCCCCGCTTATTGGGACCCAAGCAAGTGGGCAACGCCGCTTGACGCCAAGATCGCAGTGAGAATCGACGGGCGCGAAATCTGGGTGCGGGGCTGGCTTTACGTGCTGGAAGGGCACATGGGCGGCCGTGAGCCGGTCATCCTGCTGGACACGGATCTGGACGAAAACTCCCCGGAAGATCGGGAAATCACGCATTTTCTTTACGGCGGCGACGAAGTCTACCGTCTCAAGCAGGAGATCGTGCTGGGCATCGGCGGTGTACGCATGCTGAATGCCCTGGGCTTCCAGATACGCCAGTATCACATGAACGAAGGGCATTCCGCCCTGCTGGTGCTGGAACTTCTCCGGCGTTATGCCTACCCGCAGGAAGATCTGCGCCCCGGCGAATCCCCCTACGATATCCCCCGCGTCCGGGAGATATGCAATTTCACCACCCACACCCCGGTCGAGGCAGGGCACGATCAGTTTTCCTACGATCTGGTGCAGCGAATGCTGGGGGATTACATCGATCTCGGCGGGCTGA
>JBFMFB010000059.1:0-2308 GCA_040752115.1 Pseudomonadota bacterium | reverse complement strand
GATATCCCCCGCGTCCGGGAGATATGCAATTTCACCACCCACACCCCGGTCGAGGCAGGGCACGATCAGTTTTCCTACGATCTGGTGCAGCGAATGCTGGGGGATTACATCGATCTCGGCGGGCTGAAAGCGCTCGGCGGCGAAGACCGCCTCAACATGACCCGGCTGGCGCTCAACCTGAGCGAATACGTCAACGGCGTCGCCAAGCGCCATGCCGAGGTATCCCGCCGCTTCTACCCAGGCTACCGTGTCCACGCGGTCACCAACGGGGTGCATCCCTATACCTGGACCTTCGAAAGTTTTTCCCGCCTGTATGATCGCTACCTGCCAGGCTGGTGCCACGAGCCGGAATTAATCGCCCGCGCAGATCAGATTCCGGACGATGCCGTCTGGCAAGCCCATACCGAGGCGAAGCAGCGTCTCATCGAAAAAGTCGGGACGCTGTGCGGGGTAGCGCTGGAGCCGGAAGTCCCGATTCTGGGATTCGCTCGCCGCATGACCGCCTACAAGCGGCCGGATCTTCTGTTCTCCAACCTCGATCGGCTCAAAAACGTTGCCCGGCAATTCCCTTTCCAGGTGGTGCTGGCGGGCAAAGCGCATCCCCGCGACGAAGGCGGAAAGCGCCTGATCGAAGCCCTCCACGCGCACATCCGCGAGCTCGACAGCAGCATCCGCATCGCCTATCTGCCGAATTACGACATGGACATTGCGTTGGCCATGATTTCCGGCGTGGATGTTTGGCTGAACACGCCGCTTCGGCCGCTGGAAGCCTCCGGCACCAGCGGCATGAAGGCAGCTTTCAACGGCGTGCCCAGCTTGAGCGTTCTCGACGGCTGGTGGATCGAGGGGTGCATCGAAGACATAACCGGCTGGGCCGTCGGCGACAGCCAGGACTCCGCCAACGGCGACGATGCGAAATTTCTGTACGAAAAGCTGGAGCAGAAAGTGCTGCCGCTCTACTATCAAAACCGTGCGGGCTGGATCGCCGTGATGAAAGGCGCGATCGGCAAAAACGCCGCTTTCTTCAACAGCCACCGCATGATCCGGCGCTACGCCACCGAAGCCTATATCCGGTAATTTCGTTCCTGCTGCAGCAGGTTCCCTCGCCCCTACAATTTCAGAACCTCGCCCACTTTCATCAGCTCCAGCCTGCTTTTCACGCCGAGCCGCTTGAGCGCCTGGGCAAACGCTTCCGGCGTGCCATTCAGCACCGGGAAGGTACCGTAGTGCATGGGAACGACCCGGGCCGGCTTGACCAGCCCGACTGCCTCCGCCGCCCGTTCCGGCCCCATGGTGAAGTGGTCGCCGATGCAGGCCAGCATCACATCCACCTTGCGGAAACGGGAAACCAGCGCCATGTCCGAAAACAGGTCGGTGTCGCCGGTATGGTAAATCGCCGGGCCGTTTTTGATGCTGACCAGGAACCCGCCCGGATTGCCGCCGTCATGAATATCCTTGTCTGCGCTTTCCTCCGGAGCCACCACCGTTGAACTGTGCACCGCCGGAATAAAGGCGATTTTCACCTCGCCGTCCAGCAGCGTCAGTTCGCCGCCGAAATTGCCCTGGGTATCGAACCCCATCTGCTCCTTCGGATAGCCGCCATAGGTGGCGAGCCCCCTGCCCAGATCGAAAGTCGTCACCAGCCTGGCGCCGGTCTTCCTCGCTATCTCCGCCGCATTGCCGACATGGTCGAAATGGCCGTGGGTCACCAGAATCAGATCGGCGCGGTCCAGTTTCGCCAAATCTTCCTTGCCGTTCTTGTTGGCCGGGTTGGCCAACCAGGGATCGATCAGCAGCACCTTGCCCGAAGGCGTCCTGATCTTGAAGGCGGCGTGCCCGTACCAGGTCAGCTCGGTTTCCCCGGCGGCATATGCCGCGGAAGAAGCAACCATCCAGAAAACAACCGCACCGATCACCAGCCGCAACAGCGATAACGCACGCATGTTCTCTCCTTTCTCGAATTGGGTATTCCGGTAGTTGTAACGTCCGGGTCGAAACTCCGCACGTGGCAGTTAGGCAGCGCCTTTCTGGTCGGGTTCTCGGGGGCGAACACCAGCGGCGTTCGACCCATGAGCAGCTCCCATTTCGCGATCAACGTCGGAACGGCTTCCTTGAGTTTCTCGCGATACCATGCATCAAGGATGGCCGATGTGACTCATGATGTCGTTTTCATTTTGTTGGATCGGGCTTGCACTCATCCCACTGTCAGTTATCTGTTCTGTTCAATGTTGCCGGGATAAATCCCTCATCGGACAAGGCGCGAACCACGCCTCGTATCAGATAGTTATTGCTAAAACCGATGGTGTAT
>JBFMFB010000058.1:0-7082 GCA_040752115.1 Pseudomonadota bacterium | reverse complement strand
CGACGACCGGCCTGGGGTTGTAGGGGATGAGCGTGGTGACGTCGGTGCGGTTGAAGTCCGTCAACCACATGATGTGACAGTTGGAACACTCGCGCTGGGGAGAAATGTCCCGCGCGGCGTGGGCAACGGGGGAACCCATGCCGATCAGCGCGAAAGAAAACGCCAGTACTGTGCGAGCGAATTGGGAAGAGAGCCGATCGAACACGCCGTCACCGCAAACTGAATACAGAAACCTTGTTGGCCAGCATCTCGACCACATAGAGCCTGTCGCCCGGGTCGATGGCGATGCCGCCCGGCATGGTGAAACGGTAGGGCTGCCCCGCCGCGCCGAGGATGTGCGAGAACCTGTAGCCGGTATCGAATACTTCGATCAGTTCCAGGTAATTGTCGGCGACGTACACATAACCCCGGCTGTCGAGCGCGATGCCGGCGGGGCGGAAGAATTGCCCCGGCAAGCTGCCCCATTCGCCGATGGTGGAAATGAGGCGGCCGGTCTCGTCGAATACCTGCACCCTGGTATACACCGTGTCCACCACGAACAGGAGGCCCTCGGGAGAGACCGTAATCGAGCGGGGGTAGCGGGTTTCCCCGTCGGGCGCGCCGTTGCCTCCCCATTCGCGCAATAGCGTGCCGGCAGGGGTAAACGCCATGATCCTGTTGCCGGCGGTGACGTACACGACTCTGCCGTCCGCATCGGGCGCCACGTCCGTGGGGCTCACCGGCTTCCCGCCGCTACTTGCCGGAAACGCGCCGATGAAAGCGCCGCCGGCATCGAATATCTGAATCCGGCGGTTGCCCTTGTCGGCGACATAGATCCGCCCCAGACGGTCGGTGCCGATGCCCTGCGGGTCCTTGAACTCCCCATTGGCGCTGCCGCGCCGGCCGATGCTGAAGAGGTGCTGCCCGTTCGGGCCGTATGCCACCACGCGATGATTGCCGCTATCCACCACATAGGCCCGGCCGTTGACGCTTACCGCCACATCTGCAGGAAGGGCCAGCGGCCCGGCGGCGCCACCGGTGATATCGAAAAGATGGCGCAGTTCTTCGGTGCGGGGGCCGACAGCCAGCGCTTCGGCCGCCAGCAAGGTAAAACTGACGGCCAGAACGAGCGCGGCTATGCCCTTAGCGCGTGGCTGGCGCATTTGCCCCCTGCGGTGCGGCCGCCCCCTGCTCCTGCGCCGGTGTCTCGTAGGTTTTGCGCCACCAGGAACGCGGATCCCTCTTCATTTCCGCCGTCGGCTCAGGCAACTGAACAGGCTGGCCCACCAGCACCTCCTGCTGCTCCTTGCTGAAGCCCTGACCGAATATGGTCGGAATGTAGAACTCCTTGTATTTCTGCACCAGCCCCACGATCTCCAGGTTAGTCAGCGTGGTGATGCGCTTGTCGGAAAAGCCGAGTTGCCGGAACGGTATATAGCTTTCCTTTTCCTGGGCATGGCAGCGGGTGCAGAAACGCCCGATCGGATTGACCACGCTGTGGAACGCTTTCTTGATGGATTCCTGATCCTGGGCGGAAAGCTGGCCGCGCAGTTTCAGGAACTCGTGCGCTTCCGGCGCATCCTCGGTGATCTCGACCAACTGCTCCCTGCCGTTATCCTGGCGATAGGCTACGATCTTGGAGTAGTAGTCGTCGGTTTCCTGCAATCCCCCGACGGAGGGATCGACATCGGTTCCGAACGGCTTGCCCTTGACCGCGATTCCGGAGTAGTTGAGCCAGCGCAGGGTAATCGTGTTCTCGGGAATCTTGTTGGCGTTAGCGTGGCACGTCAGGCAGCCGATGAACTGGGTATGCATGTTGAGCAGGGTGCGCACCATCGGCTTCTTGGCATGGGGAAAGTCGCCGTGGCAGTAATAGCAGACGGGCTTTTTCCCCAGCAGGGCAGGATCGATCTTGGGAAGATTGTGGAAGTGCCGGATCCGCTCCGCCTGGCGTTCGGCATCCAGCTTGGTCAGCATCTTCGGCCCCGTGGCGGCCTTTTCGCCGTGGCTGCCCGGCCCGAAGAAGCTGTACAGAGTAGCGGCCAGAAGCGCGGCGATGATCGTCCACAGGACAAGGGACACCATCCACGACCAGACCGGATGATTGCGGCGCACGCCGGTGATCGTTATCCAGTCGCGCCGAATCTCGCCGGGAATGCGCGCCTTGTGATCGACGATGATCAGCACTGCGATCGCGAACAGCACGAACATCACTACCGCGAGTGCAACAAACAAACTATCGAGTTCAACAGTCCGATGCATGATTAATCCTTAAACAATCAGCTTTCCGTTTGGACCAGCCAGATGGCGTAAATACCGAAGACGGTCCATGCCAGGACGAATACCAGTGAACCGTAGGCAATGACTTTCTGCCAGCGGTTAAGCGGCGCCATCATGCCGGCGCGCCCCTCAACTCGGGTTCAATCTCTACCGCACCATCGGGGGCCAGCTTCACCAATCCCTTGGACGTCAGGAGCTCGCGCAGATAGGCCCGTTCCTGCGGATATTCGACCAGACAGCGCAGGTATTCGAGGAAGTGTTCTTCGATTTGATGCTCGCGGGTGATCTTCCCGGTCAGGTAAGTCCACTGCATGGGGAAACGCCCCGGCGCCAGGTGCACGTTGTACCAGTGCCAGAATGCGATCACCAGCAGCGCCAGCAGCGCTTCATGGGGATGGGACAAGCGCATCATTTCCTGGAAGTGCGAAGCAATGCTGATCGGCAGGATGCTGGCCCACAGGTCGGGAAACAGGAAAGTGGAGCCGGAAACGACCATCACCGAATTGCCGAATGCCGCGGCAAAGTAATGGATCTTCTGCTTGTACATGAACTTGTCCATCTCCGGCCGCATGTCCCGCTTGCCGGCGAAGTAGGCCATGTCCTCCTTCATGTCGGCGAGGTCTTTCCACTGCGGCAGGATAGTGCGGCGCCATTCGAACACGTTCGCACGTATCCTGATGAACGTGCCCAGGCCGATGGTGAAGATGTGATAGACCATGGAAAAGACCATGGTGACCGCCAGAGTGCGGTGGATCACGCGGGTCACTTCCAGCCCACCCAGCACGGCATTGAAAGGCTGCGCCCAGAAGGCGGTGTTGTAGTGAATGGGCAGGCCGGTGAAGGCCAGCAGCAGGAAAGTGGTGAACGTCAGCAGATGCTGGATGCGGATGTGAATGTTGTACCGGTAGAAGTCGCCGATCGGATTGGAGTCCACATTCTTGTACAGCATCACCCGGTCATCCGGCATTATCGCCACCAGACTCTCGATCTCCCGCGCCTCTTCCGCCGAGACGTTGTTGTGGCGCATGGACGCTTCCAGCACGCTACGCGCTTCCTGTGACAGTCTCATGTTATTTCAACCCTCTTCCGTTGATGTTTGATTTCTCGTCCGCGTTGCGCATTCATGCTAGCGCACGGGAGGAACCCGGTTGCGGCCGGTCCGAGACCTGCGCCACCAGGAAGTGCCGTTGCGGAAGCGCCAGCTCACGCCCTCGCGGCGGCGGCCGATCGTTTCAAACCCGGCCATCCCGACCAGCGCCAGCAGCGCCACATCGCCGACGATGCCATAGATCAGGTCGGCATAATGCTTGAACGGGTTCTGCCCTTTCTCGCTGGACGGATGCGGATCAATCGCCGCATAGTTCTTGTCGGCGTTGACGTGGCAGCGTTTGCAGGTTTGCACGCGGTTCTCCGCGTTCACCGGCGACCTGGGGTCGCGGGACGGCAGGATCTCGTGCACGCTCATGTAGTAGTTGGCCTGCTTCGCATGGCAGTCCAGGCAGTTTGCTGCTTCGGTGTTGCCGTACTTGGTGACCTTGCCGTGAAAGCTCTCGTTGTAGGATTCGGCCGCGATCAGGAATTTGCGTCCCATTTCACGACCTTCCTTCTTGGCTGCGTCAGCATGCCGCTGAAGCATTTCCTTGTTGGCATGGCAGGACGAGCACAATTCGACGATCTCCTGCGAGCTGCGCTTCACCTCGCGAATGCGGCGGCTGGTGTGGTTATACCATTTGGTCGCGAATTTGGTGTCTTCGTGGCACACCACGCAGCGTTCGATGATGTGCTTCGGCGGCGCCTGTTCCTTGACGTTGTACAGGGGGTTGGTGTGACAGTTGATGCAGTAGGGCTTGTCCTTGTCCAGGCCGGTCGCTATTTTTTCGCGCCCGTGCACGCTCTTCGCGAACACGTCGTAAATTGGCTTGTGGGTGAACGGCTTGCCCGTGGCGGGATTCTTGATGGAGTGGCATTCGGAATTGCACGTCACGCCTGTCGTGACCGGCTTGTGGGGCAATTCCTTGATGTAGGTATGGCAATCGCGGCAGGGAACATTGCGGTGCACGGTCTTGAAGAAAACATGGGGCATGATGTAATAGGATTTCTGGATGCCCTCCTCGGTAATGCGCCCCATTTTCGGATACTTGTGGCACATCAGACAGGCTTCGTCGTCCTCAAGGGCCTGGGAGACCCCGGGAAGGAACAGACCGAAAGCCAGCAGAAAACCCGCCAACCAGATTCTGACCATAAGCTCCATCCTCTTCATTAATATAGTTATCGTGCAGCTCGACAGAGTCGCGCCATCTCGGCGCATCCCCGCTTCCTGACGCAATTTACAGCCCTGCTCCCCCGACGGCTGCACGTGACAGCCCTCGTATTACTTGACATAAAGCAACGAAGTATAGCGGCACAACAATGGGCTGTCTATTCGCCAACCGGCCTACTCCCTTTGGCCGGTTCGCTGTTTCCCCCGGGCAGGGGGAGGAAGTTTTTCGACAGCGCGTTATTTGTCATGGCAATTCAGACAAATCGGCATTCCCCCCGTGCGCCGCAAACGCTTGGGACCGTCCGCCCCGCGGTCTGCCTTGTCGTAACGCTGCACCCCGCGCTCGTGAGGATTGTGGCAGGTGGCACAGAAGATGCGGCCGGTCTTCGGCTCCAGCGGCACGATCACGTCGCGCTGCTTCTCGGTCTCCTTGATGCGCTTGAGAATTGCATCGGGCGGCACGACCAGGTGATTCGGCCCGCTCGCATCCGAGCCCTTGGCGTAGCTCGCCCACCCCCCGCCGGGATGGGGGCGCCACGGATGACAGCCGGTGCACAGCGTCGCGAGATCGTCGGCGACGTTGAATTGCACGTCGTCGATGCTCTTCACCTCGCGCCGGTTGGGCGCCATGCTGTGGCAGACCAGGCACCGCCGCTGGTCGAGCTCCCCTTCGTCGGTAATCTGATCGTGCGGATTCAGCCGCTCGTAATGGGTCGGATTGTGGCAATTGAAGCACAGATCGGTGCGCGCCTTGAACGGCCCCCCGCGGAAAAAGAGGGGATTCAGGTCACGCTCGCCGAAGCGCTTTTTCAGGCATTGCATCGGAAGATCATGGCAGGCGATGCAGGTGATCACCCCGCCGCCGCGCTTCACCGCCTGCTGGAAAGGCTCGGGCATGCGATTGCGCTTTTCCGTCGAAGGCACCATGCCGACGGCATGGATGTAATTGCCCGCCGAAATGGTTTCGTGGCAATTGTTGCACAGTTGGTTGATATCTTTGGAGCGCAGCGGGGCATTGCCCTCGACGGCCGCGCCCCGATGGCATGCCGCGCAGGAATCCTCCCGCCAGTGCGGGTTCGGAATCTGCTGGGGCTCGATTTTCTTTTCGGCCAGCAGCCGGGGAATATCTTCCGACTGGCTGAACAGCTTCTTTTCATCCCACCCGCCTGCCGGCTTGGCGGGCTGCACCGCGGCAAGAAGCGACAGGGGCAATGCGAGCAGTAGTCCGGCTCCGAGTGCAGACTGAAACCACTTCAGCGCCATGCCGATACCCTACCGTCGAGCGTCGCCGCAAACACCGCCCCCCCCGCCACCGTCGGCGGGGCGAACGCTCCCGCGCCAAGCGGCCTTTGCCACAATACCTTGCGATGGACCAGATCCAGCGCCACCAGTTGCCCTTCCAGTGTGGCAATCACCCCTACCCGGTTTTCCCCGACCACCGGGGAATGGCGCAGTTCACTGTTAAAGCTCATCTGCCAGACGATCTTTCCGTCGGACGCCTGCAAGCCGTACAGCATTCCGTTGCGACTGGCGACGTACAGCGTATCCCCCACCAGCACCGGCGTTCCCTGCGGCCATTCGTCCAGCTCGGTGCGCCACAATATCGCGCCGGTGGCTGCGTTCAGCGCATAAACGCGCCGGTCGTAGCTGCCCTCGTAAATCCGGTCGTTCGCCAGCAGCGGCGAAGGAAACAGAGCCGATCCGAGTTCGGCCTGCCATGCCGCCTTGCCGGTGCGGCGGTTGACTGCGTGAAGCCAGCCGTTCTTGGCGCCAATATAGACCCGATCCCGGTCAACCACGGGCGAGTCATACAATCCGCCGTACTTGTAGTCCCTGGCGTAATAACGCCAGATGATCTTGCCGCTTGCCAGTTCCACGGCATACAGGAACAAATCGTTGGAGCCGAAATAAACCGTCCCATCCGCCACCACCGGCGAAGACAGCACCTTGTCGCCGGTTTTCAGCTCCCAGCGCTTTTTCCCCGTTTTGCGATCCAGTGCAGTCACCATGCCGTTCTTCGACGCCACCACCACCAGATCTCCGGCGACAGCCGGTGTGGCGGAGATGGCATCGCCGGTCGCGTAGCTCCACAGCGCCTTGCCGTGCGCCAGCTCGAACGCCCACAGGCGGCTGTCGTGGCCCGCCACGTAAAGATGGCCGCCTGCGACCACCGGAGCGGCGTAAACTCCACCATCCAACCTGGACTCCCACGCCTTGGCCGGGTTGAGGGGAACCGCGTCCCTGCTGCGGAAACTGTGGCCCGCATCGCCGCCGTACATCGGCCAGTCCGCCGCCCCGCCGGCCAACGGCGCCAGCAGCAGAAATCCGGCAAAAATCGCCCGGAGGCTATTCATGGAAGCTTTCCGGCATGGACAAGGCTACCCCAGCCACCAACCACGCAAAAACGGCGTTTAGCCACGAATGACACGAATAGCCACTAATAAACACGACGTGATGCTACTGATTCGCGGCACCTCGCTCCGGCGAGTGCGCATCCATGAGCAGCATCCTGATTATTCGTGAGCATTCGTGTCATTCGTGGCTAAAACGCTTTCAGGTTGAT
>JBFMFB010000057.1:0-7256 GCA_040752115.1 Pseudomonadota bacterium | reverse complement strand
CTACAGGAGGATCTCGACAAGTGGCTCAGACACTACAACCGAGAACGCCCACATCTGGGCTATCGCAATAACGGGCGGACTCCCTACGAGACCGTGCAACGATTCATCACACCGCCCACAAAAAAGGTGGCTTGATGCAACTAGAGAAGGTTAGGAATACAATTGAGATACCTTATTTCCTCAAGTTCGCGTAGGGCTGGATCAGGGTATTCAGGAACGGGTTTTTCTACGGCGCCGTCAGGCGCACCCAGCGCTTCAACCATTCCCAGGGAAACCGCATAAGCGAGAGCTGGTACGACCGCAACCTCTTGCCTTATCTGCTCGATTTCGCTTGCGGCATGAAGCCGATCCGGCGCCAGCGGGAGAAGGTCGTGCCCCTGGCGCAGGGGCGCATCCTCGAAGTCGACATCGGGACCGGCCTGAACATGCCGTTCTACGACAAGTCCAGAGTTACCCGTGTTGTCGGCCTGGATCCTGCGATGCAACCCGCGTAAGGCGCAGTGGTAGGGCGCCAATAAGCGAAGCGCATTGCGCCGGATGGCGAAAACATGCGGCGGGTTACGCCTTCGGCTAACCCGCCCTACAACTGCTGCGCATCGATGAGGAATTTCATGCAACCAGGCGTTCCAGCCGTTTTACATGCGCAAGCCGTGCGGCAAAACCGAGAACGGCGAGAATATCCTCCCGCTCCAGGTCTTCGTAATCCGCCAGAATTTCATCAATGGACATACCGCCGGCAAGCCATTCGAGCACGGTTTCCACCGGATAGCGCAGGCCACGAATACAAGGTTTGCCATGGCAGATGGCGGCATCGACGGTGATACGGTCGTGGACGTGCTGTGTTTGTCCCATAAAAGTTTTCTCCTTGAGGCACCCCTATTTTACTGCTTTTACTGCGCGCATAACCGCTTAAAATCACTAAAAATCAGAGTCGAAGACCCACTAAACCGCCAGCAACTCGACGCCGCACGCCTCTGCCGCGCACCTCAGCGCCTGATCCTGCGTCGCGAGCGGCAAGCCTTCCCGCATGGCAAGTTCCAGATAAGCCGCATCGTAGGCGCTCAGCCGTTGTTCGCGGGCAAGCGTCAGTATCCCGGAAAGCGCGCGCTGCGACGTTTCCGCGTCGACCCGAATCGGCAGCACATCGAGCAGGGTGATGAATCGGCTGGTTCTGGCTTCTGAGCTGCGGCCTTTCCTTTCCCCCACCAGCAGCACATTGGCCACTTCCAGGGGCCAGACCGTGGGTACCAGCGCCTCGCCCTCCGCCAGGCTTTCCAGAATCGCCGAGGTGTAGGCATTGGCCTCGTCTTCGAAATACCAGGCCATCACGACCGAATTGTCGAGCACGAAACGGTTCACCGCCGCCCCTCCTCGATCATTTCGCGGATGGTCATGCCGCCCGTGGTATGGCCTTTCGCAAAAGTTTTCAGTTCCTCGATCACCGCGCGGATGTCGGGTTTGGCCACCGGCACAACAGGCACCAGCATCGCCACGGGAATCCCATGCTTCGTGATGGTGACGCGCTCACCATGCTGGACGCGCTCAAGCAGGCTGGGCAAGTGCGTTTTCGCCTCGTATGCCCCCACTTCCATGATTTGCCTCCAAATTTCCAATTAGACCAGATCAGACCAGTCTATACCAGTCGATTCATTCCATCAAGTTGCCGAAACTGCATGTCATGCCGCACTCGCGATCAGCTTCAGCCCGATCAGGATCGTCACGATCTCGAACGCCCGCTTAATCCAGCGGTTGCCCTTGCTGATGGCGAAGTGGCTGCCGAGGTAGCCGCCGATCCGGCGCCATTGGGTCAACCCGCTCCTGATTCCAGTGATTTGCGGATATCGGCCAGCGGCGCCATCCAGTTACCCGGAGATGGCTGCCGGAACAGTCTGACGCCCGGATACCACGGCGTCTGGCTGTCTGCCACGCCCCAACGCCAATCCGGGGAAAACGTTATCAGCACCCACGTCGGCACTCCCAAGGTGCCGCACAGATGCGCGAGACTGGTATCGACCGTCACCACAAGGTCCAGTTGCTGAACCAGGTTGGCGGTATCGTAAAAATCGTTGATCTGCGGGGCCAACGGCATTGCAAACTCGTTGGAGCCGGCATCACCGATCTGGAGGCTGAAAAACGACACACCCGCTATCCCCGCAAGGTGTTTCCAGAACTCGTCCCGGTTGATGGACCGCTCGCTGTCGCGAGCATGACTGGGGCTTCCCCGCCAGCATACGCCAACCCTCAGTCCCTTGGCCTGAGCGATCTCCGGCACGGCCGTCACCGGCACATTCAGGCGCAGCGGCGGCAATTCCTGATGCCGCCCCAACGCATATGCCAGACTCATGACGGAGATATAGGCGTCGAAAGGTTCCGGCAGCGGCATGTCCTCGGGCGCCACAACGTCGATGTCGTCCGCCGTCGCCAGAAGCCTGGCCAGTGGACGATGGCAGCACGCCATCACTCGCGCGCCGGCCGCCTTGCAGAGCGGCGCGTAGCGAAGGAATTGGATCACGTCGCCCATGCCCTGCTCCGGGTAGATCAAAAGCGTTTTACCATGGAGCGGTGACCCATCCCATTCCGGCTTCCCCCCCGCCAACAGACCTTCGGGCACAGCACCGGGCAGATCAAGGCGGGACTCGTACCCCAGAAACCCTTCTTCCCATCGCTCCAGAAGCAGATAAGTCATCGAACGGTTGACCTTCGGCGTGACCGCATCCGGTGCCAGCGTTGACGCCCGGTTGAAGGCATCAATCGCCTCGTCGAACCGGGCCATCGCATTCAGCGTGACGCCGATGTTGACGTGAATTTCGTAGTCCTCCGGCGCAAGATTCACCGCGGCTTCGAAAGCCCCTAGCGCCTCTTCGTAACGTCCCTGACGCCGCAACGTGTTGCCCAGATTGTTATGCGCGGGCATGTAGCCCGGATCGGCGCGAATGGCCTGGCGATAAAACGATTCCGCCTCTGCGAGGGCGCCTCGTCGCATCGCCGCATTGCCCTGGTTTTTCAGGGACTCCGCGGATTCATCCCGGTTTACGATTGGCTTGCCAAACATTTGATTATTTTCCCTGGTTGAGCACATGAAATGCCGCCGGGGACAAAATGCGCTTTCGCCTCGCATGCCCCCTTCCATGACTTACGTTCAGACCGGCTCCGACCAGTCTATACAAGCCGATTCATTCCATCAATGTCGCGGAAACAGGCATTTCATGCCGCACTCGCGATCAGCTTCAGCCCGATCAGGATCGTCACGATCTCGAACGCCCGCTTGATCCAGCGGTTGCCCTTGCTGATGGCAAAGTGGCTGCCGAGGTAACCGCCAAGGATCGATCCCGCCAGCAGCGCCGGCATCCAGTCCCAGGCGATCCTGCCGATCAGCCCCAGCACCACCGCGCCGGTGCCGTTCCATACCAGCCCGCACAGCACCAGGGTGTAGGCCACGGCACGCTTGTAGTCGAGGCCGAAATGGCGGATCAGCCACATGGTGAGGAACAGGCCGGTACCGGAGGTGATCGAGCCGTTCAAAAAACCGACCACGAACAGGCCGATCAGGCCCACCGCCAGCCCCCTGCCCTCGCGGTTTTTGGGGGCGTGTTCCATGCCGAGTCTGGGCTTGAACACGGAATAGACGCCTAGCCCCATGGTCAGCACGCCCAGCGCAAGCTGTGCATGGTTGGCGGGAATCCGCAGCACGGTGCTCGCGCCCAGCACGACACCCGGCAATCCCGCGGCGAGGATGATCAGCGAAAAACGCCGCTCCAGATGGCTGTCCTTGAGATGGCGGAAGGTGGCGCCGACCCCGAGCGCGACGCTGGCGACCTTGTGGGTGGCCAGCGCCACGCCGAACGGCAGGCCGAGGAAAATCAGCATTGGAAACTGGATCAGCCCCGCCCCGCCACCGGACAGGGCGGAGAACCAGTTGGCGACGAGGGAGGCGACGAAGAGGATGAGATGGTCGGAAAGGGGTATGAAATGGGATGCTGATGAATGCAGATCAACCTGGTTCGGCAGTTAATCTGCGATTGAACGGCGATAATTCTGGAAGTGGTAGGTCGGTTCAAGCGCAGCGGAACCGACAGCTCGCCGCGCAGAAACACGTCGGCACCGCTGCGCTTGAGCCGACCTACATGCTTGGAAATATCTGCGTGATCGGCGCCCCGACGCGCATTACGAATCCTTGCCCGTTACGCCATATTCCGCCTGGGTTTTGATGTAAACCAAATGCAGGTTCTCCGCCGCGAGCGCATCCAGGAACGTCTGCGCCTGTTCCTCGCTCAGCACGAATTCGACTTCCAGCGGCAGATCGCCCGCCAGCTCGAAAAAGGTTTCCTCGTGCATCCTGCCGTGGCGGCCATAGCCCGCGATGGCCCGGAACGCCGAGCCGCCCGGGATACCGCTTTCCCTGGCTTTCTCCAGCAGCCATTCGCAGAGCAGCTTGCCGTGGTGCTTCTGCGACTCGGTCATGAACAGCTTCAGGCAAACCAGTTGCATGGCGATCCCTTACGATTTGAACAGGTTGACGGTCCAGATGCCGGCGAGCGTTGCCGCAAGCGAACCGACGACATGCGCCGAGATGATGGCCGCAGCCCAGCCCCATTGCTGGCGCAGCAGCAGGGCGACGGTTTCCGCCGAAAACGTGGAAAAGGTGGTCAGCCCGCCGAGAAAGCCGGTGGCAAGCAGCAGCCTTACTTCCGGCGAAAGGCCGGGATGGTTGGCGAAGATCGCCATCGCCAGCCCCATCAGGTAGCCGCCGCCGATGTTCGCCGCCAGCGTGCCCAAAGGCAGGGTCGGGAACACTGGATTCAGCAGGACGCCGAGCCACCAGCGCAGCCACGCGCCGATCGCCGCGCCGGCGCCGACCGCAAGTAACCCGTTTAAGCCCATTTGCGTTCCAGAATGAGGGATTCCGGGATTTTACCGGAAGTCGCTTTAACCCCAAACCGGAAATTCGCGTCATTGGTGGTTGATCGCCAACAGCCACCCGCCCAGCCCGAGCAGCGTCGCCAGAAGCACCGGCACCGTCAGGACGGTCCCGGCGCGGCAGTACTGCCCCCAGCCGATCCGCATGCCGCGCTGCGCCAGCACGTGCAGCCACAGCAGCGTCGCCAGGCTGCCCAGCGGGGTCATTTTCGGCCCGAGGTTGCAGCCGATGACGTTGGCGTAGATCATCGCTTCGCGCACCAGCGGCGAAAGCTGGGCATCGTGGATGGCGAGGCTGGCGACCATTACCGTCGGCAGGTTGTTCATCAGCGCCGACAGGCCGGCGAACAGGAAGCCCGATCCCAGCGTCGCCGCCCAGAAACCGCGCCCGTCGAGCCATTCCAGCACGCGGCCGAGCTCCGAGGTGAGCCCCTGGTTGCGCAAGCCGAATACCACCAGGTACATCCCGAGCGAAAACAGCACGATCTGCCACGGTGCCTCGCGCAGCAGGGTGAGGACGGGGATCACGCCCCTGGGCTGGTTTTTCAGCCAGTGTTCGCGCAGTGCGGCCAGCAGCAAAATCAGCGCGGCACTTCCGGCGACGGCGGAAACCGGCAAGCCCAGCGGATGCGCGGCGAAATAGCCAGCCAGCAGCAGCGCCAGCACCGCCCAGCCGGCATTGAAGACGAACGGATCGCGGATGGCGGATTTGGGCTCGGCCAGCGCGGCCACGTCGAAGCGGGCGGGGATGTCCTTGCGGAAAAACAGCCACAGCACGGCCAGCGTAGCGGCGATCGAAACCAGATTCACCGGCGCCATCACCGCGGCATAGCGCGCGAAGGAAATGCCGAAATAATTGGCGACGATGATGTTGGTCAGGTTGGAGATCATCAGCGGCAGGCTGGCGCTGTCCGCCACGAAGCCGGTCGCCATGACGAAGGCCAGCGCGGCGGCGGGCGGGAAGCGCAGCGCCCGCAGCATCTCGAACACCAGCGGCGTCAGGATCAGCACCGCGCCGTCGTTGGCGAACGGCGCCGCCACCGTCGCGCCGAGCAGGACGATGAGCAGGAACAGCCAGTGCCCGTAACCGCCTCCCCAGCGCGCCACGTGCAGCGCCGCCCACTCGAAGAAACCGGCGGCATCCAGAATCAGGGAAATCAGGATCAGGGCGATGAAGGTGAAAGTGGCGTCCCACACGATGCCCCACACCACCGGCACATCGGCCGGCGTCACCACGCCGAGCGCCAGCGCCGCAGCCGCTCCGCCGAGCGCGCTCCAGCCGATGCCAAGGCCCTTCGGTTGCCAGATCACCAGGGCGAGGGTGGCAAGAAAAACGAGAATGGCGGTGAGCATGTGTGGCGAATCCTCTCAGGAAACACATTGCAAGGAATTGATTTTCCGCGATCTTTATGCGCAAAAAAATGGAAGTAGGGGCGACTTCAGTCGCCCATGGGCGGCTAAAGCCGCCCCTACAGGATGTTTCTTTTTCTTCGCCTTGCGGCCGAAGGCCGATTATTGCGCTGCCAGGCCCGGGGATCTGTCCTACAGCCCGAAGCGCCGCTTGAGTTCGGGAATCAGCCGCGCCCGAATCTCGTCCCGCACCCGGACAAAGCTTTCCAGCGGCTCGCCGTGGGGGTCGCGGAACGGCAAGTGGAGTGCAGGAATCGCCTTGGGAAATATGGGGCAGGCTTCCCTGGCGTTGTCGCAAACCGTCACCACCAGGTCGATCGCCTCGCTCATCACCGCGTCCACATCCTTGGGATAGAGTCCCTCCGTCGGAATCCCGGCCAGCTTCAAGGCTTCGATGGCGCCCTCCGCCACCTTCGGCTGCGGCCGGGTGCCGGCGGAAAGCGCGCGCACGGCGGGGCCCAGGTCGTAGTTCACCAGCGCCTCGGCCATCTGGCTGCGGCAGGAGTTGCCGGTGCAAAGAATCAGAACGGTCTTCTTCAAGCCGCCGGATTCAGCCACGGGGCTTGACCGCCTCGATATTGGCGGATACCACGAACTCCTCCACATTCCTGCCCGGCGCCCATTCGCGGATGAAATCCCGGCTGGCGTCCTTGGGCGTGATGCGGATCTGTCCGAATCCGGCCGCGCCCAGCATGCCTTCCAGCTCATCCACCGGCGATGCGCCCGCCATGCAACCGGTGTAGAGTGCGAGATCGCGCCGCACTTCCTCCGGCAGCGCCGCCGTGGCCACGATGTCGGAAATAGCCAGGCGTCCGCCCGGCTTGAGCACCCGGAAGGCTTCCCTGAACACCCGCTGCTTGTCGGGAGAAAGGTTGATGACGCAATTGGAAATGATCGCATCCACCGTACCGTCGGCCACCGGCAGATTC
>JBFMFB010000056.1:0-7655 GCA_040752115.1 Pseudomonadota bacterium | reverse complement strand
GGAATACGACGATGCGTAGGCTGGGGTGAGCCCGCGAACCCCAGCGACATCACCGGCTCAATACCCCCTTTTCCTTCCCTCGATGCTGGGCAATTCCTTGCCGGACATGAGCGCCCACATCATGCGGGCGATCACTTCGGGCGCCAGCACGGTATGCCGGTTGTTGGTGGCGGCGAGCTGCTCCCGCAGTTTCTTCCTGGCAGCATCGCTGCCGGTCAGGTCGAAAATGACGTCCACCTTGTCGCCAAAGGCGATCAGTTCTTCAACCGTGACCATCTTCACCCCCGCCGCCACGGCCTTTGCTTTCCCCGGCGTATCGTTTATTTCCGCGGCGTAGGCGACTTTTATTCCCTTCCCCGTCAGCTGCAGCATTTCCTCCAGAAACACCGTGCCCACTCTCCCCAGGCCGACGATCGCAACAACATGGCTATCCATTCTGCTCTCCTCTTGTTGTGTTCAAGAACCCTGCGCACGCTTCGGAATCTCTGCTCCGATTCCCCGGAAATCATAACACACGCCTCTTCTACTTCTTCAGCATCGCCTTCAGTTGCGCCAGGCGCGCCGTTCCCTCCGTTTTCTGGTCGCCCGGCGCGGCCTCCCTGCCGCTGATGCGCAGGTCCTCCTGCGCTAGTTCGCCGATGAAGCGCGACGGCTCGCATGCCTGCCACTCGCGACCACGCTTGCGCTTCAGGCAATGGGTCAGGGTCAGGCTTTTCTGCGCGCGGGTGATGCCGACATACATCAGCCGGCGCTCTTCCTCGACCTGGCCGTTCTCGATGGATTCGCGGTGCGGCAGCACGTCCTCCTCCACCCCGACCAGGAAGACGTGGGGAAACTCCAGCCCCTTGGCGGCATGGAGCGTGGACAGCCGCACCTGGTCCAACCCTTCCTGCTCGCGGTTTTCCAGGATGTTGAGCAGGGCCACGGTTGCGGTCAGGTCGATGAGGTCTTTCTGGTCCTCCTCACCCTTCTTCGATAGCCATTCGACGAAATCCTGCACGTTGCTCCATTTGCTCTTGGCCTGCTGCGGTTCTTCGCTGTCGAACAGGTATCCCTCGTAGTCGATCGCAACCAGCAGCTCCTGCAGAATGACGGCCGCCGGCTCGCGCTGCGCGCGGTATTCCAGCCCGTTGATGAAGTTGCAGAACTCGACCAGCCCTTCCTGCTGCCTGGCGGCGACCTGCGCGGCCCAGCCCGCCTCGAACACCGCTGCGAACAGGCTGACGTGCCGGCCGGCGGCGTAGGTGCCGAGCTTCTCCAGCGTTTGCGCCCCGATGCCGCGCTTGGGCGTGGTCACCGCGCGGATGAAGGCGGGATCGTCGTCGCTGTTGGCGATCAGGCGGAGGTAGGCGGTGATGTCCTTGATCTCCGCCTTGGCGAAAAACGAGCTGCCGCCGGAAAGCTGGTAGGGAATGCGTTCGTTGCGCAACTGCTGCTCGAACACTCGCGCCTGGTGGTTGCCGCGGTAGAGGATGGCGTAATCGGCAAAGCTGGTGCGGTGCTCGAACTTGTGCGCGAGCAGGCGCATGACCACGGTTTCCGCTTCGTGCTCCTCGTCGCGCGCAACCATGACGTGGATCGGGTCGCCCAGCCCGAGCTCGCTCCACAGCTTCTTCTCGAACAGCTTGGGATTATGGGCGATCAGGCTGTTGGCGGAGCGCAGGATGCGGATGGTGGAGCGGTAGTTCTGCTCCAGCTTGACGACCTTGAGCGCCGCATAATCGTCGCGCAGCGCTTCCATGTTGGCGCTGGAAGCGCCGCGCCAGGCGTAGATTGCCTGATCGTCGTCGCCCACTGCGGTAAAGGCGCTGCGCGCGCCGGAAAGCAGCCGGATCAGCTGGTACTGGCAGGTGTTGGTGTCCTGGTATTCGTCGATCAGCAGGTAGTGCAGCTTGTTCTGCCATTTTTCCGCCGCTTCCGGAAAATCGCGCAGCAGCTCGACCGGCAGCCGGATGAGGTCGTCGAAATCCACCGCCTGGTAGGCGCGCAAGGTGTCCTGGTAGCGCTGATAGACGCGCGCCGCCAGGTGCTCGGCATCGCTCTCGGCCGCCGCGAGCGCCTCGCCCGGCGCGAGCATGGCGTTCTTCCACAGCGAGATGCGCTGCTGCGCGTCCTTGATCTGGCCTTTGTCGGTGGTCTGAATGATCTCGGCCAGGATGTGCATGCTGTCGGCGGCGTCGAGAATGGAAAAGCGCGGCTTGTAGCCGAGCAGCTTGCCGTCCTGGCGCAGCATGGCGAGGCCCAGCGAATGGAAGGTCGAAACCGTCAGCCCGCGCGCCGCCTTGCCGGCGAGCAACTGGCCCACCCGCTCCTGCATTTCGCGTGCGGCCTTGTTGGTGAAGGTGATGGCGGCGATCCGGGAGGCCGCGTAGCCGCACTCGCCGATCAGGTAGGCGATTTTGTGGGTGATGACGCGAGTCTTGCCGCTGCCCGCGCCGGCCAGCACCAGCAGGGGACCGTCCAGATACCGGACGGCCTCGCGCTGGGGGGAATTCAATTTGGAAAGCATGATGCGGGTTGTGCGTGCCGAGTATTCGATGCGGGGCGGCCGATTTTAACACACGGCAAAGCCGCGCCCTGTAAAATGGCGGCAACTCGGCACTCAGGACTTTCAGTACCATGCCTACCTACGCCATCGGCGACATCCAGGGCTGCTTTGCGGAGCTGCAAGACTTGCTGCAGACGATTCGCTTCGACCCCGCCCGCGACCGTCTGTGGCTGGTCGGCGACCTGGTCAACCGCGGCCCGGATTCGCTTGCCGTGCTGCGCTGGGCGAAGAACCTGGGCGATGCGGCGGTGACGGTGCTGGGTAATCACGACCTCCATTTGCTGGCGGTGGCGGAGGGATTCGTCGCCCCGCACCGCAGCGACACGCTCGACGAAATCCTGGCCGCGCCGGACCGGCAGGCGCTGCTCGACTGGCTGCGCCGCCGGCGCCTGCTCCATGCCGAAGGCGGTTATGCGCTGGTGCATGCGGGACTGCTGCCGCAGTGGACGGTTGTGCAGGCACAGGCGCTGGCGCAGGAAGTCGAGGCGATGCTGGCGGGAGAAAACTACCGGGATTTTCTGGCGCACATGTACGGCAACGAGCCGCGCCAATGGCGCGACGATCTCAGCGGCATGGCGCGGCTGCGAACGATCACCAACGCCATGACCCGGCTGCGCTTCTGCACGCCGGAGGGTGCGATGGAGTTCGCCCACAAAGGGCCGCTCGATCAGCCGCCGCCTGGCCACCTGCCCTGGTTCGACGTCGCCGGCCGCGCCAGCCGGAATGCAACCGTCATTTTCGGCCACTGGTCAGCACTTGGGCTTTACCAGCGGGCTGACGTGGTGGCGCTGGACACCGGCTGTCTGTGGGGCGGAACGCTCACGGCGCTGTGCCTGGAAGACCGCCGGATATTCCAGGTTCCCTGCGCGGCGGCGGTAGGTTCAAAGCATCGGCGATGACCCGCTCCGCTTCGTGGGCAAGCTCGCGCCGCGACTTTCCCGCTGCCGGGACGGGCGCGGCGAATATCAGCTCGGCGCGGATCACCGGCTGCGCCAGAATCCGCTTCAGGGAAGCAACGAAGGAAAGATTGCCGGTGTAGGCTGGGGCGGTATTGACGCTTCCGTCGGAACGGCGGTAGCGAATAGCTACCGGATATATCACGGCCTGCGCCAGCAGTGCCGCCTGCAGCAGTGAGGAATGAAACGGCTGCAGCGTCGTGCCGTCGCTGGTCGTGCCCTCGGGAAACAGCCCGATGCGCTCGCCGTTGTTCAATGCCTCGCTCAGGGAGCGGATGATCCGGCTGGTGTCGTGGCGCTTGCCGCGCTCGATGAAAAGGGTGCCGGCTTTTTCCGACAGCCAGCCCAGCACCGGCCAGGAGCGGATCTCCGACTTGGCAACGAAATGCGCCGGGTACAGCGCCATGATCAGGGCGGGGTCCAGCCAGGAAATATGGTTGGCCACGAAAACCGCTTTCGCGGCGCCCGCCTGCGGCGCTTCGCCCCTGACGGCGACCTCGACGTTGAAAATATCCAGGATGCCTGCCGCCCAGCGCCGGGTCAGCCGCGTCCGGTGCTCGCGCGGAAGAAACGGAAAAACCAGCCCGACCGTCGCCACCCCTTGCAGCACGTGCAGCAGGAACCGCAGCAGGCGCCACGCCCGCACCATCCGGCTGGCGCCTGGCGAGCTCAATTCACCGCGGCTCCGGGCAAAACGGCCGACCCGGGATCAGTGGGTGACGCGGGTGACGCCGCCGCCGGACAGGATGCGCACCTGGTCGCCGGGACGGAATGACTCGTCGGCCTCCTGGGTCACGGCCATCATGCGGCCATCCCTCAACCTGACGGTGATTTCCAGGCCGGGCTTGCGCGTGACGGCTTCCTCGATGGCCGCTCCGGCCACGCCGCCGGCAACCGCGCCCAGCACCGCGCCGACGGTGCTGCCCTTGCCGCTGCCGACGTTGCTGCCGGCAACGCCGCCTACCACCGCGCCGGCGCCTGCGCCGATCGGCGTCTTGGTGCCTTCGATCTGCACCTGGCGCACGCTTTCCACCACGCCCATCTGCACTTCCTGCGCCTGCCGCGCCTGGGTACGCGAATAGGCGCCGCCGGACATGCTCGGCGCGCAACCGCCCAGAAGCAAGGCAAGCGCCGCAATGGCCAATGTCGATTTCGTTGTACTTTTCGCGTTCATGTCGTTCCTCCGTTACTCAAAACTCGCCCCGAAATTCTGCTTGAACCGCGCGCTCAGCTCTTCCCGCGCCACCGCATGGTTCTGGCCGCCGCGGCTGGCGATTTTCACCGCCCCCATCAGCGCCGCCAGACGGCCCGTCAGCTCCCAGTCCATGCCCTGCGCGATGCCGTACAACAGACCGGCGCGGTAGGCATCGCCGCAGCCGGTGGGATCCAGCACCTCCTCCGCCTCGACACAGGGGATCTCGATCCGCTTGCCGTTTGCATGGATCACTGAGCCGTTCGCTCCAAGTGTGACCACCAGCGCCTTGACAAGTTTTGCCAGCTCCTCGAGCTTGCTGCCGGTTTTCTCCTGCAGCAGTTTTGCCTCATAGTCGTTGACTGCGACATAATCCGCCATTTCCACGAACTGCAGCAGTTCCTCGCCGTTGAACATCGGCAGCCCCTGACCCGGATCGAACACGAAGGGAATGCCCGCTTCGTGAAATTCCCGGGCGTGCTGCACCATCCCCTCGCGGCCATCGGGAGCGACAATGCCGAGGCCGACGTTTTTGGCCTCGGCCACGCGGTTGTGGTGAGAGAAGCTCATCGCGCCGGGATGGAAGGCGGTGATCTGGTTGTCGTCCAGGTCGGTAGTAATAAAGGCCTGGGCAGTGAAGGTCTGCGGCACGCGGCGGACATGCGTCTGCGGCAGGCCCAGTTCGTCCAGGCGCCGCGCGTAGGGCTCGAAGTCATCGCCCACTGTCGCCATGATCAGCGGCTTGCCGCCGAGCAGTTGCAGGTTGTAGGCGATGTTGCCGGCGCAGCCGCCGAACTCGCGCCGCATGTCCGGCACCAGGAACGCCACGTTCAGGATATGGATCTGCTCCGGCAAAATGTGATTCTTGAACTGGTCGTGAAAAACCATGATGCTGTCATACGCCAGCGAACCGCATACCAGTGTGTTCATTACGCTCCCTTGAAAAATTGATCCTTAAAACGACGGTTAACCACGAATGACACGAATTTTCACGAATGAGCACAAATGGTTAGGACATAATTTCGCCTCACCCAACGGATGAGCCCAGCAAGAATGGTTAATTCGTTGATTATTCGTGAACATTCGTGCAAATTCGTGGTTAATCGCCTTTTTTAGATTGATTAGGGTTGCCTTCCTGGGCGATCCGGATCAACCCTTCGAGCACGAGATTATCCACCCGCCGCAGCGGAATGTTAAGGTGCGGCAGCAGCAGGTGCGCCGCACCGCCGCTCAGGATGCACAGCGGCCTGGTCCCGCTGGCCGCCGCGAGCTGCGCCGCCATTCGTTTCACCGTGCCGGCCAGCGCGCACAACGCCCCGCTGTAAACCGCATCGGCGGTGTTGGTGGGAAACGGCTTGAACCCTCCCTGCGCCAGCATGCCGCCGTAAGGGGCGATACCGGCAGTTTTTCCCGCCAGCGCTTCCCGCATCAGCGTCAGCCCCGGCACGATCATGCCGCCCAGAAACTCGCCGCGCTGCGACAGTGCGTCGGCCGTCAGCGCCGTGCCGATGGTGACAACCAGGCAGCATCCCTTGTGCAGATACCGCGCAGCGATCAGCGCAGCCCAGCGGTCCGCCCCGAGCTGTTCGGGCTGGTCGTAGCCGTTGCTGACCCCGCACTGGAAGTCTTGGGCGTGTATCCACTGCGGTGCGATTCCCCAGTGTTTCAAGGCAGCCTCCAGACAGGCTTTTGTTTCTTCGCCGGCGACATTGGAAACGATGATCTGCCGCGGCGCTTCAATCTCCCGCCATGTTTCCTTGAGCTCGGCGGCGTCCTCGGTTTTCACCCAGCCCTGCCGCTGCCAGCCCGAATCGCCGTGCAGCCCCCATTTGATCCGGCTGTTTCCGGCGTCCACCGCGAAAATCAATGGTTCCTCCCTCATTCCGCCCCCCGCAGACTGATTTCGCCGGAAACGTAGCGCCTCACCCCGCCCGCCGTTTCCAGCAGCAATGCGCCGTCTTCGGCCACGTCCGCCAGCCGTCCTTCATGAAATGCGCCGTCCGGCATGACAAGCCGCACTGGCTTGCCGTGATGGACGTGATGCCCTGCCCACTCGGCGCGCAGCGAGGCAAATCCCTGCACCTCGAAATGCGCCAGCACCTCGGCAAGGTGCCCCAGAATCAAGGCGAGCATCTGATTGCGGTCGGGCATTCGGCCGGTAATCGAATGGATGTCCGTTGCCGCCTGGTCGATGCAGGACTTCGCCCCCTCAGAGAGCTTGAGGTTGAGGCCGATGCCGATCACCGCCGCGCTCGGTCCCTGCATGTCTCCCTGCAGTTCGATGAGGATGCCCGCCAGCTTGCGATCCCGGTGCAGCACATCGTTCGGCCATTTCAGGCCGGCGTCTGCGATCCCTGCCTGCTTGAGCGCCCGCACCAGGGCCACGCCGACGGCCAGGCTGAGGCCGGACAGAAATCCGGCCCCCTGATTGAAATGCCACAATAGGGAAAACGTCAGCCCGCCCCCAAGGTTCGCATGCCAGGCCCGTCCCCTTCGCCCCCGCCCGCCCGTTTGCAGCTCCGCCGCGAGCACGCTGCCGTGCGGCGTCCCCAGCGCAGCCTTGCGCATCATCACGCTGTTGGTGGATTCCACGCTGTCGGCCACTTCCAGATCGAACAGCGCGGATTTGTCGCCCAGCGCCGACAGCACGCGCTGCTTGTCCAGCCACTGCAGCGGCTCCGCCAGGCGATAACCGCGTCCCCGTACCTTGTGGACGCTTACGCCCGCGTCATCAATCGCATGCAAAGCATTCCAGACGGTCGCGCGGGAAACGTTGAGCTGGCGCGCCATAGCTTCTCCGGAGAGGAACTCCCCCTCGGCCAGCAGGCGCAATATGGAGAACGACAAAGGTTTCATGTAGGAGCGGATTGTGGAGAGGGGGGAATGGTACCACATCCCGCGGCCCGGAAGCGCCGAAGCCCTCGCGGGGAGGGCTCTGGCTGGGAGAGGAGCTTGGCGG
>JBFMFB010000055.1:7314-8543 GCA_040752115.1 Pseudomonadota bacterium | reverse complement strand
CGTTCTGCACCACGACCCGGCCCTTGACCAGGTCGTCGATCACCACTGCGCCTTCGAGCGGCGTCTTGAAGCGCACCACCGGCTTCACGCCGGCGGGCGGCGTAGCCTTCGAATCGCGCCAGCGCCGGTCGTAACGCGGCTTCAACCCGGCCGCGACCTGCTGTTCGCGCAGCGCGTCAAGCTCTTCCTTGGAGGCGTAGCAGTAATAGGCCTTGCCTTCGTCCAGCAGCTTCTGGATCACTTCCTTGTAGCGATCCATGCGCTGCATCTGGAAGAAGGGGCCTTCGTCGTAATCCAGCCCGAGCCACCTCATCCCCTCGAAAATGGCGTTGACGGATTCCTCGGTGGATCGCTCGAGGTCGGTGTCCTCGATGCGCAGGATGAAGGTGCCCTTGTGCTTGCGGGCATAAGCCCAGGAATACAGCGCCGTGCGGGCGCCGCCGATGTGCAGGTAGCCGGTGGGGCTGGGGGCGAAACGGGTGCGTACCATATTGTTCTGCTGTTTTGAGAAAAGCGGCCATTTTACGACATTTGCGGGCGAGCTTGGGAAGTGCGGGTGGAGGCGGTTACAATAGCCGGCAAAACACACCGGAAGGAGCCGCGCGGCGATGAAGCAGTACCTCGATTTTCTATCCCACACCCTCGAAACCGGCGTCAAAAAGGAAGACCGCACCGGCACCGGCACCCTCAGCGCGTTCGGCTATCAGATGCGCTTCGACCTGGCGCAGGGCTTCCCGGTGGTGACCACCAAGAAGCTGCACCTGCGCAGCATCATCCACGAACTGCTGTGGTTCCTGAACGGCGACACCAACATCCGGTACCTGCGCGAAAACGGCGTGACCATCTGGGATGAATGGGCGGATGAAAACGGCGAGCTCGGCCCGGTGTACGGCAAGCAATGGCGCCGGTGGGAGACCGCGGACGGGCGCGTGATCGACCAGATCGCGGAAGTGGTCGAGCAGATCAAGACCAACCCCGATTCGCGCCGCCTGATCGTCTCCGCCTGGAACGTGGGCGACATCCCACAAATGGCGCTGCCGCCGTGCCACCTGCTGTTCCAGTTTTACGTGGCCGAAGGGCGCCTGTCCTGCCAGCTCTACCAGCGCTCGGCCGACAGCTTCCTCGGCGTGCCGTTCAACATCGCCTCCTACGCGCTGCTCACCCACATGATGGCGCAGCAGTGCGGCCTGGAAGTCGGCGATTTCGTCTGGACCGGCGGCGACGTGCAC
>JBFMFB010000055.1:0-7214 GCA_040752115.1 Pseudomonadota bacterium | reverse complement strand
GCGCTCGGCCGACAGCTTCCTCGGCGTGCCGTTCAACATCGCCTCCTACGCGCTGCTCACCCACATGATGGCGCAGCAGTGCGGCCTGGAAGTCGGCGATTTCGTCTGGACCGGCGGCGACGTGCACGTCTACCTCAACCACCTGGAGCAGGTGAAGCTCCAGCTTTCGCGCGAGCCCTATCCGCTGCCCAAGCTCGTCATCAAGCGCAAGCCGGCGGCGATAGACCAGTACCGCTTCGAGGATTTCGAACTGGAAGGCTACCAGTGCCACCCGGCAATCAAGGCGCCGGTGGCGGTGTAGTTCTCGGGAGGCGAGGCCGAACGGTTGTAGGGTGCAATAAGCAAAGCGCATTGCACCAAACCGCAGCCTGTCGAATGTGGTGGTGCAAGACCCCGGCCCGCCCAATGCCACATACGGCTACGCGGGCTTTAGTTCACAGCAATGGATGGGATGTGACCATGCTCCATGTGATCAGCGTGAGATACAACATCGCAGCCCATGCCACCGCTCCAACCGGCAGGATGCAGGCGGACAACAGCATCGCGTGGCCTCTTTCCTCGACCTTGAGGATGGCCGGCACAGTGTAGAAGATCAGCATGCCGGAGAGCATCAGCGCGATCGAAGCTACCGTGAGGTTGAGCATGAAGCTGGGAACGAACAGGAACAGAGGCGCGAGCCATAACGGCGTCGGCACCACTACCGCCAGCTTATAGGCATCCTCGAAGGCGGGCCTGATGTCAATCACGCTGCCCAGGCGTTGAACGACCCATGCAACCACGAAAGTCATCACCAGTTCGGCAAGGAAGAACGCGACGCCGATGGTCTGCAACTGCATATGGCTCAATGCCGGCAATACCGGCAGTAACTGTTCGCGATAGGCGACGCTGGCGTAATAAAGCATCGCCGGCGGAATCACGGACAACGGCACGGTATAGAGAAGAAACAGCCTCAAGACAGATATATGGCTCTTGGAAAACGTATCCCACATTTCGAAATGAGGCATGTGAGGTAAATTGAGTTGTGCCATGATGGACCTCCTTCCAGATAAGGACCAGATGACCAAATAGACCCGAATAGTTGACGAAAGTTGCTGGGTATTTTTGCGCAGAGAAGTGAACGGTTTCAGCGCAATGTAGGGTGCAATAAGCGAAGCGCATTGCACCAAACCGCAACCTGTTGAATGTGTTAATGCAAGACCTGACCCCAACGCTTTTTTCCTTGAGCACGTGGCAGCTTATGGAGCCAAAGTGGTGAAGCCCGGGCAGCGTACCGACTGGGGTGGCTACTCCGGCTACTTCACGGACCTCGATGGGTTTCTCTGGGAAGTGGCTTACAATCCGGACTTCCCCCATGTGTAGCCCTGCCCAACCAGCCGTCCAGGATATTTCGGGCAGCCCGCGTAGGATGCGGTAACCAACGGGAACCGCATCGCTCGCGATTGATGCGGTTCGCTATGCTCACCGCATCCTACCGCGCTGTTGAATGTGTTAATGCAAGACCTGACCCCGATGCCCCGCGAATGTGTTAATGCAAGACCTGACCCCGATGCCCATGTGCGTTCCCCGGCAGAGGTGGATGTGCTGCTTGAGCACGTGGCCGCTTATGGAGCCAAAGTGGTGAAGCCCGGGCAGCATGCCGACTGGGGTGGCTACTCCGGCTACTTCACGGACCTCGATGGGTTTCTCTGGGAAGTTGCTTACAATCCGGACTTCCCCCATGTGTAGTTCTGCCCAACCAGCTATCGCAGCGGGGAGGGCGGCAGGTAGGCAGCTGGGGACAGACCACGGTTTTCTGCTATGAAACCGTGGTCCGTCCCCTATTGTTCCACGGTGGTCTGTCCCCTATTGTTCCACGCGTCCGGTGGAAGGCATAGTTAAATGCACATTATCAGTTGTGCCCACAGATCTCCGCTGATTATGAGCCCACCCAAGAATGCAAATAACATTGACACCAAACCTGCGAGCAGTGCCGAAAAACCAAAATAACGTGCGGTTGAATCGTCCTTGTACCGATGCCAGTTTGTTGCCAATTTGAGTGCAAGCCAAGCAACCATAGTTGTAGCCACATCAGAGGTCCCGAAGGCTACTAGAACCGTAAAGAAAAGCCGCTCGGTCATACCGGTTAGCCACGGAGGCGTGCTCAAAAACCCAAGCTCATTGGGAGTATTCGGCTTTTCTCCTAGCTTCATTGCTTTGCGCAGGAGTTCGAGAAAAAGGCGGGTGATGATCCAACCCACAATAAGGGAAAATGTTAGGCCGACGATCCAATGTTTAGCGTCCATGTTCTCCCAGCTCTTTCATGTGCAATTAACGCAAAGTACCCATCCTATTCGACGCAAAAAAAGCCGTCAAACAGGATGGATAAAATTCCTTGGGATTAACGAAGTCGTGAATAATCAATCGGATAACTGCTCTAGTCCATCCAGAAGCCAATAACCTCGCTATCCTACTTCACCCTCATCCCCGCCTTGGCTCCTTCATCCGGGCTGAGAATGAACAGCCCCGGTCCATCCCCCGAGGCCGCCAGCACCATCCCTTCCGACAGGCCGAACTTCATCTTGCGCGGCGCGAGGTTGGCGACCATCACGGTCAGCCGTCCGACCAGCTTTTCCGGCGCGTAGGCGGATTTGATGCCGGCGAACACGGTGCGCGGTTTTTCCTCGCCGATATCGAGGGTGAGCCTGAGCAGCTTTTCCGCGCCTTCGACGTGCTCGGCGTTGACGATCCGGGCGATGCGCAGGTCGATCTTGGAGAAGTCTTCGATCGAAACAAGCGGCGCCCCAGCGCCCACGTTCGCCCCCTCTCCCCCCGGGGGATAACCAGCGACTTGCCCGCTTGCGGGCTTAGTCCGCTGGCTAGTTGTTCCACCAGAGGGTCGGGGAGAGGGGCTATGCTGCTGTTTTTCCGCATGGCGCGCCGGCGAATGCGGCGCGGGCGCCGGGGCGAGGGTGGCTTTGTTTTCTTCGATCATGGCTTCTATCTGTTTCGGGTCGATGCGGGTCATGAGATGCTGGTACGGGGCGATGGCGTGGCCTTCGGGCAAGTGGGTCGATGCAGCCAGCCAGTTCAGGGGGGCGATGCCGAGGAAGGCTTCGACATTGGCCGCGAGCCTGGGCAGCACCGGCTTGAGGTACAGGGTGAGCAGTCGGAAGGCGTTGAGGCTGGTGCTGCACACTTCGTGCAGCCGCCTTGCCTGGCTTTCGTCCTTGGCCAGTTCCCAGGGCTTGTTGGCGTCCACGTATTGGTTGGCGAGATCGGCGACGCGCATGATTTCGCGGATGGCCCTGCCATATTCGCGGCTTTCGTAGGCGGCGGAAATTTCCGTCGTGGCGGCATGGAGCTGGTCAAGCAATTCGCCATCGTCCGGGTTGGCGCTGCGCGTCACCTTGCCGCCAAACCGCTTGGTGATGAACCCGGCCGCCCGGCTGGCGATGTTGACGTACTTGCCGATCAGGTCGCTGTTCACCCGCGCGGCGAAGTCTTCCAGATTGAGGTCGATGTCTTCCATCGTGCCGTTGAGTTTGGCGGCGTAGTAGTAGCGCAGCCATTCCGGGTTGAGGTACTTGAGGTAGCTCGCCGCGGTGATGAAGGTGCCACGCGACTTGGACATTTTCTGGCCGTTCACGGTGAGGAAGCCGTGGGCGAAAACCTTCGTCGGCGTGCGATGGCCGGAGAAGTGCAGGGTGGCGGGCCAGAACAGGGCGTGGAAGTAGAGGATGTCCTTGCCGATGAAGTGATACAGCTCGGTTTTGGAATCCGCGTTCCAGTATTCGTCGAAGTCGAGATTGTTTTCCCTGGCGGCGTTCATGAAGCTCGCCATGTAGCCGATCGGCGCGTCCAGCCAGACGTAGAAATACTTGCCCGGCGCATCGGGGATTTCGAAGCCGAAGTAGGGCGCATCGCGCGAGATGTCCCAGCTTTGCAGGCCGGCTTCAAGCCATTCGTCCATCTTGTTGGCGGCTTCGGGCTGCAAGGTGCCGCTTTTCGTCCACTGCTTGAGAAAGGTTTCGCAAGCACCTAATTTGAAAAAATAATGCTCGGATTCCTTCTTCACCGGCGTGGCGCCGGAAACGGCGGAAACGGGATTGATCAGGTCGGTGGGCGCATAAGTGGCGCCGCAGACTTCGCAGGAGTCGCCGTACTGGTCCTGGGCGTGGCATTTCGGGCATTCGCCCTTGATGAAGCGGTCCGGCAGGAACATTTCCTTGGCCGGGTCGTAGAACTGCTCGATGGTGCGCACCTCGATCAGCCCGGCCGCTTTCAGTTTGCGATAGATGTCCTGCGACAGGACGCGATTCTCTTCGGAGTTGGTCGAGTAATAGCTGTCGAAATCAATATGGAAGCCGGTGAAATCCGCCAGATGTTCGCCGTGCACGCGCCCGATCAGAGCTTCCGGCGTGATGCCTTCCTTTTCCGCGCGCAGCATGATGGGCGTGCCGTGGGTGTCGTCGGCGCAGACGTAGTGGCAGGCGTGGCCTTGCATTTTCTGGAAGCGCACCCAGATATCGGTCTGGATGTATTCGACCAGGTGGCCCAGGTGGATGCTGCCGTTGGCGTAGGGCAGGGCGGAGGTGACGAGGATCTTGCGGGTCATAACGGACTGTTCTTGTTGAAAACCCGCATTGTAACAAAGTCCTCCGGCGCGCTATATGCTGGCGCCCGAATATTGTTTAAACTTACGCGTTCGAATTTCCCGCATGCAGCCGGCTCCATCGGCTGATTTTCAAGGAGTTTTGTTGAATGCCCGTTTCTGAATTGCAGGTGCAGGCCGCGCTGAAGGAAATAGCCGACCCCTACACGCACAAGGATTTCATCACCAGCAAATCCGCCCGCAACATCAAGGTCGAAGGCGACGATGTTTCGCTCAACGTGGTGCTGGGCTATCCCGCCAAGGGCGCGGCGGAAGAAATCCGCAACTTGGTTGCCGGCAAGCTGAAATCCATCCCCGGCATCGGCAACGTCTCGGTCAATGTCAGTTCCAAGATTGTTTCCCACAGTGTGCAGAAAGGCGTGAAGCTGATCCAGGGCGTCAAGAACATCATCGCGGTGGCCTCCGGCAAGGGCGGGGTGGGCAAGTCCACCACCGCGGTCAACCTCGCGTTGGCGCTGGCGGCCGAGGGCGCTTCGGTCGGCATTCTGGACGCGGACATCTACGGCCCTTCGCAGCCGACCATGCTCGGCATTCACGAACGCCCCGAATCGAAGGACGGCAAGAGCCTGGAACCGATGGAAGCGCACGGCCTGCAGGCCATGTCCATCGGCTTCCTGATCGATGCCGAGCAGCCGATGGTATGGCGCGGGCCGATGGTAACCCAGGCGCTGGAGCAGTTGCTGAACGACACGCGCTGGCGCGACCTGGATTACCTGGTCGTGGATCTTCCGCCCGGCACCGGCGACATCCAGCTGACGCTGGCGCAAAGGGTGCCGGTCACCGGCGCGGTGATCGTCACCACCCCCCAGGATATTGCGCTGATCGACGCCCGCAAGGGGCTCAAGATGTTCGAGAAGGTCGGCATCCCGATTCTCGGCGTGGTGGAGAACATGAGCCTGCACATCTGCTCGAACTGCGGCCATGAGGAGCGCATTTTCGGCGCGGGCGGCGGAGAGAGGATGTGCGCGGACTATGATGTCGAATTCCTGGGGGCGCTGCCTCTGGACATCACCATTCGCGAGCAGACCGACTCCGGCAAGCCGACGGTGGCGGCCAACCCGGACGGCCGGATCAGCCAGATCTACCGCGAGATCGCGCGGCGGGTGGCGATCAAGATTTCCGAGCTGGCGCAGGATCACACCGCGAAATTTCCGACAATCGTGGTGCAGAATACGTGAGGCGTAAGGGGTGAGGGGTGAGGAGCGATTACTCCAAGCCCTTCGCCTCACGCCTTACCCCTCACTTTTCACAAACAAACGAGCCTTAACATGAGTATCAAGTCAGACAAATGGATTCGCCGCATGGCGGAAGAGCACGGCATGATCGATCCGTTCGAGCCGGGGCAGGTCAAGGAGGTGGACGGCAAGCGCATCGTGTCTTACGGCACCTCCAGCTACGGCTACGATATTCGCTGCTCGAGCGAATTCAAGCTGTTCACCAACATCAACACCACCATCGTCGACCCGAAGAATTTCGATCCCAATTCGTTTGTCGAAGTGCACGGCGACTACTGCGTCATTCCGCCCAATTCCTTCGCGCTGGCGAGGACGGTGGAATACTTCCGCATCCCGCGCAGCGTGCTGACGGTGTGTCTGGGAAAATCTACCTACGCCCGCTGCGGCATCATCGTCAACGTGACGCCGTTCGAGCCGGAGTGGGAAGGCTACGTCACCCTGGAATTTTCCAACACCACGCCGCTGCCGGCCAAGATTTACGCCAACGAGGGCGTGGCGCAGGTGCTGTTCTTCGAGTCCGACGAAATGTGCGAAGTGTCGTACAAGGACCGCGGCGGCAAATACCAGGGACAGCACGGGGTCACGCTGCCGAAGATCTGATTTGTCGCTTTCCCCATCCCCACCCCAACCCTCCCCTTGAAGGGGAGGGAGCCAGCTTTCGCCAGAACATGTAGGGTGGGTTAGCGGTTTCATCGCGTAACCCAACGGACCCAATCTTCGACACCAGCGTTTGTCGGAATGATTGGGCATTGTTGGGTTACGGCGCAAGAATCCGCGCCTAACCCAACCTACATGAAGGCAGGGCTTCCAGGCATTAGATCAAGCCACCAACCCCAGCAGCTTGGTAAAGGCGTCGTCGAACAGCTTGACGCCTTCCGCCTGAAGCTGTTCCCCTACCGCCCGCATGTCGATGCCGGCCTGTTCCAGGGCCCGGTAGTGCGCTTCGGCATCGCCCACACCCTGTTCCAGCGTCGCGCCGACCCGGCCGTGGTCGCGGAATGCGGCCAGCGTCGCATCGGGCATGGTGTTGACCGTCTCCGGTCCAATCAGCGGCTCGACGTACAGGACGTCGCTGTACTGCGGGTTCTTGGTGCCGGTGCTGGCCCATAGCGGATGCTGCGGCCGCACCCCGGCTGCCGCAAGATCGGCGAACGCCGCGCCGTGGAAGATCTCCCGATAGCGCCGATACGCCAGTTTGGCAGTTGCCACTCCCGCCTTGCCGCGCAGCGCCAGCGCGGCTTCCGTGCCGGTTCCCTCAAGTTTCTTATCCACCAGCGTGTCCACCCGGCTGAGGAAAAGGCTGGCCACGGATTTCAGCTTGCGTGGGT
>JBFMFB010000054.1:0-9453 GCA_040752115.1 Pseudomonadota bacterium | reverse complement strand
AAAATGTTGCAATGTGAGAACTGACCCCGCAATCGTGGACCCCGCAATCGTGATCCGGGGTTACATTGGTCTCGCCGCCGTGGACGAAAAACACCAGATTATCGTCGAAGCACAGCATGTAGGATGCGGTGAGCATGGCGAACCGCATCAATCGCGACCGATGCGGTTCGTTCCTCACCGCATCCTACACGGGCTTGCGCCGAATTAGGAATCCGAGAGCCCCCAGCGCCAGAAGGGCTATCGTAGCCGGCTCCGGGACTACAGAAGGGGCAGCCAGAGAGTTATACATATAAAGGTTACCAACTTCCTGCGAAGTGAGTTTGCCCGACCAGATCGTGAACGCGTCGTACCAGCCATCGGCCCTGAATATCCAAACCTGTGGCCATCCTCATAGCCCACAGCGCATAAATGGGGTCAGACTCGATTAACTGTTTCGAAAGATAATCGAGACCCCATTTCCCTGCCATTTCCCGCTTGAAAATATCGGGCAGGGGATAAAGAGGGGTGCGAAAATGGGATTTTTCTACAGTGTCGTTAGAAAGTGATTGCCGACCTTCAGCATGACATCGCGAGGTGGAACCATGAAAACCGTAACTCTTGATGTACGAGCACCCGCCGATGCAATGGCGGATTTTGCGCACGCCTGGAAAACAGGAAAGCCTCAGAAAACTGCGCGTATCAGCTTCGCCACTCCTGAGCTGCTTTGGCGGGTGCTAACTGAAAAACGATGGGAACTTCTCAAGGTACTCTGCGGTGCGGGGCCAGTGTCCATTCGCGAAGCCGCCCGCCGCGCTGGGCGCGACGTAAAGGCTGTGCATGGCGACATTACTGCACTGCTTAACGCCGGGGTGCTCGACCGCACAGAGGACGGTCGCATTGTCTTTCCGTTTGAGGCTGTAAAAGTTGAGTTTCTATTGCAAGCCGCATAGCGTGGCTGCGTTCCAGCGGCCGAACCCATCATTTCCTTTCTTTTGTGACCCCATTTCCTTTTTGGTTGGACTGTTGGACTTGACATGCCAGCAATCGTACATACAATGTATGTATGATTGCGTTTGAATGGGATCCGGCCAAGGCCGCTTCAAATCAGAAGAAGCATGGCGTTTCGTTTGAGGAAGCTCAGTCCGTTTTCTATGACGAATTCGCAGTACAGTTCTTCGATGAAGAAAACTCTGGGGCAGAGAATCGTTTCCTCATGCTTGGTATCAGCGACAGGGCGCGCTTTTTGATCGTATGCCACTGTGAACGCGAGCATGGGAACATTATTCGTAGTCATTTCTGCAAGAAAAGCCACAAAGGGCGAGGGTAAATTTTATTCAGGAGTGAAGCCATGAAAACCGAATATGACCTTTCGAAATTGAAATCCCGCAAAAATCCCTATGCGGCGAAGCTGAAGAAATCGGTAACGATGCGGTTGAGCGAGGATGTCATTGGCTATTTCAAAAAAATGGCCGAGGAGGCTGGGGTGCCGTATCAAAGCCTTATCAATTTATACCTCCGTGATTGCGTGGCCCATCACCGGAAAATTGATATTTCCTGGCACACAATGCCCTGACCTCGCCGCCTCCCGCCATTCCCCCGGTGCCTGAACCAGTATGACCGAGCTTCTTGATTCCCCCGCCATCGCCCGTATCTGCGGCGAGCCGCTGGCCGAGCTGCCGAAGGATCTGTACATTCCGCCGGATGCGCTGGAGGTGTTTCTCGAAACCTTCGCGGGGCCGCTCGATCTGCTGCTTTACCTCATCCGCCGGCAGAATCTGGACGTGCTCAACATTCCGATGGCGGAGGTGACGCGCCAGTACATGGAATATGTCGAGGCGATGCGGGTGAGGCAGTTGGAGCTGGCGGCGGAATACCTGCTGATGGCGGCGCTGCTGATCGAGATCAAATCGCGCATGCTGCTGCCGCGCAGCCCGGAAGCCGCCGAGGAGGAAGCCGATCCGCGCGCCGAGCTGGTGCGGCGCCTGATGGAATACGAGCGCATGAAGCTCGGCGCCCAGAAGCTCGACGCGCTGCCGCTCGCGGGGCGCGATTTCGCCCTGGTGCAGGTGTGGCTGGAGCAGGCGGCGGTGAAGCGCCTGCCCGAAGTCGGCATCGAGGATCTGCGCGCCGCCTGGCTTGCGCTCGCGGCGCGCGCCAGGGTGACGCGCCACCACCGGGTGAGCCGCGAGGAGCTTTCGGTGCGCGAGCACATGAGCCGGATCCTGCGCCGCCTGCAGGGCGAAGCGTTCGTCGGGTTCGAGCAGTTGTTCGACCCGGATCGCGGCCTGCCTGAACTGGTGGTAACATTCCTCGCCCTGCTCGAACTGGCGCGGGAGAGCCTGGTGGAAGTGAGCCAGGCGGAGCCGTTCGCGCCGATTTACGTGAAGCTGAGTCAGGCGGGAGATTAACCACGAATGCACTCGAATCTATTCGTGACAATTCGTGCCCCATTCGTGTCATTCGTGGTTGAAGGGAATTGGTAACCATGACAATCAATAATCTCGCCGAAATCAAAACCATCCTCGAAACCGCGCTGCTGACGGCGAATGAGCCGTTGTCGCTCGGCCAGCTCGCCCGTTTGTTCGACGAGGAGCTGTCCGGCGAGACGCTGCGCAAGCTGCTGGAGGAGCTTCGTGCCGACTGGGCCGGGCGGGGCGTGGAGCTGGCGAGCGTGGCGAGCGGCTGGCGTTTTCGCGCCAGGCCGGAGTATCAGCGCTACCTCGACCGGCTCAATCCGGAAAAGCCGCCCAGATATTCGCGCGCGGTGATGGAGACGCTGGCGATCATCGCCTACCGCCAGCCGGTGACGCGCGGCGACATCGAGGAAATCCGCGGCGTGGCGGTGTCCTCGAACATCCTCAAGACCCTGGAGGAGCGCGGTTGGATCGACGCCGTCGGCCACCGCGAGGTGCCCGGCAGGCCGGCGCTGTATGCGACCACCAAACAGTTTCTCGATGATCTCAACCTGCGCTCGCTGCACGAACTGCCGTCGCTGGACGAGCTGGTGGAGCTTCCCGACCAGCCGCTGGCGCTGTCGCCGGGCGACTGAAGTTCCCCCGCTGGAACTGCGTTTTGCGCGGATGTCCCGGTTTCATCCGTGCTAATCTGTGCCAATCCGTGGCCATAACCAAAGTGAAAAAAGATGTCTGAAAAACTGCACAAAATGCTGGCCCAGGCCGGCCTGGGTTCGCGCCGCGAGATGGAGGAGCTGATCGCCAGCGGACAGGTCACGGTCAACGGCCAGGTGGCCGAGGTGGGAACGCGCGTTTCCGAAGGCGACCAGGTGCGCGTCGGCAGGCGCGTCATCCACCTCAAATTCGGCGGCAAGCTGCCGCACATCCTGCTGTACCACAAGCCGGAGGGCGAGATCGTCAGCCGCGACGACCCGGAAAAGCGCGCCAGCGTATTCGACAAGCTGCCGCAGCTGCGCTCGTCGAAATGGATCGCGGTCGGGCGGCTGGATTTCAACACCAGCGGGCTGCTGATCTTCACCACTTCGGGCGAGCTGGCGAACCATCTGATGCACCCGCGCTTCGAGGTGGAGCGTGAATATGCCGTGCGCATCCTGGGGGAGCTGACCAGGGAGCAGATGCAGCAGCTCACTACCGGTATCCAGCTCGAGGACGGGCCGGCGAAGTTCGACCTATTGCAGGATCAGGGCGGCGAGGGGGCGAACCACTGGTACCGCGTCGTGCTCAGGGAAGGCCGAAACCGCGAGGTGCGGCGCATGTTCGAGGCGCTGGGGCTCACCGTGAGCCGGCTGATGCGGGTGCGCTTCGGGGTCGTCGCCCTGCCGCCGCGCCTGAAGCGCGGCCAATGGATGGAGCTCGAGCCGGAGCAGGTGGCAAAAGTGCTGGAATGGGCGGGGATGAAGATGGAACTGCCGCAGGAAGGGAAAGCCGCGCGTGCGCGCCGCGGCGTCGGCAAGCCCGTCACCGCCCGCGCAGCGAAAACATCCGGTGCCGCATCGGGAAGGGGCGAAGGATGGAGCCGGCAGCCGGGGGCGAAGACGCGAAGAAGAGGGTAGTTTCGAGGCTCGAAAAAGGGGAGAAAAAACGCGATGACGAACAAGAATAAACCGATGCGGGGCGATTACGTCCTGGCGCAGATTTACCGGGGTTTCTACAGCAACGAGGAACTCGGCACTTCCACCATCATCAAGGAATACGACAAGGTCGAGGCGATCTTCGTCGAATCGAACTATATCGCGTGCATCACGGTTCAGATCAGCCAGCTGCACCGGCTGGAATGCCTTTATGGCAGCGTCGTCTATAGCGCGATGCTTTCCCAGGTCACGGCCTTGCTGAAGGAGGTGAAAGAAAAGGAGTTCAGGGGGCAGGATATTTTTCTCGTGGATTTGTTCGACAGCGATACGTTCATCATCTTCCTGTCTTCTCCCCGCAATGACGACACCCAGTTGCTGGAGCATCTCGAAAGCATCGTGGAACGTACGAGATGCAGCATCGAAGCGCAGATATTCGACATGTTCTATCCCTACACGAAGGAATACTTCAAACCGGCCATCGGGTATTCCCTTGTCATAAAAAACCCCATGATCAACAATCTGCGGCTCATCATGCAGCTGGTGGACAGCGCGAAAAAGATGGGCGAATTCATGCGGATGAAAAATGAATACCGAAGCAAGTACGAGCTGCAGAAAATCATCATCGAAAAGAACATCAAGACCGTTTATCAGCCCGTGGTGAATCTGAAATCGCTGGAAATAATCGGCTATGAAGCGCTTTCGCGCGGACCCGCCGGCACGGAATTCACCAATCCGACGCTATTGTTCATCCTGGCAAGCGAGTTCGGGCTGTCGTTCGAGCTAGATGCGCTGTGCCGCGAAAAGGCTTTCAGCAATATCCGCAGCATGGAAACCGACCGGAAAATATTCGTGAACACGCTCGCCATGACGATCCACGATCCGGAGTTCAGGGGCAAGTACCTGGAGAAACTGCTGGAAGACATCAAGGTGAAGCCCCACAACGTGGTCTTCGAAATCAACGAGAAGATGGCGATCGACAACTACGACCTGTTCAAGATGGCGATGAAGGATTATTCCGATATCGGCATCGTGCACGCCAACGACGACATGGGCACGGGCTATTCCGGCCTGGAGAGGATCATGGAGCTGAATCCCGGCTTCATGAAGATCGATATCTCGCTGGTGCGGGATATCGACAAGAGCTATATCAAGCAGCAGATCATCAAGGCGATGGTCAGCCTTTCCCATGGGCTGGATTCAAACATCATCGCGGAAGGCGTCGAAACGCGCGCGGAATACGAGGCGCTCCGGGATCTGAACGTGAAATACGGCCAGGGCTATTTTTTCGGGAGGCCGCTGGAGACTCTGCAGAGGATGGTGGAAATACACTGAAATCGGCTCTTTTGCATAAGCCTGAAACGGCATTCGGCCACGAATGGCACGAATAAACACGAATATGAACAATGAAGGGCGGCGGATTTGCACCACACCATCCAGGTGAGCGCGGCCCCATGAGTAACATCATGATTATTCGTGAACATTCGTGTCATTCGGGGCTAAAACGCTTTTTCTAGCAAATGAAAGAGCCGATCAAATCACCCGCTCATTGCCTCCGTCGATAGGCACCTGGGAGGCGGTGGTCTTGGCGAACAGCGGCCCGCACATCTCGGCCACCATCTCGCCCACATCGCGGCTGGTGACTTCGACCTTGAGAATGTTCTTCTTCTTGTACTGTTCGACGGTCAGGCCGTAGTGAGCGGCGCGTGCGGCCAGCACTTCGTCGGTCCACAGGGCGGTGTCGAATACGGCGTCGGGGTGGACGGTGTTGATGCGGATGCCGTCTGCTCCCCACTCTAGTGCCGCCACCCGCATCAATTGAGTGAGCGCGGCCTTGGACGCGGAATAGGCCGCGGCGCCGGGGCCGGGGGCTGGCACGTTTTTGGAGCCGACCACGCCAACGCGGCCGCCGCGCGGCGCCAGCTTGAGCAGCGGATGGCATTCGCGCATCAGGGCCAGATTGGCGTCGAGGTTGATGTGCATGACCTTGCGCCACATCTCGTCGCCGAGTTCGGCAATGCGGCAGCCGCCGGGAAAAATGCCGGCGTTGAGAACCAGCATGTCGAGGCCGCCGAAGCGCTGCACGGCAGCGTCCAGCGCGGCGGAGACGGCGGCGGTGTCGGCCACGTCGCAGCGGATGCCGAGGAAATCCGCACGCTGGTACAGTCCTTCGATAGCGGGGTTGATGTCCAGCCCGACCACGGCGGCGCCCCGCGCCAGAAGCGAATCCACGCATGCCTTGCCGATGCCCGAGCCGGCCCCGGTCACCAGCGCGATTTCGCCGGCGAGCACCGCCGGCTTGCCGCCTTTGCGCAGCTTGGCCTGTTCGAGATCCCAGTACTCGACATCGAAGATATCCCTGGCCGGCAGCGCCCGATAGCCGCCGAGCGTGGTGGCCCGCTCGATGATGTCCATGGTGTGCTGGTAGATGTCGGCGACGATGCCCGCATCCTTGGCGCTCCTGCCGACCGTGCATAGCCCCAATTCCCGGTCCAGGATGACTCGCGGGGCGGGGTCGAGGATGGATTTTTCTTCCCGCGCGTGCGGGGCATGTTCGGCGAAATATTGCCGATAGGCTTCGACATAACCGGCGACATTCCGCCCCAAGAGAGGCAGGCGCTTGGTGCGGATGACATGGTCGGGGGTGGCCGGCCCCTGTTGCGATATCTCGCCGACGTCGGGACGGCAGGCGAACGCCCGCTCCCGCTCGCCGCCGATCGCCTGCACCACCACCGGAAATCCGGCGGCATCCGCCACCTCCTTGCGCAGCGCGGCGAGCTCCGTGCGCGCCGGAGCGTTTGCCTTCGGTGCCTTCGGCGCGGGCAGATCCCACGCTTTTTGCGTGCGCAGATAGTCTTCCGCGCGCCCCACCAGCTCGATCATGCGCTCGTAGGATTCTTTTGCGGTGGCACCGAAGGAGAAGATGCCGTGATTCATCAGCACCATGCCGACGGCGCCGGCATGCGCTTCGCGCGCGAAGGCCTGCGCGCACAGGCGCGCGAGATCGAAGCCTGGCATGGAGTAGGGGATGACCACCACGGAATCGCCATAGATCTGCCGAATCCGCTCCGCTCCGCCGGCGGAGTTGGTGATCGTCACCACGGCGTCTGCGTGGGTATGGTCGACGTATTTGTACGGCAGGGTGGCGTGCAGGATGGTTTCCACCGAGGGCACCGGTGCGGCCGCGCGCGTCATGTGGGTCACCAGTTCGTTCACCATGTCGGGATCGGACAGGCGTTCGAGCTTTGCCAGCTTGAGCAGCCGATCCATGCGCACCGGGGAGAATCCCGCCGCTTCGATCGTTTCCAGGTCCCAGCCGCTGCCCTTGACGTAGAGAATCTCCTCCTCTTCGCCCAGCACATCCTTCTGCCGGATCTTCACCGAGGTGTTGCCGCCGCCGTGCAGCACCAGCGACTTGTCACGCCCCAGCAGGCGTGAAGTATAGACGCGCAAGCCCAGTTCTCCCTCGTAGGAGAGGGCTTCCTGATCGTTCCAGAGGCTTTTAATTTTGGACTCCTTTCATCCCAGGAAAAGCAGGCGAACCGCAGGGGAAAATCATGGATTAAGAGGGCACATTTTCTGCAGCATGTAGGTCGGCTCAAGCGCAGCGGAGCCGACGGGTTTCTGTGCTGCTGCGAGTTGTCGGTTCCGCGGCGCTTGAACCGACCTACCACTTGCCATTCAGCGATTCCTTTCGGGGTAGAGGCCGAGCAGGCCGGGCCGCGAGGCTGGGCACACACCGCGTTCGGTGATGAGCGCGGTGACCAGCCGCGCCGGGGTGACGTCGAAAGCGTAATTGGCCACCGGGCTGCCCTCGGGCGTGACGGTGACGGCGACGATCTCGCCCGATTCCGTGCGGCCGCGCATTTGCGAGACCTCCGCGCCGTCACGCTGCTCGATCGGGATCTCGCGCACGCCGTCCTCGATCTCCCAATCCACCGTCGAGCCGGGCAGGGCGACGTAGAACGGGACGCCATTGTCGTGTGCGGCGAGGGCCTTGAGGTAGGTGCCGATCTTGTTGCACACGTCGCCGCGGGCGGTGGTGCGGTCGCTGCCGACGATCGCCATGTCCACCATGTCGTGCTGCATCAGGTGGCCGCCGGTGTTGTCGGCGATCACGGCGTGCGGCACGCCGTGCTGCCTCAGTTCCCAGGCAGTGAGGCTGGCGCCCTGGTTGCGCGGGCGGGTCTCGTCCACCCAGACGTGCAGCTTGATGCCCGCGTCATGCGCGGCGTAGACCGGCGCCAGCGCTGTGCCCCAGTCCACCGTCGCCAGCCAGCCGGCGTTGCAGTGGGTGAGAATGTTCACTGTTCCCTGCTTTTTCTCCGCCAGCGCCTGGATCAGCGGCAGGCCGTGCTGGCCGATGGCGCGGTTGGCGGCCACGTCTTCGTTGCAGATCGCCGCCGCTTCGCGCCAGGCTGCATCGGCCCTGGTCGCGGCGGATAGCGGCATGAGCGTTTCCCACATACGCTCCAGGGCCCACTTGAGATTGATGGCCGTGGGGCGGGTGGCGAGCAGGACTCGGTAAGCCTCGTCCAGCGAGGCATCGCAGGCGCCGGCACGCATCGCCAGCGCCATCCCGTAAGCGGCGGCGGCGCCGATCAGCGGCGCGCCGCGTACCTGCATGTCCTTGATGGCGCGGGCGGCATCTTCCAGAGTTTCCAGCCGGGCGATGACGAATTCGTGCGGCAGCAGGGTCTGGTCGATGATTTCCACTGCCTGCCCGTCGCCGGCCGGCCAGATGGTGCGGTAAGGGATTCCGTTGATGTTCATTGGGTTGCGGTCTTTCGATGGAGCGTGTCGCGAAGCGGGGTTTGGACGGGCTCAAAGGGTACGTTTGCATAGGGAGGCTGTCAAGGATTGTCTCGAAAATGCGCCATCCGCAACCCGGAAAGTTTATGACAATCGTCATAAAGCCTTAAATCTGAAAACTTGTTGATTTAGAAAAACAAAACTTGATTGCGACGGCTTAATAGAAATGCATGGATTATTTTTTGTTTAGCAATCAACTAATTAATTAGTCACATTAGTGCTACAAACAATGTGCCGCTTTCGGTTGGTTGCGAATTATCAATAATTGCGTTTTATCAATATCTTTTGAATTCTTCTTGACTCCGGTTGTAAACGGGGAGGGGCAGGTTTCGTTGCTCTCAGCCCCGGCGAAAGAAAAATAACTCCGATATAACAACACATTAGAGGTTTGGCACGGCATTTGCTGTTCCTTATCCGGCAAAAAACCTCTACCGAGTCCAATTTTTTCCAGGGGATGGCGTCGTGAAAACACCAAAAACGTTTTTCAAGTTATCTGTAGCCCTAACCTTCTTTCCTGACATATGATATGCGAAAGGAGAGCAAGGATGAATGCTGAAACAAAGATAGCAAAGCAGCGGCTGTCGGTGCTGGAGCTGGCAGAAGTTCTGGGAAACGTCAGT
>JBFMFB010000053.1:0-9495 GCA_040752115.1 Pseudomonadota bacterium | reverse complement strand
TGCGTCGCTGCTGTTGCGGTGCGCGCGCCTTGGGTTTTTCCGGTTCCTCCTCTTTGGCGCCGCTCAGCTTCTGCAACCAGCCTTTGATCTTCCCGAACAGGGAAGGCTGCGGCGCCGGCGCTTCCACACGGGTCGGCGCGGGCTGCTCCGGGGTAATGCCGCGCACGGCGGCAAGCTGGCGGGGCGCCTTGGCTTCCTGGGGGGCGGCTCTGGATTCGACGGCTTCCACCGGCATCTCGATCATTTGGTAGCTGGGCTGGGCGCTTTCGCCCTTCACTTCGTCAGGGCGCAGCCGAACGACAGAATAATTCGGCGTTTCGAGGTGAGGATTGGGGATCAGTACCACGTCGACCCTGAAGCGCGATTCGATGGCGTGGATATCCGCCCGCTTCTCGTTCAGCAGGAAGGTGGCGACATCCACGGGCACTTGGGCGTGGATGGCGGCGCTGTTTTCCTTCATCGCTTCTTCCTGCAGGATGCGCAGGATATGCAGGGCAGATGATTCTGTACCTCGGATGTGGCCGGTGCCGTGGCAGCGCGGGCAGGGAATATGGCTGGTTTCGCCGAGGGAGGGCTGCAGCCGCTGGCGCGACAGCTCGAGCAGGCCAAAGCGCGAAATCTTGCCGGTCTGTACCCGTGCCCGGTCAGGGCGCAGGGCATCGCGCAAGCGGTTTTCCACCTCGCGCTGGTTGCGCTGGCTTTCCATATCGATGAAGTCGATCACCACCAGTCCACCCAGATCACGCAGACGCAGTTGGCGTGCGATTTCGTCCGCGGCTTCGAGATTGGTATTGAACGCGGTCTGCTCAATGTCGGTGCCGCGGGTGGCGCGGGCCGAGTTGACGTCGACCGAGACCAGCGCTTCGGTGTGGTCGATCACGATGGCGCCGCCGGATGGCAGCGACACTTCACGCGAATAGGCGGTTTCGATCTGATGCTCGATCTGAAAGCGCGAGAAAAGCGGTACATCATCCTTGTAGAGCTTCACCTTGCCCACGTTGTTGGGCATGACGTGGCTCATGAACTGGACTGCCTGGTCGTATACCGATTCCGTATCGATCAGGATCTCGCCGATGTCGGGCTGAAAGTAGTCGCGAATGGCGCGGATCACCAGGCTGCCTTCCTGGTAGATCAGGAAGGCGCCGCTCTGGCCGTGCGAGGCGTTTTCGATCGCGCGCCACAGCTGCAGCAGGTAATTCAAGTCCCATTGCAGTTCTTCCAGGGTGCGGCCGATGCCGGCGGTGCGCGCGATGATGCTCATGCCGGCCGGGACTTCCAGTTGCGCCATGACTTCCCGCAACTCGTCGCGGTCCTCCCCCTCGATGCGGCGCGATACGCCGCCGCCGCGGGGGTTGTTGGGCATCAGCACGAGGTAGCGGCCGGCCAGGCTGATGAAGGTGGTGAGCGCCGCGCCCTTGCTGCCGCGTTCATCCTTTTCCACCTGAACGATCAGTTCCTGCCCTTCGCGCAGCACGTCCTGGATGCGGGCGCGGGAAATGTCGGCGCCTTCGGCGAGCTGGAAATTGCTGCGGGATATCTCCTTGAACGGCAGAAAGCCGTGGCGGTCAGTGCCGTAGTCGATGAAGGCGGCTTCAAGACTCGGCTCGATGCGGGTGATGACGCCCTTGTAGATGTTGCTCTTGCGTTGTTCTTTTCCGGCTGATTCGATGTCGAGGTCAATCAGTTTTTGACCGTCGACGATGGCTACACGCAACTCCTCAGCCTGGGTTGCGTTGAACAGCATGCGTTTCATTGTTATGTGTTCTCCCGCGCTCTCGACACGGGCAAGATAAACCTCATTACGCTCTGCTTGGAGCGTAAAGGATAGGTTAGCTGCAACTAATCATAGCGTTATGATTTTGAAAGCAGAGTATCCCGGTTTGTCTCCAAAGGGCTTGCACCATTTCATTTCGACGCCTGTTTACTTGCTTTGCAAGCCAGGCTGTGTTGAAATCTCCGGCCGTCATTTTTCAGAGATCCCTGCAAAACCGCAGGTTTTAGTTTGACTAACTCGTTTAGTCTTCACTGAAACTCGTTGTGCCTGTTTTGCCGATCTCGTCTAAGGCCAAACCGCTTGCTTTCGTTCAAGCGCGAAGTAGGTTGGACAAGACCTCGTTGATCCACGAGTGTTTTGAGCGCAAAAATCAATTACTATCGCTACTTTCAAAAAGTGGTGAGCGAAATTAACCACTTTCGGACCCGCTTTGCCGCAAGCCCGATGTGTCTGGGAATATCTGATCAATTCGCCGTTCGTTCGGCGTTGTCCAGAAATTCCTTCGAATATGCATTCGCCGTGGCTAGCTTTAAGATATGACGGCGAATTCCATCTCGAGGCAAGTTTAACGGCAACAGTATAAGCAAAATGAATGATTTGCGCAAAGAATCTGTAACATTTGTCACCATCGGCGAAGACAGCGAGGGGCAGCGGCTGGACAATTTTTTGCTGAAACAGCTGAAAGGGGTGCCGAAAAGCCATGTCTATCGCGTTCTGCGCCGCGGCGAAGTGCGGGTGAACGGCAAGCGGGCCGCCCCGACCTATCGCATGGCCGTTGGGGATGTGCTGCGCCTCCCGCCGGTAAGAACGGCGCAACTCGAACGCCCGGCCGCCGCGGCCGCACCGGTTGCGCCCAGGCTGGCGCAGAGCGTTCTTTACGAGGACGATGCGCTGCTGGTGGTCAATAAGCCCGCAGGAATGGCGGTGCACGGCGGCAGCGGCATCAGCCGCGGCGTGATCGAGCAGTTGCGACTGGAGCGGCCGGAGCTGAAATTCATCGAGCTCGTGCACCGCCTCGACCGTGAAACTTCCGGCGTCCTGCTCCTGGCGAAGAAGCGCAGCGCGCTCACCGCCCTTCACCGCGCCATGCGCGAAGGGGAAATGGATAAGCGCTATCTGGCGCTGGTCAAGGGGCAATGGAAGAATACCCGGCAGAATGTGAAATTTCCCCTGCATAAATATCTGACCGCGGAGGGCGAACGCAGGGTGAGCGTGAGCGACGAAGGGAAGGCAGCGCATACGGTTTTCATGCTGCGCCGCGCCTGGAAGGAATTCAGCCTGCTCGAGGCGGAGCTCAAGACCGGACGTACCCACCAGATCCGGGTTCATCTCGCCCACTTGGGCTTTCCCATCGCGGGCGACGACAAATATGGCGATTTCGCGCTGAACAAGGAATTGCAGAGGAGAGGCTTGAAACGCATGTTTCTGCACGCATATCGGGTGATTATCCGGCATCCGGCGACGGGCGAGCCGCTCGGCCTCGAAGCGCCGCTGCCGACGGAGCTGGACGATTTTTTGCGGCGTCTGGATCGGGAAGGCGAACCCCGCTCCGGCGCCGGGGACTAAATTATGCCGAAACGATTTGATTTGCTGGTATTCGATTGGGACGGAACGCTGATGGATTCGGCCGGTGTCATCGTCGCTTCCGTTCAGGCGGCCTGCCGCGACGTCGGGCTGCCCGAGCCGAGCGACGAGCGGGCGCGGCACGTCATCGGCCTGGGGCTTGCCGAGGCGCTCGCCGAATTGCTGCCGGATATGGAGCCCGCCGCATACGGCCAAGTGGCGGAGCGGTACCGCTACCATTTCCTGTCGCAGGACGAGGCGATTCCTCTATTTTCCGGCGTGACGGAGGCGGTCGCCGCACTTTACGAGGCGGGGTTCCTGCTGGCGGTGGCCACCGGCAAGAGCCGCCGCGGCCTGGACCGCGCCCTGAAGCATACCGGCCTCGCGGCTTATTTTCACGGCTCGCGCTGCGCCGACGAAAGCTATTCCAAGCCGCATCCCCAGATGCTGCTGGACATCATGGACCAGTTCGGCGTATCGCCGGCAAAAACCCTGATGATCGGGGATACCAGCCACGATTTGCAGATGGCCGTCAATGCCGGGGTGGCTGCACTCGGCGCGGCTTACGGTGCCCATCCAAAAAGCGATTTGACCGCATTCTCTCCGCTCGCTTGCGCGGACGATTTCGCGGAGCTCGGCCGTTGGTTGCAAACCCACGCCTGATCCATGCTCGGCTGATGTTTCAGCCTGTCCCGTTTTTTATGTACATCCCCCGGCCAAGTTAAGGTAAAATTGCGCCGTTTTACGGCTCAGGCTGACAGGCAAGGACAAAGATGGCAGACCCCGATAATTGGGAGCAGCGGACGCTTGAAAAACTGGCGTTTTCGGCGTTGCAGGAGCAGCGCCGGGCGCGTCATTGGGGCATTTTTTTCAAGCTGCTGACTTTCATCTACCTGTTCGCCCTGCTTTTTCTGGCGATAGGCTGGTTCGAGCGGGGCGAGATTCCGACCGTCGGGAAACACACGGCGATGGTGGAGCTGCACGGCGTTCTCGGCGCAGGTGCGGATACCACCGCAGAAAGGGTGATTGCCGGGCTGCAGGAAGCCTTCAAGGACAAGAACACCCAGGGCGTGATCCTTCACATCAACAGCCCGGGCGGCAGCCCGGTGCAGGCCGGCTACATCAACGACGAAATCCGGCGGCTGCGGGCGAAGTATCCGCATGTTCCGCTGTACGCCGTCGTGGAGGATGTCTGCGCCTCCGGCGGTTACTACGTTGCGGTGGCGTCGGACAAGATCTTCGTGGACAAGGCCAGCATCGTCGGCTCCATCGGGGTGCTGATGGACGGGTTCGGTTTTACCGGCAGCATGGAGAAGCTGGGTGTGGAGCGCCGTCTTCTCACCGCGGGCGAAAACAAGGGGTTCCTCGATCCCTTTTCTCCGCCTAATCCGTCGCAGGTGGCCTATGCCAAGACGATGCTGGAGGAAATCCATCGCCAGTTCATCCAGGTTGTGCGCCTGGGGCGGGGCAAGCGGCTGAAGGAATCGCCGGAGATTTTCAGCGGACTGGTATGGAGCGGGGAAAAGAGCATCAAGCTGGGGCTGGCCGACGCGCTCGGCAGCGCCGACTATGTGGCGCGGGAAGTGATCAAGGCGGAAAACATCGTGGATTTCACACCTCAGGAAGGTTTTGCGGAGCGCCTCGCCAAGCGGTTCGGCGCGACGATGGCGAAAGCGTGGCTTGGCTCTTCGGCGCAGCCGGGTGTGAGCCTGCGGTAACCGGCTGGTATTTTTGTTTCAAAAAATTTGACCGCCTGGAACAGGCGGCTTTTTATTTGGCAGAGGAGGTCATCATGACAAGCGAAAGGAAATACTCCGGGCGTTGTTTCAAGAGCATTTGCGTTTCCCATATTCCCGTTACGTAGCTCGAACTCTAGGAGACCGCCATGGCCGACAGCTTGAAAGACATTTACGACACCCACCCGGAAATCAGCCTGGATTTCGCCATCGTGCGCGAAGCCGTCAAACAGGGCTACAAGACTCCGTTCCTGCTCATCGATCCCGAGCTCATCCGCATCAAGGCGCGCCGCTTCAAGGCCTCCATGCCGCGCGTCCAGCCGCATTACGCCGTGAAGGCCAATCCTCATCCGGCGGTGCTCAAGGTGCTGATCGAGGAAGGCGTCGGATTCGAGATCGCCTCGATCGCGGAACTGGATCAATTGCTCGAGCTGGGCGTGCCGGCGGCGGAAATCTTCTACAGCAATCCGATCAAGTCGCGCGAATATCTCGAATACGCCGCGGTGAAGGGAGTGGAGTGGTATGTGCTGGACAGCGTGGACGAACTGAAGAAGATCGTCAGCGTCAAGCCGGATGCCAAGCTATACCTGCGCATCGAAACCCAGAATGCCGGCAGCGACTGGCCCTTGTCCGGCAAGTTCGGTGCGACCCTGCCGGAAAGCCGCGAAATCATTGACGAGGCCGCGAAGCTCGGAGCGGATCTGGCGGGCGTCACCTTTCATGTCGGCTCGCAATGCCGCAACCTGGAAAACTGGGCAATCGGCATCGACAACGCCGAGCTGGTGTTCGACATCATGCGCGAAGCTGGGCTCAAACCCCGCCTGCTCAATATCGGCGGCGGCTACCCGGTGCGCCATGTCAAACCCATTCCCTCGATCGAGAAAATCGGCGAATCGATCAACGACGCGCTCAAGGATATCCCGGACGATATTCGCGTCATGGCGGAACCAGGGCGCTTCATGGTGAGCGATTCGGCCTACCTCATCAGCCGCGTGGTGGGCACGGCAGTGCGCCACGGCACACGCTGGGTGTATCTGGATACCGGCGTGTTCCACGGCCTGATGGAGACCGTCGAGGGCATGCAGTACGAGGTCTACACCGACCATACCGGCGTGGAAATCCCCTGCACCGTTGCCGGACCGAGCTGCGATTCGATGGACGTGATGATGCGCGACGAGATGCTGCCGGAAGATCTCAAAGAAGGCGACTACGTCTACGTTCCCAACGTCGGCGCCTACTGCACTTCCTATGCCAGCCACTTCAACGGCTTTCCGCCGCCGGAGGTGGTGCTGATCGGGCCCAAAAAATAACCGAAGCAACAGGCCGCGCAAGGATGCAAAAAGGGGGGCTTCGCCCCCTTTTTTGTTTTGGCCGGGCCGCTTTCAGGCCAGCGCTTTGGCGATCCGCTCCAGCGCGGAGCGCAGGTTTTCCATCGAAGTGGCGAAGGAAAGGCGGATGTAGCCCTCCGCGCCGAACGCCGAGCCCGGCACCACCGCGACGCCCGCATGCACCAGCAGGTATTCGCTGAACGCGATGTCGGTCGCCCCGGCAATGACGCCCTTGGCATGGAGCCGGGCAATCGCTTCGCGCGCGTCGGGGAAGGCATAGAACGCGCCGCCGGAGGGCAGGCAGCGCAGGCCCGGGATCTGGTTCAGCCCGTCCACCACGAACTTGTGACGTTCGCGGAAGGCGGCCAGCATCGGCGCGATGCAGTTCTGGTCGCCGTTCAGCGCGGCTTCCGCTGCGACCTGCGAAATCGAGGTGGGGTTGGAGGTGCTTTGCGACTGCACGTTCTCCATCGCGGTTATGATGCTTTCCGGACCCGCGGCGTAGCCGATGCGCCAGCCGGTCATGGCGTAGGCCTTGGAAACGCCGTTCAGCACCATGGTGCGCGGGTAGAGGTCGGGGCAGGCATTGAGGATGTTGACGAACGGCCGCCCGTCCAGGTTGATGTGCTCGTACATGTCGTCGCTGGCGGCCAGGATTTGCGGATGGGCGCGCAGCACTTCGCCTAGCGCGGCCAGCTCCTCACGGCTGTAAACCGCGCCGGTCGGGTTGCTCGGGCTGTTGAACACCACCATCCGGGTGCGCGGTGTGATCGCCGCGGCCAGCTGCTGGGGGGTGATCTTGAATCCCTGCTCGATGCCGGCCTCGACGATCACCGGCTTGCCGGAGGCGAGGAGGACGATGTCCGGGTAGGAAACCCAGTAAGGGGCGGGAATGATCACCTCGTCGCCGGGGTTGACGACCGCCTGTACCAGGTTGAAAAAGCTCTGCTTGCCTCCGCATGAAACCAGGATTTGCCTGGCGTTGTAATCGAGGCCGTTGTCGCGCTTGAACTTGGCGATGACGGCCTGTTTCAGGCTCGGCGTGCCCGCCACCGCGGTGTATTTGGTGAAGCCGCGCCGGATGGCATCGATCGCTGCGTCCTTGATGTGCTGCGGGGTATCGAAATCGGGCTCGCCGGCGCCCAGGCCGATGATGTCGCGACCCTCCGCCTTGAGCTGCGCGGCGCGCGCGGTAACGGCGAGCGTGGGGGAGGGCTTGATCGCTTGAACGCGCTGAGAGAGTTCCAACATCCGGGTCCTTACGGTAACAAACGCGGGCATCCGCCGCGCGGCACAATTTCTTGTCGTAAAAAAGCCGCAATTTTACCCGCGATTGTCACTTTTCCCAATAGCCAGCCCGGGCAAGGGCCGTGGGGGAAGAATGTAATGGCGTGGATGTGTTGATGTAAAACGCTGCCCACCCGTTGACGCGCTGTACACAAAAAACCCCACGCTGGGCGTGGGGTTCGAGGTATTCCCTGCTTTCGGAACAGGTTCTACTTTTTCTTGATGATTTCGTCCTTCATGCCAGCGTCGAAGAAGGCCTTATTTTCCTTCTCGAAGGCAACACACGCGGCACCGCCCTTTTCCACGTTCTGCCGCACGCATTTTCTGGTTCCCTTGGCCAAATTGGAGCATGCGGCCCCATCGGCAAACAGCGCCGCGCAATCCTTGCTCATTCGCTCCTTCAAAGCTGCCTCATCCCCTGCGGCCATAGCATTTGATGCGAGAAGTACCAAAGCGAGAAATACGGCTTTTTTCATACTATCCTCCCATGCGGTTAGAATTAAATGCTTTTCACAACGCAAAAAGACGTTCCTTGATGCAGGATGGACTGTAGCAATGCCGCCGGGCGATGTCAACTGTTGGGCAAGATGGATCGTCGAAGGGATCGTCGAAGGGGTCAGGATCGTCGAAGGGGTCAGTTCTAACATTCCAACATTTCCTGTTATACTCCGCCAATGGCCAGACCCCTGAGACTTGAATTTGCAGGCGCGTTGTACCACGTCACCTCGCGAGGCGATCGTCGGGAAGACATCTTTCTGTGCGACGATGACCGCAGGGAATGGCTCGAGGTATTGGGCACGGTGTGTTCCCGGTTCAACTGGGTGGTGCATGCCTATTGCCAGATGACCAACCACTATCACCTCCTGCTGGAAACGGTGGACGGCAATCTATCCAGGGGCATGCGCCAACTGAATGGGGTGTACACCCAGCGCTTCAACCGGCGGCATGGCCTGGTGGGTCATCTGTTTCAGGGGCGTTATAAGGCCATTCTGGTGCAGAAGGAAGCCTACCTTCTGGAGTTGACGCGCTACGTGGTGCTGAACCCGCTGCGCGCCAATATGGTGGAGACGCTTGAAGATTGGCCCTGGAACAGTTACCCGCTGGTCACGGGGCAGGAAGCCCCTCCTTCCTGGCTCGATACGGACTGGCTGCTCAGCCAGTTCGGCTCGCAGCGTAGCGAAGCGATCAAAAGTTATCGCCAATTCGTGATGGCGGGCAAGGGCTTGCCCAGCCCCTTGGAGAATACTCGGCATCAGCTGTTGCTGGGGGATGACGCCTTTGCGGAACGCCATCGGCAGGCCAAAGATTCCGAGGCGCTGCGAGAAGTGTCAAAAGCCCAGCGACGATCGCTTGCCTTGTCGCTGGAAGAGTACCGGGAGCGCAATCGCAATCAAGACGAGGCGATGGCTCAGGCATACCTCTCGGGCGCTTATACCATGGCGGAGATCGGGCAATTTTTCGGGGTGCACTACATGACGGTGAGCCGGGCCGTGCGAAAATTTGAGGGAAGTCAGCATGGTATGTTGGAATGTGAGAACTGACCCCGCCGGACCCTGACCCCGCCGGACCTCCCGTCGGACCTCGTCGCGCCGTCGCGCACTTCCTAAAGGTAAGGGGCGCGCCACTTTTTGGCGTCGCCTGGAGCGAAGTGTTAGCCGTTTGTTGTGGATTTAGCACCGACTGTCGGTGCGCGTTTAAAATTACCCAGTCCTGCGCGTTGAATTTTACCCAGGCACTTTAGCCGCCAATTCATGGTGGCGGTTGCGGATAAGTGTAGCTCAATCTTGCCTCCCGGATGGTTGGTAAC
>JBFMFB010000052.1:0-9567 GCA_040752115.1 Pseudomonadota bacterium | reverse complement strand
ACTCCGTCGGCGGACTGCTGGCCGTGCCGGTGGCCGATACGCTCAAGCGCGCGGATGTCCATGCCCGCGTGCTGCGCACCGAGTCCCGCAACGGATTGTGGCAGGCGCAAACGCCGCAGATGTTCCGCTTCGGCCTGCTGCTCGAAGCGCTTGCCGGATCCGGCGGCGAAATGCCGACGGACGAGGCCCAGGCGATAGAAAGGCTGGGGCATCATCCGAAGCTGGTGCCGAGCGACAGCCGGAATTTCAAAGTGACGTATCCCAGCGATCTGGAGCTAGCGGAGCTGATCCTGCGGAATCAGGAAGCCTGACAGTTCAGGCGATATTCAAGTCCACCTTGTGTGCCAGCTCCTGCAGGGCTGCGGAAACCTGTACTGGATAGGCCGCTTGCGTTTCCAGACTGAGCAGGTTTTCGGGCAGGCGGGCGTAGCTCTCCAGCATGCGCCGGCGCAGCTCCGCGAGCGGTACCTTCGGCTCCAGCCGGCGTCCGTTCTTCATCACCGGCCGCAGCAGCGCCTCGCCCGGATGCAGGTCGTTGTCCGCCAGCGCCAGGACATCCCCGCTCATGCGGCCATCCCCGCCGTAGCTGCGGTAGACCTGCTTTCTTCCCGGCCAGGTGGCCTTCCCTTCGGAGCGCTTGCGCCGCGGCCGCCCGGCGTACTCCTGCAATTTGTAGGCGCAGTCGAGCGAGGGGGCGTCGCTCGAGGTGTCGAGCGCCGTTCCCACGCCGAAACCGTCGATCGGCGCCCCGGCCGCGAGCAGGGCCTGCAGCCGGTATTCGTCCAGGTTACCGCTGGCGAATATCGTCACTTCTTTTGCCCCGCGTTCATCCAGGATGCGGCGCACGCGGTGGGCATGTTCGGCCAGGTCGCCGCTGTCGATGCGCACGGCTTTGACCTTGATTCCTTCGCGGCGCAGCTTTTCCGCCAGGCCGGCCGCTTTTGCGGCGGCCGCCTCGGTGTCGTAGGTGTCGATCAGAAAAATCACGTTGTCGGGATGCGAGCGGGCGAAGTGCTCGAACGCGGTCGCTTCGTCGTCGTGGGCCTGCACGAAGGAATGGGCCATGGTGCCGAACACGGGGATGCCGTAAAGCGCCCCGGCGAGCACAGTGGCGGTGCCGGAGAAGCCGGCCAGGTAGCTTGCCCGCGCTGCGAGCAGCCCCGCCTCCGCTCCGTGCGCCCGGCGCAGGCCGAAATCCACCAGCAGCTTGTCCGGCGCAGCGAGCACCGAGCGTGCCGCCTTGGTGGCGATCAGCGTTTCGAAATTGAGCAGGTTCATCACCCGCGATTCGACCAGTTGCGCCTGGGGCATGGCGGCGGTGATGCGCAGGATCGGCTCGTTGGGAAAAAACACCGTCCCTTCCGGCACGGCGTGGACGTCGCCGGCGAAGCGGAAATTTTCGAGGTAAGCGATGACGCGGGGCGGAAAGCGCCGGGCCAGCCAATCGAGCTCTTCCCGTGAAAATTTCAGGTTCTCGAGAAAATCCAACACTTGCTCCATCCCGGCGGCGACGAGGAAATTGCGGCCGGGCGGAAGCTTGCGCACGAAGAACTCGAACACCGCAGGTTTGAGCATGTCCTGCTCCAGATAGGTCTGGAGCATGGTGAATTCGTAAAGGTCGGCCAGCAGCGGGCTTGTGAGTGGATTCATCAGGCGAGCGTCTCGAAGTGGATCGGCATGGCGCCCAAGCGCACCATTTCTTCGAGTGCGAGCCGGCCGTCGAAGGGATTCACGTTGACGGCCCGCACCGCATCTTCGAGGAGATAGGTTTCATAGTTGTGCCGGCGCGCATCTTTCACGGTGTTAAGCACGCAGTAATCCGTCGCCAGGCCGCCGACAAACACCCGCCGCACCCCCAGGGATTGCAGCAGGTCGTGCAGTTCCGTGCGCTCGAAACCGGAGTAGGCGTCCTTTTCGGGTGTGGTGGCTTTGGAGATGACGCGCACGTTCCCGGGCAAATTGAGCTTGGACGAGAATGCGGCGCCTTCCGTCCCGGCGACGCAGTGCGGCGGCCACGGCCCGCCTTGCTGGCGGAACGAGCAGTGGTTCGCGGGGTGCCAGTCGCGGGTGGCGAATACCGGCAGGCTTCTGGCATGGAATGCCGCGAGGTAGCGATTGAGAACGGGCACGATTTCATCGCCGTGCGGCACTGCCAGGTTGCCGCCCGGCAGGAAGTCATTTTGCATGTCCACGACGATCAGCGCGTCGCCTGGGTTCAGATTCACTTTCATGGCGGTCATCGGGTGAGTCCTCTACAGCATGTAGGTCGGCTCAAGCGCAGCGGAGCCGACGTATTTTCGCGTGACGAGCTTGTCGGTTCCGCTGCGCTTGAACCGACCTACTGGGTTGACTGGATGCCGTGCTGCAAATCGGTCGCACTTCATTGTTCGTATTTCGTGTTTATTCGTGGCCAAATGCCGCTTTTGGCAACAATCAAATTACGGGCTGGTAGTGCTTGCGGCGATCAGGAGCTGATCGCCCTCGCGCTCGACCCTGGTGCCCATTTCCGCGCACAGCGCGATCGCCCGCTGCGCGATGTATTCCAGATGCCTCCCTCTGGCGGGAACTGCGCGGCAGTCCTCGATGAAGACCGGGTGGAGGCGGATTCGCTTCAGGGACGAGCGGGTGAGTTCCAGCTCGAACAGCAACTGGTGATCGTTCCGGAACACGGGATCGACGTAGTAATCGTCGACCAGGTCGCCCGCCGCATAAATGATCGGCCGCCCCCGGTAGATTTCGATCCCCTGGAAGACATGAGCGCTGTGGCCGAACAGAATGCCGTAACCCATGTCGATCGCGGCGTGCGCCAGGCGCACGAACCGTTCCGACGGGCGATCGACCATGTTCGGCCCCCAGTGGAGGGAGAGAATGGGCCAATCGGCCTTTTCTTCCCGAATCCGTTCGAGGCTGCGGCGGAACTGTCCGATTGCGGCCTCTTCGTCGCCGAGATCGAGATAGGCGATGCCCGGGCTGTGTACATCCGCGGCAAAATCCTCCTGGTGGTCGCAATAAGCGACCATGCCGAATTTTATGCCCCTGCGTTCGACGAAGATCGGGGCGCGCGCTTCGTCGATGTCCCTGCCCGCGCCGGCGCAGCGGATATCGTGCTGCCGGAGGGTGTGCAGCGTTTCCAGCAGGCCGCTCACGCCGAAATCCAGGGTATGGTTGTTGGCCAGGCTGACGGCGCTTACTCCTGCCCCGAGCAGCGTGTGGACGGCTTCCGGCAGCGTGCCGAAGTAAAATGCCTTGGGCGCGCCCGGCCAGAGCTGGCGGGAAGTGGTCACGGCGCACTCCAGATTGACGATGGCGAGATCGGCCTGCTGCATGAGCGGGGCAAGCTCGCCCAGCGGGTAGCTGGGTCCCCGTTCCCGGATATGCTCCCTGACCAGCCGCCCGAGCATGACGTCCCCGCCGAGCATGAGGCGCAGGACTTGTTCCGCATCCGATGCCATTTGAAGCTCCCTTGCACGGCTACCGCGTTTGCACGAAGGGGTAGCGCTCCCGCAGTTCGCGCCCGAGCAGGGCGACCCCGCATTCGTTGCCGAGCGTCTCGGCGGCGACGACATAGTCCGCATCTTCGAAAGACACGCGCAGGCGTTTGCCCTGGTTTTCCGCCAGCGAGAACAGATGGTCGGCGACCTCCCGTTCCACCTCGGGGCTCGCAACCTGGCCAACCAGTCCCCGCCGTTCCAGCCGGACGTAGAACGCTCCGTCTCCCATGCGCTGGCACAGCGGCGCCACGGCTTCCTTGAGCTGCGCAGCGAGCGTTTCCGGGGTGAAATGGAAGGTTTGCTCGACCGGGATCGCCCGTGCCAGATCGCGCACCCAGTCCGCGCCCTCCGCGGCGGCAAGGCGGACGGCTTCCAGAAAGCGGTCGGTGTTTTCCACCCGGCCGATGCACACGTCCTTGAATTCGGTGGGGTGAAATTCGCCCAGCCGGTTGAGCTCCCGCAGCAGATGGTATTCGCGCCCCGGCCCCGGCGCGGCAGTGACGATCATGTTCCAGCTTTTCATTTTTTCTGCCTCTCCATCGCACCACTTTCGGCGGATTGCGGCAACTCCCGCCGCTTTGCGATGTCGTAATTTTTAGAATATCGTCATTTCAAGAATAGGGCCTCGGCAAAAGCGTAAAGTTTCGCCTTTTTCACCTATTTTGTTCAGGAGGGCGCCATGAAAGCACTCATCGTCAGTGCGGACCATTTCGAGGATTCCGAGCTGCTGGTTCCTTATTACCGCTTGCAGGAGGAAGGGCTGGAAGTGGATGTCGCTTCCGTTTCCAGGGGGCGGATTCACGGCAAGCACGGTTACGAGGTCGAAGCCACCAAGGCGCTTCGGGACGTCAACCCGGACGATTACGATCTGCTGGTGCTGCCGGGCGGAAAGGCCCCTGCGGCGGTGCGGAAGGAAATAGCGGCGCTCGAGATCGCGCGCTCTTTCTTCGCCAAGGGCAAGCCGGTGGCAGCCATCTGCCACGGGCCGCAGACCCTGATTTCGGCCGGGCTACTGAAGGGACGGCACGCCACCTGCTACCACTCCGTGGCCCAGGAACTGCAGGAGGCTGGCGCGGTTTACGAAGACCGGGAAGTGGTGGTGGACGGCAATCTGGTCACCTCTCGCCAGCCGTCCGATCTGCCCGCCTTCATGCGGGAAACCGTGAAGATGATGAAAGGAAAGTTGCAATGAAGCGAATGCGGCGCATTCTTCATGTCGACATGGACGCCTTCTTCGCCGCAGTGGAGCAGCGCCGCCATCCGGAGCTGGCCGGTAAGCCGCTGGTGATCGGCGGCAGGGGTGACCCCACCGAGCGGGGCGTGGTTTCGACCGCTTCCTATGAAGCGAGGAAATTCGGCATCCATTCCGCCATGCCGCTTCGAACCGCCTATCATCTGTGCCCCGACGCCGTTTTCCTGCCGGTGGATTACCAGGAATATGCGCGGGTCTCGGTCCGGATCAAGGCCATTCTCCGGAGCTTCTCGCCGGTCATGGAGGATGTGGGCATCGACGAAGCCTATCTCGATCTGACATCCGCCGATGGCCCCGTCGAAGACATCGCCGGTGACATCAAACGTCGGATAAGGGAGGCGACGGGGCTGACCTGTTCCATCGGCATCGCACCCAACAAGCTGCTGGCAAAAATCGCCTCGGATATGCAAAAACCGGACGGACTCACCGTCATTGGCGAGGAGGACATCGAGGCGCGGATCTGGCCGCTGCCGGCAAGAAAGATTCCCGGTGTGGGGCCGGTTACCGAAGCGCATCTGCGCGGCATGGGGATCGAAACCATCGGGCAGCTCGCGGCGCAGCCCCTGGAGAAGCTGGTTGCGGCATTCGGGCCGTCTCACGGCGCATTCCTGCACGAGGCCGCCCAAGGAGTCGACGACCGCCCGCTGGTGACGCACTGGGAGCCGAAGTCGCGCAGCCGGGAAGTCACCTTTCAGCAGGACACCGGCAACTGGCAGGCGATCGCACGAACCCTGGCGGGGCTGTCGCGGGAGGTCGCCGGGGATTTGCGGGAGGAAGGTGTGAAGGGCAAGAAGGTCGGCATCAAGGTGCGCTTTTCCGATTTCGAGACCCACACGCGGGAGAAAACGCTGAGCGCCCCGACCGATTCGGCGGACACCGTGCGCAAAGCGGCGTTCGATTGCCTCGGCAGGATCGAGTTGAAGAAGAAAGTGCGGCTGGTGGGGGTGCGGGTGGGCGAGCTGGAAAGGGCCGGCGCGGTTTAGGAATCTCTGCGCAAGTCCCCCGTTATCTGCCGTTCCGACGCTCCAGCGAGATGCCGGCAAGTTCGATCGCAACCCCGAGCACCAGCAGCACCACACCCGCCCATACTTCGGGCGCGAGGAATATCAGCACGCCGCCCAGCACCACCAGGAGGATTGCCAGGGGGCGCCGTGCGCGGGGATTATTCAGCATGAGTCGTATCTTTCCTGAAATGGACGGAACCAAAATTAGCACAAATTCGACAAATGCGGTGGCACTTGGTTGCAGCCACCCTATTGCCGGAGGGGCGAGATGAAACGAATTCGGCTGGCTGTCGTCGGCTTTGGCCGCCTGGGGCAGCAGTGCGCGAAAGATATTCGCGCCAGCGAGGACCTTGAGCTGGCAGGAATCGTGCGCCGCCCCGAGAGCCTGGGCGCGCCCTTGCCGCCCGAGCTGAGCAAGGCTGCCGTAGCGGCTCACGTCAGCGAACTGAAGGATGTCGCGGCGGCGCTGGTCTGCGTTCCCGCCACGCACAGCCTGGGGGTGGCGCTGGACCTGCTCCGGGGCGGAATCCCGATTGCGGAATGCGCTTGCTACTCCGGCGAGGCGTTCCGGCTGCGCCAGGCGGAAATCCACCGGGCCGCCCTCCGCCACCGGCTGCCGGCAATTGTCGGGGCAGGGTGGGACCCCGGCGCCCTTTCGCTGTTCCGCTGCCTGCTTGCCCTGCTGGTGCCGCACGGGAACACCGAGATCGTCCGCCATCCGGGGACGAGCTTGCACCACACGCTGGCCGCCGCCAACGTCAAGGGCGTGAAAGAGGCGCTGGCGAGCGAGCTGCGAACGGCGGAAGGCGGCTTGCAGCGCTATGTGTATGTCGAACTGAAGGCGAGAGCAGACGCGGCCGAAGTGGAAAGGGCAATCCGCAGCGATCCGCTATTTCTGGACGAGGAGACGCAGGTTTTTATGGTGGACAGTGTGGCGGCTCTGGAAAGCGAAGGGCGGGGGATCGTCATGGAGCGCCGTGCAGCGGCGGGCAGCACGGGGCGTTTCTTGGTGGAAGCACGCTTCGATCAGGAAGAGGCGGCGGCGCGGATGATGCTGGCCGGGGCTCGGGCTCTGCCCGGCTGCAAGCCGGGGGCGTATTCCTTACTTGACCTGCCGCCGGCCGCGCTGTGGGGAGAACTGCGGGGGAAGACGGAAAGGGACTGGTTGTGACGGCGCGGCCATCCCCGCCAGGCATGGAAAGATGGGCGTTTTGAGGCATCGAGTGGGTATAATGTTTTTAATCTATTTTCAGAGGAGAGCATGATGAAAGCACATCGCAGTTTCACCGATTTCCACCCCGTTCGCAGAGACCGCCTGATCCAGGAAGAGGTGCACGATACCTACAAATCCCGGACCAAGTTGCCGGAACCGACGGTTTGCCCGGGTTGCGGCGCCGTTTTCCACGAGGGGAGGTGGCAATGGGCGGCCAAACCGGTAGGCGCCCACGAAGAGATGTGCCCAGCCTGCCACCGCATCCATGACGAATTTCCGGCGGGTTATCTCACCCTGGGCGGAAAGTTTTTCCAGGCGCACCGGGAGGAAATCCTGCATCTGGTGCGCAACGAGGGTGAGCGGGAAAAGGCGGAACATCCCTTGAAGCGGATCATCAATATCGAGGATCACGACGACGGCGTTCTGGTCACCACCACCAGCATCCACATGGCGCGCCGTATCGGCGATGCGGTGCACCACGCTTATCAGGGGGGGTTGGAGTTTCACTACAACGAAGAGGAAAACCTGCTGCGGGTAAACTGGACCAGGTAGCCTTCTCACCGGGGAGTCCTGGGCGGGCGCCCCGCCTTGCTCCCTCGGCTGTGCTACTCGGTGGCTCGCAGGAGCCAAACGGCGCCGCAATACGAACAGCAGGCTGCGTTGCGTATGTTCGCGACTTAGTAGAAATGATAAGCGAACCGCAACTGGCTGAAATTGATCCCGTCGTTGGGCTCCTTGATTCCTCCGTTTGAGAGGTGCTGGTAAAGGTAGGCCAGATCGTATTGTTGCTTTGGCCCGAAACATGCGCCTACCCCCAGGTGATCCCCGAACTGGAAACTGCTCCCGAACTGTCTTTGCGCATCAAGACGGGTATGAGACAGCACGTGGAAGCCGATTGCAAATTCGAAATAAGGCGCAAAGCCGGTCTTCACGTTCTGCCGCAGCCGAAACACCGGCGTTACGCCTAAATCTACGATATCGCCGGTATCTCCGGCACCATTGTGCGCATGCCAGGCTCCCAAGGAAATGTCCCAATACCCGCCCAGGCGCCACGGGCTTGTATCGAACCAGGTTTTCCGCCAATCCCATTGCAAGCCGGCGCGAACCATGTCGGTGCCGTCACCGTTTCCGAGCTGGAATGAGGCCCCGTCCAGCGCATAACCGGAAAGCGCCGTCAGGCACGCGACGCAACCGGCGGAGATGGAGCACATGCTTTTCTTTATCATGCGTTGCATCCACAAGCGTCAAATCAAAGCGCCTTCCCGGTTCGATGTACGACGCGCGCAGGTGACACCAGCCTGCGGTTCGTGTTCTTTAGGGAAGCTCGGAAAAAGTGGTTGCGCGGGCGAACCCCAGCTATCCCGGCACTTCGATACGATTGATAACCTTGTCCACCCCGAACAGGTACCACGCATCGAGTTCGGCTGCTTTCTTTTCGGCTTCCCGCGGCACTGTCCCTTCCAGGGTGAGGACGTAATCGCGCGCACTGGCACGGAGCAAGTCGGCATCGGCAAGCAGCGGATCTTTTTCCCACACCAGGCGCAGCGCATCGGCCAATTCGTCGTCGTTGTCCTGCTCGGGCGGTACGACCTCCAGCCCATTGACCACGTCCCGGCAGCCGGGCGTCCACCATGCCAGCACCCCCGCCATCCGCTTGTGGGAGAGGCTGATCACTTCTCCATCGAGGGTGATGACGCCCTCATCCACCGCGACTTCGATCGTGCCGGCCGACTCTGCGCCCGCTTCCCGCAGGCTTTCCCGCCGGCCCTTCGACCAGGCGCGCAGGCTGCAATTCTGCAAGGTAGGCTCCTCTAGCAGAAATCTGCACACCTCGTCGCGGATCGCGCCGTCACCGCGGCGTTCGGCGGGAGCCACCCGCAGCCGGTCTATCACGCCTCTCACGCCGCTTACTGCGCCCGCCAGCTCCATGGCGAGTTTTTTGGCGGCGATGTCTTCGACTTCTCCTTCCAGCGTCAGCGCGCCGTCGTTGCCCAGCTCCATGCGGATAGGGTGGCGATGCAGATTGATGCGCGGCTCTTGCTCCATCGCCGCCTGAATCTGTTTCAGAATGGCTTCTTTGGTACTCATGATTTCCCTCCTTCGTTTTATAGAAAGCGTCGAGCCTGGATGGTTCCGGATATTCGCCGCGGCTGGATCAGAAGCGTGGCGCGGCCGTGATGCGGATCAGCGCGCCGGCGGGCGATACATCGAAGCGCACCGGCAGGAACTGCTCCAGCAACCAGATCGTGGTGGCGGCGTGGGAGGTGAGAGTGCGGGCAAGAAAGCGGGAATGGCCGCCAGCCAAGGCCAGGTAGACCAGGATCTGATCGGCGGTGTGGACGTCCAGCGTCGCGCCCGAGGCAATTTCCTCCCGCAGCGCCGATCCTGCCTCGAAGCCCAGGCGTTCGGCAGGCATGCCTCTCTGTGCGGTTGCGGATGCGCCGAGAAGCGTGTGTTCCGTGCGCGCGCCAAGGACAATTGCTCCGCCAGCGCCGATCGCCTCGGCTCTTCCCAGCACTCGCTGTTCGATGTGAGGTTCCGGTAAGCCGGCCAGCGCGTCCCGCGCCGCCTGCGTCATGCGCTGGACGATATGCTCCGGCAAGTTGG
>JBFMFB010000051.1:0-9653 GCA_040752115.1 Pseudomonadota bacterium | reverse complement strand
TGGTGCCGGTGGTGCTGTTTTACCTGCTGCGCGATTGGGAGAAGATCATTGCCCATATGGACGAGCTGGTTCCGCGCCGGTGGCACGAAAGAGTTTCCACCCTGGCGCGGGAAATCGACAGCGTGCTGGCCGCTTTTCTGCGGGGGCAGATTTCGGTGATGCTGCTGATGAGCGCATTTTATTCGGCGGGGTTGTGGCTCGCTGGGCTTGAACTCGCCCTCCCGGTCGGCATTCTGAGCGGCTTGCTCGGGTTCGTGCCGTATCTCGGACTGGTCGTCGGCCTTTCGCTGGCCACCCTTGCTGCTGCCTTGCAGTTCCAGGCGCTGGGCGCCGTGGTTATGGTGTGGGTCGTATTCGGCATCGGCCAGCTCGTGGAAGGGATGCTGCTTACTCCCTGGATGGTGGGCGACCGGATCGGGCTGCATCCGGTCGCGGTGATTTTTGCGGTGCTGGCGGGCGGTCAGTTGTTCGGATTTTTTGGCGTGCTGCTGGCCCTGCCGGCTACCGCCGCACTGGCGGTGTGGCTGCGGCAGGTTAGGAAGCAATACCTGAAAAGCGGGCTGTATCATCGGTGAAAGCTTGCCGGTAGCAAGTATTGGGGGAGATCGGCGTGCTCGGCTGGCTATGGAGATTTTTTTGCGGCAACCGTGAGAACGGCCGCATGGCGGGGAAACCGCCGGCCCCGGACAAGGAATTCCTCTTGCTCAACGAACTGGCGCCGATCAAGGATTCTGATGCTGCGGAATCGAGCGGCGCCGGCCGGGCGGGTGTTCAATCCGGCGCGGCGGATCCGGGTGAAAGCGCGGGCGCGGGAGAAACGCTGCACTCCTTTGTGTGCCGCGAAGCCGTGCTCAACCGTGCGCAACGGGTGGCGGGCTACGAGTTTACGCTGCGCAAGAGCACGAGAAACCGCATTCGCCATGCCGGGGAAGCGGTATTGCGCTTGTATGACGAGGTGCTGGTGAGGAATCTCATCAGCATGCAGATCGAACGGTTGCTCGGGGAGCGCCTGGCGTTCGTCGGCGTGACCGCTTCGTCGCTGAAGCTGCGATTGTTCGACGCGCTGCCGAAGGACGACGTGGTGCTGCTGATCCATTCCGTCAGGGAGCTGGGCGAGAGATCCGGCGAGATTCTGGAACGCGCGCGCCACCTGCGCCGGGCAGGCTACCGGATCGCACTCGACGAATTCAACGATTCGCCCGAACTCGAGCCGTTTCTGGCGATTGCGGATTTCGTCGTAATTGATGTTTCGGCGGGGGATATCCCCCGGATCGGCCGCCAGGTGTTTACGGCCACCGCCCGCTTCGAGAACAAGCTGCTGGTCGCAAAGAATATCGAATCGGTCGACGATTTCGAGGCGTGCCACAAGCTGCCGTTCCATTATTTTCAGGGGCCTTTCGTAACCAGGCGGGAAAAATGGGACCAGCCGGCGCTGGATGGCAGCCGCATCAAGCTGTGCGAATTGCTCAACCAGGTCAAGCGGAATGCGGAGTTACCCAAGCTGGCGAGCGGATTCAGGCAGGATCCGGTGCTTTCGTATAAGCTGCTGCGCTACATCAATTCACCCGCCGGCGGACTGCTGAAGAAGCTGACTTCCATCGAGCAGGCGTTGGTCGTGCTGGGACAGCAAAAGCTCTACCGCTGGCTGACTTTTCTGTTGTTCAACAGCCATGAAGTCCGGGAACGTGACCTCGCCTTGATGGAAAATGCGCTGGTGCGGGCCCGGCTGGCGGAACTGCTGGGAAGCGGGGAATTTTCTCCGGACGAACTGGACGAGCTGTTCGTAGTAGGCATGTTTTCGCTGCTCGATGTCTTGTTCCGGATGCCGATGGCCGATGCCCTGGCACAGCTCAACCTGCCCGAAGCCGTGGTCGGCGCGCTTGCCTCCGGAGAGGGGCGATATGCGCCTTATCTGGAACTGGCCATCGCCTGCGAGGAATTCGACCAGGAAAAAATCGCCGTTCTTGCCGCGGCATGTAGGCTGGATGTAAACAGGGTCAATGCCTGTCACATCGAGGCGCTGATTTGGGCGCAAGAGGCCGAGAAATAGATTCGTTTCATACGGTACAAGGAGAAATTGCATGGAATCGAAAATCTGGGGCGGGGAAAATCGGCGCCGTTTTTTTCGCGTTTCTTTTCACACCATCGCGTTTCTGGAGAATTCTTCCGGTCGCTACCAAGGCAATCTGCTGGACATTTCACTCAAAGGTGCGCTGTTCGAACTCGCGCAGCCATGGGACGGGACGGTGGGAGGGGGCTGCACCCTGATCGTGCCGCTGAGGGAGAGCGAGGAGGCGATCCTCATGGACGGTATCGTCGCCCACATGGAAAAGAATCGCCTCGGAATAAGCTGCCGTCAAATTGACCTCGACAGCATCACCAACCTGCGGCGACTGGTGGAACTGAATCTGGGCGACGAAGCCCTGTTGCAGCGGGAGCTTTCCGCCCTGATCGAATCGGATCAGCAAAGTTAACGAAATCGAGAGGAAGCTGGCAACAAATGATACAGAGCATCACCCAACGCATCGCAAACGAACTCGGGGTAAAGGAAGTGCAGGTCGAGGCCGCGGTCAGGCTTCTCGACGAAGGCACCACCGTGCCGTTCATCGCCCGCTATCGCAAGGAGGCCACCGGCGGGCTGGACGATACGCACCTGCGCACATTGGAGGAGCGCTTGCGCTACCTGCGCGATCTGGAAGAACGGCGCGCCGCGGTGCTGGAAAGCATTGCCGGCCAGGGCAAGCTGACTCCGGCGCTGGAGCAGGATATTCTCGCGGCCGACACCAAAACCCGGCTGGAAGACCTGTATCTGCCCTACAAGCCGAAACGGCGCACCAAAGCGCAGATCGCGCGCGAGGCCGGTTTGGAGCCCTTGGCAGACGCGCTGCTGCAAAACCCGATGCTGGTGCCGGAAGAGGTCGCTGCTGCCTACGTCAATGCCGAAAAAGGCGTGGCGGATACGAAGGCTGCGCTGGAAGGCGCGCGCCACATCCTGATGGAGCGCTTCGCCGAGGACGCCGAACTCCTGGGCCGCCTGCGCGAATATCTGTGGCAGAACGCGGCGCTGCAATCCGCCCTGGTCGAAGGCAAGGAGGAAGAAGGCGCGAAATTCCGCGATTACTTTGCCTATCGCGAGGCGCTGCGGACGGTGCCCTCCCACCGCGCGCTGGCGCTGTTCCGCGGCCGCAACGAGGGCATGCTGCAACTGAGCCTCACGCTGGAAGGAGAGGATTCCGGGCGCAACGCACCGCCCAATACGTGCGAAAAAATGATCGCGCAGCGCTTCGGAATTGCCGATCAGGGCCGGCCCGCCGACCGGTGGCTGACGGAAACCGTGCGCTGGGCGTGGCGGGTGAAGATTCTGCTGCACCTCGATCTGGAATTGATGGCGCGGTTGCGGGATAGCAGCGAGGCCGAGGCGATCAAAGTGTTTGGCCGCAACCTGCACGACCTTTTGCTCGCAGCGCCTGCTGGGCCGCATGCCGTGATCGGCCTCGATCCCGGCCTGCGCACCGGAGTGAAGGTGGCGGTGGTGGATCGGACCGGCAAGCTGCTCGATACCGCCACCATCTACCCGCATGCACCGCGCAATCAGTGGAACGAATCGCTGCATGTTCTGGCCGGATTGGCGCGCAAGCACAAGGCCGAACTGGTCAGCATCGGCAATGGCACTGCCTCGCGCGAGACCGACCGGCTCGTTGGCGATCTGCTCAGGCAGTGTCCTGAAGTGGGGCTGCGAAAGCTGGTGGTGTCGGAAGCAGGAGCGTCGGTGTATTCGGCTTCGGAGCTGGCCGCGCTCGAATTTCCCGAGCTCGACGTCAGTCTGCGCGGTGCGGTGTCCATCGCGCGCCGGCTGCAGGACCCGCTGGCGGAACTGGTCAAGATCGACCCCAAAGCCATCGGCGTCGGGCAATACCAGCACGATGTCAGCCAGACCGAGCTGGCGCGGGCGCTGGACGCAGTGGTGGAAGATTGCGTCAACGCCGTCGGCGTGGACGTGAATACCGCCTCGATTCCCTTGCTGGCGCGCATTTCCGGGCTCAACCAGACGCTGGCGAAAAATATCGTCGAATATCGCGAGCTGAATGGGGCGTTCAGAAGCCGCGCGGAACTGAAAAAGGTGCCGCGTCTCGGCGACAAGACGTTCGAGCAGGCGGCGGGATTCCTGCGCATCATGAATGGCGACAACCCGGTTGACGCATCCGCCGTGCACCCCGAGGCCTATCCGGTGGTGGAGCGCATCCTTGCCCGGCTGAAGACCAACGTCAAATCCCTCATCGGCAACGGCGATGCGCTCAGAAAGCTCTCGCCGGGCGACTTTACCGACGAGCGCTTCGGGCTGCCGACCGTCAGGGATATCTTCGCCGAGCTGGAAAAACCGGGCCGCGATCCGCGCCCGGAATTCAAGACCGCGGCATTCCGGGAAGGGGTGGAAGAGCTGAAGGATCTCCAGCCCGGCATGGTGCTGGAAGGGGTGGTGACGAACGTCACCAATTTCGGCGCTTTTGTGGATATCGGCGTGCATCAGGATGGGTTGGTACATATCTCCGCTCTGGCCGACAGGTTCGTCAAGGACCCCCACAGCGTGGTCAAGGCCGGCGATGTGGTGAAGGTCAAGGTGCTGGAGGTGGACGAGAAGCGCCGCCGCATTGCCCTTACCATGAGGCTGTCCGATCAGGCGGGGGCAGATGCTGCAGAGAAAAAGGCGCCGCGCAAACCTGCGGCCGAGCCGCCTCGGGTACCGCGCGTCGAGAGCGTGATGAGCGTGGCGTTCGCCAGAGCGCGCCGCTAGCCTGGATTTTTTACCAGATCGCGACTGCTGCGATACTGACCGCAATGTACTGTTCTTGATTTTGAGCTGCTCCATGGATTGGAACGAGTTTTGATTGTGACGGTCGAATTGTTATGCTTGTTTAAACCGAGCAGAACTCTTTCAATCGATTTGTCTGGAGGGCTGAATCATGGACATCAGAATGCCCGAAATATTTGGCTGGGGCCACAAAGCGGAACCCGGGGTGAAGCCTGGCGCCGAAGCCGGCAAGCCAGGGGAGTTGAAACCGTATGTTTCGAGAATCACGATGGCGGCATTGATCCTGCTTATCGTGGCCGGCGTGTTGGTGACCGGCTATTATTTCTGGGAATACATCATCGCGCTTTATAAATAGCCGGCGAATGCGGCGGAAGGACGTGAAAAGCCCCCGGTGGCGTAGCTTGCCAGCGGGGGCTTTTTTCCGGCGCCGTGCGGCGGGTCAGGGGTTGTGGCGCGCCCGCCGGACGTCGTGGCGGCGTTCTTTGCGATCCTGGTGCAATTCGCGGCGGTCGTGGCGCAGCTCGGCCTTGTCCTCATGCAACTTGCGGCGGTCATTTCGGATGTCGGCGTTATCCTTAGCGAGCTCCCGGCGCTCTCGCTCCACCGCAGCCGCGTCGCCTGCGCGCTGGGCGCGCACCAGTTCGCGGCGGTCTTGATTGCGTTCGCGAATATCCTGGCGTAACTCGTGCTTGTCTTCCCGGATATTCTTCGCATCCGCGGCGATTTCTTTCTTGTCCGCCTGGATTCTTTGGGTGTCTTCCTTGATGCCGCCATCGGCGGCATGGACCGGATGGAGTGCGGGAAGCGCCAGCAGCGCGGCGCCAAGGATAATCGGCTTGAGTTTGCACATCGTTGTCTCCTTACGCGGTTAATGAAGTCGGGGCAGGAATATGCGGCGCCACGCTTCCATTAACGCAGGCGGGGAAGCCGCGTTGACTTCAAACGCGCTGGAGGAAGAGCGGAGGGGCAACGCCGTGCTAGCGCACCTCGAGCAGTTCAACATCGAATACCAAAGCCGCATTGGGCGGAATCGCCCGGCCCGCGCCGCGCGCACCATATGCCATGTCGGCGGGAATGATGAGCGTGCGCTTGCCGCCTACCTTCATGCCCGCCACGCCTTCGTCCCAGCCCTTGATCACCCGCCCTGCGCCCAACGGAAAAGAGAAGGGACGGCCGCGGTCAAGCGAGCTGTCGAATTTTCTCCCCTGGTACGATGGGGCGTCCGGGTCGTATAGCCAGCCGGTATAATGCACCACGACCGTGTTGCCCGCTTCCGCTTCCGTGCCGTCGCCCGTTTTGGTGTCGATAATTTTCAGGCTGGTGATTTCAGCCTCGCCGGCAGCGGCCGGCTTTTCCGGGGCAAGGTTTTCTGCGGTGACGGGAGCGATCGCCAGATTCAGAGCCAGCAATCCTGCCATCGCGAGAATTCTGCGAGATTTCATTCCGTTTCTCCTTGGTGTGGTCGCCGAGCGCCGGCATGATACCGGAGCAGCCGGAGCGACGGGGTTTACGAAACTTCGGATTTTGCCATATCCAGCCTGATGCAATAAACTTTCCCGCTCTTGATCATGATTATCGGCCATGCCGTTATGGCGTTTCAATGAAACAGCTTCTTCTCCAGATTTCCCCGGATTTCACCCCCTCCCTCGACAACTTCGTCACCGGCCGCAACGCCGAGGTGCTGCAGCTTCTGCGGCATATCCTTGCCGGCAGGGAGGCGGAGCGCTTCGTCTACCTGTGGGGCGAACCGGGCAGCGGCAAGACTCACCTGCTCAAATCCTTCGTGCAGGCAGCTCGTGAGGGAGGGATGTCCGCTGTCTACGTTGCTCCGGGCGAAGCGGCGCTTTCCCATGCCGAGCTGGCGGCCCACGACGCGATCGCCGCGGATGACGTGGACCGCCTCGATGCCGCGTCGCAAATCGAACTGTTTTATGCCTACAACCGGCTGCGCGAGGAGGGGGGGGTCCTGTTGGCCGGCGGGGCGGCCGCCCCGGCGCACCTGAATTTGCGGCAGGATCTGGTGACCCGGCTGGGCTGGGGGCTGGTGTACCAGGTACATGCATTGAGCGATGCGGAAAAGGCCAGTGCCCTGCAAACCCATGCGCGGGAGCGGGGTTTCGCGCTTGGGCGCGGCGTGGCGGAATACCTGCTTCGCCACTGGCGGCGCGACCTGCCATCGCTGCTGGTGGCTCTCGATACGCTGGACCGTTACTCGCTCGAAACCAAGCGGCCGGTTACCGTGCCGTTGCTGCGGGAGGTTCTGGCGCAGCCGGAATCGGGCAGCTCCAAGGCAGGCTGAACGTCAAGCGGGATCTGCACGGCGGAATCGCCAGGTCGCTCATGCTCTCGAGGTGCTGCCGGAAACCATGAGGAGCCGCAGGTTATTCAGCGGTTCTGCAACAGCGAGCGGTAAAGCTCGAGATAGACTTCCGCGCTCCTGTTCCAACTGAAATCGCGGCTCATGCCGTTGCGCTGCAGCCGGCGCCACAACTTCTTGTCGCGGTAAGTCTGGATGGCGCGGGTGATGGCGTCCTGGAACGCCTTCGCCGTCGATTCCCGGAAAACAAAGCCGGTGGCGGTGCCGTCCCGGATCGTGTCGGGCGTCGTATCCACTACCGTGTCGGCCAGTCCGCCGGTGGCATGCACAACCGGAGGCGTGCCGTAGCGCTGGCTGTACATCTGGTTCAAGCCGCAAGGCTCGAAGCGGGAAGGCATGAGGAAGATATCCGAGCCCGCTTCGATGAGATGCGACAGGGCTTCGTCGTAGCCGATGACGGTGCGGACCTTGCCGGGGTGATTTTGCATGAGCCGGACAAACGCTTGTTCGAGCGCGGCTTCGCCGCTCCCCAGGACAACCAGTTGCGCCGGCTGCCGCAGCAGGTCGGGAACGATGGGCGGGAGCAGGTCCAGGCCTTTCTGGTGCGTAAGGCGGCTGACGGCGCCAAGCAGCGGCACGTCAGGGTCGATGTCCAGTCCCAGTTTTTCCTGCAGGGCGCGCTTGTTGGCGGCCTTCCCGGAAAGCCGTGCCGCATTGTAGTTCCGGGCAAGCGCTGCATCGGTTGCCGGATCCCATTCGCCCAGGTCGATGCCGTTGACGATGCCGGTGAGATGGTCGCGGCGGCTCGCCAGCAGCCCCTGCATGCCGAACCCGAGCGGCTCGCGCTGGATTTCCTCGGCATAGGTGGGGCTCACCGTGGTGATGTGGTCGGCGTAATACAGCCCCGCCTTGAGAAACGACATCCGGCCGTAATACTCCACGCCGTTGATGCCGAAGCTTTCCTGGGGCAGCCCCAGGCGTTCCGTCATCGCGGCCGGGAAGCAGCCCTGGAACGCGAGATTGTGGATGGTTATCACCGTTGCGGCACGAGGCTGGGGGCCGAAGTGCAGGTAGGCGGGGGCCAGGCCGGTTTGCCAGTCGTTGCAATGGACGATGTCGGGGCGCCACGGCAACGGGCTGTCTGCGCCCCCGAGAATCGCGCCGATGCGCGACAGCAGCGCGAACCGTTCGGCGTTGTCCGGCCATTCGTGGCCGTAGCTGTCGAGATAGGGGCCGCCGAAGCGCGTATAGAACGGCGGGTAGTCGATGATCAGCAGCGGCACGCCGCTGCCGGGCATGGTCGCCGAAAGCAGGCGCACCTCCCCCACGCCGGGAAGGTGCTGGAAAACGGCAAGCTGGCGCTTGTTCTTCAGGCTGTCCAGCACCTGGGTGTAGCCCGGGATCAAAACCCTTGCGTCCGCCTTGAGCTCTCGCAGAAAGGCGGGGAGCGCCGCGCTGACATCGGCGAGCCCGCCAGTTTTGGTCAGGGGGTGGATTTCCGGGGTAACGAAAAGGATCTTGAGGGTGTTCTTCGATTTCAATGCGGGACGATTTGAATTGGCCATAGTCGGCCAATTATAGCAAAGGAAGCGCTGGGCGGGCCCCTCGCGGTGGCGAGATTGGGGTTGCCTTGCGCTTGCGCGCACTCTACGATAGGGCTTCTTCCGAGGAGCGCATCCCCGGCATACCGACAGGAGACGAGATGAAGAACAAGATTGGCATGGTTGGGCTCGGGCGCATGGGCGCCAACATGGCGCGGCGCCTGGCTCGCGGCGGCGCGCAGGTGGTCGCGTACAACCGCCACTTCGAAGTGGCCGAAAAGCTGGCGAAGGAAACCGGGCTCGCCGCTGCCCGCAGCCTCGAGGAACTGGTCGCGCAACTCGAAGTGCCGCGCGTCGTCTGGCTCATGCTGCCCGCGGGCGATGCCACTCAGCAGGCGATGGACCAGCTTGCTTCGCTGCTGGCCCCCGGCGACATCCTGGTGGACGGCGCCAATGCTTTTTACAAGGATTCCCAGCGTCGCGCCGCCGAGCTGGCGCCGAGGGGCATCCGCTTCGTGGATGCGGGCGTATCCGGCGGGGTATGGGGGCTGGAAAACGGCTATGCCTTGATGGTGGGCGGCGAGGCGGCGGCGATGGCGCCGCTGGAACCCTTCCTCAAGGTGCTGGCACCCGCGCCGGACAAGGGTTGGCTGCACTGCGGGCCGGTCGGCTCCGGGCACTTCGTCAAGATGGTGCACAACGGCATCGAATACGGCATGATGCAAGCCTTCGCAGAAGGGTTGGCGTTGCTGAAAGGCAAGCAGGACTTCAATCTGGACCTCGCCGCCATTTCCGAAATGTGGCGGCACGGCAGCGTGGTGCGCTCGTGGCTGCTGGATTTGACCGCCGAGTTCCTGAAGAACGATCAGCAGCTCGATGCCATCGCGCCCTATGTTTCGGATTCGGGAGAGGGGCGCTGGACGGCATTCGAGGCCGTCGAGCAGGGCATCCCCGCGCCGGTGATGAGCCTGGCGCTGATGATGCG
>JBFMFB010000050.1:0-10428 GCA_040752115.1 Pseudomonadota bacterium | reverse complement strand
AAAGAAGGACACCCCGTTCGCCGGTAGCCCAGTTGGGCGACTTCCCTGCGTTGCTCGCCGGGCCGGGCGGCTGCGCAACTCGCCCTGGCAGCCCGCACAAAACGCGGGCTGCTGCGGAGCTCGAACAATGCTCGCCGACATCCCCCGGCCCGGCTGCGCTACTCGGCGGCTCGCAGGGGCCCCAAAAGCGTCGCGGTGCAAACAGCGTGGCTGCGCTATGTCACGCAGTTATTTTTACGAGACTCAATAGGGTAAACGGCATGACCCCACTCCACGAACTTCTCAGCCGCATCCGCTGGGACAAGGAATTCGGCGAGGGCAGCTTCGCCATCGGTTACTACGACCGGGTCGAGGACAGACTCATCCGCGTGCCGCTCGCGCAGCTGCATTTCGAGCCGGACGATCATTTCGCCTTTCAGGTGCTGGACGAAGAGGGAGAAATCCACACCGTGCCGTTTCACCGGGTCAAGGAAGTTTACAAGGACGGGAAGCTGATCTGGCACCGGGAGCACTAAGCCGGCGCGCAATGCTTTAGCGCACCTCACCCGTCTGCGGCTGCGCGCCGCGCAGGGAATCGAAAAAACGCTGCAGGCTGTTGCGGTAGAGTTCGGCGCTTACCAGAAAGGCGTCGTTGTGTCCGCCGCGCAGCTCGACCAGCTCTTTCGGCGCCTGGGCGGCGGCGAGCAGTTTTTGCGGGTGCCGCATGCCGAAGAACTCATCGTCGCGGCTGTGGAGAATCAGCAGCGGGGCGTTGATGCGGCCGATCCTGGCGAGGGCGTCATACTTGTTCTTTGCCAGCCAGCGCACCGGCAGAAACGGGAACATTGCCTGTCCCACATCGGCAGCGGAAGTGAACACCCCTTCCATGACAACCCCGGCGACGGCTGACCGAGCCGCCAACTCCACCGCCACCACCGCGCCCAGCGACTCGCCGTAAACAACCAGTTTGCGCGGGTCGACACCGCGTTTTTCGATCAAATAGCGGTAGGCGGCAGCGGCATCCAGATAGGTACCGGGCTCGCTCGGCTCGCCTTCGCTTCTGCCGTAACCGCGGTAATCCAGGGCGAACACGTCCACCCCCAGTTCGCGGAAGACGGCGTATTTCTCGAAGCGATGGGAAATATTGCCGGCATTGCCGTGCAGCAGCAGCAAAGTCAGCCCGGCAGGCCGCCCGCTCGGGAGAAACCAGCCGTTGAGGCGCACGCCATCGTCGGCGGTCAGCCAGACATCCTCGTAATCCAGTCCGAGCCGGTCGGGCGTCAGTGCGATGACGCGGTCGGGATAATAAATCAGGCGCGGTTCCGCGACACGCAGCCAAAGTGCGAGCGCCCCGCCGCCGAACAACGCGAACAACAATACCGTCACCGCCGTTTTCACCATGCCAAGTCCTTAGCTCACCCGCACCGCCGCGACCAGCTCGTCCCGCCCCTCCACCGCATAAGCATGCGGCATGGCCGGGGGGCGGTGTCCCACGCCGATGCGGCCCTCGGCGTCCAGTGCAATGATGCCGACATCGCTGCCCACTTCTGCGGCCATGCGCGCCAGCGCTTCGTCCACCGCCTCCTGCGCGCTGCGCCCCGCTGCGGCAAGATCGCACACGGTTTTGGCGGCGAGGAAGCGCATCATCAGCTCGCCCCGGCCGGTGGCCGAAACCGCGGCGCGAAGATCGGCGTAATTGCCCGCGCCGGGAATGGGCGAGTCGCCGATGCGGCCGGCGAGCTTCAACGACAGGCCGCCGGTCGAAGTGGCTGCCGCGAGTCCGCCGTTCGCATCCAGCGCGACCGCGCCCACGGTGTCGCAGGCGAGTCCGGGACAAGCCCGCAGCAGCTCGCGCTGGCGCGGCAGATAGCGGTCTTCGCCGCGAAGCATGGCATCGCGCTTCTTGCGCCAGTCGGCAAGACGCTCCGCCGTGACCGGATCATGGTCGGGAAAGCCCATGGCGCGGGCAAAACGCAGCGCGCCCTCGCCCGCCAGCAGGACGTGATCGGTTTCCTCCATCACCTTGCGCGCGACCATAACCGGATTCTTCACCCGCTTCAACGCAGCGACATTGCCGCTGCGCAGCCCCTGCCCGACCATCACGCCGGCATCCATTTCCGCCTCGCCGTCGATGTTGAGCGCGGAGCCGGTGCCGGCATTGAAAGTGGAATCGTCCTCGAGCGCCACCACCGCAGCGACGACCGCATCCAGCGCCATGCCGCCCCCCGCAAGCACCGACCTGCCGGCCTGCGCGGCCCGCCGCACCCCCTCCAGCGCGGCGGCTTCCTGTTCCTTCTCCCAGGCCCCCGCCCCGCCATGGACGATGATTGCGTACATTTTCTTCCTCCTGCGGTGTATCCTAAAAAAACTCATTTGGCCACGGATGAACATGGATTTCTTTGTGATTTTGAACGGCTCGCACCTCGCCCGCTTGCCGTAACTAACTTGTTGTTTATCCGTGAATATCTGTGGCTGAAATGCGGTCTTTCCAGGATTATCGGCTTAATCTGCGTTTATCTGCGTCCAACTGCTTTTTTCGTGGTTGTTCGCGTCATTCGTGGCTGAATGCCGTTTTTGGAAAATATGCTTTTTTGGCGTAGGAGGCGGAATGGCTGCCGGAAAACAGTGGCTGATGCGGTTCGCATGGCTGGCGATGGCGCTCGCGGGGGCTGCGTTCGCCGCTCCGCCCGCCCCGGACTTGCCGACGCGCCGCGATACGCTCGCCCGCGATCTTTTCGGCCCTGCGGTGGATTGGACCGGCCAGATCCTCGCCGCCCTGCGCGACGATGGCGATACCTGCTTTGTGCTGCGGCAAACCGCGGATGAGACCGGCTATGCCATCGTCGCCATCGAGCCTTTTATCGCCTGCGCCCCCGGCCTTTTCGACCCGGCGGTATTCAGCGTCGGGCGGGAGCTCGAGGTGCGGGGGAACCTCGGCGCCGCCATGCCGCGCCGGATCGGCGGCACCGTGTTCAGCTACCCCGTGGTGGCGGGCGCGTTCATCACGCCGGCGCCGCCGCGGCCGCGATATTACTGGCCGCCGCCCGGCTACTACGACCCGTTTTACGATCCCTACTACGGCCCCCGCCTCCACCCCCGGCCCTGGCCGCCCTATTACCGGCCGTGGTAGCTGCCGCAGTTATTCCTGATCCCTGGCGATATCGATCCGGCCCACGAACATGATGGAAGGGAAGGTCCTGTTCAGGGTCTTGCTGAAGAAATCCTTCATCACCGAGCCCTTGCCGTAGCGGATCCAGATCCCTTTGAGCAGCTCGGTCTGCGGCGCGGCGATCCACACCGTTTCGTTGTTTTCCCGCACCTCGACGTAGGTATAGCCGCCCGCGTCGATGAAGCTCAACACCTTGCCCTTGAGCGGCAACTGTTCGGCCGATGCCGCGCCCTGTCCCGCATTTTCGCCCGCAGGATGGCCTGCCGGCGGGTGGCCCGCCATCTGCGGCTGGCCGACCGGAGGATGCCCCATGCCGGGATGCTCATCCGCCGCGGCGGAAACAGCCGCCGCGCCCAGCATGGCACAAACCAGAACATTAAACCGTAACTTCATCGTCAAAACCCTCTGGACAAACGTTCACCAAAACAATCAGGATGCAACCTGAAGCCTGCTCGCCGTTCCGGATCGCCCGGAAGCAAGGAGCCCGTATTGTTGCATACGAAGGGCCCGAGGGAAACCGCGGACAGGTCTTGCGCGAGGCAAAGCCAATAAAGAAATCGAGCCTATTCCATTATTCCGCGCCGATTGCCGGAAAAGCGTGAGAACGGCGTCACAAACCCAGAACTTTCCTCAGCCCATTTTCCAACACGGCCATATCGGAATCACTCAATTGTCCCGATTTGCGCGTTAAACGGGATTTGTCCACCGCGCGAATTTGATCGCATACCACGGTTGAGATATCGCCTGCCGATGGCACCGATACAACCATAGGCGGCCGTGCCGTGGCGGAAGTCGAAAGCGGCACCACAACGACGGTGCGCCGCGCCCGGTTGATCGGTGTCACCGTTACTATCACACACGGCCGGAGTTTGTTGATTTCCGCGCCCTTAGTCGGGTTGAGGTCAACCCAATAAATCTCACCGCGCTGCATTATTCATCCAGCCCATCGACAACGGTGGCGTCCCAATCCTGCATCTCCGCATTCAGCGCCTTATCTTGTTCGACCGCAAGCGCACATTGATACAACTCGTTTTCCCGGCGTTCCAGCTCGGCAGCCAATAAATCAGCCACCAGCTTACTACGCTGGCGCGCTGGAACAACGGCTTTAAAGCGCGCAGCCAAGGCATCCGGAAGGCTGAGAAGAATCTGCGTCATAGCCATGCTCCAAATAAAAATAATATATATTATATATCATATATACCATTGCCTGGCGAATGTTTCACTTTTGGCGCCCCGCTCCCGCGGCCGTGCAGGAATGCAAGACCCCCAAGTTGGTCGGGTCGCCAACTGTGGGCCTACAACATCGAGAAGCATCATTCACCTTTAAGCCTTTTTACGAAAACATGGTACGCAGGATGGAAAGCGCTCCCGCAATATCGATCTTGCCGATTTTTTCCCCCAGCCGGACCTTGTCCACCGCTCGCATTTGATCGAGCATGATCTGCCCCTGGTCGCCTTCGAACGCGATGCTTTCCCGGCAAGGGTAACGCTTGATGGTATGCGTGAGCGGCGCCACGATCACAGTGCGTAGGGCTCTGTTCATCTCATCGGGGGAGACAACGACGGCCGGGCGGTTTTTTTTCACTTCGCTTCCGACGGATGGATCCAGTTTCACCCAATACACTTCCCCGCGCTTCACCATGTCCAATCCTTGCTTTCGGCCAGATCGGATTCAAGCCACTCGCGATCCTCTGCAGACAATTCCCCACCCGATTTCGCAAAGGCCTCCGCCCACCCTTCGCGCGGATTCTTCGCTGGAGCAATGACGATTGTGCTGTCCACAACAGTAAGCGTTACCGGCTGATTCGGCGATATGCCGGATTCTTCCAGCAGCGATTTTGGGATTCTCACCCCCTGGGAATTTCCTATTGAAACGATCTTTGCTTGCATGATTACACCTCGATACCGTAATTACATGGTAATTATCCGGCTCACGCAAAGCAAAGTCAACAAAGAAATCGCGGGCATGGGGGGCTTGCGTTAGCATACCGCGTTGGAATCACATACGCTCACTACTGTCCGGTAGATTTTGAACCCAATTGACCGAAACCTTTTATCTGCGCTGGTTTTGACGCGATGATCCATTCCGACGATTTGTGCAAAACTGGGGTCAGACTCGATATAACCAATGGGCTAATCGAGTCTGACCCCATTTCTTTTATTTCTTTTGCTTTTTTCCAAAAAAACGGGCACCCGAGGTGCCCGTTTTAATTGCTTCATCCAAAACCAGCTTACGCTGGCGTCGAATTAGAATCTGTGCTTGACGCCGAAGGACCAGGCAGAAGGATCTGCACCAGCGGCAACCGGAGCCACAGCACCGCCACCGACACCCGTACCCACACCGTATCTGGCGAGGCTGTCGTTATCCAGCTTGGAGTACAGCGCATACACAGCGGTGCGCTTGCTGAAGTTGTGGTCGAAGCCCAGAGTCCACTGCTTGGCGCCGGTGTTAGACACGCTGCCGGTGTCGTCGGCCTTGGTGTAGGCCAGCTTGACAGCATTGCTGCCGAAGGTATAGGCGCCATTGACGGTCCAAGCCTTGCGGTCAATAGGAGCAGTCAGATCATCGCTGAATTTCTCATATACCGCACCCACCTTGAAAGCGCCGAAGTTGTAACCACCGCCGATTTTCCAGGCCTTGGCGGACTTGTCTGCATCGCCGGCAACGCTGGCACCCAAGGAGGTGACGCCCACGGTACCGTACTTGAAGCGCTGCCAAGCCAGAGCAGCGTAGACCGGACCATTGTCGTAGTTAGCCATCAGGGACCAGGCATCGCCCTTCTTCTGGCCGCTGGTGGTGGCGCCTTCGGCGCCGGCAACATAAGCCACCGCACCGCTGAAGCCGCTGAAGTTCGGGGCCACGTAAGCGATCACGTTATTGGCGCGGATGTCATGGCCAGTACCCATGATGTTGCGGTTATCAGCGATGGTATCGGCGAAGATGTCCAGATTGCGGGTCGCGATCTTGTACGGAGTGTCATGGCGGCCCAACAGCGCGGTGCCCCAGGATTTGCCGGACAGTCCGACGAAGGTGTTGCGGCTGACCATGGTGTCACCAGTGGTGGCGCTGGTGGCATGCCCATCAAGGTTCAGGCCCTGCTCGATCTGCCACACGGCGGACAGTCCGTTGCCCAGATCTTCCGTGCCCTTGAAGCCGATGCGGGACTGGTTGCTGGAAACCTTGGTGGTGCTGATACCGTCCGTACCGGAAACATCACCGTTGTCGGTGCGGTCAACGGAAGCGTTCAGCACGCCATAAACCGTCACATTGCCGGTATCGGCCATCGCAGCAGCAGGAACGGCAAACGCGCCGGCAACTGCCAAAGCCAGAAGTTTCTTGTTCATGAATCTCTCCTGTAGTTGAAGTTCAGAGTTTTAAGCAAGGGCCTCATGAAACTCCCTTGCCCAACCTCTCTAGTTCGAGAAGTTGAGCCCATTGTTACAAAGCGGCAATCTGGCTGGCAAGAATTTTTTGTGTTTTTTGCAACATTAGCGAAAGAAGTGTTGTTTTTTTGCAACACGAGAATCCACGGGGCCGCGCGCGGAGAGTTCTGGAGGGGGTTGTCCGGGATGGGCAATGGGAGAAATTGCGAACGGAAATGAATCCGCCCTACAGGCTGAACCACAGCTTCAGTGCGGCGCCGATGGCCTGCATTTCGGCGTTCGTTAACATACCTATCCGTTCCTTGATCCGCTCGCGCCTGAGCGGCTGCACCTTGTCCACCATCGCCTGGGAGCGTTTTTTCAGCCCGTTTTCCGCGGCCGGTTCAATGGAAACACGAAACATCGGCGCATCCACGACGGTCGAGGTAAGGGGGCAAACGCTCACGGTCGCATGGGTATCGTTGAATAAATCGGATTGCACGACCACGGCCGGGCGAGGCTTGCCGAAGTCGCCTTGGGCGACGATCAGCACGACGTCGCCCCGCTTCACGCCGTCCATCCGCTATCGTCGGCTCCGAGCTCCCAATCCCCGGCCCTGTCGGCGCTCGCGGCGGCGAGCGACTGGCGCCGCGCCTCCTCGACGTTGACGCAGGAATCGAGATATTGCCTGATCGCTTCACGCGCGTAATAGCTTTTTGTACGCCCGGTCTGCTCCGCAAGCCGCTCCAGGCGCAATTCAAGTTCAGGTTCGAGGCGAATTCCCAGCATGGCAATCACTTTGTTTAACAAATGTTAAATACATGATAGCGCACGGGAGGAAGATACGCAACCGCTGCTCGCTCATCGGGCGGCTGCGGGCGACTGAAGTCGCCCCAACAATGCCCGCCCATCCCCTTTACAACCACACCGCGTCCCACAGGGGATAATCGCCGACCCTGCGCACCAATCCGGCGCGCAGCGGGTTAGCAACGATGTAACGGGCGATTTCCTGCACATCCTCTTCCTTGCGCAGGCCATGATCGTGGAAACCGCGTTGCCAGACAGCCTCCGCCCGTTGCAGACGCCGGTTGACCGCCCGTGCGGAACGGCCTTTGAAGCGCCTGATCGCTTCCGACAAGGCCATGCTGTCGCCTAACTGGAACAGCCAGTGAAGATGATCCGGCATCAATACCCATGCCATGGAGCCGACAATGTTTTCCTCGTGCAGGCGGCGCATTTCGCGGACAACCGCCTGTCCGCAGGCGAAATCCCGGAAATGCGCTGTGCGGCCGTTGGTGGCAATGGTTACGAGATAGGCGTGATGCGGGAGGGAAACGCGGCCGGTCAGGAGGCTATCGCGGGTCATGGGTTGAATTATAGCTGTGAGTTGCGGACGGTGGGCACTGTGGGCGACTGAAGTCGCCCCAACAGAAGGAGCGCGGGTGTCTCATAGGGACAAATGTAGGGGCGGCTGAAATCGCCCTAAACGGAAGCGGGGTGGGCATTGTAGGGGCGACTTCAGTCGCCCGCCCAAGCCTACTCGCTCGCCAGCCGGTCGGCGCGGGTGAAAATCCAGATGCGGGTGATGCCGAGGATGTCAGTGTCCTTGCGGATAGCCGGCGGCAGGGGTGAGTAGGGCGCGGCGAGCTCGACGGTGCGCTTGGCCGCTTCGTCCAGCACCTTGTGCCCCGAGGAGTGGTTGATTTCGATGCTTTCCGCGCTACCGTCCGCCCGGATGGAGACGGTCAGCTCCAGGCTGCCGTAGATTTCCTGCTGGCGCAGGATTGGGGGCCAATCTCTCCAATTTCTGCCAGCATATCAGGCCGCCGCCAGCAACCGAATGACGGTTTCCGGATCCTTGGCCACGGCGCGCAGCAAGGCGCGGGCAGGCCCGGTCGGGCGGGTCCGATGCTGTTCCCAGTTTTGCAGGGTTTTGACCGGAACGCCGATCAGCCGCGCAAATTCGCTCTGGGTAAGCTTGGTTGCCTCGCGGATCGCCTTGGCCTCCGGTTCCTCGATCAGGGTGGTTCTCGCCGCTTTCTTCTCGCCGCGCCTGATTGCCCCTCCTTCGCGGACACTCGCCAAGAGTTCCTGAAAAGTCGTCTCATCCATTGCCAAATTCCTCTTTTGCAACCTTGGCCAATTCGGCCAATTGCCTGTCTGTCAGGTTTTCCATCTTGCTCTTCGGGTACGCGAAAACCATCAGAATCTGATCCTGGGCAACAGCCCAGTAGTAAATCGCCCTCAGGCCACCACTTTTTCCGCTGCTCCGCCTCGCCCAGCGCAGCTTGCGCAGGCCCGCGCCGCCGGGTATCAGATCTCCCCTTGCCGGGTTTTCCATCAGCGCCGCTTGAAGGTCATGGTATTCGTCATCCGATAACAGCGACTGGATGACTTTGCTGAAGAAGGAGGTTTCAAGGAAGATCAAGGCCCATTGTACGCGATAAGCGGATACGCTGCAAGCGTAGTAACAGTTACTTCATCCGCTTGGCCGCCAACGCCCTTCTTTGCCAATTCATCAGCGCACCCCGATTTTGTATCCCCATCCCTCGCGCCCTATTGGAACCTGGATTTGAAACCTGGAGGTTGAAGCCATTCCCTCAAAATTCCAGGGGGAGACCTCAGAGTCGACCCCACGCGTCATTTTCTGTAGGTTTGATGCGTAAATCCACTAGAGCTACTCCCGGCCTTACAGCCCAGCCGCTCCAGGATCGGCGCCCACCAACCGCGCGCTCAGCAAGCGCGCCAGCCCCTCACCACCCTGGCGCATGATCTCATGGTGATTCCACTCGAACAACGGGCGGGCGACGGGCGCGAGCGCATTCATCCAGTGCCGCGTGGTGCGTACGCGCCACTCGTGGCGGATCGTCGTCGCTCGCCCGTCCGTTGAAAAGCGCCAGCACCCAACACCTTCGAGCTCTCCGCGCGCCTCGCCTTCGAGCAATGCCAGCGGTTCAATCCGGGTGACGCGCACATCGAAGGTCAGCCGGTAAGGAAGCCGCCCCTTCCAGGTGCTGCGCCGCAGACGGCCCAATCCGCTGCCGTCGCCGGGCTCCAGTTCGGTTACGTTTTCGACGCTGCGCCACCACTCTGGCCATCGCTCCGAGTGATAAATGGCCTGGAACACCCGTTCGAGCGGAGCCTCGATGCACCAGACAGTGACGAAATCATACGCTTCCATCCTTGCCTCCGCTTCCGCCCACCCCGCGCTCGGCTATTCGACAATCTCCAGGATGCCCTCCATCCCCCTCTCGCGATGGCTCTTGAAGAACAGCAATTGGTTCCGGCAGTAGAACGGGTATTTCCCCGGCGTACCGATGGTGAACCGGACCAGCTTGATTTCAGCGCCCATCGCTTCGTCGATGGTGATGCCCTGGTCTGGCATTTGCAGCACAAAGGTATGCGGCACGATGCCCGCTTCTTCAAGACTCACTGCCAGTTCGACAGGCACGTTCGCCTTCGCGACGATGCGGTCCGGCCTGAAAAAATAGCCGCCGCCCACGACGCGAACACGCTGGACACCATCTTTGCCGATGGCTGCAACATAAGGCTCCACGGGGATAGGCGGATCGGCCCGGAGCGGGCCGACGGCCAGCATCAGGAAAGCAAAACATGCCAGGCATTTCATTTTGCGCCCCCGAACCAGCATCAGGTTCAAGACAATTGATTTCCCTCGCTATTTGAAAGCCCTGAAGCGGGGTTGGTTCCTGCCGGGCGAGTAAAGCGCTCCTCCAGATGCTGCAGTGCAAGACCCCGACGCGGATTAAACCTTGATGTAAAGTCCATGCTCGATCAATACTGTCCGGTTAAAACTCGAACAAATTTAGTTGGTTAGCGAAATCGACCTGTTCTGAGACCAGAACGCTGCCTGTGAAGGCTTGAGATAGCTGGGTTTTCTCAAAAACAGACACCGAAAG
>JBFMFB010000005.1:0-93765 GCA_040752115.1 Pseudomonadota bacterium | reverse complement strand
CTCCGCTGCGCTTGAGCCGACCTACACAGCTTGGAGGCATCCCATGCATTACCGCCGGGCGAGGCAAGCGGGGGGCGTTTACTTCTTCACCGTGGCGACTCACGCACGGCGGCCGCTGCTGACGCAGCCGCGCATCCTCGAAGCGCTATCCCTGGCCATGGCGCATGTCAAGTCCAACCATCCTTTCGTCATGCCGGCCTATGTGATCTTGCCGGATCACCTGCACGTTCTTTGGCGACTACCGGAACATGACCACGATTTTTCGACGCGCTGGCGGCTAATCAAGCATTTCGTCACACGGCATGTGCCGGAGCAGGGAAAAATCTGGCAAAGCCGCTTTTGGGAACATCTGGTGCGCGACGAGGAGGATTATCGCCGGCATCTGGATTACATCCACATCAACCCGGTCAGGCACGGATTGACGGAGCGCCCGGGAGACTGGCCGCATTCCTCGTTCAGGCATTATCTCGGCAAGGGATGGTACGAGCCGGGTTGGGGTGTGGCGTTGCCGGATTTCGATGGGGATTTCGGGGAATAAATTGTAGGTCGACTCAAGCGCAGCGGAGCCGACCTACATCTGCCGACCTACATCTGAGGTTCACACCGCGCGGCGTGTTAAAATTTCGCCGATGCACGCACTCCCCTACTGGCGCCTTTCCGGCTTCTATTTCTTCTATTTCGCCTTCGTCGGCGCCATGGCTCCTTACTGGGGGCTGTATCTCAAATCGCTCGATTTCACCGCCTTCCAGATCGGCGTGCTGATGTCGCTGCTGCAAGTGATGCGCATCTTCGCGCCCAACGCCTGGGGCTGGCTCGCCGACCATCTCGGCAGGCGCGTGACGATCGTGCAGATCGCGGTCGCCCTTGCCCTGGCGAGCTACCTCGGGGTGTTTTTCGGCACCAGCTTCTTTTGGCTGTTTGCGGTGATGTCGCTGATGAGCTTCTTCTGGAGCGCCTCGTTGCCGCTAGTGGAGGCCACTACCCTGAGCCATCTGGGAACACGCACTTCCGGATACGGGCGCATCCGGCTGTGGGGCTCGGTGGGCTTCATCGTTTCCGTGGTGGGACTGGGTTACATCCTGGATTTCGTCGCCATCCGCTTCCTGCTGTGGGCGGTGCTGGGCCTGATGGCCGGCCTGGCGCTCTTTTCGCGCCACATTCCGGAAGCGCAGGCAATGCCCCACGATACCGACCATCTGCCGGTGTGGCATGTCATGCGCAGGCCGGAGGTGCTGGCGTTTTTCGGCGCGAGCTTCCTCATGGCGGCGGCGCACGGCCCGTACTACACCTTCTACTCGATCTACCTGGTGGATCACGGCTACAGCAAGGGCAGCGTCGGCCTGCTGTGGTCGCTCGGGGTAGTGTGCGAGATTGCCGTGTTCCTGTGGATGCCGCGACTGCTGCGGCGCTTCACGCTGCGGCAGATCCTGCTGGCAAGCTTCGCCTTGACGGTGCTGCGCTTTCTGATGATCGGCTGGGGGGTGCAGTGGGCTGCCGCGATCATCCTCGCCCAGGCGCTCCACGCCGCCACCTTCGGCGCCTACCATGCGGCGGCGGTGGCGGTGGTGCACCACTTCTTCCGCGGCAAGCACCAGGCGAAAGGCCAGGGCCTTTACAACAGCCTGTCGTTCGGCGCGGGCGGAACCCTGGGCGGACTCTACAGCGGCTACACCTGGGAATCCCTTGGGCCGCAGATCACCTTCACCCTCGCCTCGGCCAGCGCCTTGGTTGCGTTCGTGCTGGTGTACTGGAGGCTGAATCTGAAAGACACCGATTAGGTGGATGTGGAGAACTCGCTCCGGCCGTCCGCTGCGTTGCGCGGCGCCCCCTCCGCTCCCGCACCATAGGGCGCCAGCTCTTCCAGCGGCCGAGGGCTGGAAATGGCGAATCCCTGGGCATGATCCACTCCCAGTTGCCGGAGTTTCTCCAGCACCACGTCGCTTTCTGCGCGTTCTGCAATGGTCTGGATGACCATGACGTGAGCCAGTTGGTTGACGGCCTCCACCAGCGTTTGGGCGACTTGGTCCTTGGCGATGTCCTTCACGAACGCGCTGCCGAGCTTGAGGAAATCCACCGGCAGATTCTTCAGGCAGGCGACAAAGGAGAGGGCGCCGCCAAAATTGTCCAGAGTGATATAGCAGCCCAGTTGCTTGAGTTCGCGGAGAACGCGAGCGGCCTGGGCAAGATTGGCGGCCGCCGCAGTCTCGCTGATTTCGAAACAAAGCGCATGCGCCGGTGCCTGATGCGCCTGCAACTGCTCACGGATAAAATCCACGATGGTATTGTCTGCCAAGCTGGCGGCCGAAAGGTTGATGGCGTAAAGGGGCATCTCCGCTTCCTGGCGGTCAAGGCGCCCAGCCGCCAGCCGGGAAATGACCTGGCCCGCCACCCAGCGGTCGATGGCGGGCATGAGGTTGTGGCGTTCGGCAGCGGGCATGAACGCGCCCGGCGGAATCAGCTTGCCGTCCTGGTCCAGCATCCTCACCAGAATCTCGTAATGGGCGCGTTCCTTGCCGTCGGAGGCGAGCATGGTGATGGGCTGATAGAAAAGCTGGAAGCCGTTTTTCTCGAGCGCCTGGGTAATGCGCGCCGCCCATTGCGTTTCGCTGTGTCGCTCCAGGAGTTCGGCGTCGCCCGGCTGATAAACCGAGATGCGGTTGCGGCCGGACTGCTTGGCCGCATAGCAGGCCGCGTCGGCAGCGCTCAGCACCGCCGCCAGGTTTTCGCCATCCGCGCTGATGGCTGCTACGCCGATGCTGGCACCGACGCTGTAGCTGCGCCCCTCCCACTGGAAGCGGAAATTCTGGACGGCCTGCAGCAGTTCGCCGGCAATGCCCCGCGCCTGATCCAGCGGACAATGTTCCAGCAGCAGGCCGAATTCGTCGCCTCCCAGGCGGGCCAAGGTATCCCGCTGGCGCATCTTTTCCAGCAGCAGGGCGCTGATCTGCCGCAGCATCCGGTCGCCGGCGGCATGGCCGCAACTGTCGTTGATCGCCTTGAACCGGTCCAGGTCGAGGTAGCACACCGCGTGCTCGGAATGGTCTTCATTGACGCTTGCCAGCACCCGCGCCAGGCGCCGCTCGAATTCGCGCCGATTGACCAGGCCGGTGAGCGCGTCGTGGGCAGCCTGATAGGACAACTGCTGCGCCAGCTTGCGCTGCTGGCTGACATCGTGAAACACGATGACCGCGCCCACTGCCTTCCCTTTCCGGTCGTGAATCGGCGCCGAAGATTCGGCAACGGCGAGTTCGCCGCCGTCGCGGCGGATCAGGACGTTGTGGTTGGTCAAGCCGATGCGGCGGTCTTCGGCCATGCAACGGGCTGCCGGGCTTGCCACCGGCTCCCGCGTGACTTCATCGACGATGCGGAAGACCTGTTCCAGCGGCTGATTTTGCGCGTCCGCCCCGCTCCATCCGGTGATCTGCTCCGCCACCGGGTTCATGTACTCGATGCGGCCCGCGGCGTCGGTGGTGATCACGGCATCGCCAATGGAGGCCAGAGTCACCTGGGCGCGCTCTTTTTCCTCGAACAGGGCTTCCTCCACCCGCCTGCGCTCGACGATGTCCTGCCGCAACTGCTCGTTGGCCCTGGTCAGCATCTGGGTGCGCTTCGCCACCAGCTCCTCGAGGCGATGACGGTGCGCCCTGAGCTCCTCCTCCATCTGCTTGCTTTGGGTGATGTCCACCAGGATGCCCTGCAGCACCAGCGGCTGCCCCGACTCGTCCCGCACCGCAATGGCCTGGTCGCGGAACCAGAGAATGGCTCCGCTGCGGGCGCGCAGCCGGTATTCGCAGCTGAAGGGCTTGCCGGAAACGCGGCTTTGAGCAAGCTGCTCTTCCACACGCTGGCGGTCATCGGGATAAATCTGCCTGAGGTGGATTCCGGGGTCGGCCAGCCATTCTTCCGGGGAAAAGCCCAGCGCCTTGATCTGGGGGCTGATGTAGAGCGCGCTGTCCTTGCCGTCCAGGGCGGATACATAGGTGATCGCCGGGACCTGCTCCACCAGCGTGCGGTATTTGGCTTCCGCCGCCTTCTTTTCCCCCTGCAGCTGCCGCTCCCGCAACAGACGCTCGATCATGGTCGGCAGCAGCTCGAGGTATTGCCGCTCCACGTCCTTGACCAGATAATCCCGGGCGCCGCGCTTCATCGCCTCCACGGCGACCAGGGCGTTGTCCGCGCCGGTCAGCATCATGACCGGGATCGGGATTTCGCCCCCTTCATCGCGCAGCTCCGCCAGGAACTCCAGCCCGTCCAGATCCGGCAGCCGGTAATCGAGCAGGATGCAGTCCGGCTTTTCCGAATGGGCGAGCTGCAGCCCTTCCTGTCCGGTTTCGGCCTCGGACAGCACGAACTCGTAGTCTGGATTCTGCGCCAAAACCCGCTGGCAAGCCTTGCGGTCGACGATATCGTCATCGATGACGAGGATACGAATCTGCGGTTTTGTCATGAGCGGTTATTCCGGCATCTCGCTAATGGTCCAGTAGGTATTGATGGAGCGCATGACTTCTACAAACTGCCGGTAGTCCACCGGTTTGGCCATATAGCCGGCGACGCCGAGGTTGAAGCTGTCCACCTTGTCCTGCTGCTCCTCGGAAGTGGTCAACACCACTACCGGGATGCGCCTCAATTCGTTGTCGCGCTTGACCGCCTGCAGGAACTCGATGCCGTTCATGATCGGCATGTTGAGGTCGAGCAGGATGATGCACGGCCTTTCGCTCCCCGGGTCGCGCAGGCTGGCCAGGGCCGCATCGCCGTTCTCGCGGTGCATCAGGGGGTTGGTGACGTGCAGCTCCTTCAGAGCGCGCTTCACCGTCATCGCATCCACCTGGTCGTCTTCCACCAGAAGTATGGGCTTGTTGGTTATCTTCAATTAAGGCTCCTTGCTCTAGTTGCTGGCTAAATCCGCGCCAGCCGCGGTGCGGGGCAGGGTGAAGAAGAAGGTGCTGCCCTCGCCCACCTTCGACTCGACCCATATTTCTCCGCCGTACATTTCAACGATCTTCTTCACCAGCGCCAGGCCGACGCCGGTGCTTTCCACCCGGTCGCGCGGCGCCAGGGTCTGGAACAGCTGGAAAATTTTTTCGAAATGCCGCTCCTCGATGCCGGGACCGTTGTCGGACACGCTCAGCTTCCATTTGTCGCCCGCGGCCGCGCAGCCCACGCGAATTTTGCCCTCGGGCTTGTCCAGGTACTTGATGGCGTTGCTCAACAGATTCTGGAACACCTGCTGCAAGCGGGTCCGCTCCGCCACCACGGTGGGCAGCGGGTTGTCGATGGCGATCGTGATGTTTGCGGGCGGCGCGAGCAGGTCGACGACTTCGTGCACCAACTGGTCGAGGTCCACGGCGACGCTCGCCTCCTTCACTCGCCCCACCCGGGAATATTGCAGAATGCCGTCGATCAGGCCATCCATGCGGCGCACCCGGCTGAGGAGCAGCCGCATGTGCTCTTTCCCCTCGTCGTCGAGCCTGTCCGCATAGTCGGTCACCACCCAGTCAGCCAGCGAGCCGATGGCGCGCAGCGGCGCCTTCAGATCGTGGGACACCACGTAGGCAAAGTTCTTGAGCTCCTCGTTCGCGCTTTCCAGCTCGTACACCAGGCGCGCCTGCCGCTCTTCCGCCTGCTTGCGCTCGGTGATGTCGCGCACGATGCCGGTAAACAGGAGGTGATCGGCCAGGCGCAACTCGCTCACCGCCAGCTCCATCGGAAAGGTCGCCCCGCTTTTACGCATTCCCGTCACTTCCCGGCCACTGCCGATAACCCTTTTTTCGCCGGTTTCCAGGTAGCGGGCCAGGTAGCCGTCATGGGCCTCGCGGTAGGGCGAGGGCATGAGCATGGAGACGTTCTTTCCCGCCATTTCGGCCGCCGCATAGCCGAATATGCGCTCGGCCGCCGGATTGAAGCGGTCGATGACCCCCTGTTCGTTGATGACGATGATCCCTTCCGCCGCCGTCTCCACGATGGCGTGCACGCGCGCCTCGCTTTCGCGCAGCCGCTCCGCCTGCTCCACCAGCGCCTCTTCCGCCTGTTTGCGCTCGCCGATCTCCTGCCTGATGCGCAGATACAGCAAGGTGAGGAAGGCCACGGCAAAAAGCAGCGCCAGGGAAAACATGGCCAGCGTTCTGTGGGCGTTCTCCCGCTCAGTATCCGCGCGCTGTTGAAGCAATGCTCTTTCGTGCTCCTGCATCGCCGTAACCATGCTGCGGAGCGCATCCATCTCGCTCCTCCCCGAGCCGGCGATCAGCCGCTGCCGCGCCGCCTCGAATCCCTGGGATTTCCGCGCCTCGAGAGTCCGATCCAGCAGCGCGAGCCTGGCCGCGATCTGGCGGGCAAGTTCGGGGATTCGGCGCTGCTGCTCGGCTTCATCGGCGGTCAGTTGCTTGAGCTGCAGCGTCAGCTCCCCGATCCGGGCAATGGCGGCATCGCGCCGCGGCAAATAGGATTCGTCGCCGGTGATGATGTAGGCGCGTTGCCCCGTTTCGGCCTGGTTCATGAGGGAAAAGATTTCCTCGAGGGTCGCCAGCGCCTCGTGGGTCTGCGTCACCCGCCGCGACGCCTCGACATATCGGAGCGTGGATTGGTATGCAAGGGCGCCAAGCAGCAGCAGGATCGCCACTGCCACGCCGAACCCAGCGAGTACCTTATTTTCAATGGACCACTTCTTCATTTCGGCCTTCCGCAAAAAAGTGTGCCGCAGACAGGCCGTGCTCGACTCGAACCAAAGGGCCGACGTTGCGAATTATCAACATCTGATCGCGCCCGAAGGCGCATAGATAAAGGAGCTACGGATTAAACCAGATTTTATTGACGTGGGTCAACACGGCGCAAAGACTACGCAGCCGGATGCCAAGGCTCGGGAACTTTAGCGGCCGGCAACTATCCCAGGGCGGTTGAATATGCAATAATTTGCGTTTTTCGCCGAATTCTTGTAATGAACCCCAGCACGCTTTACGACAAACTTTGGCAGGCCCATGTCGTGCGCCAGGAGCCGGACGGCACGGCGCTGCTCTACATCGACCGCCAGTTGCTGCACGAAGTCACCAGCCCGCAGGCGTTCGAGGGCCTGCGCCTGGCGGGCCGCAAGCCTTGGCGCACCGCAGCCAGCCTGGCTGTGGCGGACCACAATGTGCCGACCACCGACCGCGCCGGCGGCATCAGCGATCCCGTTTCTCGTTTGCAGGTGGAAACCCTTGACCAGAACTGCGCCGATTTCGGCATAACCGAATTCAGGATGGACGACGTGCGCCAGGGCATCGTCCACGTCGTCGGCCCGGAGCAGGGCGCGACCCTGCCCGGCATGACGGTGGTTTGCGGCGACTCGCACACCAGCACGCACGGCGCGTTCGCCGCGCTGGCGTTCGGCATCGGCACGAGCGAGGTGGAGCACGTGCTGGCCACGCAATGCCTGCTGCAAAAGAAATCGAAAACCATGCTGGTCAAGGTGGAAGGTGCGTTGGGCAAGGGGGTCACCGCCAAGGACATCGCGCTCGCGATAATCGGCAAGATCGGCACCGCCGGTGGCACCGGCTACGCGATCGAGTTCGCTGGCTCGGCCATTCGCGCGCTCTCCATGGAAGGCCGCATGACCCTGTGCAACATGGCGATCGAGGCGGGGGCGCGCGCCGGCATGGTGGCGGTGGACAACACCACCATCGAGTACGTCAAGGGCCGCCCATTCGCGCCCAAGGGCGAGCTGTGGGACAAGGCAGCGGCCTACTGGCGCACGCTGAAAAGCGACGAGGGCGCGAAGTTCGACCAGACCGTGGAACTCGACGCCGCCAGCATCAAGCCGCAGGTGACCTGGGGCACTTCGCCCGAGATGGTGGCGCCGGTGGACGGCAAGGTGCCGGATCCGGCGCGCGAGGCCGATCCGGTCAAGCGCGCCGGCATCGAGCGCGCGCTCGCCTACATGGGGCTGGCCGCCAACACGCCGATCAGCGAAATCAAGGTGGACAAGGTTTTCATCGGCTCCTGCACCAACTCCAGAATTGAAGATCTGCGGGCGGCCGCAGCCGTGGCGCGCGGCAAGCACGTTGCGGCCAGCGTCAGACAAGCGCTGGTGGTGCCGGGCTCGGGCCTGGTCAAGCAGCAGGCCGAAAAGGAAGGTCTGGACAAAATCTTTGTCGAGGCGGGCTTTGAATGGCGCGATCCGGGCTGTTCCATGTGCCTGGCGATGAACGCCGACCGGCTGGAGCCGGGGGAGCGCTGCGCCTCGACCTCCAACCGCAATTTCGAGGGCCGCCAGGGCCCAGGCGGGCGGACGCACCTGGTCAGCCCGGAAATGGCCGCGGCCGCGGCAATCGCCGGGCATTTCATGGATGTCAGAACGCTTTAGAAAATTCGTTTCTGGGAGGTAACGACATGGTCAAAAAAATTGCTGCTCTGGCTCTTGCCGCCGGCGTGATTCTCCTTGCCGGCTGCAACACCGTCCAGGGCCTGGGCAAGGATCTCGAAAAAGGCGGCGAAGCGATCCAGAAGGCGGTGAAATAAGTGGAAAAATTCACCCGGCTGAACGGGCTGGTGGCGCCGCTCGACCGCGCCAACGTGGATACCGACGCCATCATCCCCAAGCAGTTTCTCAAGTCCATCAAGCGCAGCGGCTTCGGCCCCAACCTGTTCGACGAATGGCGTTACCTGGATCACGGCGAGCCGGGGCAGGATTGCTCCAAGCGGCCGCTCAACCCGGATTTCGTGCTCAACCAGCCCCGCTACCGGGGCGCGCAGATCCTGCTCGCGCGTGAGAATTTCGGCTGCGGATCGAGCCGCGAACACGCGCCCTGGGCGCTGGAAGATTATGGCTTCCGCGCCATCATCGCGCCCTCCTTCGCCGACATCTTCTACAACAACTGCTTCAAGAACGGCATCCTGCCGATCGTCCTGCCGGCGGAAATCGTAGACAGGCTGTTCCGCGAAACCTTCGCGACAGAAGGCTACCGCCTGACGGTCGATCTCGGCGCGCAGACCGTGACCACGCCGGCCGGCGAGTCGTCCCGTTTCGAGGTGGACGAGTTCCGCAAATACTGCCTGCTCAACGGCCTGGACGACATCGGCCTGACCCTGCAGCACGCGGACGAGATCAAGGCTTACGAACAGCGGCGCAAAGCGGAAGCGCCGTGGTTGTTTACAAACGCGTGAGGGGTGAGGCGTGGAAAACCGGCCTTTCCCCCTCACGCCTCACGCCTCACGCCTCACGGGAGTCATAATGAAAATCGCAGTCTTGCCGGGCGACGGCATCGGCCCGGAAATCGTGGCCCAGGCGGTGAAGGTGCTGGAAGCGCTGTCCTGCGACGGCCTGAAGATCGAAATGGAACAGGCGCCGATCGGCGGCGCCGGCTATGACGCCGCCGGCGACCCGCTGCCGGAATCCACGCTCAAGCTCGCGCGCCATGCCGACGCGGTGCTGCTGGGCGCCGTCGGCGGGCCGAAGTACGACACGCTACCGCGCGAATCCCGTCCGGAGCGCGGCCTGCTGCGCATCCGCAAGGAGCTCAATCTGTTCGCCAACCTGCGTCCGGCGATCCTCTATCCCGAGCTGGCCGAGGCTTCGACGCTGAAGCCGGAAGTGGTATCGGGGCTGGACATCATGATCGTGCGCGAACTCACCGGCGACGTCTATTTCGGCCAGCCGCGCGGCATCCGCTATAACAGCGTGGGCGAGCGCGAAGGCTTCAACACCATGCTGTACAGCGAGTCAGAAATCCGCCGCGTGGCCAATGTCGCCTTCCGCATCGCGATGAAGCGCAACAAGAAACTGTGCTCGGTGGAAAAGGCAAACGTGCTGGAAACCGGCGAACTGTGGCGCGAGATCGTGATCGAAACCGGCAAACGCTACCCCGAAGTCGAGCTGTCGCACATGTACGTCGACAACGCCGCCATGCAGCTGGTGCGTAACCCCAAGCAGTTCGACGTAATCGTCACCGGCAACATCTTCGGCGACATCCTCTCCGACGAGGCCTCGATGCTCACCGGCTCGATCGGCATGCTGCCCTCGGCCTCGCTCGACAGCCAGAACAAGGGCCTGTACGAGCCGATCCACGGCAGCGCGCCGGACATCGCCGGCAGGAACATCGCCAACCCGCTCGCTACCATCCTGTCGGTGGCGATGATGCTGCGCTACACCTTCAACCTGGAAGAAGCGGCGCAGCGCGTCGAGAACGCGGTGCGCAAGGTGCTGGCGCAGGGACTGCGCACCGGTGACATCTACACGGACGGCATGAAGAAGGTCTCGTGCAGCGAAATGGGCGAGGCGGTGGTGAATAATCTGTGAGGAGTGAGGGGTGAGGAGTGAGGGGTATCGCCTCACACCTTACGCCTCACGCCTTACCTTGATCAACGGAACGAGGTAAGAAAAAATGATGCGAGTAGGCTTGATCGGCTGGCGCGGCATGGTGGGTTCCGTGCTGATGCAGCGGATGCGCGAGGAGCGCGATTTCGATGTCATCGACCCGGTGTTCTTCACCACCTCCAACGTGGGCGGCAAGGGGCCGGACGTGGGCAAGGACGTGCCCGCGCTCAAGGACGCCAAGAACATCGACGAGCTGAAGGCGATGGACGCCATCGTCACGGCCCAGGGCGGCGACTACACCAAGGATATCTACCCGCAGCTCCGCGCCGCGGGCTGGAACGGGTATTGGATCGATGCCGCTTCCACCCTGCGCATGAAGGACGATGCCATCATCATCCTCGACCCCGTCAACCGGAACGTGATCAAGGACGGCCTGAGCCGCGGCATCAAGACCTACGTCGGCGGCAACTGCACCGTCAGCTTGATGCTGATGGCCATCGGCGGCCTGTTCGACCGTGGCCTGATCGAATGGATCGCCCCGATGACCTACCAGGCGGCTTCCGGCGCCGGCGCGCGCAACATGCGCGAGCTGATCCAGCAGATGGGCGCCGTCAACGGCGAAGTCAAGGCGCTGCTGGACGACCCCGCCTCGGCGATCCTGGAGATCGACAAGAAGGTGGCCGACTTCATTCGCTCCGACCGCTATCCCCTCGACGCCTGGCCGGTGCCGCTGGCCGGCTCGCTGATTCCGTGGATCGACGTGCAGCTCGAATCCGGCCAGAGCAAGGAGGAGTGGAAAGCCCAGGTGGAGTGCAACAAGATTCTCGGCCGCAGCGCGAATCCCATACCCATTGACGGCTTGTGCGTGCGCATCGGCGCCATGCGCTGCCACAGCCAGGCGCTGACCATCAAGATGACCAAGGACGTGCCGCTGGACGAGATCCACGGCATCATCGCCGCCCACAACGACTGGGTGAAGGTGGTTCCCAACGACCGCGACATCACCATGAAGGAGCTAACCCCCGCCGCGGTGACCGGCACGCTCACCGTGCCGGTCGGCCGCATGCGCAAGCTCAACATGGGGCCGCAGTACCTGTCCGCCTTCACCGTCGGCGACCAGCTGCTGTGGGGCGCGGCCGAGCCGCTGCGCCGCATGCTTCGGATTCTGGTCGAGAAATAAACCTAAAAACGGCACTTAGCCACGAATGACACGAATAAACACGAATAAGAACAATGAGGTGCGACCGATTTTCAGCATACTATCCAGGTGAGCATGGCCCCATGATTGTTCGTAAACATTCGTGTCGTTCGTGGCCAAAACGCTTTTTCCAGGACAAACTCAATTAAAATCGAAATGACCAAACAATACGACGTCGCCGTGTTGGGCGCGACCGGCGCGGTCGGCGAAACGATGCTGGAAATCCTGGAAAGCCGCGGCTTTCCGGTACGCAAGCTCTACCCGCTGGCTTCCAGCCGATCCGCGGGCGAGAAAGTCAGCTTCCGTGGCAAGGACGTGACCGTGCTGGACGCCGGCCAGTTCGACTGGTCAAAGGCGCAGATCGGGCTGTTTTCCGCCGGCAGTGCCGCGTCCGCGATCTATGCCCCGATTGCTGCGGATGCGGGCTGCGTGGTGATCGACAACACCGCCGAGTTTCGCTACGAGCCGGATATTCCGCTGGTGGTGCCGGAAGTAAACCCCCACGCCATCGCCGAATACAGGAACCGGGGTATCATCGCCAATCCCAACTGCTCTACCATCCAGATGCTGGTGGCCCTGAAGCCCATCCACGACGCGGCCGGCATCTCCCGCATCAATGTCGCCACCTACCAGGCGGTCTCCGGCACCGGCAAGGAGGCCATCGAGGAGCTGGCAAAGCAGACGACCGCTTTGTTCAACCAGCGTGAAGTCGAGTGCGAAGTTTACCCCAAGCGCATCGCCTTCAACGTGCTGCCGCACATCGATGTCTTCATGGACAACGGCTACACCAAGGAAGAGATGAAAATGGTGTGGGAAACCATGAAGATTATGGAAGACGACTCAATCGCCGTAAATCCCACAGCGGTGCGGGTGCCGGTGTTCTACGGCCATTCCGAGGCGGTGCACATCGAGACGCACAGAAAAATCACCGCCGACGAGGCGCGGGAGCTCCTGAAGGCGGCGCCCGGCGTGATCGTGATCGACGAGCGCGAACCGGGCGGCTACCCGACGCCGGTTGATGCCGCCGGTACCGATGCGGTCTACGTCGGGCGCATCCGCGAGGATATTTCCCATCCGCGGGGCTTGAATCTGTGGGTGGTAAGCGATAATGTGCGCAAGGGAGCGGCGCTGAACAGCGTGCAGATCGCCGAAATTCTGATTGAAAACTACCTGGACTAGGGAAGCTCTGAATAAGTGCGCGAGCGGGATGAAGCGCAAGGCGCCCGGCGCACAGCGACCGAAAAAACGAAGTTTCAGCGGACGCTCACTTCGCGCAGCGAAGTTAAGCCCGTCAGGGCCGCGGGAGCTACATATCAAAAGGATAGGCGAGGAAGCGAGCACCGCGCAACGCAGCGATTCGCCCGCACAGCCACTTTTTCAGAACTTCCCTAGCCCGGATGTTTCACCGGATCGCGGGATGATGGCAGCGAGATAGGCGAGAGAGCGAACACCGCGATTCGCCCGCGCAGCCGCACTTTCAGCGCTTTCTTAACGTTTTTTCATGATGTGTAAGTTTAGCTTGCATCCCTAACCCCATGATGTTAGTTTATTTATCCTAAAGCTGAAAAACTCGAGGGTGGCATGGTGCGCAAATCTACTATAAAAGCATGGCTCAATGCCGGTGTGCTGCTAATGTTGCCGCTGTCCGCTTATCCGGCGGGGCTGGGGAAGCTTGTCGTCACTTCGTCCATGGGGCAGCCGCTGCGGGGCGAGATCGAGCTGCTTTCGGTGCAGAAGGGCGAGCTGGATGCGCTCGTGCCGCGCCTGGCCTCCGCGGAAGCTTTCAAGGAAGCCAAAATCGAGCGCTCACCCGCGCTCCTCGGGATCAAATTTTCCATCGACCAGAGCAAGGCTGGCGCCCCCATCCTCAAGATCAGCACCGTTCAGCCGGTCAACGAACCTTTCCTGGACATGCTGATCGAGCTGAACTGGCCCGCTGGCCGCCTGGTGCGCGAATACACCGTGCTGCTCGATCCGCCGGGCTACGCCGAGCCCCCCGAGGCGGTGCAGCCGGTCGACGTGCCGGTCGTCAAGGCGGAGCCATCCGCACCCCAGCCCCCGGTAGCAGCAGCGGAACCTTCCGCTCCGCCCGCCCAAGCCGCTCCCGCAAAACCGGCAACCAAACCCGCCGAAAAGCCTGCCGCCAAGCAGCGTCCCGAAGCCGCCCAAGCCGGTCCGGCTGCGCCGACCACAGGCGAGGCTCCACCTGCGGGTGAACAGGCAGCCGCGAAGATGGCGAAGGATACCTACGGGCCGGTCAAAAAAGGCGAGACCCTGGCCGGAATAGCCAAGGAGCTAAAAGCCGAAGGCTACAGCCTGGAACAGATGCTGGTCGCCCTGTACCAGTCCAACCGGCAGGCATTCGCCGGCAACAACATGAATCGCCTCAAAACCGGCCAGATTCTTCGCGTCCCGGAAACCTCGCAGGTCGCGGCAATCGACAAGCCGGAGGCAGCCCGCGAAATCAAGGCTCACACCGCGGACTGGAACGCCTATCGCCAAAAACTGGCAACGGCGGTGACCGAATCGGCGGCAGCCGAAGAAAAAGCAGCAAAACAGTCCGCCAGCGGCAAGATCACCACTGCCGTGGAGGACAAGGCCGCCCCTGCCAAAGAAGCCTCCAAAGACGTCCTCAGGTTGTCCAAGGGAGAAATCCCGTCCGCCGGCAAGGACGTAAAGGCGCTGCAGGAACGGCTGCATACCTTGCAGGAGGAAGCAACCGCCCGCGAAAAATCCATCAAGGAGACCAACGAGCGTATCGCCGCCCTGGAAAAAAACATCAAGGAAATGCAGCAGCTCCTTGCCATCAAGGACAAGAATCTGGCGGAACTGCAAAAACAGGCGGCTGCCGCGAAACCCGCGGCCGAAGCGCCGAAGCCGGTTGAGCCTGAAAAAGCGGCACCCGTCAAACCTGAAACAGCCAAACCCGCGGAAACGGCAAAGCCGGCCGAAGCGCCCAAACCGCCCGTCAAGAGGCCGGCAGAAGCCAGACCGAAACCGGCGCCGGCACCGAAGCAGCCGGAGCCCAGCCTGCTTGACGATCTGCTCGCCAACCCCATCTACCTTGCGGGGGGCGGACTCGCGCTCCTCCTGACCGGCCTGCTCGGCTTCATGGCGCTGGGCCAGAAACGCAAGAAGAATCTCGCCAGCTTCGAAGACAGCATCATGACCGGCGGCGACCTGAAGGTGAACACCGTGTTGGGCGAAACCTCGGGCGGCGTGATCGACACCGGCGATACCTCGTTCCTCACCGATTTCAGCCAGATCGGGATGGGCACGATCGACACCAACGAAGTAGACCCCATCGCCGAAGCCGAAGTTTATATGGCCTACGGCCGCGATGCCCAGGCCGAGGAAATCCTCAAGGAATCCTTGCTGAAGGACCCGGGCCGCCACGAAATCTACCTCAAGCTGCTGGAAATTTACGCGGGCCGCAAGAATCTGCTCGCCTTCGAAACTCTGGCTGGCGAGCTGTATGCAGTAACTGGCGGCCAGAGCAATCCGATCTGGCTAAGGGCGGCCGAGATGGGCCGTGCGCTGGATCCCAACAATCCGCTGTTCGGCGGCAAGGCGGCTTCCGCCGAGATGCCGGCCGGCGACGGGTTAGCCGAAATACTGGATATGGCGCCGGCTGCGGCGGCCTCCGACGCTGACGAAGACCTGATGCCGGGAACGAACGTGCCTGAGCCCGCCCCGGAGGACACTTCTCCGGATCTGGATTTCGAACCGGAAGAAGAGCCAGAAGGTACGCCTGCTACCGCTCCGGCGCAGGATGAAGCCTCTCTCGAACAAGTGCTGCCCGACCTTGATTTCGACCTCGGCAAGGAGGAACAAACCGCAGTCGCCGAACAGCATGCACCGAGCCGCGAAATTGCCGTGGAAGCCGAAGCGGCTGCACAGGCCGACCTTTCGCTCGGCCTGGATTTCAAGCTCGACGAAGCCCCGGCGGCAACCGAAGAAAGCCAGCCGACGCAAGCCCCTGCCCCATCCGCCGCGGCGGATCAGGCACTCGAGTTCGACCTCGGCGTCATCGAAACGTCCGCAGAACCGGCACCCACGGCCGAAGCAACCGGCGGCACGGCGGAGGTTGCCGGCTTGGCGCTGGATATGGACACGCTTCTCGCGGCCCCCGAAACCGCACCGCCGCAACCAACCGAAGCTCCGGCACTGCCTGAATTTGCCGTCACCGAGGAGGAAGCGCCCGTCGCGAGCGAAGAAATGCCCGCAGCGGCAGAAGAACCAGCACTCAGCCTCGATACCCTGGCGCCGGACATTGCCACCCCGGCGGAAACCGAAACCAGCACTCAACCCGCGCCGGAAGAAGAATCCATCGTCATCGAATCGGCAACCGCGCCCGAAGGCGGCCTCGACTTCGATTTCGAAATGGAAACGCCGGAAGCGCCCGCAAGCACCAGCGAACCCGCGGCGCAGCCAAAACCCGCGCCGGATCTGGATTTGTCCGGGCTCAGCCTGGAGCTGGGAGAACCGGCCGCTTCGGCAACAGGCACAAGGGAACCCGCCGAAACCGATTCCCAGGAAGTGGCAACCAAGTTGGATTTGGCGCGCGCCTACAAGGAGATGGGCGACCGGGAAGGCGCCCGCGAAATTCTGGAGGAAGTGCTCAAGGAAGGAACGCCGCAGCAGCAGGATGACGCCAGGGCGCTGCTTGATTCCTTGGGTTGATTGACCAGTCTTCCGGCAACATACCCTCTCCCCGCTGGGGAGGGGGCAAACTACCTTGCACAACATCCCGCTCCACCCGGCCACGAAAATCCTGCTGTGGCTCATGCTCGCGGTCGCCATCCAGTGGCTGCGCATGCCATCCCTTCTTGCTTTGAGCCTGCTTCTGGGTTTGTTGCTGGCGGCGGCGCGGGCGAGCGGGTTTGGCCGCCTGCTGCGCCGCACCCGCTGGCTGCTGCTCTCGCTGCTGCTGATTTACGCCTTCGCCACTCCGGGCGACCCGCTGCTGCCGTCGCTCGGCGCCGCCAGCCCCACCGCGCAGGGCCTGGAAGCGGGTGGGATGCAGGCATGGCGGCTCGCTATGCTGCTCGCAGGACTCTCGCTTCTGCTCGCCGCCTGTTCCCGCAACGACTTGCTGGCCGGGCTGTACCTGCTGCTGCGGCCTTTCAGTTTTCTCGGCCTCGATGCGGAAAAGTTCGCCGTGCGAATCTGGCTTACTCTGCACTATGCCGAACAGGAACGGGCGAAGGGCGCGGGCGAATGGTGGCTGAAACTGCGCTCTGCCCTCGCCCCCGCGCCCGGCGAATTGGAAAGCGTAACGCTGGAGGCGGGCCGCCTGACGTGGCGCGACGCTGCGGCCTTGCTGTTGGCCGTGGCGCTGATCATACTATTGTCGCTATGAGAATCGCCCTCGGACTCGAATATGACGGCAGCCGGTTCTGCGGCTGGCAAAGCCAGCCTTCCGGCTGCGGCGTGCAGGATGCACTGGAGCAGGCGCTTTCCGCCATCGCCGGAGAACCGGTCCGCACCATCACCGCCGGCCGCACCGACACCGGCGTGCACGCCCTCGCCCAAGTGGTGCATTTCGACACCTCCGCTGAGCGGCCGCTCTCCGCCTGGGTGCGCGGCACCAATGCCCTGCTGCCGGACAGCATCGGCGTCCTGTGGGCGCTGCCGGTGGCCGACGAGTTCCATGCCCGCTTTTCCGCGAAGGAACGGCGCTACCTCTACCTGCTGCTCAATCGCCCGGTCCGCCCGGCGCTGGCGGCCGGCAGTACCGGCTGGTTCCATCTGCCGCTGAATGTCGAAGCCATGCAGGAAGGCGCGGACCATCTCATCGGCGAACACGATTTCAGCGCCTTCCGTGCCGCCGAATGCCAGGCCAAGTCGCCGGTGCGCTGCATGACGAAGCTGGACATCCGCCGCAGCGGCGACTGCATCGAATTCGACCTTTCCGCCAACGCCTTTCTGCACCACATGGTGCGCAACATCGTCGGCAGCCTGGTCTATGTCGGCAAGGGCAAACATCCGCCCGACTGGATCAAGGAGCTGCTGGAAAGCCGCGACCGGACGCGGGCAGCGCCGACCTTCGCGCCTGGCGGGCTGTACCTCGCCGGCATCGCCTACGAACCGATGTGGGGCCTGCCCGAAAACCTCCCGGACCAATTCGCGTTCATTCGCGCCCTTGAGGGCCGTTCGCGGTGAAATGACGTTTTTGGGTTAGAATTTGCGGTTTTCCAGAACGGTTTCCATCGTGACCCGAATCAAGATTTGCGGCATCACCCGCGCGGAAGACGGCCTCGCAGCGGCCCGTGCCGGTGCGGACGCCATCGGCCTGGTGTTCTACCCGCCCAGCCCGCGCCACGTCACCGTCGCCCAGGCGAGCGAAATCGCCCGGGCGCTGCCGCCGTTCGTCACCACGGTCGGCCTGTTCGTCAATCCCGAAGCAGAAGAAGTGGAAGCGGTGCTGCATCAGTTGCATCTCGACCTGTTGCAATTCCACGGCGAGGAGCCGCCGGAATTCTGCCGCCGCTTCGGCATGCCCTATCTGAAAGCGGTGCGCGTCAAAACCGGGGTGGATTTGATACAATATGCGGATTTTTACCCCGACGCCAAGGGCCTGCTGCTGGATGCCTGGGTCGAAGGCGTAGCCGGCGGTACCGGAAAATCCTTCGACTGGGGGCTGATTCCCGCGCAATTGCCGCTGCCGGTTGTCCTATCCGGCGGGCTCGATCCTTCGAACGTGGAAACCGCGGTGAGAAGGGTCAAACCCTGGGCGGTGGACGTCTCGAGCGGCGTTGAAGCGGCCAGGGGGATCAAGGATGCGGCGAAGATTGCCGCGTTCGTGCAAGGAGTGCGCAATGCAGAGGTATGATCTGCCCGACCAAAACGGCCATTTCGGGCCGTACGGCGGCATTTTCATGGCGGAAACACTGATTACGGCGGTGGATGAGCTGCGGCAGCAGTACCTGCGCTACCGCGACGATCCGGCGTTTCAGGCCGAACTCGCCTACGAACTCAAGCACTATGTCGGCCGCCCCAGCCCGATCTACCATGCCAAAGGCTGGTCGGAGCATCTCGACGGCGCGCAGATTTACCTCAAACGCGAAGACCTCAACCACACCGGCGCCCACAAGATCAACAACACCGTCGGCCAGGCGCTGCTTGCCCGGCGCATGGGCAAGAAGCGCGTGATCGCGGAAACCGGCGCCGGACAGCACGGCGTGGCGACCGCCACCGTGGCGGCGCGCTACGGTCTGGAATGCGTGGTGTACATGGGCGCGGAAGACGTCAAGCGCCAGGCGCCCAATGTCTACCGCATGAAGCTGCTGGGCGCAACCGTGATTCCCGTCGAAAGCGGCTCGAAGACGCTCAAGGACGCCTGCAACGAAGCCATCCGCGACTGGGTGACCAACGTCGAGAGCACCTTTTACATTTTCGGCACCGCCGCCGGCCCGCACCCCTATCCCATGATGGTACGGGATTTCCAGGCAGTGATCGGGCGCGAAGCAAAAACGCAGATGCCGGAACTCGCCGGACGCCAGCCGGACGCGGTCATCGCCTGCGTGGGCGGCGGCTCCAATGCCATCGGACTGTTTTATCCCTACATCGAGGATGAGGACGTGCGCCTGATCGGCGTCGAAGCCGCCGGACTCGGCCTTGAAACCGGCAAGCACGCCGCACCCCTCAACGCCGGCCGTCCCGGCGTATTGCACGGCAACCGGGTCTACCTGATGCAGGACGAAAACGGCCAGATCATCGAAACCCATTCGATCTCCGCCGGCCTGGACTACCCCGGCGTCGGACCCGAACACTGCTGGCTCAAGGACAGCGGCCGCGCCGAATACGTCGCCGTGACCGACGGCGAAGCACTGCAGGCATTCCACGACCTGTGCCGCTTCGAAGGCATCATCCCGGCCCTGGAATCGAGCCACGCGCTAGCCCATGCCGCCAAGCTTGCCCCCACGCTGTCCAGGGACAAGATCCTGCTGGTCAACCTGTCGGGCCGCGGCGACAAGGATATGAACACGGTGGCAGAGCTATCCGGAATAAAATTTTAAATTCATGTAGGGTGGGTTAGGCGCCCCGCGCCGTAACCCGCCAACCACAAAACCCCATGTCCAGAATCCAGACAACTTTCGCGCAACTCAAGCAGCAGGGCCGCAAGGCCCTGATCCCCTTTTTCACCGCCGGCGACCCTGCGCCCGCGCTCACCGTGCCGCTGATGCACAAGCTGGTGGAAGCCGGCGTGGACCTGATCGAGCTGGGGGTGCCGTTTTCCGATCCGATGGCGGACGGCCCGACCATCCAGCGCGCCAGCGAGCGGGCGCTCGAGCACGGCACCAGCCTGAAGGACGTGCTGGGCTTCGTCGCCGAGTTCCGCAAGACTAACGCTTCCACGCCGGTGGTGCTGATGGGCTACCTCAACCCGGTCGAGGCGATGGGCTACGAGAAATTTGCTGCCGCGGCGGCGCAAAGCGGGGTGGACGGCGTGCTGACCGTTGACTGCCCGCCCGAGGAAAGCGCCGGCCTGGCGGAAGCGCTGAACCGTCACGGCATCGACCCGATCTTTCTTCTCTCCCCCACCACGCCATCCTCGCGCATTGCGCAGGTGGCGCAACTGGCACGGGGCTTCATCTACTACGTCTCGCTCAAGGGCGTGACCGGCGCCGCTCACCTCGATCTGGAGGAAGTGGCGCGCAAGATTCCGGAAATCCGCACCCAGGCCAATCTGCCGGTGGGCGTGGGCTTCGGCATCCGCGACGGCGAAACCGCCCGCCTTGTGGCGCAGTTTGCCGACGCCGTAGTGATCGGCAGCCGCATCGTGCAGGAAATCGAGAATTCGGCACCGGAAACGGCGCCGGAGAATGTGTACACCCTGGTCAAAAGCATCCGCGACGCGCTGGACGCGCAATGACGCGGTCGACCGAAAGGAAACAACCATGAGCTGGTTTCAGAAACTACTGCCCCCCAAGATCAAGCGCAAGATCAGCGGCGCCAAGAAAACCGTGCCCGAGGGCCTGTGGAGCAAATGCCCCTCGTGCGAAGCGGTGCTGTACCGCGCCGATCTGGAAAAAAATCTGGAAGTGTGCCCCAAGTGCGGCCACCACAACCGCATTTCGGCCAGATCCCGCCTTGACATGCTGCTTGACCCGGAAGGCCGGTACGAAATCGGCGCCGAAGTCATGCCGCTGGACATTCTCAAATTCAAGGACGGCAAGCGCTATGCCGACCGCATCGTGGACGCGCAGATGCAGACCGGCGAAACGGACGCGCTGGTGGTGATGCAGGGCAGCGTCAAAACCATTCCGCTGGTGGCCGCCGCGTTCGAATTCAAGTTCATGGGCGGCTCCATGGGCTCGGTGGTGGGAGAGCGCTTCGTGCGCGGGGTGCAGGTGTGCGTCGAGCAAAATCTGCCGTTCGTATGCTTTTCCGCCAGCGGCGGCGCGCGCATGCAGGAATCTCTGTTTTCCCTGTTCCAGATGGCGAAAACCAGCGCCGCGCTGACCCAGCTCTCCAACGCCCGGCTGCCGTTCATCTCGGTGCTGACCGATCCGACCATGGGCGGAGTCTCCGCCAGCTTCGCCATGCTCGGCGACGTGATCGTGGCAGAGCCCAATGCCCTGATCGGCTTCGCCGGCCCGCGCGTGATCGAGCAGACGGTGCGCGAAACCCTACCGGAAGGCTTCCAGCGCGCCGAGTTCCTGCTGGAGCACGGCGCCATCGACCTGATCGTGGACCGGCGCGAACTGCGCGACAAACTCGCGAGCCTGCTGACGATGATGATGCGGCTCCCCGCGGCTGCCTGAAGCAGATTGGAAAATCAGACAGGATTCACAGGATTTCTCAGGATTTACAGGAAAAAATCTGGAAATCTTGCCACCGCGAGGGAGTTTTTCATGTATCACCCCTTGGAGAACGTGCCGCTCTCGGGCCGCACCGTACTCAATGATGAACAGCCCTCCACGGCTGCGTGAAGCGGGTTGGAGAATCAGACAGGATTCACAGGATTTCTCAGGATTGACAGAAAAAATTGGCAATCTTACCGCTGGGAGGAAATTTTTCATGCGTCACCCCCTGGAGGACGTGTCGCTGTCAGCCGCACCCGACCCAATCCTGTAAATCCTGCGAAATCCTGTTAATCCTGTCCATTTCCCCCTCGTGAAGCCTCAAACCCTCTCCGCCTGGCTCGCCCATCTCGAACGACTCCACCCGAAAACGATCGAACTCGGCCTGGAGCGCGTCAATACGGTCAGGGAACGGCTCGGCCTGTCGCTATCCTTCCCTATCATCACCGTGGCCGGCACCAACGGCAAGGGCTCGACCTGCGCCATGCTGGAAGCGATTCTCGCGGCGGCGGGCTACAAGGTCGGCTGCTATACCTCGCCCCATCTGCTGCGCTACAACGAGCGAGTGCGAATCAACCGCGCGGACGCATCGGACGATGAGCTGTGCCGCGCTTTCGCCGCGGTCGATGAGGCGCGCGGCGATATTCCCCTCACCTATTTCGAGTTCGGCACGCTCGCGGCGGTCTGGCAGTTTGCCCATGCCGGCATCGAGGCGGCGGTTCTGGAAGTCGGGCTGGGCGGACGGCTGGATGCGGTCAACGCCTTCGACGCGGACTGCGCCGTCATCACCAGCGTGGATATCGACCACACCGACTACTTGGGGGAAACGCGGGAAGCGATCGGCTTCGAAAAAGCCGGCGTCTTCCGCCGCGCCCGGCCCGCGGTCTGCGCCGATCCTGCCCCGCCGCACACCGTCGCCGATCGGGCGGAGACAGTCGGTGCGGCTCTGCACCTCATCGGGCGGGATTTCGGCTTCATCCCGGAAAAAGGCCAATGGACGTTCTGGAGCGGCACGCGGCGCCTTGTTCTACCTTGGCCCGCGCTGCGCGGCGCCTATCAGCTCGCCAACGCTTCCGCCGCCATCGAGGCACTCCAGCAATTGAAAAACCGGCTGCCCGTCACGCCCGACAATATCCGCGCGGGGTTGCTGGAGACTGCGGTTCCGGGGCGCTTTCAGGTGCTGCCCGGCTGGCCGGCGGTAATCCTGGACGTGGCGCACAACCCGCATGCAGCACGGGCGCTGGCCGAAAATCTTCGTGCCATGCCCTGCTCGGGCACGACCATCGCGGTGTTCGCCATGCTCAGCGACAAGGACAGCGGCGGCGTGGTGCAGGCGCTGAAAGACGAAATCGGCCTGTGGCTGCTGGCGGGAATCGGGCACGAACGCGGCGCAAGCGCCCGGCAACTGCTGGACGCGCTGCAGGCGGAAGGGCTGGACGGGAAGGCAGCGCTTTTCCCGGACATCGGCGCCGCCTACCGCCACGCCTGCCACATCGCCACCGAAAATGATAGAATTGCGGTTTTCGGCTCCTTCCACACCGTTGCCGAAGCAATGCAACAAGACAACCGACGATATGCCAAGTCAGCCCAGCATCTCTGATGAAGAAATCCAGCTGCGAAGACGGGCCCGGCGGCGCCTGATCGGGGCAATCGCGCTGGTGGCGGCGATGGTCGCGACCCTACCGATGGTGCTGGACAGCGAACCCAAACCCGTGGCCCAGGATATCGCCATCAACATCCCGAGCCAGCAAACCGGCGGCTTCGCATCGAGGATCGTGCCGGCGGCCAAGACAACCCCGCCGCCCGCGCCGGCCAAACCGGTTCCTGCCGCGCCCTCCCAAGCGCCGGCAGCCGCGCCACCGGCTGCTCCCTCCGCAGTGCAGGCTGCAACGGCGGAAAAAGCACCCGCAGCAAAATCCGCTGCGACTGGCCAAGGCAGCCCTGCCGAACAGAAGGAACCGAAGCCCGAAAAAGCGCAGGGAGCCGCGGCGGCAGCCGAGCCGAAGCAGGCGCACGGCAACTTCGTGGTGCTGCTTGGCGCCTTCGCCAGCAAGCCCAACGCAACCCAGCGGCAGGCCAAGCTCAAGGAACTGGGCGTCAAATACTATGTCGAGACCCTCAAAACACCTGCCGGCGAAAAGATCGGCGTCCGGGCAGGGCCGTTCACTACACGCCATGAAGCAGAACAGTTGCGCGACAAGCTGAAGGCATCCGGCATCCCGGACGGGATCGTTGCGGAGAAAAAGTAAGCGCCTTCGCGTATGACGGTTTTCGATTATGCAGTCCTGCTGATCGTCGGGCTTTCCGTTTTGATCAGCGTCATGCGCGGCGCGGTGCGCGAAGTCCTGGCGCTCGCTTCCTGGATAGCCGCGTTCTGGGCGGCAAGCGCCTACACGCCCTGGCTCGCGGGAGAGCTGCCGGAAACCGTGCCGAGCGAAGCGCTGCGCCTCCTGGCGGCATTCGTCATCCTGTTTCTCGGCATGTTGCTGCTGATGAGCCTGCTGACGATCGCGCTGGCGGAACTGGTGAAGAAGGCCGGGCTCTCCGCCCTGGACCGCGGGCTGGGCGCGGTGTTCGGGCTGGCGCGAGGAGGCATTGTCGTCATCGTGCTGGTGCTGCTCGCCGGGCTGACCGGATTGCCGCGCCAGAGCTTCTGGCGGGATGCCATGTTCAGCGCGCCGCTGGAAGCGGTGACGACAAAGGTGACGGCATGGCTGCCGGACGGCCTGGCCAGGCGCATCAGCTACAACTGAGTTTACTGTAGGCTGGGCTGAGCCAGCGAAGCCCGGCAATCACGATGTTGGAGGTTCGCTTTGCTCACTCCAACCTGCATTCGTTCAATCTAGCTTAGCGAGTATCAAGGCATGTGCGGAATTCTGGGAATAGTAGGAAAAAATCCCGCCAACCAACTGCTCTATGACGGCCTGCAGGTGCTTCAGCATCGCGGCCAGGATGCAGCCGGAATCGTCACCAGCGACGGCAGCACCTTTCACATGCACAAGGCCAACGGCCTGGTGAAGGACGTGTTCCGGACGCGCAACATGCGCTCCCTGCTGGGAAACATGGGCATCGCCCACGTGCGCTATCCGACTGCGGGCTGCGCTTCGTCGCAGGCCGAGGCGCAGCCGTTCTACGTCAACTCGCCGTTCGGCATTGTGCTCGGCCACAACGGCAACCTGACCAATACCGACCAGCTCAAGGAGGAGCTGTTCCGCCAGGACCTGCGCCACGTCAACACCAATTCGGATTCCGAGGTGCTGCTCAACGTGCTCGCGCACGAGCTGGCGGAAAGCGCGTCCGCCAATCACAAGCTCGATCCCGACGCGATTTTCGCCGCAGTCGCGGGCGTGCACCGGCGCTGTCGCGGCGCTTATGCCGTGGTGGCGCTGATCGCCGGCTTCGGCCTGCTGGCGTTCCGCGACCCGCACGGCATCCGCCCGCTGGTGTTCGGCACGGCCGAAACCGAATCCGGACGGGAATACCTGGTGGCGTCCGAAAGCGTGGCGCTCGATGTCCTGGACTTCAGCCTGGAGCGCGACGTCGCGCCCGGCGAAGCCATCCTGATCGACGAAGCCGGCAACTTCTACAGCCGCCAATGCGCGGAAAACCCGCTGCTCAGCCCGTGCATTTTCGAATACGTCTATCTCGCCCGGCCGGATTCGGTGATCGACGGCATTTCCGTCTACGAAACCCGGCTGCACATGGGGGAAAGCCTGGCCGACAAGATCCGCGCCGATTTCAGCCACCTCGACATCGACGTGGTGATCCCGATCCCGGACACCAGCCGGCCGAGCGCCCTGCAGCTCGCCAACAAGCTCGGCCTCACCTACCGCGAGGGCTTCATCAAGAACCGCTATATCGGCCGCACCTTCATCATGCCGGGGCAGGCGATGCGCAGGAAATCGGTGCGCCAGAAGCTCAATGCCATCGGCATGGAATTCAAGAACCGCAACGTGCTGCTGGTGGACGATTCGATCGTGCGCGGCACCACCAGCCGGCAGATCGTGCAGATGGCGCGGCAAGCCGGAGCAAACAAGGTGTTTTTCGCCTCTGCCGCGCCGCCGGTGCGCTTCCCCAACGTCTACGGCATTGACATGCCGACGCGCAAGGAACTGCTCGCCACCGGCCGCAGCGACGAAGAAATCGCGCGCGAAATCGGCGCCGATGCAGTCATCTACCAGAGCCTGGAAGCGCTGCAAAAAGCGGTGCGCCTGGGCAATCCGGCCATCACCTGCTTCGACACCTCCTGCTTCGACGGCAACTACATCACCGGCGACATCACGCCGGAATATCTGGCGGCGGTGGAGGCGGCCCGCTGCCGCGCCCCGGAGCAGGACAAGGCCGCACTTGCCAGCCGGCAGATGGATCTGAGCCTGAACGCAGCGGACTGACCCCTTCCCCGGTTGACAGGAAATCCCGCCGGGGGTAAGTTGACGATGCGCCGATTTGATATCAGCTTGCGGGCGCGTAAAAAATTCGGCTAAAGCGAGGAAGAAACCCGATCCGCGCAAGCCGAGCGGGTTTTTTTATGCCCGCTGCAAACATCCGGAAAACATTTTTGGGCAAGGTTTAAACATGGCAGACGACAACTACCAACCCGAGAGCCTGGCGATCCACGCCGGCGTCCACCGCAGCCAGTTCAACGAACATTCCGAGGCGATGTTTCTCACCTCCAGCTTCGTGTTCGAGAGTGCGGCACAAGCAGCGGCGCGCTTTTCCGGCAAGGAGCCGGGCAACATCTACGCGCGCTTCACCAACCCCACCGTCACCGCCTTCCAGGAACGGCTGGCGGCGCTCGAAGGCGCGGAACAGTGCGTCGCCACGGCCTCCGGTATGTCCGCCATCCTGGCCAGCGTAATGGGCCTTCTGTCCGCCGGCGACCACATCATCGCCTCGCGCAGCATCTTCGGCACCACGGTGCAATTGTTCGGCAACATCCTCAAGCGCTTCGGCGTGGAAACCACCTTCGTGCCCCTGGCCGACATCTCCGCCTGGCGCGCGGCGGTCAAGCCCAACACCCGGATGCTGTTCGTGGAAACGCCCTCCAACCCGCTCACCGAAATCGGCGACATCGCCGCACTCGCCGCGGTCGCCAAAGACGCCGGCGCGTGGCTTTCGGTGGACAACTGCTTCTGCACCCCCATCCTGCAGCGGCCGTTCGAGCTCGGCGCGGACATCGTCATCCACTCCGCCACCAAATATCTCGACGGCCAGGGCCGCGTGCTGGGCGGCGCGGTGCTGGGCAGGAAGGAACTGATGGAAGGCGTGCAGGGCTTCCTCCGCACCGCCGGCCCGACCATGAGCGCCTTCAACGCCTGGATTTTCCTGAAAGGCCTGGAAACCCTGAAGATCCGCATGGAAGCCCATTCCAAAAACGCGCTGGAACTCGCTCAGTGGCTGGAAGCGCAGCCGCAGGTCGAGCGGGTGTATTACCCCGGCCTGGCTTCCCATGCCCAGCACGAACTTGCCCTGCGCCAGCAGAAAACCGGTGGCGGCATCGTCGCGTTCGACGTCAAGGGCGGCAAGGACGCCGCCTGGAAAATCGTGGATTCGACCCGGATGCTCTCCATCACCGCCAACCTGGGCGACACCAAGACCACCATCACCCACCCCGCCACCACCACCCACAGCCGCATCACCGCGGAAGAACGCGCCGCCGCCGGCATTGGCGACGGCCTGCTGCGAGTGGCGGTGGGGCTGGAGGCGGTGGAAGATATCAAGAATGACCTGGCGCGGGGGATGTAGGGCCTTTAACCCTGGATTATCAAGCGCGTAGGCTGGGGGGAGGGAAACCGAACCCCAGCGATTCGGCTGTTCCTGCTGGGGTGCGCTGCGCTTATCCCAGCCTACGAACTGAAATAGCACAAAGCATCCAAAGAAGCAGGCAATCTCGTTGATAACGCGGTGCGCGAGATCGCCATGGCCTCCGCAAGCCTGCACTTCGTGCTCTTCCCAGATCGAGCCTTGGTACCAGGCCCTGCATTGCAACATTTCCCCCTGGGGGAAACCGGCCCAAGCCGATTCCTCGATCCTCAGCCTTGTGGCGTGTCATCAGGTGCTTTTCGAATGATTCGGCGTAAATGTTGTCATAATTGACAACGATATGGCGCATTGTCATACTTGCCAACATGGGGGCGACTTTAATCTACCGGCACCGAGTAGACTTCGATGATGGCGCAATCCTTGAAATCGTTGTCTGGCGACTTCCCGAACCCGTGGCAGGATGCAGCCACCCTTTCAAGTATCGATTGTTCTACGGGCGCTCTGGCCGGCGTGAGATCGGTTATGACAATGAGCGACCGAAAGGCGATCACCGTCACCGCGACGACATCGAAGAGCCCTACGCCTTCGAGAGTCCGGAAAAGCTGATTGACGATTTTTTGGCAGAGGTAACAGACAGGAGGGCACGATCATGAGAACCGCAACGATCCGAATCCGCAGCGCAAGCGACGCCCTGGATGCCGCACGCTCCGGCTTCCTCTCAGCCTGGGAAACCGGAGACTACACGGGCGAGCACTTCGATTTCGAGTCTCCTGCCGCGCTGTTCCGCGTACTGACGCCCAAACGCTGGGAGTTGATCGAGTGCCTGCAAAAGACGGGCCCGATCGGCGTGCGCGCCCTGGCCCGCCTCCTGGGCCGCGATGTGAAGCGGGTGCATGACGATGCTTCGGCGATGATCAAAATCGGGATAGTGGAGAAAACCGCCGAGGGCAAGCTGATTGTTCCCTTCGGTGAAATTCGGGCCGATTTCGTGATGCGGTCGGCGGCCTGAACGCCCCATCCGCCATTCTTATCCTGGCGACCGCCAACCCCCGCCCCCGTTTGCGCTCGCGAGAATTCCCCGGTACCCTGATAGCCTGACTTTTCCAGGCTTCTCTCCATGCTGGAACCGAAAAACGACGCGACCATCGAGATGTCAGCCGCAGGCGCCGGAGTTCGCTGCGCCGGCGCCTGGACGGTGGCCGGCATCCCGGCGCTGGAGCGGCGTCTTGCCGGTTTCGCCTGGCCCGGCGGCGCGGCGCTCGAATTCGACTGCTCCGGCATCGGCGCTCTGGACACGGCAGGGGGGTGGCTGCTGCACCGCACCGTTGCGGAGCTGGAGCGCGCCGGCCGCAAGGTGACGCTGGCCGGCCTCAAGCCCGAACACGAAGCGCTGCTCGGCATCATCCGCGCCAATGCGGCGGAAAGAGCCGCTCCGCCTGCCGAACCCGGCTGGCTGGAGCGGTTTGGCAGGCGTGCCTGGCGATCCTGGCAGCAGATCCTTGGGATGCTGGCGTTCACCGGCGAGTGCGCCGCGACTGCCCTGCGCTCCCTCCTCCATCCCTCCAGAATCCGCTGGCGCGCCATCCTGCACAACGTGCAGACCGCCGGTTTCGAGGCGCTGCCCATCACCGGCCTGCTGTCCTTCCTGATGGGAGTCGTGATCGCCTACCAGGGCGCGGAGCAGTTGCGGCGCTATGGCGCCAACATTTTCATCGCCGATCTGGTGGGGCTTTCCATGCTGCGCGAGCTGGGGCCGCTGCTCACCGCGATCATCGTCGCCGGCCGCTCCGGCTCGGCCTACGCGGCGCAGATCGGCACCATGAAGGTGACCGAGGAAATCGACGCGCTGCGCACCATCGGCGTGCCGCCGCTCGAGTTGCTGGTGCTGCCCAAGCTGCTCGCGCTCGCCATTGCACTGCCGCTGTTGACGGTGTTCGCCGACATCCTGGGCGTGCTTGGCGGCATGGTGATGGCGCAGACGCAGCTGGGGGTCGGTTTCGTCGAATTTCTCGACCGCTTCGACGACGCCGTCAAGCTCTCCTCCTACCTGATCGGCATCGGCAAGGCGCCGGTGTTTGCCGCAATCATCGCCCTGGTAGGCTGCTACCAGGGCTTTCAGGTCAGCGGCAGCGCCGACAGCGTCGGCCGGCAGACCACGGTGAGCGTGGTGCAGGCGATCTTTCTGGTGATCGTCACCGACGCGCTGTTTTCGGTCGTTTTCAGTGCACTGAAACTGTAACCAAAACCTTAACCACGAATGACACGAATGTTCACGAATGAACACGAATAGGCCAGATTTGATTTCGCCTCGCCGCCTTGGCACATCGGTCGCCAATACATTGCGCCTCGGACAATTACCCCTGTTTGCCATCGCCGGCGGGGTGATTGTTTTTCCATTCGTGCTCATTCGTGAACATTCGTGTTCATTCGTGGTGAATCGTCGAAAACAGCCATGAGCGAAACCGCCCCGATCATCGAAGTCCGCCATCTCCACACCCGCTTCGGCGCGGCGGTGGTACATGAGGACGTGAACCTCGAGGTGCGGCGCGGGGAGATCTTCGCCCTGGTGGGCGGCAGCGGCTGCGGCAAATCCACCCTGCTGCGCGAGATCATCATGCTGCAGCCGCCGGTGTCGGGCTCGATCCGCGTGTTCGGGCAGGAGGTGGTGGGGCTGGGCGACAACGGGGCCGCGGATTTGCGGCGGCGCTGGGGAGTGATGTTCGAACGCGGCGCCTTGTTCAGCTCGCTCAACGTCGCGGAAAATGTCGGCCTGCCGCTGCGCGAGCATACGGCCCTAAGCGATGCGCTGATCGCCGAGCTGGCGGCAATCAAGATCGCGCTCACCGGCCTGCCCGCCAGCGCCGGAGCCAAATACCCGAGCGAGCTTTCCGGCGGCATGCGCAAGCGCGCGGCGCTGGCGCGGGCCATCGCGCTCGACCCGGAGTTGCTGTTCCTGGACGAGCCCACCGCCGGCCTCGACCCTCTGAGCGCCTCCGGCCTGGACGAACTGATCCGTCACATGAAAGAATTGCTGGGGTTGACGATCATGATGGTCACCCACGATCTGGACCTGCTGTGGCGGGTGGCCGATCGGGTCGCGGTGCTGGGCGACGGGCACATTCTCGGAATCGGCACGATGGAAGCGCTGTCGGAATCGGATCATCCCCTGATCCGCGAATATTTCTACGGCCCCCGCGGGCGGGCTGCATGGGAGCAGGCGTGGAAGAGAAAGTAAATTACCTGGTCGTCGGCCTGTTCACCCTGCTGCTGAGCGCGGCGCTGATCGCCGGCGTGCTGTGGCTGGGGACGGGCGGCAAGTACCGGAAGGTTTACGATACTTACTACGCCTACATGAGCGAATCGGTCTCGGGGCTGAACCTCAATGCGCCGGTGAAATACCGCGGCGTCGAAGTCGGCATGGTGCGGGAGATCGCGCTCGACATCAAGGATTCCGAGCGGGTGCGGCTGGTGCTCAAGATCGAGCGCGGCACGCCGATCAAGGAAAACACCGTGGCCATCCTGCGGGTGCAGGGACTGACCGGCATCGCCTACGTCGAACTGACCGGCGGCAACCAGAGTTCACCGCTGCTGAAAGCGCGCCCAGGGGAGCAATTCCCAGTGATTCGCACCGGCCCCTCGCTGCTGGCCAGGCTGGACACTGCGGTAACCAGCCTGCTCACCAGCCTCAACCGCGCCTCCGACAGCATCAACGCGGTGCTGGACGAAGACAACCGGCTGGCATTCAAGCACAGCCTCGCGTCGATCGAGGCCGTCACCCGCACCCTCGCCGCGCGCACCGCTGCCATCGACGCTGCCGTAACCAGCGCTACACGCACCCTGGAACACAGCGCGGAGGCCAGCGCCGAATTGACGCGCCTGCTGGAACGCGTGGGGAAAAGCGCGGACGCGGTGGAAAAACTGGCGAACGAAAGCACCCGCGCCGCCGCGGGCGTGCCCGACACGCTGGCCGAAACCCAGGCGCTGGTGGCCGATCTGCGCGAACTTTCCGCCTCCCTGCGCCGCGTGAGCGAGCAACTGGAGCGCAACCCGAGCGCGCTGGTGTTCGGCCGGCAACCGCCGAAACCGGGGCCGGGGGAGCGGTAGATTTTCGCCGCGAACAATCCTGAAAAAGGCGGTTTAACCACGAATGACACGAATAAACACGATTAAAAACGGATGGGGGTGTTGAGTTTGTGACACACCTTCCCAATGGCACGGGTCTATGAGTAACATTCTGATTATTCGTGAACATTCGTGTCATTCGTGGCTAAAAGAAAGGCTTTCCATGCTGAAACTCCGCAATTCCGGCCGCGCCTGCCTTGCCCCGCAGCTCGCGGCTGCGCTGCTTCTGCTGGCGCTCTCCGGCTGCACCGGGCTTCGGCCCGCAGCGACGGAAGACATCAGCACCTACGTGCTGGACGCGCAGGCCGAGGCGCGGCCGGCAGCCAAGGCCACGCCGCTGACGCTGATCGTCAGCCCGCCGCGCGCCGCTGCCGGGTTCGATTCCGCACGCATGGCCTACCTCCGGAAACCCCACGAACTGGAATACTTCGCCGCCAACCAGTGGGCGGATTCGCCCGCCCGGATGCTGGCGCCCCTGCTGGTACGGACGCTGGAGAGCGGCGCCGGTTTCCGCGCGGTGGCGCCGGCTTCCAGCGCAGCCAAGGGCGATCTGCGCCTGGACACCGAACTCGTCCGTTTGCAGCAGGAATTCACCGCTCGCCCGAGCCAAGTGCGCCTGACGGTGCGGGCCCAAGTGGTCGAGGTTGCCACCCGGCGCGTGGTGGCGACGCGCGAATTCGAGGCGCTGGAAGACGCGCCCGCCGATACGCCCTACGGCGGCGTGATCGCCGCCAACCGGGCGCTGGCCCGCGTCCTCGGCCAGCTTGCCGATTTCTCTTTCACCGCCGCAGGCGGAAAATGATGCGACGCAAAACCGCTTCAACCGACTCTATTGAGTCTCGTAAAAATAGCTGCATTAACCAACGCAGCCATGCTGTTTCCACCGCGACGCTTTTTGGGCCCCTGCGAGCCGCCGAGTAGCGCAGCCGGGCCGGGGGATGTCGGCGAGCACTGTTCGAGCTCCGCAGCAGCCCGCGATTTGTGCGGGCTGCCAGGGCGAGTTGCGCAGCCGCCCGGCCCGGCGAGCAACGCAGGGAAGTCGCCCTTTAGGGCGACCGGCGAACCGGGGTGTCCTTCTTTTCGGTTACCTTTTCTTGGACAAGCAAGAAAAGGTAACTGCCCCGCCGGGGCATTGCCGGCATCAAACAGCCCGCGCGCAGCGCGGCACATGACAGGCACTTAATATATGATCTCAATCAAGTAGGAAACCGCCATGAAACTCAAACTCATCGTGTTGCTGGGCGGGATGGCGCTCAGCCCCGCCATCTGGGCTGCCGGCCCCACTCCCGCCATGCTGTCCAACACCTGCGCCGGCTGCCACGGCACCAACGGCATCAGCGCCGGGCCGAACACGCCCACGCTCGCCGGGCAGCCGGCGGCCTATCTGGTCGAATCCATGAAGAAGTTCAAGAGCGGCGAGCGCCCCTCCAGCATCATGGGCCGGCTGGCCAGGGGTTACACTGACGCGGATTTCGCGGCGATGGCGGAATTTTTCAGCAAGCGGGAATTCGTCCCCGCGCGGCAGAAATTCGATGCGGCCAAGGCGGCCGAAGGCGAGCTGCTGCACCAGCAGAACTGCCGCAAATGCCATACGGAAGGCGGGAGCCAGGAAAAAGACAACGAAGAAGACAGCGACGGGATTCTGGCTGGCCAGTGGAAGGAATATCTCGACCTCGCCCTGGACGAATTCCGGTCCGGCAAGCGCCCGACGCCGGACAAGATGGCGGATAAAATCCGCGGCTTAAGCCGCGAACAGCTCGACGCCCTGACCCATTACTATGCCAGTCGGCAGTGAACGGCCCGAGGAGAATCGGAACATGAACATCAATCGCAGAGACTTCATCAAGCTTGCCGGCGCCGCCGCGCTGACCGGATTTCCCTGCATTTCAGCCGCGGCGGAACCGCTGCCGAAAAATGCACGCCGCGTGGTCGTGGTAGGCGGCGGCTTTGGCGGAACCATCGCCGCCAAATACATCCGCATGAACGACCCCACCATCGAGGTGGTGCTGATCGAGCGCGACAAGTCTTTCGTCTCTTGCCCCTACAGCAACCTGGTCATCGGCGGCAGCCGCGATCTGCGCGACAACATCATCGGCTATGACCGGCTCGCCGCCAATCACGGCATCAGGGTGATCCACGGCGAAGTCACCGCGGTGGACGCGGCGGCGAAGGAAGTGCGCACGGCCCAAGGAACGCTCGGCTACGACCGGCTGATTCTCTCCCCCGGCATCGACTTCCGCTTCGAGGAGCTGGAAGGCTACGACCCGCTGAAAACGCCGAATGTCCTTCCCCATGCCTGGAAGGCAGGCGAGCAGACCCTGCTGCTGCGCCGCCAGCTGGAACAGATGCGGGACGGCGGCACGGTGGTGATCTCCGTCCCCCTCACTCCCTTCCGCTGCCCGCCCGGCCCTTACGAGCGCGCCAGCCAGATTGCCTGGTACCTCAAGCGCCACAAGCCCAAGTCCAAGATCGTGATCCTGGATGCCAACTCCGACATCGCCTCCAAGCCGGTGCTGTTCCGCAAGGCGTGGCTGGCCTATTACCCCGGCATGATCGAATACAACGCCAATAACAAGGTGGTCAAGGTCGACGCCGCGAATCGCAGCGTCGACAACGGCGTGGAAGAAATCCGTGGCGACGTGGTGAACGTCATCCCGCCGCAAAAAGCCGGCCTGATCGCCCATCTCGCGGGTGTTGTGGACGCGGACCGGAAATGGTGCCCGGTCAACCAGATCACCTTCGAATCCACGCTCGTACCCAACATCCATGTCATCGGCGACGCCTGCAGCGCCGGCGCCCTGCCCAAATCCGGCTACTCCGCCAACAGCCAGGCCAAGGCCTGCGCGCTCAACGTCGTGCAACTCATGAACGGCCGCGAGCCGATCGATCCTTCCCACATCAACGTCTGCTACAGCTACGTGACCGACCGGCACGCCATCAGCGTCAGCGGAGTGTATCGCGTGGAAAACGGCAAGACCGTCGCGGTGCCGAATGCGGGCGGCATCTCGCCCGACATCTCGGAGCTGGAGGGAACCTACGCGCAGAGCTGGATCAGGAATATTCTGCAGGAGATGTCGAGCTAAGGGGGATGCGAAGCTGCGCTTCCCCGGCCTTGAGCGGGATATCCCTTCCCATTCGGCGGATTACGCTTCGCTAATCCGCCCTACCACTGCCGGTGTGCCCGGCGCACCCTACCTCGCGCCGCGCGCCAGCTTCGCCCGCTTCTCGTAAGCCTCGCGCGCGATCCTCACATCCTCCAGGAACTGCGGCAGCTCTTCCAGCAGCAGCGCCTGCGGGCCGTCCACCAGCGCCTTGGCGGGATGGGGGTGGAAGTCCACCAGGATCATGTTGGCGCCGGCGATCACGCCCTGGGCGGTAATGTGCATCAGGTCGAGGATGCCGTCCGGCGCGCGCGAGCGGCTGCCGACCGAGTGCGAGGGGTCGATGCACACCGGCATTCTCGTCAATCGCTTGACCACCGGCACGTGGGCGAAATCCACCAGGTTGCGGTGCGGGTCACCCATGTTGGTTTTCATGCCTCTGAGCCCGAATACGACCTTGCGGTTGCCCTCGCTGGCAAGATACTCCGCGGCGTTGAGCGATTCGTCCAGGGTGATGCCGAAGCCGCGCTTCAGCAGCACCGGAAATTCCTGCTGGCGGCCGACGATCTTCAGGAGCTCGAAATTCTGGGTGTTGCGCGTACCGATCTGCAGCATCACGCCGGTGGGATTGCCGGTCTGGCGCAGCGCCGCGCGGATCTCTTCGACGTGGGATTCGTGGGTGACCTCCATGGCGATCACCTTGATGCCGTACTTGCCCGCCAGCTCGAAGACGTAGGGCAGGCACGCCTTGCCGTGCCCCTGGAACGCATAAGGGCTGGTGCGCGGCTTGTACGCCCCCATGCGGGTGCAGACCTGGCCGTTGTCCCGCAATGCCTTCATCATCAGCCCGACATGCTCGGGCGTGTCCACCGCGCACAGCCCGGCAAAGACGTTGAGATTGTCCTGGCCGAAGCGCACGCCGTTGTATTCGAAGTGGGTCGGGCGGTCGTCGTCCTTGTGCCGTCCCAGCACCCGGTATTCCTCGGAGACACGCACCACGCGCTCGACGCCGGGCAGGCTCTTCATGTCCTCGACATCCAGCGAGGCGGTGTCGCCGATCAGGTAAACCTCGGTCAGCACCTGCTGCGCGCCATGCTCGTGATGGACGCGGCTCCGGATGTTGGGCAGCCGTCCGAGATAGTCCGTCAACTGACGGTATTCGGGGCTGTCCGGACTGATATTGGGGGTCAGGATCAGGATCATGCGTTTTCCCCGTTAAACCTAAAAAATCGTTTAACCACGAATTTACACGAATGCTCACGAATAATCATTGGGTTAACAATGCTTTTGCCATCACCGGCAAGGCGAGTGGCTGTTTGGCAGCAATCTGTTGTTCTTATTCGTGTTAATTCGTGCTTATTCGTGTCATTCGTGGTGAATTGCGGGTTTTGGGTTAAAAATTCACCGCCTGGCAGCCGTGTTCGTCGCAGGCAAGGTAGCCGCCCCGCCCGTACCAGGCCGGCAGCACCCAGCGCTCGCACTCGCGGCCGTCCACCCGGTGCAGATGCCGGGCCGGGCGGTGGGTGTGGCCGTGGATCAGGCGGGGATAGCCGTGGGCGCGCAGCGCTTCGGCCAGCGTCTGCGGGTTTGCATCCATGACGGTCGCCGTTTTTTGCCGCTTTTCCTGCGAACTCTCGTTCAGCCACCCCTGGATCGCCGCCTTGCGCGCCGCCAGCGGCTGGGCGAGAAACGCCGCCTGCCAGGCGGGGTCGCGCACCTTGTCGCGGAACGCAAAATAGGCGGTATCGTCGGTGCACAGCTCGTCGCCGTGCATCAGCAGTGTCGGCTTGCCGTAGAGATCGACCAGCACCGGCCCAGGCAAGAGCCGCGCCGCGCAGGCGCGCGCCCACTCCTGCCCCATGAGGAAATCCCGGTTGCCGTGCATGAGGTAGACCGCCACGCCGCCCGCCGCCAGATCGGCGAGTGCCTGTGCGATCTCGCGGTGGAACGGGGCGTCCCGGTCGTCGTCGCCGGCCCAGGCTTCGAACATGTCGCCCAGGATGTAGAGCGCTTCGGCCTGCGATGCGGCGGTAGAGAGAAAATCGAGAAAGGCGCGCGCGGTTTCCGGGCGCTCCGGGGAAAGATGCAGGTCGGCGGCGAACAGCGTGCGGGGGTTCATGGGCAGATGCGGGGGGCGAAGCGTGCGCCCGCCCCTCGCCGCGGCATCAGCAAACCTCGGCGCGCTCGATCACCACGTCTTCTACCGGCACGTCCTGGTGGCCGGCGCGGTTGCCGGTCTTGACCTTCTTGATGGCGTCCACCACTTCCTTGCCCTCGACCACCTTGCCGAACACGCAATAGCCCCAGCCCTGCGGCGTTGGCGCGGTGAAGTTGAGGAAACTGTTGTCCGCCACGTTGATGAAGAACTGGGCGGTTGCCGAATGCGGATTGGGCGTGCGCGCCATGGCGATGGTGTAGGCGTCGTTCCGCAAGCCATTGTTGGCTTCGTTCTGCACCGGCTCGCGCGCCGGCTTCTGCTCCATGCCCGGCTCGAATCCGCCGCCCTGGATCATGAAGCCGTCGATCACGCGATGGAACAGCGTGTTGTCGTAAAAGCCGTCCTGGGCGTATTGCAGGAAATTGGCGACGGTGAGGGGCGCCTTGTCGGCGTCCAGATCGAGGGTGATGACGCCGAAGTTGGTATGGAGTTTGACCATGGGTTAGCCTTTTTTCTTGGCCGTAACGGCCTTGGGTTGAGTAACGAGCGCCACTTCCTGGATCACCACCGGCGTCGCGGGGACGTCGGAAGCGAAAGGCCCGGCGGATGTGGTAGGCGTGGCGCCGATTCTCTTCACCACGTCCATTCCCTGCACCACCTTGCCGAACACGCAATAGCCGTAGTAGTCGGGCACCGGCTTGTAGAAATTCAGGAATTTGTTGCTGTCCAGATTGATGAAAAACTGCGCCGAGGCGGAATGCGGGTCGTAGGTGCGCGCCATGGCCAGGGTGCCTGGCTCGTTGGTCAGGCCGTTGTTCGCCTCGTTGCGGATCGGCGGAAAGGTTTCCTTCTGCCTGAAATCCTCCGTGAATCCGCCGCCCTGGATCATGAACCGGTTGATCACGCGATGGAAAATGGTGCCGTTGTAAAAGCCGCTGTTTACATATTTGAGGAAGTTGGCGACCGTCTCCGGCGCCTTGTCAGGGTAGAGCTCGACCACCATCTCGCCCACGTTGGTCTTGAGCTTCACCTGCGGGTTCGCGGCGTAAGCGTTGCAGCCGAGAAGCAGACCCAGAACAAACAGCATCGCCCGGAACTTCATTTCATCCTCCTAACATTCAATCGCTTTAACCACAAAGAATGCTGAAACGGACAGGGGTTTTCTCCTGTGAATCCTGGAAAATCCTGTTAATCCTGTCCATTAATTTTCTTGGCGCCCTGGCGGTTCAGGAAATCCAGGTCAAACCCCGCCCTCGTACACGATCTTCCACTGGCTGTTTTCCAGTTGCCAGTACTGGCGCTTGCGCATCAGGTTGTTCAGGTTGTTGCTGCGGTAATCCTGGGTGAACGTCACCACCACCAGGTTTTCCTTGCCCGGATAAGAAAACATGCTGGTATCTGACAGCTTGACCCGGACCGAGGTTTTGCCCGCATTCACCTGGCGCTTCTGCGCCGCCCATGCCGAGAAGTTCTGGCCGTTGGCGGCGAAATCCCTGGAGTAGTGCCGCAGGTAGCGCTCGGCATCCCGGCTTTCCCAATCCTGGCGCCAGGCTTCCAGCTTGCGCTCGAGCGCCTCGCGCTCCGCCCGCAACTGCTCCGGCCTGACCCATTCCGCTCCATCGCTGATGACCACCGGGGTCAGCCCAGGCTGCAGCCTGCCTCCCACCTCCGTCATGTCGGGGTTGGTCAGCACCACGCAGCCGTTGCTGGCGCGCGGCGGACGGCTGTAGGTGTCGCTCGGGACGCCATGCAGCCAGATGCCGTGGCCGTTTCGGCCCTGCCGCTTGTCCCACTCATTGGGATAGCTCAGGGGGAAGGCGCCCGTGCCGTAGAAATCGGACAGTTGGCTCCTGGGTAGATTGGCCGTCACGAAATACACGCCCAGCGGCGTTTTCTGGTCGCCCTCGCGCAGTTTTTCCGCGCCGTTCTTGCCGCTGGTGATGTAGTAGTCGGTCACGTAACGCGGCGTGCCCTGCAGGTTCTGGAACAGGTAGAGGCGGGATTTGCCGGTGTCCACCACGATGGCGTAGCGCTGCTTGGGCTGCATTTGCAGCAGATACTTGGGAACCATCCCCGCCGGGGGCTCCTCCAGATAGCGCTGCAGGCGTGCCCTGGCTTCCTCGCGCAGGTCGTCCACCCGTTGCTGCGATGCGCCGGGCGCGCTGCCGAACGAAGCGAGCGGCCGGGCACGGGCGAGCAGCAGATCGCCTTTGATCAGGTGCGCCAGCTTGAAATTGGGATTGACCCGAAGCAGATCCTCGATGTCGTTCATGGCGACATCCAGCCGGTTGTGCTTGATTTCCAGCAGGCTCTTGACCAGCAATTTCTCGGGATGGACGTTCTGGGAAGGCGCGCGCTTCTGCTGCGCGGGGGGTAAACGCTCTCCGCGGTCGCCCATGGCACCAGCATGGAAAGCCAGCGCACTCAGCCAAAGCATCAGGCAAAGACGCGCTGTTTGCTTGAATCTCTTGCTCATCTAGGCAAAGCCGCGGCGAAGCTCAATGACCCACCCGCTCCTGTTGAATCAACCATCTATCCCCGGATTTTATCAGCATCAGCGTCTTTCGGGCGTTGCTGCTCAGATTGGCTGAGCGGTACCCCTGCCTGAACGTCACCTTGGCGTGCGTGGCATCGGAAAAAACGACCTCGGCGTCGCTCACCGTCACCTGAATGGACTTGGGCCGGGTGATCCTCTCCTTCCGCTCCTGCTCCCATTTGGCGCGGCTTTCACCCTTGGGGGGAACAAAATCGCCGGCATAGAATTTGAGATAAGCCGCCACGTTCTTTGCCGACCAGGCTTTCGCCCAGTCTTCCACGGTCTTCAGCACCGCGCTTTCGTCCGGCTTGGCGGGCGCAGCGGGGGCGCTGGCTGCCGGCGCGACAGGCGCAGCAGCCGCCGGCTTGCCAGCGGAAGGCGCCGCAACGGGTGCAGCAGGCGCTGCGGGCTTCGCCGGAGCGCTTGGGGCTGCCTGGACTGCAGGCGCAGGAGCCGCGGCTACGGCGGCGGGCCGGCTCTTTGCCAGATCCGGCTTGACCGGCGGACGCCCTCCCTGCTTGGAGAAGATGTCCTTGATCAGCGCCAGCTTGGTCTGGGCGGCGGCGTTGCTCTTATCCAGTTGCAGCGCCCTGTCGTAAGCCTGGCTCGCCATCTTGGCGTAGATGTCGCCGAGGTTCTCGTGCGCGGTCGCATAGCTGGGATGCGTGCTGATCGACATCTCCAGCGCATTCTTGGCTTTTTCGTACTGCCCTTGCGAAGCGTACAGCACGGCAAGGTTGTTGTAGGGTTCGGGAAGTTCGGGATAATCCTCGGTCAGTCCGGTGAAAACCTTGATGGCTTCGGCGGTCTTGTTTTGATCGGCGAGAATCACACCCTTGAGGAACCGCACCTGCGCATCCCTGGGATGGCTGCCGAGATAGGCGTTGGCGCGCTCCAGCGCCTTCTCCTGCTGGCCCTGCTTGATCAGGCGGCTGACCTCCTGCGCCTCGTCGGCAAGAACCGGGGAGGCAGAGAGCAGCGCTGCCAGGGCGACGAGCAGCGGAGCGGCGGGGAAACGTCTCATTGAAATACCCACGTTAAAAAATCGGATTCTGAAAATAGGCGGAATTCTAGCAAGAAGCGCACCAATCACCAAACTTTCGAGCGGCCCCGTTTCCTGCGTGTGGGCGAAGCCGGGAAGCCGCCCGCGGCTGGCGGGTTTTCGGGTAAAATCCCGATTTTCCAATCGCAGCGAAAAACCTCAACGATCATGAGCGAGAGCGCCCCCACGCCCGTTTCCAACTTCATCCGCGCCATCGTCGACGCCGACCTCGCCGCCGGCAAATTCGCGCAGCGCCGCTGGAGCGGCCGCCCTGGCCCGGCCGAAGACCACGCCGCGGCGCCGCCCGACCCGGCGAAAATCCGCACCCGCTTCCCGCCGGAGCCCAACGGCTACCTGCACTTCGGCCACGCCAAGTCGATCTGCCTCAACTTCGGCCTGGCGCGGGATTACGGCGGCGCCTGCCACCTGCGCTTCGACGACACCAACCCGGAAAAGGAAGAGCAGGAATACGTCGATTCCATCGTCGATGCGGTGAAGTGGCTGGGCTTCGACTGGGGCGAGAGCCTCTATTACGCCTCGGACTATTTCGACTGGATGTACCGCTTCGCCGAATACCTGATCCAGGCCGGCCACGCCTACGTGGACAGCCTGAGCGCCGAGGAAATGCGCGCCCTGCGCGGCACGCTCACCGAAGCGGGAGAAAACAGCCCTTTCCGCGACCGCTCGCCGGAGGAAAATCTCGGACTGTTCCGCCGCATGAAGGCGGGCGAATTCCCCGACGGCGCCCACGTGCTGCGCGCCAAGATCGACATGGCATCGGGCAACATCAACCTGCGCGACCCGGCCATCTACCGCATCCGCCACGCCACCCACCACAACACCGGCGACAAGTGGTGCGTGTACCCGATGTACACCTACGCCCACCCGATAGAAGACGCGCTGGAAAACATCACGCACTCCATCTGCACGCTGGAGTTCGAAGACCAGCGCCCGTTCTACGATTGGCTGCTGGCGCGCCTCGCCGAGGGAGGGCTGCTGCAGCGCCCCTTGCCGCAGCAGATCGAGTTTGCCCGCCTCAACCTGACCTACGTGGTGCTGTCCAAGCGCAAGCTGATCCAGTTGGTCGAGGAAAAACATGTCACCGGCTGGGACGATCCGCGCCTGCCTACCTTGGTCGGCGGCCGCCGCCGCGGCTACACGCCCGAAGGCTTCCGCCTGTTCGCCGAGCGCATCGGCGTCTCCAAGGCCGACTCGCTCATCGACTACAGCGTGTTCGAGGACTGCATGCGGGAAGTGCTGAACGAGTCCGCCGAGCGCCGCATCGCCGTGCTCGACCCGCTGAAGCTCGTTATCGACAACTATCCTGAAGGGCAGGAAGAGGACTGTTTCGCCCCCAATCACCCGCTCAAGCCCGAGCTGGGCAAGCGCGTGGTGCCGCTTTCGCGCGAGCTATGGATCGAGCGCGAGGATTTCCAGGAAAATCCGCCCAAGGGCTACCACCGCCTCTACCCCGGCAACACCGTGCGGCTGCGCTACGGCTACGTAGTCAAATGCACCGGCTGCGACAAGGATGCCGCCGGCAACGTCACCGCCGTCCACGCCGAATACTTTCCCGATTCCAAGAGCGGCACGCCCGGCTCAGACAACTACAAGACCAAGGGCAACCTCCATTGGGTCAGCGCGCGCCACGCCTACGCTGCCGAAGTGCGCCTGTATGACCGCCTGTTCCTGCGCCCCGCTCCCGGCGCCCGGCGCGAAGGCGACGCCCCCGATGCGGAGCGCAGCTTCCTCGACGACCTCAACCCGGACTCCATCCGCGCCATCGCCGCCCAGCTCGAACCCGCGCTGAAGGGCGCCCGTCCGGAAGACCGCTTCCAGTTCGAGCGCCACGGCTACTTCGTCGCCGACCGGATCGATTCCCAACCCGGCAAGCCGGTGTTCAACCGCACCGTGACGCTGAAGGATTCGTGGGCGAAAGAACAGCGATAGTTTAGAATTCCACTATGATCAAGAGGTGGCACGGATGAAACCCAACCAGAATCTGCTCAAACGGATTACCCAAACTCCCGGCGTGTGTGGCGGACGCCCCTGCGTTCGGGGCATGCGCATCCGGGTATCGGACATTCTCGACATGCTCGCGGACAATGTAACGCCAGCAGAAATTCTGGCCGATTTCCCTGACCTTGAGCCGGAAGATATTCAGGCGTGCCTGGCATTCGCCTCACACCGTCTGGATTTCCCCCGGCTTGCCGCATGATTTTCTGGGTTGATGCCCAGTTGCCGCCTGCTCTGGCTGGATGGCTCGGGGAAAAATTCGGCGTCGAGGCCGCCTCGCTCAAATCTCTTGGATTGCGGGATGCGCGGGATGAGGAAATCTTTCTGGCGGCACGCGCGGCGAATGCGGTGATCCTTTCCAAGGACAGCGACTTTGTCGATCTGATTGCACGTCTTGGACCCCCACCGCGGCTGATCTGGGTAACATGCGGAAATGTAACGAACCGCCACTTGCAAGCGCTGTTCAAACACACTTTTCCGGACGCCCTTGCCCTGCTGGACCGAGGTGAGCAGATCGTGGAGATCGGTGATCTTGACGGCTAAACCCGGCAAGCCATGATGCCGCCTCTTTGCCGCCCAGCCTGTATTTGTAGGACGACAGGATGCGGTGAGCGTGGCGAACCGCATCAATCGCGAACGATGCGGTTCCCGTTGGTTACCGCATCCTACGCGGGCTCCGATTACCCAGTCAGAGCTGTTGAGGATGTGTTGAGGCAACACCTGGCACCAAAAGTGGGTGGTACCGAAAGGTGTTCAAAACTTGCTACCAAGAGCGTGTCTGATCTGACGGAGGTTTAATGATGTCACGATGGCTGGCAACGCTTCTGCTTGTAGCGCTTCTCGTTGCTTCCCTGACAGCGAATGCCGCCGACAGCAGGCCGGTGCCGTCATCGACCCGGGCCACCGCGGCACAATTCGCTTACCATGCCACAGGCAAGTATTTCCAGTTTCATTCCAACATCCCGCCGCAGCGTCTAGCGCTCTATGCGCGATTCTCCGATCTGTTCGTTGATCTCGTCGATCGAGATTTCTTCCGTGTCACAACCAAGTTTCCGATCCATGCCTTCATCCTGGAGGACAAGGCCAAATTTCAGGCGTTTCTGCGCAGCACTTTCAATGTCAGCGTGCCCTCCGAATATGGTATGTACCTTCCGGAGGCTGCGGCCTTCATAACATACGATGGCTCGGGTCTAGGCACCTTCACACACGAAATTGCCCATCCCCTGGTCGAAGAAAGCCTGCCGCATCGGCCCCAGTGGGCGATGGAGGGCATCCCCGCATTCTTCGAGAAATTCTATGGATTCATCCAGGACGGCAAACTTGAGCTGCAATGGGGATACCAGAATCCATGGCGCATCGAGAGGCTCGGCGCCGCGCTGACGCAGCTGAAGCTCATTCGCGTCGTGTATGGTTCAGAGGATACCTCCGAGAAGCGCTTGGTATCGGTGTTTCTCCATCGGCGCGGGAAATTCAAGACATTTCTCGACTTGGTTCAGACGGACAACCGGCGCGGTTTCCGCACGCACCTCGAGGCTGCATTCGATGCGCCCCTTGACGAACTCGAAAGTGATTGGCAGGCCTACTTGAAGGCGGTGGAAAACGACCGCCGACAGATCATGCGACTGCCCGCCAGCCAGGTGTTCGATACAGCCGAGCAATATCGCCAGTTCGCCGCGCGGGTTGGTTTATAGCCCGAGTAGGGCGCAATCAGTATTGCGCCGAATGAGAACATCCGGTGCAATGCGCTTCGCTTATTGGCACCCTACATCACGCCGCGACCGTGTCAATCCGCCACTAAGAGCCGCTTCGAGACAAGCGGCGCCTTGCCTTGTAAAATGGCGTCATTATTTGCGCAAAGCGGCACCGTGCTGAAGATCTACAACATCCTCGTCCGCGACCAGCAGGACTTCAGCCCCATCAAGCTCGGCCGCGTCCGCATGCACGTCTGCGGCATGACGGTCTACGACTACTGCCACCTCGGCCAGGCGCGAGTGAAAGATTCGTGGGTAAAAGGAAAGAACGACTGACTGCCGGCGCCGGACGCCAATAAACAAAGCCGCGGCACACGAACGGTGAAGTAGCTGGATTTTTCGTAACGACACACATTCAGGGCCTACACATTGAATTCGGCGCCGACAAATCTGGTAGAAATCGAAGACCTCCATTTCGCGTACGGCAAGAGGCAGGTACTGAAAGGGATCAATCTCGCCATCCCGCACGGGAAGATCATTGCCATCCTGGGCGTGAGCGGCTGCGGAAAGAGCACGCTGCTGCGCCACATCGGCGGGCAGCTCAGGCCGGCGCGCGGCAGCGTCAGGGTCGCCGGCAAGGTGGTCCATGAGCTCGACAGCGACGAGCTGTACGAGATGCGGCGCAAGATGGGAATGATGTTCCAGGTCAGCGGGCTGTTCAGCGACTTGTCGGTATTCGAAAACATCGCGTTCCCGATGCGCGAGCAGACGGATCTCCCGGAGGAAGTGATCCGCGACCTGGTGTTGATGAAGCTGCACGCGGTGGGCTTGCGCGGCGCCCATACCCTGATGCCGAGCGAGCTGTCGGGCGGGATGGAGCGCCGGGTGGCGCTGGCGCGGGCGATCGCCCTCGACCCGATGCTGATCATGTACGACGAGCCCTTTGCCGGGCTGGACCCGATCTCGCTCAACGTCATCGCCAACCTGATCCGGCGCCTCAACGATGCGCTGGGGGTAACTTCAATCGTGGTGACGTACGATCTGTCGGAATCGCTGAAGGTGGTCGACTACGTGTACTGCATCCACGACGGCGTGGTCGTGGCCGAAGGCCCCGCCGCGGAGATGCTGGCGTCGCAGAATCCGTTTGCCCACCAGTTCTTCCACGCCGAGCCGGATGGCCCCGTCGCCTTCCAGTATCCGGGCAGGGCGTACCCGGAAGATCTGGAGCTTGATCGGACCAGGAGCCTCCCGGAGCACGGTCATTTGAAGTAAGCCCTGGTGACATATTGGTCCAGCATCCGTTCGGTGTTGAAGAACGAGCCGTTGAGCGCGATGGAATTGCGCATGACTTCGGCATAACGCTCTCCTTCGTTATAGAACATCGGGATAATGGTTAGCTCGAGTTTGCTGTAAAGAAACTGGGCATCCTCCGCGCGGTTGTCGCTGTTTTCCAGTCCTTCGATGTCCTTGCCGATGGCCCAGCCGGTCACCCCCTCAATGCATCCCTCAACCCACCAGCCGTCCAGGATGCTGAAGGAAGGCACGCCGTTGATGGCAGCCTTCATGCCGCTTGTGCCGGAGGCCTCGAGCGGCGGCTCCGGGGTGTTGAGCCAGAGATCGACGCCCGCGGTCAGCTTTCTTGCCAATTCGATATCGTATTCTTCGAGATAAACGATCCTGATCTTGTCTTTCAGCCAGTCCTTGGCCTGGAAAAGGCGTTTGATGAGATCCTTGCCCTCCTGGTCGTGCGGGTGGGCCTTGCCGGCAAAGATGATTTGAAAAGAACCCGATTTGCCGGCAATCTCCGTGAGCCTTGCGGTATCCCAAAACATCAGTTCGGCACGCTTGTAGACGGCGGCGCGCCGGGCGAAGCCGATGGTGAAGACGTCGGGGTCCATGCCGATGGCGCTGATCCTGTTCACTTCCTCGATGAGAGCCTGCTTGGCCTGCCGGTGCGCTTCCCAAATCTCCCGCTTGGGAATTTTCAGCGCATAGCGCAGGCTGGAGTTATCTTCGCGCCAGCCGGGAATGCGCCGGTCGAAAAGCTCGGCCATCGGCCTCGATGCCCAGGTGGCGGCATGCACGCCATTGGTGATCGAATCGATCTTGTATTCTGCGAACATCTGCCGGGTGACCTCGAGGTGCCGCTTCGCCACGCCGTTGATATAGTGGCTATTGTCCAGCGCGAGGGTCGTCAGATCGAGCACGCCCTCCGGGCAAAATTCCTTCTCCAGCTCGGCAAAGGCCCCGTGGTAACCCGTCATGACCCGATGCACCAGATCCATGGAAAACTTGTCGTGCCCGGCGGGCACGGGGGTGTGGGTGGTGAATACGCACTTGGGCTTGATCAGATGCACCAGCTCCGGAGTCACCATCGGCTTGATGGGCTCATAGGCAAATTCCCAGGCCTGGCGCGCAAGCTCGTGGGCAAGTTCAAGGGTGAGCAGCGCGGCATGCCCTTCGTTCATGTGGTACCGCTTGATTTCGCGATAACCCAGGGCGCGCAGCATCTTTACGCCGCCGATTCCCAGGATGATTTCCTGGCAAAGCCGGTAACGCTCGTCTCCGCCATAGAGATGATCCGTCAGCGAACGGTCCTGCTCCGAGTTTTCCTCCAGTGCGGCGTCCAGTAAATAGACCGGCACACGATAGCCATTGACGCCGTTGACCTCGTATTTCCACGCCCGCAGGGAAACCGTGCGCCCCTCGATTTCCACTGTGCAGCGCGGTTCCATCTCGGACAGGAGTTCCGCCACCGGCCAAAAGGCGGGCTCTTCGGTCTGCGCGCCCGACGCATCGAGCCGCTGGCGGAAGTAGCCCTTGCGATGAAGCAGCGTCACCCCGATCAGGGGGATTCCGCGGTCAGCCGCAGCGCGCACCGTATCCCCGGCCAGGATTCCCAGCCCACCGGCATAGGTGGGGATGGCCTCATCCAGCCCGATCTCCATGGTGAAATAAGCGATGTGCTCTTGGTTATCCATGCGCCGCTACACGCCCGGCGATCTCGGCCACATGCCGTCCCTGAAAACGCGCGATTCCCAGCTCATTGGCGCTCGGCATGCGCCTGCCGTCGACGCCGGCGAGGGTTCCTGCGCCATACGGCGAACCGCCGCTCATCTCGCTGGTATTCGAGAGCTCCTTGCAGGAATAGGGCACGCCGACGATTACCATGCCATGGTGCAACAGGGTGGAGTGAAAGGAGGTGATGGTCGTTTCTTGTCCGCCGTGCTGGGTATCGGAGCCGGTAAATACGCTGGCGACCTTGCCGATCAATCCGCCGTTCAGCCACAGCTTGCCGGTTTGATCGAGAAAATTTCGCATCTGCGCGCTCATGTTGCCGAACCGCGTCGGCGTGCCGAAGATGATCGCATCGTAGTCGGCAAGCTCATCGGTCGTGGCGATGGGCGCTTCCTGATCCAGTTTCACGCCGATCGCCCGCGCCTTGTCTTCGGGAATGGTCTCCGGCACGCGCTTGATCACGACATCCGCGCCGTCCACTTCGCGCACGCCTTCAGCCTCGGCCCGCGCCATCGCTTCGATATGCCCGTACATGCTGTAGTAGAGAACAAGCACCCTGGTCATGGCAAATCTCCTTTGGCTTGCCCGGCGGCAACAAGCCGCGCCCGGCATCATGTTCGCACCACTCGTCCGTCGCCTTCGAAATGAACCTGCTCCCATAATCGACCTTGATCATCGTAGGCGGTTCCCGTCGGGTTGCGATCCAATCATGCGTTCGCACGCCGTCTTCGCCATCCGGCCTCTGCCCCGCTTCGCATGAACGCGCCGCCCGCCATAACGCACGCGGTTCGCCTGGTGCCGCCTGCAGTCGGCAGGAACTTCTTGGAGCCCTGAGTTATCTCAAATTGACGGAGAGTTGGCGAAAACCGATCAGATCAAGCCAATAACCAATGCCGGCGAGCGGTAGCCGTTATTCTCGAATGAGGAGTAAGCCATGGAGCACGTCGATAACCTGCTGAAAACGGCCATCGCCGAAATAGAACGCGTACTGAGCACCAAGACCGTGGTCGGCGAGCCGATTTCGGTTGAAGGCAACACCATCATTCCACTGATCAGCGTGGGTTTCGGCTTTGGCGCCGGTGGCGGCACGGGCAAGATGCAGGCCGGCGGAGCCGGAGAAGGTATGGGTGGCGGCACCGGCGGTGGCGGCGGCATCAAACCGGTGGCAATCGTTATCGCCAATAAAGACGGGGTGCGGTTGGAGGCGATCAAGGGCGGCACGGCCTCGGTATTGGAAAAAGCGGTCGAAGCAGCGGGCAAAGCCGCGCAAGGCTGCTGCGGTACGGCCAAGTCCTGACGGACGTTTTCTTCATGCTGTTGTGGGTGGCGGTAGCCCTGACATGTCTGCTGGCAATTTTGGCTATACCCTTCGACGCATCGTTTTCCGTGAATTCGCGCGAACGGTATCGCGGCAGGGTCGCCGTAACCTGGCTATTCGGCTTGGTGCGGCTGCCGTTGCAGCCACGTCGCTCCCCGCGTCAGACAGCAATCGAGATAAGAAAACCACTGGACAAATCTCGTACGGGTCGCGCCCGGCACTTCATTCAGGCGCTGAAAAGCAAAGGTTTTTTGCGCCGCCTGCTGAAATTGGCAATCGATCTGATCAAGCGAATTCACGTGCGCCGTATTGTCTTGCACGCTCGCATCGGGCTCGACGACCCGGCGGATACCGGCCGGTTGTGGGCCGTGGTCGGGCCCGTAGCCGGTGTCCTCGCAATCCGAAGGGGAGCCGATATCGCCATCGAGCCGGATTTTGCGGCAGCGGTTTTTGAGGTGAATGCCGAAGGCGAAGTCCGCGTGGTTCCGATCGCGCTGATCTTCGTCACGCTCGCCTTCCTGCTTTCGCCCGCCACGCTGCGAGCGGCGCGGACCGTACTCGCGGGGCACAGATGAACTCCTTGCGCGCCGGCACGCCGATTACCGTCGCGGATGCGACCGTGGTTCCCGTCGAAAGGCTCAGCATACACAGCTACAGCCAGGGGAAGGCCTGCTGGCTGTATGCGGAAAAAACAGCTGTCGCCATCGTCATTTGCGTGGCCGGCGGTGCAAGAGCTGTTGGCGCGAGCGGAGAAGAATTTCTATTGGACGATCTCATCGGCACCGTGCCTGGACTCGCAGCCGCCTTGGAGCACATAAGGAACCTCTGATCGAGATAGTGGCATGTAAGCATTGACCGCTTTCGGAGACCGCGAATGGACACAAAACGCCCCCTCGCCAAAGCGGCTCTCGCCGGCTTCGGCCTGGCCGCGCTCAGCGCGCTTACAGCGGCCGTAGCCGGCTTTGGCCATCGCTTCGGGTTGTGGCACTTCAGCACCGGTTTCGTAATACTGAGATGGGCGGCCTATGGCGCTCTGGCGAGCCTCGCGATCTCACTGGCGGGTCTGTATATCGCCCGCATGCATAAACAGTTTCGAGGCGCCGTATGGGCTCTGATAGGGATCGCGATTGCCCTCGCCGCAGTTACTCCCCCTTTGATGTGGCTCAAAACCGCCCGGACCGTCCCCCGCATCCACGACATTACCACCGACACCGAACACCCGCCCGTCTTCATCGCCATCCTGCCCCTGCGCCGGGAAGCACCCAACCCGGCCGAATACGGCGGCCCTGAGATTGCCGCGTTGCAGCACGCGGGCTATCCCGAACTGAAACCGGCCCTGCTCGCGGTCTCTCCGGCTCAGGCATTCGAGAATTCGTTGGCGGTAGCCCGCCGGATGGGGTGGGAAGTGGTCGGAACCGAACCCCAGGAAGGCCGCATCGAGGCGACCGCCACGACCTTTTGGTTTGGCTTCAAAGACGACGTAGTGATCCGCATCGCCCCCTACGACCATGGCTCGCGCGTCGACGCCCGTTCCGTATCCCGCGTCGGGCTCAGCGACGTGGGAACCAATGCCAAACGCATAGCCGAATTCATGGCGGCACTACAGAAGCGCGTAGGCGCACCCTTGCTGCCCGGCGGAACGGGGCCATCATGAGTCCGGGCAAACCGGAATTCGACATTTGCATCATCGGAGGCGGTTCGGCCGGTTTGGTGGTTGCCGCGGGCGGCGCTGCCCTGGACGCAAAGATAGCGCTGGTAGAAAAACATGCATTGGGCGGCGACTGTCTGCATTACGGCTGTGTGCCGAGCAAGGCGCTGCTCCATTGCGCCAAGGTGGCGCAAACCATGCGCCGGGCCGCGCAATTCGGCATCGGCGCCGGCACGCCGGATATAAACCTGGCCGCGGTGATGCAGCGCGTCGAGCAGGTGATCCGGGCAATCGAACCGCACGACAGCCCCGAGCGTTTCCGCGCGATGGGCGTGGAAGTGATTTTCGGCGCCGGGCAATTTGCCGATTCCGCCACCTTCACGGTAAACGGCAGAGCGCTCACGGCGAAGACCTTCGTGCTCGCAACTGGCTCGCGAGCCGCGATTCCGCCCGTGCCGGGGCTGGATCAGGTGCCCTGGCTGACCAACGAAAGCGTGTTCGCTCTGCGCGAACCGGTACCCAGCCTGATCGTGCTGGGCGGCGGCCCGATCGGCGTGGAAATGGCCCAGGCGTTCGCCCGTCTGGGCAGCCGCGTGTGCTTGGTCAATCGCGGTGCCCAGATTTTGCCCAAGGAAGACGGTGACCTCGCCCAGGTGGTTGCCGACCGGCTGGCGGCGGAGGGAGTCGAATTCCATCTGGAGTGCTCGACCACACGCGCGGAGCGGCAGGGCCAGGATATCCGCCTGTGGCTGAAGGCGGCGGATGGAGCGGAACGCATGGTGCAGGCGACACATCTGCTGGTGGCTGCCGGCCGCCAGCCCAATATCGAAAACCTGGGCCTGGAGGCAGCGGGGATTGTCGTGGAGAAAGGGCGGATCGTGGCCGATCGCCGTCTGCGCACCACGAACCGGCGCGTGTATGCATGCGGCGATGCGGCGGGAGGCTACCAGTTCACCCACGTGGCCGAACACCACGCCGGCGTGGTGCTGCAAAACGCTCTGTTTCATTTTCCGGCCAGGGTCGAGGAGCGCGTCGTCCCCTGGTGCACCTTCACCGACCCGGAGCTGGCGCGGGTGGGGCTGTCCGAAACCGAAGCGAAGGCGGCGAATGTGGCCTATCGGGCCTACGCCTTCCCGTTCCGCGACATCGACCGGGCGCAAGCTGACGGCGAGACCGAGGGCTTTGCCAAGATTCTTGTCGATCCCGGCGGACGCCTGCTGGGGGCGGCCATCGTCGGGCCGCACGCCGGCGAACTGATCCACGAATACGTGCTGGCGATGGCCGGAAGGATGAGGGTTTCGAGCCTGTCCGGCGTGATGCACATCTATCCGACCCTGGCCCAGATCAACCAGCGGGTTGCGAATACGCGCCGCAAGGAGGCGCTGACGCCGGGAGCGAAGAAATGGATCATGCGCCTGTTCGGCCTGTGGGGTGCTTGAAAGCCTATGCCAGCCGCCGCGCAAATGCCCGACACCTCGCGCCGCTGGAAAAAACTGGCGATCCTGGCGCTGTTCGTCGCCGGCCTGGCCGCGTTTTTCGCCCTGGGCGGCGGCAAATTTTTGAATCTGGAAGCGCTAAAGGCAAACCGCGAAGTTCTGTTGAGCTACACCCGCGAGCACTACTGGACCATGGTCGCGGTAATGATCGGGGTTTACACCGCCTCGACTGCATTCAGCATCCCCGGCGCCGTGGTCCTTTCGCTGGCAACAGGTTTTCTGTTCGGCCGCTGGGCGGGGACGGCGATCATCGTGTTCTCCGCGACCATCGGCGCGACGCTGGTCTTTCTCGCCGCGCGCTACGTGTTCGCGGAAGCGGCGCAGCGCCGCATGGGCAGCCTGGCCACCGCCATCGTCCGGGGATTTCACGAAAACGCTTTCAGCTACCTGCTGTTCCTGCGCCTGGTGCCGCTGTTCCCGTTCTGGCTGGTGAATCTGGCTCCCGCCTTTACGCCTATCAGCGTGCGCACTTATGTTCTGGCAACCGCCGTCGGCATCGTGCCGGGAAGCTTCGTGTTCGCCAATCTGGGCCAATCGCTCGGGCGAATCGAATCGAGCGGCCAGTTGCTCTCCGGAGAAACCTTGATCGCGCTGGTGCTGCTTGGGCTGCTGGCGTTGGTGCCGATTCTGGTCAGGCAATTTCAGGCACGAAGAAAATAAGACGAGGAAAAAACCGATGCGCGCCACCCTGCCGCTGCTGAAAGATATCGACTTTCCGCCCATCCGCCGCGCCGGCCTCGAAACGCTACAGGTAAATCTCGGCTACCGCTGCAACCAGCAATGCGTGCACTGCCACGTCAATGCCGGCCCCAACCGCAGCGAAATGATGGAACGTATCACGGTCGATCAGGTGATCGACTACATCCGGGCTAAAGGCGTGGCCACGCTCGATATCACCGGTGGCGCGCCGGAGCTCAATCCACACTTCCGCTATCTGGTGCAGGCCGCGCGCGGCATGGGGGTGCGGGTTATGGACCGCTGCAACCTCACCATCCTGGAGGAGCCCGGCCAGGAGGATCTCGCCGAATTTCTGGCCGCGCAGCAGGCGGAGATTATCGCTTCGCTGCCTTGTTACCTGGAAGAAAACGTGGATCGGCAACGCAGCAAGGGCGTGTTTCAGCGCAGCATCCGCGGCTTGAAACGGCTCAACCGGCTCGGCTACGGCCAGCCGGATTCCGGCCTGCGCCTGAACCTGGTTTACAACCCGCTCGGCGCCACCCTTCCGCCCCCGCAAGCCGCGCTCGAAGCCGATTACAAAACCCGGATGAAGGAAGACCACAGCGTCGTTTTTAACCATCTTTATACCCTGACCAACATGCCCATCAACCGGTTCGGCAGCATGCTGGTGTCGACCGGGCAATTCCAGCCATACATGCGGCTGCTGCAGTAATTACAGCATCCGGAGAACCTGGAATCAGTGATGTGCCGGTCGCTGTTGAGCGTGGATTGGCAAGGATATGCATACGACTGCGACTTCAACCAGATGCTGGGGCTGCCGCTTTTCGTCTCCGGGAAACCCCGCGTTCATCTGGCCGAGCTGATGAACATGAATCTGGAAGGGAATCCTGTCACAACCTGCGGCCACTGTTACGCCTGCATTGCGGGACAGGGCAGCAGCTGCGGCGGGGCTCTCACATAACGAATCCAGGCAGCGAAAGGCGCCGAGGTGAAGCTTTCCGTCATCATCCCCATGCTGAACGAAGCAGCAGCGATCACCCAAACCTTGCTCCCCCTGCAAGCCTTGCGGGAGGCCGGGCACGAGGTGATCGCAGTGGATGGCGGCAGCGTGGATGAAAGTCCTGGGTTGGCGAAACCGCTGGTCGATCGGTTGATCTGCGCCCCGCGCGGCCGGGCACGGCAGATGAATGCCGGCGCGCAACAGGCTTCGGGGGACACGCTGTTGTTCCTGCATGCCGACACGCTGCTGCCGGAAGAAGCGGACCGGCTCATCGTCAACGCCATGGAACAGCATGGAAAAAGCTGGGGGCGTTTTGACGTGCGGCTCTCCGGCAGCCATTTACTGCTGCGGGCGGTCGAGTTCATGATCAACCGGCGTTCCCGTTTTTCCGGCATCGCAACCGGCGACCAGGCCATGTTTGTGTCGCAGCCCTTGTTCGGCGCAGTGGGCGGTTTCCCGGAGATCGAGCTGATGGAGGACGTGGCCCTCAGTATCAAGCTGAGGCGCTTTGAGCCGCCACTGTGCTTGCGGCAAAGAGTTGTCACCTCCAGCCGCCGCTGGGAGCAAAACGGAATCCCCGCGACGATCCTGCTCATGTGGCGTCTGCGACTGGCATTTGCCCTAGGCGCAGACCCCGCACGGCTCGCCCGGGTTTACGAAGCACAAGGACGGCGATGAAGCCGATAAGCTGCCCCATCATGATTTTTGCCAGGGCGCCGGTGCCGGGAGAGGTCAAGACGCGCCTGATCCCGATGCTGGGTCCGGTTGGCGCAGCGATGCTGCATGAAGGTCTGCTGCTGCAATCCCTGACAACCGCGCTGCAAGCAGGTGCAGGGCCGGTGCACCTTTGGTGCGCGCCCTCTTCGGAGCATCCATTCTTTGGTCAGTGCGCCAAAGAGTTCGGAGTCGAGCTTTGCGATCAACCCGATGGCGACCTGGGCGCCAGGCTGGCACATGCGTTCAAACAGACACTTACGGCCGCCTCCTGTGCCGTGACGATCGGCTCGGATAGTCCGAGCCTCACCAGCGCCGATGTGCAGGAGGCAGCAGCGGCTCTGGCGCAGGGTGCCGATGCCGTGCTCGGCCCCGCTGAGGATGGCGGCTACGTTCTGCTCGGGTTGCGGCATTTCGCCCCGGAGGTGTTCAGCGGCGTCACCTGGAGCAGCGAGAAGGTGGCGAGCGAAACCCGCGTCCGTCTGCGGGCGCTGAACTGGCGCTGGCATGAATTGCCGCAACGCTGGGATATTGATCGCCCCGAGGACCTGGCGCGCTTTCTGGCCAATCGCGGCAGCTCTATGGGAACCGCATGAACTTCGTCCTCGAACATGAACCTGCCATCCGGTTCATCTGTTTTCTCGCGGTGCTGACGCTGATGGCGCTGTGGGAAATCACCGCGCCGCGCCGCGTTCTCTCTGTGCCGAAAGGTGTGCGCTGGTTCGCCAATTTTGGAATGGTCGTTGCGGGCACACTGGCCGAGCGCGTGCTGCTTCCTCTCACCGCTTTCGGCATGGCGATCCATGCCGGGCAGCACGGCTGGGGGCTGTTCAACAACCTCGACCTGTCGGCGCCGCTGGAGGCGGTTTTGGCGGTCATCGTCCTGGATTTCGTGATCTATCTGCAGCACGTCATGCTTCACGCCATACCCGCATTATGGCGGCTGCACATGACGCACCATTCGGACATGGATTTCGACTTCACCACCGGGGTGCGCTTCCACCCCCTCGAAATCGCACTTTCCATGGGAATCAAGGTGGCGGCAGTCGCCCTGATCGGCGCCCCTGTCCTTGCGGTGGTGCTTTTCGAAATCCTGCTGAACGCCACCAGCCTGTTCAATCACGGCAACGTCAAGCTTTGGGCCTGGCTTGACCGCTGGCTGAGGCTTTTCGTGGTTACCCCGGAAATGCACCGCGTCCATCATTCCATCGTGCCCCGCGAAACCAACAGCAATTTCGGCTTCAATCTGCCCTGGTGGGACCGGCTCCTCGGCACCTATCGCGCCCAGCCCGCTGCCGGCCACCAAGGTATGACCATCGGCCTGAGCCAGTTCCGCGATCCGGCGCGGCTGACCCTGGGGCGGCTGCTTGCGCTGCCGTTTACCGGGGAAACGGGCAGTTACCCGCTCAACCGCCGCGGCAGCGGGAGCGAATCGAAATAAAGCGGGGACAGGCTCCCAGGCCAGAAACAAACCCATCGGGTCGACGGTCTATGCTGTTGACACCGCAATCAACCAAGCCGGCCCGGCTCCATTGCCGGCCGCTTCTTTTGCAGGAGGTCGCAGCCATGAAACGCATACCGGGAAGAAGAGATTTTCTGCATAAACTCGGCACGGGAACGCTCGGCCTCGGCTTCGGGGTTTCCGTTCTGGGTGGGATTTATCGACGGGCTGAAGCGGCCGAGGAGGGCCGAAGCCATGATCTTTCCATGAAAGGCACGGTCAACTTCAAAGGCTTTGCCGCCAAAGAAGTTACTCCAAACGAAGAATTTTACGTCACCACCTATTCCTCGAAGATTCCAGAAATCGACCCCACCAGATACCGCCTGCGCATCGAGGGCTCGGTCGATAACCCTTATACGCTCACCCTGAACGAACTGGAGGCGATGAAGGACAAGGCCGAGTATGTCACGCTGGAATGCATCGGCAACCCGGTCGGCGGCGATGCCATCGGCAACGCTTATTGGGAAGGAGTGTCGCTCAGGAAGCTCCTGGAAAAAGCCAGGCCAAGACCGGGGCTGGTCAAGGCCGCCTTCTATGCCGAAGACGGCTACAGCGACAGCATTCCCTATGCGCTCGCCACCTCCGGCGACGTGTTCCTCGCCTTCCGCATGAACGGCGAGCCGCTGCCCCGCATCCACGGCTTTCCCGTGCGCGCCATCGTCCCTGGCATCTACGGCATGAAAAACGTGAAATGGCTCTCCAGGATTGAACTGGTCAACCACGATTTCAAAGGCTACTGGGAGAAACGGGGGTGGTCGGACGAGGCGGTCATTCCCATCAAATCGCAGATCCTGATGCCCATGGACGGCAAGACCATCCCGCTCGGGCATTACGTCGTCGGCGGCATCGCGTTTGCCGGCAGGCACGGCATCAGCCAGGTTCAAGTCTCTCTGGATAACGGCAAAACCTGGCAGAACGCCGAGATCAAGCCGCCACTCTCCAACTGGGCCTGGACCCTGTGGCGCTTCGACTGGACGCCGGCCAGGGAAGGAAACTTCACCCTCAAGGTGCGCGGCATCGACAAGGCGGGAAAAATCCAGGAATCGCCGCCGCTGCTCGCCCGGCTGACGCGCAGCTTTCCCGATGGGGCCAAAGGCATCCACACGATTGAAGTCTCGGTAAAAAAAACGTAGCGCTCACCCGGTCGCTTTCCAATACCGGCGGCTGGTACCGGCTGAAACCAAAAAATCCGTACCTTGCACGCTGCGGGATACGAACTTAGGGAAGCTCTGAAAAAGTGCGCGAGCGGGATGAAGCGCAAGGCGCCCGGCGCACAGCGACCGAGACATATCAATGAGATAGGTGAGGGAGCGAGCACCGCGCAACGCAGCGATTCGCCCGCGCAGCCACTTTTTCAGAGCTTCCTAGCGGACGTCGAGAAACGGATAATCGATGTAGCCCTTCTCGCTGCCGCCATAAAACGTCGCCGGGTCGGGCGCATTGAGCGGCGCGCCCTTGGCGAAGCGCACCGGCAGATCGGGATTGGCGAGAAACGGCACGCCGAACGCCACCATATCCGCCTCGTCCTTGGCGAGCGCGGCGTTGGCGCGCGCGAGATCGTAGCCGCCGTTGGTCATGTACACGCCTTTCCATATCTTGCGCAGCACCTTGAGGTCGAACGCAGGGCCCGCCGCACCGGGGGATTCCTTGCCCATTTCGGTGATGTGCAGGTAGGCCAGGCCGAAGCGGTTGAGTTGCTCCACCGCATGGCTGAATGTCGCCTCCGGGTTGGAATCGCGCATGTCATTGAACGGCTGCAGCGGCGAAAGCCGGATGCCGACGCGGTCCGCGCCCCACACCCCGCACACGGCCTCGGTGACTTCGAGCATCAGCCGCGCCCGGTTTGCCACCGATCCGCCGTAGGCGTCGGTGCGGTGATTGGAGCCGTCGCGCAGGAACTGGTCGAGCAGATAGCCGTTCGCGCCATGGATTTCCACCCCGTCGAAGCCGGCGGCGAGCGCGTTCTTTGCGCCGCTGCGGTACTGCTCGATGATGCCGGCAATCTCCGCGAGTTCGAGCGCGCGCGGCGTCTGGTACGGCTGCATGCCCTGGTAAGTGACCGCCTCGCCGGCCGGCTTGATCGCCGAGGGCGCCACCGGCAATGCGCCATTAGGCTGGAGCGAAGGATGCGAGATTCGCCCGACGTGCCACAGTTGCAGGAAGATCCGCCCGCCCTTGGCGTGCACTGCGTCGGTGACGAGCTTCCAGCCCGCGACCTGCTCCGCGCTGTGGATGCCCGGTGTGGCGGGATAGCCCACCCCCTGCGGCGAAACCTGCGACGCCTCGCTGATGATCAGCCCCGCGCTCGCCCGCTGCGCGTAATATTCCGCGTTGAGCGGCTGCGGCACGTTGCCCTCCCCGGCGCGGTTGCGCGTCATCGGCGCCATCGCCATGCGGTTCGGCAGCGTGTAGGGGCCAAGCTGGATCGGGGAAAAAATATTGACGTCAGCATTCATGGCTATGTCCTCTCTTGATTTTCGGTTCTGCAAAAAACGAACGCGCCCTATCCTGCGCCGTTGAACATGCCGCCCCGGGTTAGTGCCCGGCCGTATCCAATTCTCCGGCGCCCATATCGGCAACGATTTCCCGGAACTGCTCCAGCGCCGCTTCGAGGTCCTCGACGATCTCGGCGGCGATCACCTCCGGCGCGGGCAGATTGTCGGACTCCGACAGCGATTCGTCCTTCAGCCAGAAAATGTCCAGGCTGGCCTTGTCGCGGCTGATGAGTTCGTCGTAGTCGTAGGCACGCCACCTTCCATTGCCCCCCTCGCCCCTTTGGGGAGAGGGGCCGGCCGCCTCGTCGTACCACGTCGCCCTGCGCTCGTGCCGACTTGCTCCCCCCTTGTCAAAGGGGGGCTGAGGGGGATTCCCCTCCGGGGCATTCCTGCCGAAATAGCACTGCACAAATTCGTCCAGGTCCTCGCGCTTCAAAGGATTGGTCTTGAGCGTAAAGTGCATGTTGGTGCGCAGATCGTAGATCCACAGCCTCTTGGTCCACGGGGTCTCGGAGGCGGGCTTCTTGTCGAAGAACAGCACGTTCGCCTTCACGCCCTGGGCGTAGAACAAGCCGGTGGGCAGGCGCAGCAGGGTGTGGACATCGCACTCCTGTAGCAATTTCCTGCGTATCGTTTCGCCGGCACCGCCTTCGAACAGCACGTTGTCCGGCACCACCACCGCGGCGCGGCCGTTCTGTTTCAAGAGGGTTTTGACGTGCTGCACGAAGTTGAGCTGCTTGTTCGAGGTGGTGGTCCAGAAGTCTCCGCGCTCAACGATGTCGCGCTCGCGGCTCACCTTGCCCTCCTCGCCCACGATGGTGGTGCTGCTTTTCTTGCCGAAGGGCGGATTGGTGAGCACCAGGTCGAAGCGGTCGCCTGGGTCGGCGGCCAGCGCATCTTTAACTTCAATACGCTCGTCATCTTGATTGCCGATGCCGTGCAGCAGCATGTTCATGGCGCACAGCCGCGCGGTGGCCTGCACCAGCTCCCAGCCCTTGAAGGTTTCCTCCTTGAGCTTCTTGCGCTGGTCCTTGGTGAGATGCGGGTTGTGCTTCACCACATAATCGTGCGCCGCAAGCAGAAAACCGCCTGTGCCGCACGCCGGGTCGCACACGGTCTCGCCTGGCCTGGGCGCCATCGCATCCACGATGGCCTGAATCAGCGGACGCGGGGTGAAGTACTGGCCGGCGCCGGACTTGGTGTCCTGCGCGTTCTTCTCCAGCAGGCCCTCGTAGGCATCGCCCTTCACGTCGGCGCTCATCGACACCCATTGTTCCCTGTCGATGAGATCGACCACCAGCCGCCGCAGCTTGGCCGGGTCCTGGAACTTGTTCTGCGACTTGTTGAAGATCAGCCCGAGCAAGCCCTTCTGGTTGCCCAGCGCCTCAAGGGTGTGGCGGTAGTGGTCGAACAACTCGTCGCCGTCTTTCTTGATCAGCTCCGGCCAAGACCACTTCTTGGGCACCGGGCTTTCCTGTTTATAGGGCGCCTTGGTGCGTTCGTCGGCCATCTTGAGGAACAGTAAATACGTCAGCTGTTCGACGTAGTCGCCATACGACATCCCGTCGTCGCGCAGGACATTGCAGTAGTTCCAGAGTTTTTGGACGATGGTGGCTGTGTTCATTTTTTTCTAGATGTTTCCCAATACACGTTCCAGATTGTCCAGCGCCTCACGATGCTTGTCTGCTGACATCTGGGCAAGGTTTTGCAGCTTCCAGCGCACCGCCGGCAAATCCGCCGCATGCGCAACCCCAAGCAAATCCCAACTCGGCTCACCACGCTTGAAGGACATCAGGAATGCCTTCTCGCTTTCACCAAGCCGCTGGTGCAGGGCTGCGATCAGATCGGTACGCGCCTGATCCAATTCGTCGACCGTCACGGCTTCAACCGTCATCCCCGCAAATTGCCTTTCGAACAAATCCACCAGCGGCCTGCGCGTGGGATTAAGGACTCGCGCGATGGAACCGTCGTGGCTTATCAAATACACCAGGAATGCGCGGAACAGCTCGTCGCTGATCCCTTCCTCGGCCAGGAGCAGCTTCACGTCGAACAGGTCACGCGGGTGCTGGCGATCCAGCGCCGCTACGATCTTACCTGCATACAGGTCGGCAAACGAAACGACAGGCACCTCGGCAAAACCAAACCCTGCTTCCGCGTGATCCACGATTCGTCTCATCGACTCCGGATACACCGAGCCGCGCAACACCGGCGACACCTCAATCTTGATTTCCGCTGCACGATCCGATACCAGCAACCCGTAAACACTGCCGTCCTGGCGCTTTCCAATACTCACGCGGTAGCCATACGGTCGGCCCCCGAGCGCTTCGCTTATCCTGCCAAGCGCAGCATCGATCTCTTCCAGCGCCGATGCACGGTCGCCAAGCGGCACAAATGCAAGATCGATATCCACCGACAAGCGCGGCATGTCGCGCACAAACAGGTTGATCGCCGTCCCGCCCTTGAGCGCAAAACATCGCTCCCTGGCGACAATCGGCAGCACGGCCACTAGCAGCCGGACCTGCGCAAAGTAAGGGTTATCGGGTGTGATCATCAAGGTCAGCCGGCAGCGTGATGAGATATTTCGGATGCAGCTTTCCGCCAGGTGCCAGCATGCGCTTGCCCTTGCCCAGATCCACCTTGGACAAGTCGAGATGCGCCAGCCACTGAAGCTGATGGCGTTCGGCCAGCGCCAGGAAAAGCCGCTTCACCTTCACGCTCCCGCAGGCCATGAGAAGCGACATCACGCGAGCCGGACGCAGGTTCACCAAGCCTTGCATCAACACGTCAGCCGCATAGACTGACTCCCGCGTCGGAACATCCTGCAGCACCTCGAACATGGCGCGCTCGTCTGTGGAATACAGCAAACGCCAATCCCAAGTCCCCCAGGTCATCTCCTGCAATCCGAAATCGGCCAACTGTTTAGGCTGGAGCGGCTCATCGTGAAAATTAGTCAGTACGCCCCGCTCGTTCCGACGTGCACGCAAGCTGCCAAACATTGCATCGTTTCGTACTGCAAACCGCTCATTTAAGCCAAGCTTGTTCACCCAAGCCGGCAACACTTCCGGGCCATACAGAAATATCGTCTCCTGCCCGCTCATCCGGACGTAGTGTCCCAACCCGCGCTGGACCAACGCTGTCCGCCCACCGACATGCAGATAACTACCTGCGAGCATTTGCAAACTGGCCACGACATGTTGCCACTTGAGCGGAGGACCTGGGCGGCGGTAAACCCCGCGTGCAGGTGAAGTCAGCCAACCGCTTTCGACGTACTTTGACAGCAGCGCGCGCGAATAGCCCTGTTCCTCCAGCCAGCTGGTCGGTGCCAATAGCCCCTCCTCCAACAAATCGTGGAGAAGGTTTATCTTTGCTGTTTTTTGCTCACCCATGGTTTGCAAAATAGCACCATTCATAAACCAGAGGCAAGTTTATATTTCATTAATTATGCAAACTTTGGGTGAGCAAATTAAGCAAATATTAAACCCTTGGCTTGGCGCGCTGGCAATCCCGGACCATCATCACACCAATGATCACCACGGTGGTGATCATCATCGCCATGGTGGTGATCATGATGATGCTGGTGTTGCTGCTGACCATAATCACGCGCACGCCGAGCATGTCGCCGACCATGATGCCGGGCGCGGCGTGAAGTACTGGCCGGCGCCGGACTTGGTGTCCTGCGCGTTCTTCTCCAGCAGCCCTTCGTAGGCATCACCCTTCACATCCGCGCTCATCACCGACCAGTTTTCCCTGTCGATCAAATCCACGATCAGCCGCCGCAGCTTGGCCGGGTCCTGGAACTTGTTCTGCGACTTGTTGAAGATCAGCCCGAGCAAGCCCTTCTGGTTGCCCAGCGCCTCAAGGGTGTGGCGGTAGTGGTCGAACAACTCGTCGCCGTCTTTCTTCACCAGGCTGGGCCAGTCATAGCCGGCTGGCACCGGGCTTGCCTGGTTGTAGGGCGGCCTGCTGCGCTCGTCGGCCATTTTGAGGAACAACAGATAGGTCAACTGCTCGACATAGTCACCGTACGACATCCCGTCGTCGCGCAGCACGTTGCAGTAGTTCCAGAGTTTTTGGACGATGGTTGCGGTGTTCATTTCTCACCCAAGTTCGTGATTGAATTTATCCGATCGCGCACGCGACGAATCCTGTCTTCGTGCAACTCGTCATACGTCACCAGTCCCGGCAGCGTATTGTCAAAATCCGGGTGCCGCGCAATCTCGCGAAAGCGGCTCGCCAGATAGTCCGCAAGCCCGGCATCAGCGGCGGCCACCTCCGCCTCGATACCGGCGCGGCCATCGAGCACGTTGATGATGTCCTCAAAATCATGGCTGGACATCAGATCGCCATTTCCACGCGTAGCAAAAGCCTCCAACTTCGTCGCGAGAAAGGCCGGTGCTGAAATCAGACGGATCTGCCTGCCGCTCGGCAACAAGACACACGATGCACTGGCAAGCGCCAACGGATACCAGCGATTGGCAAACCCCAGAATGCGCTCATCGGTCGGCATCAGATCAACTTTCACTTCACCCAATCGCCAGCGGCAAATTGGCGCCTCCTGTGACACATCGCGCATAAAACCGCGAGTCGCAAAACGGTCTTCCAGCGCATGATAGGCCGCAAGCGCCGCCACTTCGGCCACGACGTCCACGTCATACGTCACACGGGGCGGCGATGCATTCGGCAAATTACACAACATCCCCGCCGCGCAACCACCCACGAATATCAATTCGTCGCACAGGTCACCTAGTGCCTGCGCCACCACTTCCACCATCTGGATGTTGGGATCGCGCGGATTCAAAACCGCTTCTCGAACAACTTCGCGGCCAGATTGCGCTCTCGCGCATTACCCATGCGCAAGGCATCGAACAAGGCGAGATTCTCATACAGCGCCGGGCTACGCAGCGCCGCCGCGGGCGCACTCGGATAAAGCGGTATCAGCGCAATGCCGCGAGCACTACCCTCCGTATGCGGCCACACCGGCGGCGGATCGGACGAAGGCGCAATCTCGGCATTGAGCGGCGCTGCGGCATAAGCCGTGGGAATCCCCCCCACCATCCCCCCCCTTGCCGCCGGGAAGGCATAGCGAGCACCGTGCAGCAAAAACTCCTTGAATGCCGGAACGATGATGCGCGGCTGCTTATCCACAAACGCCAGCAAGCGAGCCTGTTCCGCCCGTTTCAGGGCGCCATGCACCTCCGACATGGACAACCCGGAAAAAGCCGCCAGCTCAGGATAGGTCAATACCTCGCCACGCTTGGCGAGCAAAGCCAGCAGCAGGTATAAATCCTGAGCCTTGAGTGCCGGTTGGCGATTAACAGGGCGGCGCATGGGCAAACTCCAGCAAGTACTTTCGTGTTTCGCGAAATACGAAAGTACTATATTTTCAACAGCATTTCAAGTACTGCCCAACTATGCACAATGCCACATTCGCATTTCGCGAATAGCGAAAGCCCCTCCCCATAAGGGTGTAAGGGTGACTCTACAAACATGCCCCCCAGCATCGCGTTATTAGGCCAAGCCTCAAGCGGTAGCGGTGAAACACCGGGCAGTTTTTTGGGACATATGGGGATCATGGAACGGTGTACGGAGGTCTTGTCAAAAACAATTCGAAGCTGACCCGTTTAATCCTCCGGGCCAAGACCCAGCGTATGCGGCACACACTGAAACACGGTGTAGCGTTTGTCGGACCGATGACCATGCCAGCGCAACGCCGCTAAGGCTAGGGCATGCGCCGCGTTGTATGCCAGATCAAACCGGCTCTCGATGGAAAGTTGCGTGTTGTGTGCATCGGTCAAGCGCGCGCGGGCCGAGCGCACGAGACCGTCGAATTCTCTCTGGTCGCCCGGCTCCTGCTTGAGGCTGCCGGCCTTAACCAGGTTTTCCAGGTTTGGGGATGTCATCTTCCGTACCAATCAAAAAAATCTTCGGCTGATCCAGCACACGGCTCAAGAAGGCATTATCCGTAGCGAGCTTGCGCGCGAAATCGGCTGGTTTGTAGAGCGTCGGGTTCACCGTGCGCCCGAGCAGCGTTTCGGCATCAGCAAGATGGCCCACCACATCGGAATAGGAAAGACTCGGCGAGACAATCATCAGGTCGATATCGCTTGTTGCCGTGTCAGTCGCCTTCGCCACCGAACCATAGACGAACGCCACCTTGATTCGCCTCGAAAGCGTGGCCAGTGCCTGGCGCAGCACGTCCGCCAAGCCGAACGTCTTGAGCACGATGCCCCGTAGCTCTTCGAAAATCGGGGCATCGCGATTCGCTTGATAGTGTTTCTGGTTGCCGATCTGCGTAACGGTCAGCAAACCGACACCGGCAAGCTTCTCCAACTCGCGCTGAACGGAACCGCTGCCGACACCGGCAAAACGGACAATTTCCTTGGCGTAGAAGCTACGCCCCGGATTGCCGAACAACAGACCCAGAACCTGCCGCTGAGTCTTGGAAAACAGCACATCGCCTAGCCCAGGCCCGGTTTCATTCGCGGTTTTAATCGTACCCATAATGGGAACGATAGCACCCTTTTTGGGAACGATCAAGAAGCGGCTTACTGCAGCTTGGCCGGGTCCTGACAATCTCCACCGGGGATTGGACGCCGATAGGCGCCCGAAGGGTGAGCGCCGCCATAAAGCAGCGCGAATCAAACTTGTTCTGCGACTTGCTGAAAATCAGCCCGAGCAAGCCCTTCTGGTTACCCAGCGCCTCAAGGGTATGGTAGTAGTGGTCGAACAGCTCGTCGCCACAAGAAAATCCCCTCCCTCGCTCGCGGGGGAGGGCTAGGGTGGGAGCGGGGTTCGGCCAACTGTACTGCTCCGGCACCGGGCTCTTCTGGTTGTACGGCGCCTTGGTGCGCTCGTCGGCCATCTTGAGGAACAGCATATAAGTGAGCTGCTCGACATAGTCGCCATACGACATGCCGTCGCCGCGCAGGACGTTGCAGTAGTTCCAGAGTTTTTGGACGATCTGCGAGGTGCTCATTTATTGCTCTTCACTGTATGTTTACGATGAACCTACCACTTCGCCCAATACAGATGTTCTTTTTGGAATCAATTGCAAAACACTCAACCCAGTGCTTTCCTCGATAGGAAGTTGATTCCCACTGAACAAAGCTCCCTGCGAATATGTTGCCACGCAAGCCGCCATTGACCCTACCCGCTTCCTCTCCATTGTTCACGACCTGCCAGTAGAGTTTGATACCCGCTGTGTAGTTATTCCTGACCTCGAAGCGTAGCCACAGATTCTTCTCTAAGGCTCGTCCGTCCGAGGACAGATTTTCGATCGCTTGTCCCTCCTTGGATCGATGCACCGTGGCCTTGATGTTCACCGGCGCGAGATTCTGGACAGGCCAGCGAGGTTTTTCACAGTGTGCTGGAATTGGAAGTGCGGCGGTTGCAGTCGATGCCGCTTTCGCGGTTTCTACTCCCTTTGCGTACTCCTCACCAAACACCCTCCTCCACTTCAGGATGCTTTCCTGCCTCCCCTCTTCGTCATAGGCATCGTTAATCCAAGTCGTGTATATGTGCCACCGATCGCGGAAATTGGAATACTTATCTTGATCCCAATGTCGGTTGAAATCCTCATTGCCGAGAACAGGATTCTTGACGATAGGCATATCTGGTCGATCTTGCAGCCATTTGTCTAACCGATTGAACAACGTCTTGAGCGATGTAGGTAGGTCGCTGAACTGGCTACCTGGTAGGAGACCATCCCAGTCATCCACCTGCATTCCAAGGAGCGTTGTCAAAAGAATCGACTTGACCGAAAAGGTCTGCTTGATGTCACGAAGATATTTTGCCAACCGTACAACCTTGACTAGCTGGTGGTTGCCAAGTGTCTTGTCCTGCTCTAAGAGCCATTCCGTGTACTCCTTGGGTCTCGTTGGCTCTTCTTGGTTTGTAAGCGCATTCAGTACGTGCTCCGTTTCCCAGAACAGCAACCCATCACGACGGATACATGGAACAACATCAAGCGAGAACTCCCCTACATAGTTGATTGTTACGCATCGCGTCTGCTTTATCGCCTTGTCGCGATATGTCCCATTCTCACGAAGCAGCTGATATAGCTGCTCGATATAGTCTTTTGGTTCCCAGCCTTCGACTTCAGTGACATAGAAGAGGATGTCAGCATCAAACTCGGGCTTCTTCTCAGACGGTTTGATAATGGTCTTGTGCGCATAAGACCCCTGCGGCACGACTTCAACGAAGCAGTCTTCAAATGTTTCGCTATCTTTTAAGAAACTTGTGACCGCAGCAACTCGGTCTGTCAACGTGTCAATCCGGGACTGGTTGATATTGACGGTATTAGCGAGAAACTCGTTAAGCCTGTCCTCCAGCTTCATTGTGCATGCCCTTCTTTCCCGAGTAACAACCTTATGGCACCGGAACGTTCGGCAAAAACTCGATCCGCTACCGATCTCAATTCGGGCAATGATTCTATATCGTCAAGTGACAGCTTTTGTTCTCGTTCGAAGTTGAGTCGTACATAGTTATTCGCCGGAAGCATGATTCCGAGCATGTTGTGCGTATTCTTTGATTGAAGATTCGGTAACAAATCGACAAGCCCTCTAATACCCCATCCAGTAGCAACACCCCACAGCCGATTCTTATCGCGGACCCGGAAATATTGGTTGCTAGTCCCGGTACCGAGGGACAGCACTTTCACATCGCCCGGTTGCGCCCCAAGTCTAGTTATCGCTTCTATGTAGCCAACCATTGCCGGGTTGTTCGCCCAGAGACCTCCGTCAGCCAATAGATATGGATCAACATACGCTGGCTTAAAGTACGTAGGAGCGGCACATGAAGCCAAGACAGCGTCGGCTATTCGCACCTGTCGATCACGCACAAAGTCCACTGAATAGGACGACTTGAATACATGTACTTGCGCATTTCCAATATCTGTAGCCGGAATCAACAATCGCGTATCCGTCTCAGAAAGAGTTCGATCACCGAACGCGGTATCAAGCTCCGTACGGAGCCTCTCGATATCGTAGCGCGCTCGCATTAAACCGAACCAACTGCCTCTAGTCTTACTAAAAATGTGTCTACCGTTGTCCTCATACAGTTTCAGAACATCCTTGAGGGGATATCTAATCGCCAGAGACGCAGCAATGATCGCGCCAGTGCTTGTCCCACAAATAAGATCAAACGTCTTTGTGAGATCGACAGCTAGCTCGTCCTGAATTCGCTCGAGTAAATATGCTGAGAAGTACCCACGAATTCCACCGCCATCAATTGCTAATATCCGCATAGTCGCCATCGCTATGCTTTCCCAGACGCTTTGGTCGCAGCATTTGGCATGGTCTCAAAGAATCGGCTACCTAGTAGGCCTGAAAATGCGCTGGTCAGAATCGACTGGCGCAGGCGGTCTGCACGCAGGAGGTTGGCATCGACCTGGGCCTCAACCTCACTGATAAGGGAGAGGCGACGGTCGACTTCGGCAACGATCCGCTGTTGTTCGGTGAGGGGCGGCAATGCCAGCGGCAAAGGGAATAAATCCTTCGCATAAACGGCAGCCACATTCGTCGTGGCCTTCTTAACCAACTCCATTCGTTTGCGAAATCCGTTAGAGCACATTTGCGAACAAACAAAGCTTGGCATGGCCCCATTTATAGTCCGCAGACGCATCAAATTATTGTTGTAAATGGCCCCTCTCGGAAGACTGGCGACGATTCCGACTTTACCGACGAGCTCCTTGCTGTTGCGCGTGTTAAATAACAAATCAGTGGCTTGGAGATTGAATCGTTCCTTTTCTTCATTTGAAGCATCTACATAAACAAGCCCTTCGCTCGTGACTTCACCCTCCATCGTGACGTTGTTCATTTTCACGTAAGGCGTGCCAATACCTTCAGAGTTTTGCTGATCACGCCCGCGGTCCAATCCGATTAAAGAATCACCAGTCAGCTGGTCAACGCTGGTCCATACCCACCCCTCCGGCAATTCGGGCAGGTCGGTGGTATCAGGCGCGGCGGGTTCTTTGTATTTGCCCTTGCCTTTCCACTGGCTGCGGCGAGTTTCGAGGATGCGTTGCAGGAGTTGTTCGCCGGTCTCGTAGCCGCGGCCTTCACGGCGGGCGAGTTCGGCTTCGGTTTCGACGAGGCGGCCTTCGACGGCGGCTTTGAGGACGGCGGCTTTGTAGCGCTTGAGGTTGGCCTTGACGCGCTTGAGGCTGGCGACGGCTTCGTCGAGGCGGGAGAATTGTTTTTCGATTTCAGCGACGATGCGTTTTTGTTGCCCCATAGGCGGAAGCGGCAACGGAATTTCCGCAATGGATTTCGATGACAGGTGCTTTACCGTCACTGATGACGTCATGTCGTTGATGGCTTTGAGATAGCCCGGCAAGGCGTAATCGAGAAGTTTCGGATGGTAAATATCCGACTTCAGAATTACTCGGCAAACCCGCTGGTTCAGCAGGCCATCCGGTCCACGCCAACGCGCACAATTGAAGTCGCCATCCATCCCGATGAGCAGATCATCAGCCTTCACAATAAAGGCAGGATCGTAGTCGCCGACATAGTTGGTATCGGTACAGTTTGCGCCGACATCGCGAATCCGAATGAGCGGCATCCCTGCACTCTTGGTGAACTGGGTTGACTTGAAGGGAAAACCGTTCTGAATGGTCGCGATTTCGCCAAGCAATACACGGCCCCAGGACGCGTGCTTACCAAGTAGCGGGTTCCTGCTGCTTTCGACTATCTCCGCGACGGGAATTGTTAACGCCATAACTACGCCGCCAACGTCTCGTTCAATTTTTCAATCATCGCGCTCAGTATTGCCTTGGCGGGTTACGGCCTCCGGCCTAACCCACCCTACGTCGTAGGGCGCACTCCGCTCACCGACCTTTAACTTGCCGCTCACCCGTACACCTCATCATGGCTGCCGATGTCGATCAGGAGGATTTCGTGTTCGGTGACTTGTACGGTCAGGGTAATGCGGTAGCGGTAGCTGTAGGTGAGGCTGACGGCCTGCAGGCCCTGGAGTTTGCCGCCGAGGGGATGAAGGCGCAGGGAGGGTTGGAAGGGGTCGGCGGCCAGTTGGGCCAGGGTTTCGGCGAAGCGGGGACGCAGGTCCGGATGCTTGGCCAGGAACTTTCGGACGCGGCGATCAAAGAAGGCCGTGGTGGCCAGGGTCCAGGTCATGCCGCCGGTTCGCTGTCCAGGTGTTGCAGCAGGGCTTCCACGCTGGCGTGACGGGTGACACGGCCAGCCTTGGCATCCTCCAGCGAGGCCTTGATGCGGGCCAGGGCGGCTTCCTCCTGGGCTTCGATCAGTTCGCTGTAGCGCTCTTCGGTCAGCACCACGTATTGCGGGCGGTTATTCTTGATGACGTGCACCGGGCCATGGGCCAGGGCTTCATCCACGGCGGCGATGCCGCGGCGCTTGATTTCCTGGGCGGGGACGATGTTCATGTTCAACTCCTACCATACGTTTACGGTACTAATTTTAGTACCGTACGAGGTCTACTGCAAGTGGACAATCACTTTGGCATAGGCTCACTCGGGGTTTCTGAACGAAATATGCACAGTACGCTTTGCATGTTCCGCCCCCTTCATGCAGCCAAGGTCTCGTTCAATTCTTCAATCATCGCATTCAGCTTGTCACCGAACAGTTGATGCACTTTGCCGAGTCCGCCGTGCTGCGAGAACGGGGCATACTCGAAGTCATCCGGCTCGATGCCGAGGTTTGCGGCGATGTGGTCGCGGATCATTTCGAGCCATTTGAGTTGTTCGGGGGTGAAGCGGCTAACCCCACCCTCACCCCTACCCTCTCCCTGAGGGAGAGGGGATGTGGTTGTGCCCTCTCCCCGCTGGGGCGAGGGGGCTATCCGTTGGGTGGCGAGCCACGCCTTGAAGTTGGCGTTGACGCGCTCGGGGAAGGGGATGAGTTCGTTGTCCTGGTGGATCGCAAATCTAACTAGCGAGACGAGGTCGGTGAGGATGCGTTTGCCGCTGGCGCCTTTGACCTTGCTCTTTTCCAGGGCGGCGTAGGCGTTCCAGAGCTGGGATTCGTTCCACAGGTAGGGCGGCTTTTCGATGGCGTCGGCGAGTTCTTTCACGGCCTCGAAGGTGAGGCGGTGTTTGTAGGGTCTGCTGTAGAGCACTTGCAGGGCGGTGATTTCGTCCTTGTGCTCGGCGATGAACTGCTCGAAGGATTGGACCATGCCTTTGGCGCGGTCGAGGGCTTCGGGGGAGAAACCGGCATCGATGACTTCGTCGGCACTGATGATGTCGATGACGACTTCGTTCTTGGCTTTGATGTCCAGGATAAGCTGGCGCAGGGTTGGGTCGCACAGGGGCTTGGTGGCGGCAATGCGGGCTTGTTGCGAGGGTGAAATCCCCCCTGGCCCCCCTTTATCAAGGGGGGAAACGGGGCCCTCTCCCCCGGCCCCTCCCCCGCTCGCGGGGGAGGGGAGTTCAAGGTCCGGGTCGAGGGATTGGACGATCTGGTGGGCGAGATCCCTTAAACCCAATCCGCCGGTGGCGGCGCGAATTTTCTTGTCGTCTTCGGCGCTCATGCGGTGTTCCATGCGGGCCAGCCGCCCGGCCAGGGACGAGAGCACGTCGTCTTCGGTGTTGCCGAAGGCGACGGCCTGCATGAGCTTTTCGAAGCTGACGGTGGGCTTCTGCTCCATGGGGCGGGAGTCGGTCTTGTCCTGCTCGCACACGCCGACGGCATCGACGATGACGAAGTGGTCTTTCGTAATCGCATCGGGGGTGACGCTTTGCAGGTCATCGGGCTTGATGACGCGCACGCCGCGGCCTTTCATTTGCTCGAAGAAGGCGCGGGATTTGACGGCGCGCATGAAGAAAACGACTTCCACTGCCTTGATGTCGGTGCCTGTGGCGATCATGTCCACCGTGACGGCGACTCTAGGCATGGGGCTGGTGCGGAATTCGTTGATGAGGTCTTTGGGCTTCGCGCCGGTGGTGCGGTAGGTAATCTTCTGGGCGAAGTCGTTGCCCTTGCCGAATTCCTCGCGCACGATTTCGACTATGTTTTCGGCGTGGGCGTCGTCCTTGGCGAAAATGAGGGTCTTGGGCACCCACTCGCGGCCGGGAAAGATTTCGGTGAACAGCTTGTCGCGGTAGGTCTGGATGATCTTGCGGATCTGGTCCGGGGCGACCACGTCGCGGTCGAGCTGGTTGGGGTCGTAGCTGAAGTCGTCGTCGAGCTGTTCCCAGCGCTTCTTGCGCGTATCGCGCTCCATGATCTGCACCGCGTAGCCGGACTCGACCTTGGAACCGGCCTCGGTGATGGCGGTGCGGATGCGGTAGACGTCGTAGTTGACGTTGACGCCGTCGGCCACGGCCATTTCGTGATTGTATTCCATTACCAGGTTCTGGTGGAAGAAACCGAAGGTCTGCTTGCTGGGCGTAGCGGTGAGGCCGATGAGGTAGGCGTCGAAGTACTCCAGCACCTGCGCCCAGAGGTTGTAGATGGAGCGGTGGCATTCGTCGGTGACGATGATGTCAAAGGTCTCAATCGGAATATTAGGGTTGTACTCGATGGGCTCGGGCTGTTTGAACAGGCCGCCGAGCTGGTCGACCGATTCTTCTTCCAGCTCTTCCGGCAGTTCCTTGCCCTTGAGCATGGAATACATGCGCTGGATGGTGCAGATGCAGACCCGTGCGGTGGTGTCGAGGGTGTTGCCTTGCAGGCGCTGGACGATGTATTCCTCGGTGAACTTGAAGTTGTTGTAGGGCGAGGCGTATTGCTGGAATTCCTTCAGCGTCTGGTCGCCGAGGTTGCCGCGGTCCACCAGGAACAGGACTCTTCTTGCGCCCGCGAATTTGATCAGGCGGTAGATGAAGGAAATCGCGGTGAAAGTCTTGCCCGAGCCGGTGGCCATCTGGATCAGGGCGCGGGAGCGGTTTTCCTTCAGCGAGACTTCGAGGTTCCGGATGGCTTTGATCTGGGCGGGCCAGAGGCCGGCTTCCTTGAGCTCGGGCATGGATTGCAGCCTGGCGAGGAAGGTGGAGGCCATATATGCGCCGGGAGGTTCGTTCACGGCCGGTGAAATCCCCCCTATCCCCCCTTTTTCAAGGGGGGGGAACAGTGGTTTGGCCGAGCCAGCCGGCGAGCAGTTTGGGTTGGTGAAAAGCGAACACCGGGCGCGAGCGCGGCGCTGGATCGAGGCCATTGGTGAAGCGGGTTTCGACGCCGGTGGACTGGTACGAGAACGGCAGCGGGTTGCCCCAGCGCGGCAGGCCGTCGGGCAAGCCCTGAAGGTATTTGTCGGACTGGGTTTCGACGCCGGTAAGGGTGACGCCTTCCTTCTTGGCCTCGATCACCCCGGCGGCCTTGCCGTCGATGTAAAGCAGGTAGTCGGCGAAGCCATGGCCGGATTTGAGCGGAAACTCGCGGATTGCTACGCCGCGCGCGGCGTGGATGTTGGCGTGGGCAGCGTCGAACACGCGCCAGCCTGCTGCATGGAGCAGGCGGTCGATGTTCGATCTGGCGTCCTGTTCGTTTGGCATGGCGGCGGCCTCCCCCAGGGTCTACACCGGCTGGACCAGCACCCAGGGTTTCACCACCACCGCCCACAGCGCGGCGTTTGCTTCGGACCACCTCCTGGCCTGCTCGTCCGACACCTTTCCGATTTTCCTCTCCGCCAGCCAGTTCTCGACCTGCTTCTTGTTGTCCTGCGAAATCTGAAAGGCGACCTCGACCAGGTCCAGCTCCGGCTCCACTGAAATCATCGCTCCGCTGGCAAAAAAGCGTTCCAGTTCCTTCCACTCCATTTGGGATGTTTCCAGATTCACCTTGGCCCGGTAAATCTCGTCGCGCTGTTCTGTTCCAGTCATCTGCAATATTCCATTTTTTCCCGGGCCTACCGGCTAATTAAACCGCTCTGGGCGATGCCGTCAAACACGAACTGCACCGCCAGGGCAGACAGCAGCACGCCGAACACCCGCGTGATCACGTGCATTCCGGTGACGCCCAGAAACCGGTGTATTTGCGCGGCGGTCAGCATGGAAACGAAGGTGACGAACATGATCGCCAGGAGCGACGCCAGGACGACCAGTTGCTGCGCCCATTGCCCCTCGGCGTTCGCCATCAGCAGGATGGCCGCGCCCATGGCGCCGGGACCTGCGATCAGGGGCGTGGCCAGCGGGAAGATGGCGATGTCCTGCTTGCGTTTGGCTTCCTTCGCCTCTTCGTCGGTGGTGGAGGTGGCGCCGGAAGAGCGGGCGAAGACCATCTCGATGCTGATCAAGAGCAGCAAGACTCCGCCCGCCGTCCTGAGCGCCGCCAGCGATATGCCGAGGCCGGCCAGGAGAAATTTTCCGAGCAGTGCGAACACCACCAGGATCACCGTGGCGGTCACCGCCCCGCGGATGGCGATGGAACGCTTTTCGGCGGCGGTCGCCGTCACCGTCAATGCGGCGAACATGGCCGCCACGTCGATCGGCCCGACCGTCGCGAAAAAGGTTGCCAGGGCTACGCCCGCGGTTTCAAGCATTTATCCGTGTTCTCGCATTTTCCCGCCGCCAATCGAGGAGCAAATTCAGATCGGACGCCATCGGCCATTATTCATCGGGATCGGCTTTATCGTCCAGCGCCACGAACCCTGGCCACAAGCGCCCATTTTTATCCAGGACCAGCACTCCTTTTTCGCGCAACGCCGAAAGGTCACGCCGCCGGGTCTTATCGTTGCGTTTTGCATACAGCGCGAGATACCAAGGGGTCCGGAGCAGCTCTTCGAGCGGCATGGGATCGCCGGCATCGAGCACGTGGGAAACGATGGCGTACTGGCGGGCGTTGATCTCTTTGGTATCGGACATTCTTTTCACGCTGTTCGCGAACAACAGCACGCCGATGATCCTGTTTACCCGATGGTGCAGGCGCTTGATCGTCGCCAGCATGCCTTCGAGGTGGAAGACGACGAAATCGGTGTTCGGATGAGCGTCGCCCTTGCCGGCCTTGCGCCGGCAGGTGTTGAACAGGGCGAAGTAGCGGTGGATTTCGTCCAGGTAAAACCGCGCCAGGGCGAACGGCGCGTAACGGTAGCCGGCGGCGAGCAGGAGGGTGGCCTCGAGCACCCGCCCGACACGGCCGTTTCCATCCCAGAAAGGGTGGATCAATTCGAAATGGAGGTGAAACAGCGGCGCCCGGATGAGCGCCGGAACGCCCCGTTGCTGCAATTCCGCATGCCACTCCACCAGCGCGGCGAGCAGGCGGGCCACATCCCGCCCGGATTGAGGAGGCTTGTAGCGCCCTCCTGTTTCTGCCGAGCCGACTTCGGTAACGACGGTTTTGGGGTTGTCCCGCAAGACGCCGGGCTGGTTGCGCGATTCGACGCTGCTTAGACCCTCGGTGATCGCCGCGTGGAGCTGGCGGATGAAATCGACATCGAGCTGCCATGCCGGATCGAGCGCCGCTTTTTGGGCAAGATCATAAGCACGCTTGATGTTTGCAACGCGCCTAGCCTCCTCTTCTTTGACCTTCGCCGGGTCTTCCTCCAGTATCCGGGCGGTTTCCTGCTCGGTGAGCCGCCCGCCTTCGATGGTGTTTGTCCCGTAGATGCTGGAAACCAGCACCTCTTTTTCGAGCCGGTTGGCCGCCTGCGACAGCGGGGAATCGCGGAAAAAGCCATGCGCATCCTCGACGCGAGCCAGCAACGGCGCCACTTCCGACATGTCCACCCCGACCTTGAAAACGAAGGGGCCGAATCGGTCGGTTTCCACGCGAAAGGTATGATCGGGCAGTCTGTCCAACGCAATGTCCAGAAAAATGTCCATTAATATTGGTGGTGATTTTACTGCATTGACATAGAGTTATGCAAAATCATCACAAGACTTTGTCCCTGAAAATGTCCGACAGGAGAGCGGCTTCCTTTCTAAGCGCTTTCGGTCGCCTCGCCTCCCAGCGCTTCCACGAGATCGGGCAGGAATCGCGTCAGGTCGCCCGTCATCAGGGCGAAGTCGGCGTCGAACTGTTCATCGGCGGTTTCGGCCTGGGACTCGGCCTCCTCCCGGACGATGTCGAGGAATGCCAGCCGCTTGACCTGGAGCAGGTCGGTCAGCACAAAGGAAATCCGGTCGTTCCAGGTGAGTGCCAGGCGGATGGCGACCTTGCCGGCGGCGATGTGGCTGCGGATTTCCTCGGCATCGAGCGCGTGCCTTGAATAGCGCACGGTCGCCTTCTCTTCGCCGGGCGCGCGCAGTTCGCAATCGCGGTCGATGGTGAAGCCGGCCGGCGGCTCCCCGCTTGCCAGCCAGCCGGTCATCGCGCCAACCGGCGAAAGCCGGGTTTTTGGCAGCGCAAGCGGCAGGTCGTCAATGGATTTGCGCAGCAGCTCCAGCACCTCTTCCGCCTTGCCGGAATTGGCCGCATCGACGGCCAGCCAGCCGTGGGCGGGATCGATCCAGACGAAGGTGGTGCGGCGGCGGCTGAAGGCGCGGGGCAGCAGCTCGTCGGTGACGCACTCCCTGATCTCGCGCATCTGCTTGCGGCCCGGCTTGTAGCCCTGCTGCTCTTCGATCTCCGCCGCCCGGTCGCGGGCGAACTGGTTGATAATCGAGGCGGGCAGGAGCTTCTGCTCGGCGCCGAATGCGATCAGCATCTGGCCGCCGAGCGCATGCACCAGGCTGTCATCGCCCTTGGGCGACACCCAGCCGCGGCTTTGCATGTCCAGGCTGCCGCAGGACTGGAACGGGTGACGGGCAAGCTGCTCGGCGAGGCGTGCCGGGGTAAGATTCCAGCCGGCGGGCAAACGGTAGATTTGAAGGTTCTTGAACCACATGGGAGTGCCTGCGAAAAAGTGCGGAATTCTACACGACTGGCATATCATTTCACATTGCCATCCAGTCAGCGGAAAGCCCTGCCATCATGACCGTCATCGCCCGCATCAAGGAAAACCACGCCCGCCTTGCCGCCTTGCGGCGGGACATTCACGCCCATCCGGAAACGGCGTTCGAGGAGCGGCGCACCGGCGATCTGGTGGCGGCAACGCTGACTGCGGCCGGGATCGAGGTGCATCGCGGCCTCGCCGGAACCGGGGTGGTGGGCGTGCTGCGCGCCGGCAGCAGCGCGCGGGCCATCGGCTTGCGCGCCGACATGGATGCGCTACCGATCCAGGAACAGAATCCGTTTCCGCACCGTTCCCGCTTCGACGGCAGGATGCACGCCTGCGGCCACGACGGGCACACCGCCATGCTGCTGGGAGCGGCAGAGTACCTGGCCGCCACGCGCCATTTCGACGGCACGGCGTACTTCATCTTCCAGCCCGCGGAAGAGGGCGAGGCCGGCGCACGGGCAATGATCGACGACGGCCTGTTCGAGCGCTTTCCCATGCAGGCCGTGTTCGGCATGCACAACTGGCCCGGACTGGAGGCCGGACAGTTCGCAATCATCAACGGCCCGATGATGGCTTCGGCGGACCAGTTCGACATCACGCTGCGCGGCCACGGCGCTCATGCCGCCATGCCCCATCAGGGCGCCGATCCGGTCGTGGCGGGCAGCGCCCTGGTGCAGGCGCTGCAGACCATCCCCAGCCGCACGCTCGACCCTCTGGATTCGGCGGTGGTGAGCGTCACGCGCTTCCACGCGGGAGACGCCTACAACGCCATCCCCGAGCGGGCCGTGCTGGGCGGCACGGTGCGGGCCTTCCGGCCGGAGGTGCAGGAGAGGGTGGAAACAACCATGGAGCGGATCTGCAACGGCATTGCCGCCGGCTTCGGCGTGCAGGTGACGCTCGACTACCGGCGCGGCTATCCGCCCACGGTCAATTCGGCAACGGAAGCGGAAATCTGCCGAATGGCGGCGATTTCAGTCGCCGGCCGCGACAACGTGCGCACCGACCTGCGGCCGTCGATGGGCGCCGAAGATTTTTCCTTCATGCTGCAGGAAAAGCCGGGCTGTTACGTCTGGCTGGGCAACGGCCTGGGGGAAGGCGGCTGCATGCTGCACAATCCGCACTACGACTTCAACGACGACATTCTGCCGATCGGCGCGAGCTACTGGGCCCGGCTGGTGGAGCAGGTGCTGAAGGCAGAATAATCTTGAAAATCGTAGTCAGCCACGAATGACACGAATGAACACGAATAAAAACAATCTGATACTGCGGGTTGCGGCATGACATTCCGGTAAGCACGGGGCCACGAAACATCATGAATATTCGTGAACATTCGTGTCATTCGTGGCTAAACGCCGTTTTTATGACAATCCCGCAGGGGCCGTCAATCCTTGACCGCTTCGACCTGGATCGCAATCCTCACTTCGTCGCCGACCGCGGGCACGTACTTGCTGACGCCGAACTCGGAACGCTTGATCGTCGTGGTCGCATTAGCGCCGCAGGTGGGCTTCTTGTTCATCGGATTGGGGGCGCAGCGGAAATGGTCGATGTTCAGGCTGACGGGCCTGGCCACGCCGTGCATAGTGAGTTCGCCGTCTGCGCCGACGACCTTGTCGCCGTCGAATCTGAGCGCCTTCGATTTGAAGGCGAGCGTCGGATACTTGGCGACGTCGAAGAAATCCTCGCCGCGCAGGTGTTTTTCCAGCTCTTCCAGGCCGGTGTCGATGGAGGCGGCGTCGATGGCCACATCGATGCTGCCTGTCCTGGCGGCCGTATCGAGGGTCATCTTGCCGGCCGTCTTGTTGAAGCGGCCGCGCTGGACCGAAAACCCCTGGTGGCTCAGCTCGAAGCTCGGGAAGGTATGGCGCGAATCTATGGTATAGCTGTCCGCGCCGAATGCCGGAAAGCTCAGTGCGCCGGCAAGCGCAACCAGGATTGCTGTTCTGTTCACAACGCTCCTCCTTTTTTGTTTTTTGAAACCGGCGCGGAAGCCGGGGCGATCACGAAGCGGAATCTGACCTGGACTTCATCGGCGACGACCGAGGTATCGGCCCATTCGCCCGCGCCGATGCCGTAATCCAGGCGCTTCACCGGGAATGCCCCCTCCAGCGTCAGCGCCCCCTTGTCCTGCACGGCGGTGAAGGGAACCCGCAGCTCCTGCGTTTTTCCCTTGATAGTCATCTTGCCGACGGCCTCGAGGCGGTTTCCGCCGGCTCCGCTGACCGCGCTCGAAACGAAGGTGGCCTTGGGGAATTCCCGCACGTTGAACCAGTTCTTGCCTTTGGCCTCCTCGTTGGCTTGTGCGAAGCCGGCGTCGATGCTGGCAATGTCGATCTCGATGTTGGCGCGGCCGGTTTGAGGCTTGGCCGGATCCAGGGCGATCTGCGCGGTAAATTTGGGGAAGGTACCGTCCACCGGCACGCCCATCTGCTTCGTCACGAACGCGATCGAACTCTTGTCGAGCTGGACGACGCTGAATTCGGCGGCATGGACCACACCGGATAGCAGCAGGGCGAGGGCAGCAAAGAGGCGGATCATCGCGAAGACTCCTTGTCGAGAAAAGGCAACATGCGCGCAAGGATACCATCGCGCTCGACAAAATGGTGCCTGAGCGCCGCAACGATGTGGAAGGCCACCAGCGCCAGCATCGCCATGTTCAGCGCTGCGTGCGTTTCCTGGAGCAACCGGCCGAGCGCCTTGTCCTTGCCGAGCAGGTCGGGCAGCGGCACCACGCCGAGATAGACGGTCTGCATCCCCTTGGCCGAGCTCATCAGCCAGCCGGTTAGCGGAATAACGAAGATCAGCGCGTAGAGCAGCCAATGCGCCGCCGCCGCGGCGAACCGCTCCCAGGAGGGCATGGACGGGGGGAATGGCGGTGCCCGGTGCGCCGCGCGCCACGCCAGGCGCACCGCGGCCAGCAGGAACACGGTCACGCCTAACCACTTGTGATAACTGAACAGCCTGAGCTTGAGCGGCGAAAACGGCAGATCCCCCATGTACAGGCCAAGGGGAAAGGCGGCGAAGACGAGCAGCGCCGCCAGCCAGTGGAGGGCGATGGCGGTTCCGGTATAGCGAAGGGGCAATGCCATCGGGGCATTATAGTGGCAGCCGAGCCAAAGAAAAGGGGCTACCCGGCAAGCAATGCGGGCTCCCTCGTAAGACTCCGACTAGCTGACTGATTGAGTCTGGTAAAAGTAACGCGCGACATCATGCAGCCCCGCTGTTTGCACCGCGACGCCTTTGGGGCCCCTGCGAGTCGCCGAGTAGCGCAGCCGGGCCGGGGAAAGTCGGCGAGCACTGTCCGAGCTCCGCGCGGCGAAGGATGCGCAGCATACTTCGGCGCAAGGGCGAGTTGCGCAGCCGCCCGGCCCGGTGAGCAACGCAGGGCAGTCGCCCAACAGGGCGACCGGCGAACGGGGTGTCCTTCTTTTCGGTTACCTTGTTCTTGGACAAGCAAGAAAAGGTAACTGCCCCGCCGGGGCATTGCCGGCACCCAATCAGCCGGCGAAGTTCTTCGCCACGAAATCCCAGTTGACCAGGTTCCAGAACGCCGCCACATAGTCCGGGCGGCGGTTGCGGTAGTCGATGTAGTAGGCGTGCTCCCATACGTCGCAGGTCAGGAGCGCGGTCTTGCCGGAGGTCATCGGCGTGCCGGCGTTGCTGGTGCTCATCAGCTCGACCGAGCCGTCGGCGTTCTTCACCAGCCAGCCCCAGCCGGAGCCGAAGGTGGTGACGGCGGTCTGGCTGAACTGCTTCTTGAATTCATCGAACGAGCCGAATTTCGCCTTGATCGCGTCCATCAGCTTGCCTTCAGGCTCGCCGCCGCCATTGGGCGACAGGCAGTTCCAGTAGAAGGTGTGGTTCCACACCTGGGCGGCGTTATTGAAGACGCCGCCAGTGGATTTCTTGACGATGTCTTCCAGCGCCAGGTTCTCGAACTCGGTGCCCTTGATCAGGTTGTTGAGATTGGTGACGTAGGCCTGATGGTGCTTGCCGTAGTGGTATTCCAGGGTTTCCTTCGAAATCGTGGGCGCGAGCGCATCCATGGCATAGGGCAGCGGGGGCAGTTGATGTTCCATGTTTTTCTCCTGGGTGGCTGAACAAAAAAATACTGGCGAAAGGCAAAAGCCGACTGCCCAGACAGGCCGGGCAACTGGCATAAAACTACACCAGAATTTAGAATTAGTCTACCACAATTAACCGTGGGGATCGAACGGCGCGTTTGCACTCCCCCGTTAGATTTGCAGGTAAACCAGCCCTTCCTCAACCTTGACCGGATAGGCGCGGACACAACCTTCATCAGGCGCGACCACCTCCCCCGTATCCAGGCATATCTGCCGGCCGTGCAGGGGGCAGGCCACTTTCCGTTCGAACACCATCCCCTGCGAAAGTTGCCCCCCCTTGTGCGGACATCGGTCGCGCAGCGCGAACACCTCGTCGGCGACAGTGCGGAATACCGCGATGTCGCCTTCTTCGTGCTGCAGCACGCGCGCGCCCTGGCGCGGAATATCCTCCAGCGCCGCCACCCTGATCCAGTCGCTCATACCGTCTCCTCGATTTTCAAATTCTCGAATTCATGCCGCTCCGCGCCGCGAACCCGCTCCGCCCACGGATCGTCTTCTCCCTGCAAGGCATCCCGCAGCCGCGCGTAAAGCGCCTTGCGGTTCTCCGCGTCGTTCACCACCTTTTCCTTGACGTACTCCAGCCCGACGCGCTGCAGCCAGTGCACGGTGCGGTCGAGATAGCGCGCCTCCTCGCGGTAGAGCTGAAGGAAGGCGCCGCTCATTTCCAGCACCTCTTCGCCGGTTTTGACCTTGACCAGGAACTGCGCCACTTCGGTCTTGATGCCGCCATTGCCGCCGACGTGGATTTCCCAGCCGGAATCCACGCCGATCACGCCGATGTCCTTGATCGCCGCTTCCGCGCAGTTGCGCGGGCAGCCGGAGACGGCAAGCTTGACCTTGGCCGGCGCCCACATCTTCCACAGCGCCTTTTCCAGCTCGATGCCGAGGCCGGTGGAATCCTGCGTGCCGAAGCGGCAGAATTCCGAGCCGACGCAGGTCTTCACCGTGCGCAGCGCCTTGCCGTAGGCGTGGCCGCAGGGCATGCCGAGGTCCTTCCACATGCCGGGCAGGTCTTCCTTCTTCACGCCGAGCAGGTCGATGCGCTGGCCGCCGGTCACCTTCACCATCGGCACCCGGTATTTCTCCGCCACCTCCGCGATGCGCCGCAGCTCGGCGGGTGTGGTGACGCCGCCCCACATGCGCGGCACCACCGAATAGGTGCCGTCCTTCTGGATGTTGGCGTGGGCGCGCTCGTTGATGAAGCGCGACTGAGGATCGTCCTTCGCCTCATGCGGCCAGGCGGCGATCAGGTAGTAGTTGAGCGCCGGGCGGCAGCTCGCGCAGCCGTCCGGAGTGCGCCACTCCAGGAAGCGCATGGTCTGCGGGATCGTGATCAGCCTGTGGTCGCGGATGGCCTTGCGCACTTCCTCGTGGGTGTGGTCGGTGCAGCCGCACATCGGCTTCTCGGCAGGGGTGGGCGAGTAGTCGCCGCCCAGCGTGGAAGTCAGGATCTGCTCCACCAGCCCGGTGCACGAGCCGCAGGAGGCCGATGCCTTGGTGTGCTTGCGCACGTCGTCCAGGGTGAACAGGCCCTTTTCCTTGATCGCTCTTACGATGTCGCCCTTGCACACGCCGTTGCAGCCGCACACCTCGGCATCATCCGGCAGCAGCGCGGCACGGTTCTCGCCCTGGTAGCCGGCCTGACCGAGATGGCTCTGGCCGAATGCCAGGCGGTCGCGCAGGTCGGCGATGTTGCGCCCCTCGCGCAGCAACTGGAAATACCAACTCCCGTCCGAGGCGTCGCCGTACAGCACGCTGCCAACCAGCCGGTCGTTCTGCACCACCAGCTTCCTGTAGACACCGCGCGCGGGATCGTTGAGCACGATTTCCTCGGCGCCCGGCCCGCCGCTGAAATTGCCGGCGGAGAACAGGTCGATGCCGGTAACCTTGAGCTTGGTCGAGATCACCGAGCCGGTATAGCGCCCGATGCCCATCTCCGCCAGATGGTTGGCGCACACCTTGGCCATCTCAAACAATGGCGCCACCAGCCCGTAGGACACGCCGCGGTGCGAGACGCACTCGCCCACCGCGTAGATGCGCGGATCGTAGGTCTGCATGGTGTCGTTCACCACGATGCCGCGGTTGCAGTGGATGCCGGCTGATTCCGCCAGCGCGGTATTGGGGCGGATGCCCACCGCCATCACCACCAGCTCGGCCGGAATTTCTTCCCCACTTTTGAAGCGCACCGCCCGAACACGACCGTTCTCGCCAATCAGTTGCTCGGTCTGCCGCTGCAGCAGGAATTTCAAGCCTCTTTCTTCCAGCGATTTCTGCAGCATGCGCGCCGCGATACGGTCGAGCTGGCGTTCCATCAGCCAGGGGCCGAGGTGCACCACGGTCACGGCCATGCCGCGCTGCTTCAGGCCGTTGGCCGCCTCCAGCCCGAGCAGGCCGCCGCCGATCACCACCGCATGCCGGTACTTCGACGAAGCGCCGATCATGGCGTTGGCATCGTGGATGTCGCGGAAGCTGACGATGCCTTCGAGATCGCTGCCGGGTACGGGCAAAATGAACGGACTGGAGCCGGTGGCCAGGATCAGGCGGTCGTACTCCGCAGCCGTGCCGTCCTCGGCCTCGACCCGGCGCCGCATCCGGTCGATCTTCACCACCTTCTTGCCCAGGTTGAGCGCAATGCCGAGACGCGCGTACCAGTCCACATCGTTGAGCATGATGTCCTGGATGGTCTGCTCGCCCGCCAGCACCGGCGAAAGCAGAATGCGGTTGTAGTTGCCGTAGGGCTCGGCGCCGAACACCGTGATGTCGTACAGGTCGGGCGCGAGCTTCAGCAGCTCTTCCAGGGTGCGCACCCCCGCCATGCCGTTGCCGACCATCACCAGCTTCAATTTCTTCATGCTGCACTCCTTGCTGTCAGACAAGAAGCAGCCAGCAAGCGCCGTGCCAGCAGTGATTGTCGCCTGCAATCAAGCCATTACGCCGATCACCGGCCCGCACGGCTTGCCTGATGATGGTGCATGGCTGCGGGAAGCAGCATCACCGTGGTGCAGGCGTCCGATGCCGGGCCGGATGGCAGGAGTCAGTATCCGCCGCGCCGGCCGCCGCCCATGCCATCACCGGGGCCCATTCCGCCGCCCGGCCCCATTCCTCCACCGGGCCCCATTCCTCCACCGGGCCCCATCATTCCGCCGCCGCGCGCCGGCGGTTCGTCCGGCAAGGTGACGCCCTTCTCCTTGGCGCGCTCCTTCATTTTCTCGTGGTGCTCGGCGCGGATTTTTTCGCGCTCTTCCTTGGTCTTGGCGGCGCGCATCCTGGCTCGGTATTCCTTGCGCTCTTCTTCGGTCATCAACTGCGAACCGTAGATGCGTTCGCGGGCCTGCTCTTTTTCACGCGCCGGCGCCGCGGGTTTGGCCTGCTGCACCTGTTCCTTTTCTTTCGTTTGCTGCTCTTCGGCAAAGGCGGAATACCCCGCGACGGTCAGAACCCCCGCGGTTACCGCCAGCACTGTGCGTTTTGCGAACATGACGCTCTCCTTCGGCAAGTTGAATAAAACCGAGCCGACGCGAATCGGCTACAACCATTTGGCTGCAAAAGGGAGCGCCGGTTCCGCGCTATAATCTACCGTGACACTGGCCAGCCGGAAAGCGCGAGAACCCACTGTGGCGAACCTTCTCCCCCGTTTCCTCTGCGATGCGATGCTCGCACGCTTCGGCCGCTATCTACGCGCCGCCGGCTTTGATACCGCGCTGGCCGACAATCACGCCAGCGATGCGGAAATCTTGCGCCAGGCCGCCGCCGAAGATCGCTGGCTGCTCACCGCCGATTACCGAATCATGGAACACAAGGCCGCCGCGGGACGCGCCGTGCTGCTCCCCTTCGGCTCGCTCGATGCCCAGGCGCAGGTATTGAAATCGCGCTTCGAACTGGACTGGCTGAAACATGCCTTCACCCGCTGCCTGGAGGACAATGCCGCCCTGGTCGCCGCGACCCCCGAACAGATATTGATGATCCCGGCGGACGCCCGCCGCCCCAATGAGCCGCGGCTGGCCTGCCCGGCCTGCGGGCGGGTCTACTGGCAGGGCTCGCACTACAAGCGGATGCGGAGCAGGCTGGTTAGTTGGCAAGCAACGGGCATACCTCCACCGGGCGGACGGACGTCTTGATGACTATAGGCACAAAGATTTTGGCGCGAGAAACCGCGCCTGGCCCGCCCAGCATATCGGGCAGGCCCAGCCACCGCGCTGGCTATCGCGATCGAAGCGGAGGTTCAAACCCCTGGAAAAAGGACAGTCTCAAGCGAAAGCAGCCCCCTCGGCTTGATGTCCTTTCGAAGGATCCTCCACAAGCGGCACCCCAAGCGCATTGCGAGCGGTGGCGCTTCGTCTCACCCGGCTCCCTGCAGGGCGCCGAGTGCCGGCGTCGTCAGGTCACGGAAGACTGCTTCCAGATCGTGCGGGGCGAGCGCGCTACGTGAATCGACCCACCAGGTCAGCAACTCGAATAGCGCGCCGGCGATATAGTGCGCGGCCGCGTCTCGCCGGGCTGCCGGAATGCCGCCTGCAACGAGGTCTTCTTTGACGAGATCGATCAGAAACTGGCGGAAGCGCCGCTGGATCACGATCCCGCTACGTTTTCCGATCACGGCGCGAAACAGGCGCTGATGTTCGCCCACGTGCTCGATAAGGCCCCGTATAAATCCGAAAAGTGGAGCACCCGGCTCGGTCGGGCTTCGCTCCAGTGCGCGTAGCGCTTTGCGCAGCTCGGCGAAACCGCTGATGAGCAGCTTCTCCTTGCTGGCGAAGTACGTATAAAAAGTCGAGCGCCCGACATTGGCGCGATCGCACACATCCTGCACACTGGTTTCATCCCAGCCGCGTTCGAGAATCAGTGCGATCAGCGCCTCGCGCAGTGCGCCCTGCGTGCGTGCAACGCGCCGGTCAGCCGTCTTTGTTCTCGTATTTCCGCTCATGCACCGTCTCATTTCGGGACGGATGCCGTCCCCTTGTCCAGAATTGGTCAATTACCGGCTCGCTGTCGGTTGAGCTGAACTTAAGCTCTTGAACTTAACCTATACAATAACACTGGACAGGATGTCCATCGTCACGCGAGGGCCCCAAATGATCGAACTTCGGACTGTTTCCAAAACCTACCCCGGCGCGGGATCGGGATTTACCGCCCTCAAAGGCGTCGATCTGAAATTCTCGACCGGCGAGTATGTGGCGATCGTTGGTAAGTCAGGCAGCGGAAAATCGACCCTGCTCAATATGCTCACCGGCATCGATCACCCCAGCACCGGCAAGGTCGTCATTAACGGCGCCGACGTGCATGTGCTCGGCGAGAGCGAGCTGGCGAGCTGGCGCGGAAAGAACATCGGGATCGTATTCCAGTTTTTTCAGTTGGTCCCGACCCTCACCGTGCTTGAGAATGTGTTGCTGGCAATGGACTTCGTGAATGCGATTCCCACGAAGGAACGACAGCCACGCGCCGAGATGCTGCTCAAACAAGTGGGCATCGGTCAGCATGGCCACAAACTACCATCGGCCCTGTCCGGCGGCGAGCAGCAGCGTGCAGCCATCGCCCGCGCCCTGGCGAACGATCCGCCCATCCTGGTTGCGGATGAGCCGACCGGCAACCTGGATAGCCATACCGCCGAGCATATCCAGAGTCTGTTCAAGGACCTAGTCAACGGTGGGAAAACCGTCATTGTCGTAACCCACGATACCGCGCCAAGCGCCGAGTTCGAGCGAGTCATTACGCTCAAGGATGGCATGGTCGAGAGCGACCAAAGGAAATCCCTCCACTAGCGGGGCGCGCCGCCATGAACATGCAGATTAGAAAAGTTTTCGGCGATTTGCGCAGCTCGCCCGCCCGAACCTTACTGGTCGTCCTGGCGCTGGCGATCGGTTTGTGGGGGGTGGGCGGAATCCTGGTGTCGTATACCATCCTCACCCGTGATCTGAGCGAAAACTTCACCCAAACGCGCCCGCCGCACGCCATCTTCAGCTCGAAAGACTTCGCACGGCTGGATTTGACCGCCCTGCGCAGCCGCCCCGGGATCGAAAGCGCGGAATTCCGCGACTTGTCCATGCAGCGGATCGAGGTCTATCCCAACGACTGGATAACGCTGTGGCTGTTCGGCGTCGAGGACTTCGACAAGCCTTCGATGGCGCTCATTTACAACCAGGAAGGAAGCAGGGTCCCGGCGCCGGGGACCATGCTGATCGAGCGTGATGGACGCCTGATATCCAATCTCGCTCTCGGCTCCCACGCCCGGGTCCGTGCAGGAAATCGCGTACTCGACGTACCGATTACCGGAATCGCCTTCGATCCGGCCCAGGCGCCCGCGACACAGGATCATTTCATCTACGCCTATGTCGATAAACGAACCTATGCGGATATCACCGGAGAACCCGTCAACCGGAGACTGCTGGTGCGGCTGAACGATGTGAAGACGAAGAAGGAGGTGCAAACGGCGGTCGATGCTTTGCTCGCTGACTTCGAGTCTCAGGGAATTCGGGTTGCCACCGTAACAATTCCAACATTCAATGCGCACCCGCACCAATGGCAGCTCGATACGCTGCTGCTTCTGCAAGGGGGCATCGGCTTGCTGGCGTTTCTGATGGGCGCCGTGCTGGTTTCGCAATTGATGGCCTCGATTCTGGCCAAGCAGGTGCGCCAAATCGGCATATTCAAGGCCATCGGCGCCTCGCGCCGGCAGGTGCTGACCATCTATCTGACCATGGTGGCGGTGCTTGGCCTTTCCGCCGGCGTGATTGCGATGCCATTGGCCGTATCGTCGGGTTACGCATTTTCGTATTTCGTGGCCGGCAAGCTCAACTTCGAGATACTGACCCGGCACCTCCCGATGCATTTGTACGTTGCGCTGATCGCCGCCACGTTGCTGCTACCCATCCTGCTGTCGCTGCCCGCCATCATGAAGGGGATCAACGTATCCGTACACGAGGCGCTGAGCGACTACGGCATCGCACCGGGCGGCACGGGCGCAACGACGGAGAAGGCCGCGCCATCGTGGATGCCGCGTACCTTGCTGTTGGCTCTCCGCAACAGCCTGCGGCAAAAGAAACGCCTGGCTATCACCATAGCGACCATGGCGCTGGGAGTCGCCATTTTCAGTACCGGTTTCAATGTCCGCGCATCCCTGGCGCTGCTGCTGGCGGATTTCAATCGCAGCATGAAACACGACGTGCAGGTGGTCTTGAAAAACCAGATATCCCGCGAACGCGCCCTGTCGGCCTTCAGCGGAATAAAGAATGTAGATCGAATCGAGACCTGGAATGGTGGCCGTGGCGTGTTGCAGTCGCAGGTGGTATCGACGGACACGGGCATGGGCATCGTGGCGCTGCCGTACGACACGGATCTGTTCAAGCCCAGAATCGTCGCGGGGCGCTGGCTGCAGCACTCCGAGGAACCGGAAGTCGTCGTGAACCAGCAGGCGCGGGAACTGTATGGGAACCCCGCCATCGGCAGCAATCTGTCACTGGAGCTTGGCGGCCGTTCACGCACGGTCAAGCTGGTCGGCGTTGTCGAGGAACTGGAAAAAGCCAAAATCTACATCGATCGGACTCACTACGACACGTTTGCCAATCCGGATCACCACATCAACAGCCTGATGTTCGTGGCGAAGGAAAAAAGCTATGACAAGGTGATGGCGCTGAAAGGCGAGATCGAAGCGGCGATTGCACCCTCCGACCTCAATGTTCTCTATGTGATGTCGCAGGCGGAGCGGGTGAAGGTCATCTACGATCACCTCAACATCATTCTGACAACCATAGTCTTCCTCTCTTTGTTGGTGCTGGTGGTCAGTGCGCTGGGAATGGCTTCGGCAATAGGCATCAGCATCCTGGAGCGAACTCGCGAAATCGGTGTTCTCCGAGCGATAGGCGCCACCCCGAAGATGATATTTCAGCTCTTTGTCGCCGAGGGCATGATTTCAAGCGTGGCCAGCATTCTGCTGGGGTTGCTATTAGCGTGGCCGTTGAGCAAGGTCGCGGCGGTCTTCTTCGGCAAGTTGATGCTGGGTGAGGGTGCGGTGTTGCGCTATGTTTTCAGTGCAGAGGGATTCCTGATTACGCTGGCAACCACCTTGATCTTCGGCTGGATGGCAAGCCGCATCCCGGCGCAACGTGCCATCCAGGTGTCGACGCGCGATGCACTGGCGTATGAGTAGTGCGCCCAACAAAACGTGTGCCCCGTCCGCAAGGACGGGCAACATGAGTTAAATTACCGCCGGCAAAGCCGGGGGTTTACCTCACAAAATTAGCGGATCGTCGGTCTGGAAATAGATGCGATCGACACATCATCCGCCTTGGCTCTACTTACCGAGCGCCGCAGTTCTCATCACGCACGAGATTGACTCCGCGTATTGGCACGAATGGGAACTGCCTAGCGCGGAAATCAGGTGATTGGGAAACCCGATGACGCGTCCGCTAATCCAGTTTGGCTTCACAACCCTCGCCTTCTACGCGGCCCTCTGGACCGCGCTATGGTTGTCTCCGGACGGTAGCGCGAGCAATGTAGTTGCCGCTTTCGCGACAGGGTTCGGCGCGCTGATCGTTAGACCAGGCTGGAATATCAGGCCGCGTCAGCCAAGTCGCCATTGGGCAGCGCTTCTTGTCTTGCTGCTCGGAAGTGCCGTAATTGCGGCCTACTTTCTGAGGCTCTTCAAAATACCGGTTCCCTATGATGCGGCGACACTGAACATCCTGGCTGTCCTTCCGGGCGTCATCGCGATTACGGGAGCCGAGGAATTGCTGTTTCGGCAAGTCATGTTCCGATGGCTGGAAAAACAGCAGCTATCCGAGCAGGTGGTTGTGATGGCGACATCGGCCGCATTCGGTGTCGGACACTTGGGACCCGTCATCGCGCAAACCGCTGCCGAGGTATCCTTCTATCTTCTGCTTAGCGTTTACATGATTTGGGTCGGCGCGCTGCTGGGCGAGATTCGCAACGCAACAGGGTCTTGGGCCATGTCCTGGGTGGGCCACGCCGTTTACAATCTGGTTGTGCTTTTCATTCTTTCGCTCCGAAGTTAGGGCGCAACACACAAACTTGAAGGTGCTGAGTGATCGACGCCAGCTCAGGCACTATGCGTGAACGGAAGACCCCGATTTCGCATGCTGGCAAAGCCCAGCATGAAAATTCGCTTGCGCTTCGCGGAGTTATGCGTATAATCGCGCGCAGGATTTGTTGTCGCGCAATCCGGTCTGCGTATCAAAGCCGTCGTGGTTCCCATTAGCACCCCGAATTTTTTACCACTATCTGCCTAGACCGGTTCCGAGCATTTTTGCCTCGGCAGGCCGATCTCAGGAGATATCCAAATGTTGTTTTCCGAACTGGGCCTTTCGGCCGAAATCCAGCGCGCGGTTGCGGAGCAGGGCTATACCCAGCCGACTCCGGTGCAGGCGCAAGCCATCCCCGTGATTCTGCAGGGGCGCGACATCATGGCCGGCGCGCAAACCGGCACCGGCAAGACCGCCGGCTTCACCCTGCCGCTGCTGCAGCGCCTGTCGGCACACGCCAACACCAGCACCTCGCCAGCCCGTCATCCGGTGCGCGCGCTGATCCTGGTGCCGACGCGCGAACTCGCCGCCCAGGTGGAGGAAAGCGTGCGTACCTACGGCAAGTACATCGCGCTGAAGCCGGCGGTGATCTTCGGCGGCGTCAACATCAACCCGCAAATCCAGGCGCTGCGCGCCGGGGTGGATATCCTGGTGGCGACCCCCGGCCGTCTGCTCGACCATGTGCAGCAGAAGACGGTGAATCTGTCCCAGGTGGAAATCCTGGTGCTGGACGAAGCCGACCGCATGCTGGACATGGGCTTCATCCACGACATCAAGCGCATTCTCGCGCTGCTGCCGCCGAAACGCCAGAACCTGCTGTTTTCCGCCACTTTCGCTGACGAGATCAAGAAGCTGGCCGATTCCATCCTGCGCGACCCGGCGCTGATCGAAGTGGCGCGCCGCAATACCGCCGCCGAGACCGTCACCCAGGTGGTGCATCCGGTGGATCGGGAACGCAAGCGCGAGCTACTGGCGCATCTGATCAAGCTGCACGACCTGAAACAGGTGCTGGTATTCAGCCGCACCAAGCACGGCGCCAACCGCCTCGCCCAGCAGCTGGAGCGGGACGGCATTCCGGCCGCCGCGATTCACGGCAACAAGAGCCAGCCGCAGCGCACCAAGGCGCTGGCCGATTTCAAGGCCGGGCTGGTCACGGTGCTGGTGGCGACCGACATCGCGGCGCGCGGCATCGACATCGACCAGTTGCCGCACGTGGTCAACTTCGAGCTGCCGAATGTGCCGGAAGATTACGTTCACCGCATCGGGCGCACCGGCCGCGCCGGCAGCGAGGGCGATGCGATTTCGCTGGTGTGCGTGGACGAGGCGAAGCTGCTCAAGGACATCGAGCGGCTGCTGAAGCGCGAGATTCCCAAGGAAATCATCCCCGGCTTCGAACCCGATCCGACCATCGCCGCCGAGCCCATCCCCAACGGCCGCAACGGTGTGCGACCAAGCCGCGGCGACGATCGTCCGCGCCGCCAGGAAGGCCGCCCGCAGCCGCGTGGCCAACAATCCGCGCGCCCGCCCAGAGAGCAATCATCGCGGGTCGGGCAGGCGCGGCACCCCGACTTGGATGACAACCGCGGCAACCGGGCGGAGCCGGCGCCTCAAGCTCGACCCAACCGCCCTCCCCGCCGCGAGGATTCCCGACCGGCCATGCCCTCCGGAAATCGTTCCGCCAAGCAGGCAAACAAGCCGGTTGCGGCGCTGTTGGGCGGGCGGCCGCGGAATTCGCAGTAAGGCATTCGGCGGAATACGCAGCAGCATCCCCTCCGACAAGAGCCGGCGCGAGAGGATTCCCCCCTTGATAAAGGGGGGGAGGGGGGATTCCCGCTACCCCTCCACTTCGTACAGCATCCCTCCGCCGAAAACCAGCGCGCAGCGCACCGGCTTGCCGGGGAAAATTTCCTGCATCGCGCGGCGGTATCCTTCGATCTGGCCGAGGTGGGGCGCCGCCAGCGCTGCCGGCGCCGCGCCCGCCTCGCCGCCGGTCTTGTAGTCCAGAATCCAGACGCAATCCTCGAACTCCACCAGGCGGTCGATGCGGCGGGTTTCGCCCGCCGCGGTCTGATACGGCACTTCGCTGTAGGCCCTGCGATACTGCGCCGGATCGAAGAAACGCCTGAGGTGCGGCGCTTGCAGCAGGCTCACGGCGTTGTCCCAGAGCCGCCCGAATTCCTCGTCGGCGAGCCCCAGCTTCGCTTGCATTGCCGCCCTTTGCGCCGCGAACGCGGCCTTCCCGGACAAATCGGCCTGGCCGAGCCGCTCCAGCAGCGCGTGCAGATTGATGCCATAGCGCCGCGCCGCGCTCAGGCAGGAAACATCCCGGCGGCCGGTGGCGGGCGGTGAGGGCGCCTCCGCCGCGCCGGCCTGTTCGCTGCCGTGAGGTGAACCGGGAGCCGGGCTCCATTCCGTTTCCGCCTGCGGCATGACAGCGGGCGCGGCCTGCTCCAGAGCAGCCTTGACCTTCCCGTACCAGCTGCCACTTGCAGATTCTTCGCCATCCTTCTTCGCCCTGCCGCCGTCGCACCCGCTCACGATCAGCGCCTGGCGCGGGCGGGTCATGGCGACATAGAGCAGGTTGAAATCCTCGCGCCGGGCGTGGGCGGCTTCCTCGGCCAGATACGCCTCCCGGCCGCGCCCCAGCTCCTCCCTCCGGCCAAACAGGGAGAAATGGCGCGGCGTGGCGCTGTCTGGCGGCCAGTCCAGCAACACGCGATAGCCGCCCTCGTTGCGGTCGGCGGCATTGGCGTCCAGCAGCCACACGATCGGCGCCTCCAGCCCCTTCGCGCCGTGGACGGTGAGGATGCGCACTGCGTTCCCGGCATCGCCGACCGGCCCCTCGTCCGGCGATTCCTCCGCCGCCCGGCGCAGGCTCGCCACCTCGTTGAGAAAGCGGGCGAGGCTGGGATAGCGGCCGCTGTCCATGGCCAAGGCCAGCTCCAGGAAGGCGTGCAGGTTGGCCGCCACCGCCTCGGCCATGGCTTCCGGCACCGCCGCACGGTAGCGCGCGAGCACCTCCCCTTCGAAATAGATCCGATCGAGCAGATCGTGCACCGGCAGCCTGTCTGCCAGTTCCTGCCAGCCCTTGAGCAGCCGCAGCGCGCGCTGCAGGCTCGCCCCGGCGCGGCCTTTCTCCCCGGCGCGAGCCAGGCGCCGCCACCACGTGCCGTTCCCGTCCTCCGCGCCCTGTGCGCCGGCGGCGAGGATCATCAGGTCCTCGTCGCCGCAGCCGAACAGCGGCGAGCGCAACACCTGGGCGAGCTTCAGATCGGCGAAGGGCGTGATCAGGAATTCGAGCAGGGCGGAAAGATCGCTGCATTCCAGGGTGTCCAGCAGGCCGCCCCGGCGCGAGCTGAGGTACGGGATGCGCGCCGTCCGCAGCGCCCGCTCGTACGTCGCGAGCCAGGTGCGCCGACGCACCAGCAGCAGGATGTCGCGGTATTCGGCCGGCCGCAGGCCGCCGCTTTCGTCGGCAACCGACCAGGCGCTGACGATGGCGGCAATCTTCGCCGCAAGCTGTTCGGCCTCCCCCTCGCGGCGCACATCCTCCGCGTCCGCGCGGGGTTCGCGCAAGGGGTCGCGCAGGGCCAATCCCGGCTCGCGGGCCTCCGGCTCGGAAACCGCACCGGCGCCGGACAGCGGCAGCACCTCCACTGTCCCGGGCAGCTCCAGATGGTGCGCCGCGTGCGGCTTGAAGCCGGAAAACTCCGGCTCTGCGGCGAACACGCGGTTGACCGCCTCGATCACCGCGGGGGCGCTGCGGCGGGAGGTATTCTGGGAAAGCCGCGCCGCGCCGAAATGCCGCTCAAGGTAGTCGGCGGCGATGTCGAACAGCCGCGCCTCGGCGCGGCGAAAGCGGTAGATGGACTGCTTCGGATCGCCCACCACGAACACCGTCGGCCGCCTGTCCGCGGCGGCCGAGGCGGCGAGCCAGGACTGCATTACCTGCCATTGCAGGGGGTTGGTATCCTGGAATTCGTCGAGCAGGATATGGCGGTAGCGGCTATCCAGTTTGTATTGCATGTATTCGGCATGGTCGCCGCGGTTAAGCAGCTGCCAGGCGCGCCACTCCACATCGGTGAAATCGAGCTGCTGGCGCTCTTCCTTCAGGCGCTGATAGGCCGCAAGCAGCCCGGCGCCGCAGGAAAGTCCGGCCAGATTGAAGCGCCAGGCTGCCTGCACGGCGAGCCGGTCCTTCGCCTCTTCCAGCCTGGCGCAAAGGATGGCATGCAGCTCGAGCAGCCTTGTCTCGCCCGCCTCGGTCAGGCGTTTGGCCTGTTCCTTGCTAGCCTTGCGCTTCCTCGGCTCGCCCTTCTGGGTGAAAAAGACCTGGCGCAGCAGATCGAACCGGCGCCGGTTTTCCTCCGGCGCTTGCAGCGCGCACGCAAGCTCAGCAGCGAGCTCCCGGTCCTTGTCAGTATTGCTCTCCAGCAGCCCCAGGTACGACTGCAAATCCAGCATGAGCGCGGCATCGGAAAACAACGCCGCCAGCACGTTCTCGCCGGGATCCACGCCGAGTTCGCGGCGCAGATTCTCCGCGGCATAGTCCACCGGGTCGCGCCGGCTGCCGGTGTAGGCCCACCATTCGGCACGCTTGGCGACGAAGTTCAGCAGCAGCTTGCGGGTGTTGCTCAGGCCGTAGTCGCGGAACAGCGCCTGGAGCCGTGATGCGGTTTCGCCCTGCCCCCCGGCGGCCAGGTCTTCGGCGAAGTTCTGCCAAGCTTCTTCCAGCAGGGTCGAAGTCTGATCGAGCAGGGAAAAGTTGCCGGCGGCGGCACTGTCCAGCGGGGCGCGCTGCAGCAGTTGCAGGAACCAGCCGTGGAACGTGTTGATGGTGAGCGCGGGCTGCGCGGAAAGGACAGTTTCGTACAACTGGCGCGCGCGCGGCAGCGCCGCCTCGATTTCCTCCCCGGACAGCGCCCGCTCCTGCAAAAAGCGCCGAACTTCCGCATCCGTCCCCACCGCCAGGAGGCGCAGCCATTCGCGCAGGCGCGATTCCATTTCCTGCGCCGCCTTGCGCGTGAAAGTGATCGCCAGGATTTCGGAAGGCTCGGCGCCCGCCAGAAGCAGCCGCACGATGCGGGATACCAACAGCCAGGTCTTGCCGCTGCCGGCACAGGCCTCGATCACGACGCTGCGGGCGGGGTCGAGGGCGGTACGGTTGTCGAAGGATTCTGTCATGCCTCACGCGCGAGCAAAGCAGCAGAAAATAAAAAAAGCGGTC